>CALVEZ010000004.1 GCA_944326695.1 Candidatus Bilophila faecipullorum | reverse complement strand
ACAGGGCGGACGCCTTATCTACCCCGGTTCCGGCACGGACCGCCGCGCGGCCGCCCCACTCGTCGAACGTCTTTGGAAGAGGAGGGGAGGGGGCGCGGGGGAGGGGAGGAGAAACTTTTCTTCAGAAAAGTTTCTCCTCCCCTCCCCCGCATTATCCTGTTACTCTACCGCCGTATTTCAGTGGATACGCCGCCTTGCCATTCGCCTTTGGCCCTGATCTTCGTATCGGCGCAACCCGCCAGAAAGAGGGCCAGCAGGCACGCGCAGCAGAAGAGTTTTTTCATGCCTTGCCCACCAGCGACTCTTCGGTGGACTGGGCAGAGGTCCGCTGTACCAGCTTGGCCCCGACGGGGACATCCTTTGTCACCCAGACGTTGCCGCCGATGATCGCGCCCTTGCCGATGGTGATGCGGCCAAGGATGGTGGCCCCGGCGTAGACCGTCACATTGTCCTCAAGGACGGGGTGGCGGGGGATGCCCTTGACGAGCACGCCGTCGCTGTCCTTGGGGAAGGACAGGGCACCAAGGGTGACGCCCTGATAGAGGCGGCAGCTTTTGCCGATGACGGCGGTTTCCCCGATAACGACGCCCGTTCCGTGATCAATGAAGAAATCTTCCCCAATGGTTGCGCCGGGGTGGATGTCGATGCCGGTGGCGGAGTGGGCCATTTCCGAAATGATGCGCGGGATCACCGGCACGCCGAGCTTGTAGAGCTCGTGGGCGATGCGGTGGTGGGTCATGGTGAGCAGGGAGGGATAGCAGAAAATGGTTTCGCCCGGGCTGGTGGCGGCGGGGTCGCCCTCGTAGGCGGCCTTGGCGTCGGAGGCCAGCAGGCGGCGGATATGCGGCAGGCGCTGCATGAACTCCATCGCCTTGCGGGTGGAGACGTCTTCGCAGCTCATGCAGTCGGTGGCGTAGCTGGCGCAGGCGAAGCAGCCGCCGCGCCGGATTTGCTCGGCCAGCTTGCGGAAAATGGAATCGAGATTCGCGGAGAGGTGGTAGCGCATGGATTCCACATGCACGCAGGACACGCCGAAATAGCCCGGGAAGAGCGCCGCCTTGAGCCGGGACATGATTTCCTGCAAGTCCTCAAGCGAGGGCATGGGCGAATCGTGCAGCGGGTGGTGGAGCACCGTTTCCAGCGAGGAGGGCGCGCACAGCTGTTCCACGACGAGATCGAGATCGGGCATGGACGTGGGTGCGATGGGGGCAAGGGGTTTCATGGCGTACCTCCAGTTATTCGCCGCCCGCCTCGGAAGGCTGGGGCGAGAGTCCGGGTTCGAGGTCCTCAAAAGCGGTGTAGGAACCGAGATAGGCCAGCGTAGCCGTTCCGATGGGACCGTTGCGCTGCTTGCCGATGATGATTTCCGCCGTCCCCTGATGGGGGTTGTCGGGCTGCTTGTGGTAGACTTCGTCGCGGTAGATGAACATGATGACGTCGGCGTCCTGCTCGATGGCGCCCGATTCGCGCAGGTCGGAGAGGAGCGGGCGCTTGTCCGTGCGCTCTTCAAGCTTGCGGTTGAGCTGGGAGAGGGCGACGACCGGGATGTCCATTTCTTTGGCGAGTCCCTTGAGGGAGCGGGAGATTTCCGAAATTTCCTGTTCGCGCGAGTCCGTGCGCCGCGAGCCGCGCATGAGCTGGAGGTAGTCCACCATGACGAGCCCCACGCCGGACTCGGCCTTGAGGCGGCGGGTGCGGGCGCGCAGTTCGAGCGGCGAGAGGGCGGGCGTGTCGTCGATGTAGATGGGGGCCTGACCGAGCACGTCGGCGGCGTGGTAGAGGCGGTACCATTCCTCGGAGTCGAGGAAGCCCCGCCGCAGGTGGCCGAGATCGACCTTGCCCCATGCGCAGAGCATACGCATCATGAGCTGGTCCATCGACATTTCAAGGGAATAGATGGCGACGGGCACGTTGTCCTGCACGGCGGCGCGCATGGCCATGTTCAGGGCAAAGGCGGTCTTGCCCATAGAGGGGCGGGCCGCCACGATGACGAGGTCGGAGGGCTGGAGCCCGGCGGTCATCTGGTCGAGGCGGTTGTAGCCCGTGGTCACGCCCGTGACCATTTCCTTGCGCTCCATGCGCTTGGTGAGGTCCTCGAAGACGCGATTGACGAGCTCCTTGGAACTCTTGAAGACCTTACCCGTAGTCCGTTCGGAGATTGAGAAGACGGCCTGCTCGGATTCGTCGAGCAGGGCTTCAACGGTGCGGGACTGGTCAAAGCAATTGCTGATGATGTCCGAGCACGCGCCAATGAGCGAACGTTGCAGGGCCTTGTCCCGCACGATGGTGGAATAGTATTCGGCGTTGGCCCCGCTAACCACGGTCTGAGCGAGTTCGGAGAGGTAGGCCGCACCGCCCACGACTTCGAGTTTTCCTTGATCTTTCAGATAGGTAGCGACGGAGACCAGATCGATGGGCGCGTTGCGGCGGTAGAGCTCAAGGAAGCAGGCGTAGAGCGTCTGATGGGCGGGGAGGTAGAAATCTTCGGCGGAAAGCGAGTCGACGAGCGTATGAAAAACGCTGTTGCGGATAAAAATGCCCCCCAGTACGGCCTGTTCGGCTTCCACGCTGTGGGGGGGGACTCGGCGGAGCAGATCGTCAGATGCCCGGTTCGGATCGGCGGGGGATGCCATGCGGAAATTCCTCTGGTTGGATCACGGGAAAAAGGGGAGCAGAGGAGGCGCCGCGTTGCCGCCGCCCCGCTGCGAAACGGGACGGCGGCAGGGAGAAACTATTCGGCAGCTTCTACCGCGGCTTCTTCCGCCGGGGCCTCGGCCGGAGCTTCGGCGGCTTCCTCTTCGACGAGGTGCGCCTTGTCTTCGGAGACGACCTTCACGGTGAGGGAAGCGATCACGTCGGCATGCAGGCGCACGCGGACGGGATGATCGCCGAGGGTACGGATGGGATGATCGATGAGGATGCGGCGGCGATCCACTTCGATGCCCTGAGCGGCCAGCGCATCACCGATGATGGCGGTGGTGACGGAACCGTAGAGCTTGTCGTTGTCGCCCACGCGCATGACGATGGGCAGCACGAGGCCTTCCAGCTTGCCGGCCAGCTCGTCGGCGGCGGCGCGCAGGGCGTCCATACGAGCCTGGAGCTTTTTGCGTTCGAGTTCAAAAGCCTTGATGTTACCGGGGGTAACCAGCATGGCCAGACCTTGGGGCAGCAGATAGTTGCGGCCGTAGCCGGCCTTCACCGTCACCACATCGCCAAGGCGACCCAGGTTTTCCACATCGGCACGAAGAATGATTTTCATACCGGGTCTCCTTAGATATTGCTCTTTTTCTTCACGTCGGAGGAATGGCTGGCGGTGTAGAACAGCAGAGCCATCTGACGGGCGCGCTTGATCTCGGTGGAGAGCAGGCGCTGGTGCTTGGCGCAGGTGCCGGTGATGCGGCGAGCGATGATCTTGCCGCGCTCGGTGATGTAGTCGCGCAGGATGTCCGGGCGCTTGTAATCAAGCGGAAGGTCCTTGTCCGCGCAGAAGCGGCAGAACTTGCGGCGAGGGGCAAACTTTTTCTTGAAGGCCATCTTACGCAACCTCCTCGACCGTATCGGCCAGCTTGACGGTGATGAACTTGAACACGCCGTCGCTGATGCGAATGACGCGTTCGAGCTCGGCCACGGTGTCGCCGGGGGCGACGTATTCGAGGCGCACGAAGTAGCCGCGCATCTGTTTACGGACAGGGTAGGCGAGGTCGCGCATACCCCAGTGGTCCGCGGCGACTTGGCCGCCGGCGCGTTCGATGACACCGCTGAAGGTGCCAAGCAACGCTTCACGCGCATCGCCGGCCAGCTCCGGGGACAGGAGCAGCAGGGTTTCAAACTTTCTCATGCCATAATCCTCCTTATGGGCTGTGGCCTGCTTCCGATGTCGCCTCAGAGGGCGCGATGAAACAGGCAAGGCAGAACTCAACCTAATACGCAAGCGCGCAGGCCCTGTCAAGGCGGAAATCACGCGCCGGGGGGCGGCCCGCCCGTGCCTTTCCGCGCCTGCGCATCAAGGCGGAAATCAGGGCGGAAATCAGGCGCGGAAGAGCGGCCCGAGGCTTGTGTGAACCCCCTTATCGGGCTTAGAAGCGGGGAGGAGGGCAGCATGGACCAAGAGAAGCACGCCACGCGCAAGATCGACGGGGTCGACGTCCCGCATATGGGCGTCCGGGAGCTTATCGGCAGGCTGGAGGAGGCGTTGCGCACGATGGAGGGCAACCGCCGGGCCTACGTCCTGCCCGAGGAAATCGAGGCCGCCAGGCTCATGGTAGGCCTTTTCGGAAATTCTCTTTATTATATGCGTGTTTTTGAAGAAAGCCTGCGCCGTTTCGAGGCGATGGAGGAAGCCATGCTTGAAGAGCAGTTGCGCCGTACTCCTGCCGTGGGCGGCGTATGTTAGGCGGGCGGCCAGGGCCGTCGTGCCGGGGGACGCTGGTCACGTTCGGAGGCTTGCCGGGGACCGGGAAGACGACACTCGCCCGCGTGCTGGCGTACAGGCTCGGTGCGGCGTATCTGCGCATCGACTCCATTGAGCGGGCGCTCATCGCCTCGGGCCTTGCCGGGGAGGGCGACCTCGGCCCGTCAGGGTACGAAATCGCGCAGGCCGTGGCCGCGGACAACCTGCGTCTGGGCCTTGCCGTGGTGGCGGATGCCGTCAATCCCGTGCACCTGACCCGCGAAGCGTGGCGGGGCGTGGCCCGCGAAACGGGGGCGGTACATCTGGAAGTGGAGGTCGTCTGTTCCGATCCCCGCGAGCACCGCCGCCGCGTCGAAAACCGGCGCGGCGATCTTCCCGGCTACCCGCTCCCCACGTGGCGCGACGTGCAGGAACGCGCCTACGAGCCGTGGGATGGGGAACGCCTTCTTCTTGATACGGCCATGAACCCGGTTGACTTCCTTGTGGAGAGGATATTGGCGGCCCTCAAAAAGATGGGATGAGCCTTTGAACCTGCGGTTTTCCTTTGCGGCGGGAGAGGGACTCGGAAAGGACACGGCGGGGCAAGAGCGTCCCGGATTTTCCGTCCCTTACTTTTGGGGAGAGGGCACGCCCGGACGGCGCGCCGAGCCGGAAAGGGCGTCCCCCGGGCCCCGGCGTTTCCTGCCATACCAGGGGGGATGAGGCCGCGTCTTCGGACGTGTCCCCTTTACGCGCCCCGGCCCGCCAAGATGGGCCGAGCGTCTTGGCGGCGTGCATGAGGGCTCCGGGAAGGGTCCTTGCAGGAGGTCCCCCATGCCCTGACGGGCGTCCGCTGAACCTGCCTTGAGGAGGCGGAAAGGCGCTGCCGAAGCCCGGCGGCCCCCGCCGTTTGGAGCGAAGGCCGGGAGCCGTTTCTCCTCCTCATCATCATTATTTTCTTCTTCCTTTAGGGAGCCGCGTTCCGGGGCCGTTCCTTCGCGTGTGTTGTGAGGCCGTCGCTCCCGTGCCCTCGCCTTGGCTTTCCTCCCCCGTCCTTTAAAAGCACGGCCTCGTTCGGGAAAAAGGGCTTGGCCGGGCTTTGCCGCGCTGTGGGCGAAGGAAAGGCCGCGGAAAAAGGTTGACACTTTTCTAAGAGGTGAGTAAGGGAACACACATAAAGTTTGATTAATAAAACTTTATGATAGACAACGTACTCTACAATATATGGAGCAACCATGAAAGAAGCCGGATGGAAAGGGCCCTTGGCCTCGGAAGACGCGCGCCTCGGCCCGGCGGGCCATGCCGGGGGCGGGCTTGAGCGGTATTTCGCCCGCGAAGGCGTCGATCCCCTGCCGTATGCCTTCGAGGGCAAGATCGCCGTGCACCCCGGGCTCGGCGGCGCGGGTGTGGACAAAAAGGATTTCGAGGCCACGCTTGAGCCCCTGCTTGCGCGGCCCCGCATGGGAAAGACCGTCGCCTACATCCACGTGCCCTTTTGCGAGACGCATTGTCTCTACTGCGGCTTTTACAACAAGGCCTACCGCAGCGACGACAGCCGCCTCTACGCCGACGCACTCATTCAGGAGCTGCGGCTGTGGCGGGGCCACCCGGCGCAGGAGGCGGGCCCCGTGCACGCCGTCTACATGGGCGGGGGCACGCCCACCGCGCTTGAGGCCGACGACATCCGGCGCATCCTGAACGAGGCCCGGGCCGTGCTGCCTCTGGCCAACGACTGCGAAATCACGGTGGAGGGGCGGCTGTCCAATTTCGGGCCGGACAAGATGGAAGCCTGCTTCGAGGGCGGGGCCAACCGTTTTTCGTTCGGCGTGCAGAGCTTCGATACGGACATCCGGCGGGCGATGGGCCGCGTTTCGGATCGGGAGACGCTGATCCGTCAGCTTGAACTGGTGCAGAGCTATGATCAGGCCGCCGTCATCGTGGACCTCATCTACGGCTTTCCCATGCAAACGATGGAACGCTGGCAGGAGGACATCGCCACGGCCCAGTCGCTGCGCCTTGACGGCGCGGACTGCTACCAGCTCAACGTCTACCGCACTACACTGCTGGCAAAAGCCATCGAAAGCGGCAGGCTCCCCGCCGGGGCGGACATCCCCCGGCAGTCCGCCATGTTCGCCGCCGGGGTGGAAGCCATGCGCAAGGCGTTTTACCGTCGCCTGTCCATCAGCCACTGGGCCCGGACCTCGCGCGAGCGAAACCTCTACAATCTCTACGTCAAGGGTCGGTCACACTGCCTGGCCTTCGGGCCGGGCGCGGGCGGCAACCTCGACGGCTTCTTCTATCTGAACCAGTCAGATTACCGCGCGTGGCAGGCCGAGGTGAAGGCCGGGCGCAAGCCTTTGGCCATGCTTTTCCGGCCCGTGCCGTACGGGAAGCTCTTCAAGGCCGTGGCCGAGGGCATGGAACAGGGGTGGCTTGACCTGCGCGGCCTTGAGGCGGCCTACGGCGTGCCTCTGGGGGACGTGTGGAAGCCCGTGCTCGATCAGTGGGAGAGGGCCGGGCTCGTCGAACGCGCGGGGGCCGAGGTCGTGCTGACGCTGGCCGGGCAGTTTTGGCAGGTGAATCTTTCGCAACTCTTGCTTGACTATCTCAAACGCGCTTTGGAGGACTGATGCTGGTCAAAAGGATGTTATGCGCCCTGCCCCTGACCGCTCTGGGCATGGCGGCGTTTTTTCCCGCCCATGCCGAGGAGCCGCTCAGGGCGGGCGAGGTGCACGTGAGCGCCACGAGGGTGGAAAAGGAATTGCAGGACGTGCCCATGAGCGTCACGGTGCTGACGAGCAAGGACGTGGAGAAATCTGCGGCCCGGACCATTGGGGAACTCCTGCAGGACGTCC
The DNA here is from genome assembly GCA_944326695.1 of Candidatus Bilophila faecipullorum. Taxonomy (GTDB): domain Bacteria; phylum Desulfobacterota; class Desulfovibrionia; order Desulfovibrionales; family Desulfovibrionaceae; genus Bilophila; species Bilophila faecipullorum. The sequence continues at coordinate 125,815 of CALVEZ010000004.1, read as the reverse complement.
CGGGCGTGCGCATCGAGAACGACGGCTCGCAGGGCCTGAAACGGGTATCCATCCGGGGCGAGGACGCCTTCCGCACGCTCGTGCTCATCGACGGGCAAAAGATTTCCGAGCACAAGTCCATGTCCGGCGCGGCCCTGCTCATCGATCCCTCCCGCATCGAGCGGGTGGAGGTGATCAAGGGCCCGGCCTCGGTGCTCTACGGCTCGGACGCCATCGGCGGCGTGGTGAACATCATCACCAAAAAGGGCGGGGACAAGCCGGTGCAGGGCGAGGCGTCCGTCACCTACAACGGCGCGTCGGACGGCTTTTCCGAAAGCCTGTCCCTCTTCGGCTCGCACAAGGGCTTCAACTACCGTGTCTCCGGGGCCAACTCCAATCAGGGCGACGTGCGCACGCCCGAGGGCACGCTCGACAACACGAGCTTCAAGCAGAAGGACGGCAGCGCCTTTTTGAGCTACGACTTTTCCGACACGTTCACGGTCGGCGGCAGCTTCGACTCTTTCGACGGCGACTTCAACGCCACGTCGATGGACTATCAGAAAGACCCCGGCAGCGACTTTTTCGTCAAGGTGCCGGAGTGGAAGCGGCACAAATACGCCTTTTTCGCCGAGGGGAAGAACCTCAGCGATGCGCTGGCACGGGTGCGCTTCGACGCCTACTATCAGAAAAACCGCAAAAAGATGGAGAACTATATCAAGACCTCCAGCGGGGAGACCAATGTTGTGGTGGACAACTTCGCCGACAACATCATCCGCAGCACGGGCGCGTCCCTTCAGACCGACTGGCACATCGGGACGGACCATTACCTCATCGCCGGCTATGAGGTGAACTATGACCGCCTCAACTCGGAGGGCGTCAGCTATTTCAACATGTCGAGCCCCGTGAGCCCCACGATGTCCATGAAGATCGACAAGAAAACCAACAAGTTTTATGACGGGACGCAGTTGACGCAGGCCATCTTCGCGCTCATAGAATCGCAATTGCCGTGGGATGTGCAGCTCAGCTACGGCGTGCGCTACACCCGCGTGCGCACCGAGCTGACCCGGGGGACGGAAATAGCCGATCCCTACACGGGCGGCATGTTCAGTGGAGATCAGCTTGTCCGGCCCATGTTCGACTATTCCGGCCAGACCGCCAAGGCCGATCTCGGGTCCACTACGGATTCCCGGCCCGTCTTCAACGTGGGCCTTGTCTGGACCGGGATTGAAAACCTCGCGCTGCGGGCGAGCTGGGCGCAAGGCTTCCGCGTGCCCATCCTTACGGAAAAGTACATCGGCACGGCTATGGGTTCCGCCAGCGGCATGACCTACGGCAACCCCGGCCTTGATCCCGAAACGTCCAACAACTTTGAAATCGGCGCGCGCTACAATAACGGCGGCCTGAACCTCGACGCCGCGCTCTTCTACGCCATTTCGGACGACTACATCACCAGCGTGCCCATCGCCGGAACGGAGGACTACATCTATACCAACGTCGCCAAGGCCAAGAGTTTCGGCTCGGAACTGGCCCTGAGCTACGATTTTCCCGGCGGCTTCACCCCCTACGCCGATCTGACGTGGATACGCCGCCAGTATGACGACGGCGACGGCTACAAGACCTTCGACACGGCCACGCCCGCATGGGTGGGGCGCTACGGGCTGCGCTTCCGCCACGCGCTGAGCGAGGCCATCGACTTCAACGCGGACCTTTACGCCCGCAGTCAGTCGGCCACGGAATACGCCTCCAAGGACGGCGATTCCGACTATAGTCTGGGCGGTTTCACCACCTTGAACGTGGCTTTCGGCTTCGATTTCGGGGAGGAGAAGCAGTATACGGTGCAGGCCGAGGTGCTGAACCTCTTCGACAAGCGCTACCAGTACACGCAGGCCATTCTGGAGCCCGGCACCCACGCCAATGTCCGGGTGGGCATGAAGTTCTGATTTTTCGGCTGAGTCTTCCTTTAATATTAAAATTGAATTTCATTTATAATAATAAAAAACCCCCTCGCGCCGCGTCTGCAAGCGGGGCCGGGCGATCCCCCGCCGCTTCCGAAAGGGAGCCGGAGATATCCGCCCGGCCCAGCGGAGGAGGGGAAGGAAAGCTGATGTTGCCACGCCCCCTATCGTCCCGCCGCTACTGGAGCGCGCAGGAACTCGTCGTCCTCGGCGTCTTTTCGGCTGCGGCCAAGGTGTCCACGCTGCTGGTCGCCTTGGCCGGAGGGGGGATGAACCCCGTGAGCCTGCTCGCCAAGAACCTCATCTTCACCACGCTGCTCGTGGTCATGCTCTACAAGGTGCGCAAGCCGGGCACGCTGGCCCTCTTCGTGCTCGTGAACATGCTCATCAGCATGTTGCTCCTTGGCGGCAGCGTTACCCTGCTTCCGGCCATGCTGCTGGCGGCGGGCTGCGCCGAGGCTGCGGTCGTCTGCGGCGGCGGGATGGGGCGGCCCTGGGCGCCCGTGCTCGCCGTGGCGGTCTACGATCTCGCGTCAAAGCTCTTGTCGCTCGGCGTCTCGTGGCTGTTCATGCGCGAGAGCCCGTCCATGATTTATGTCATTGTCCCTATCGTAGCCATCGGCTATGCGGGATCGTTGTGCGGACTTTTTTCCGGCCTGCGGGCCGTCAGGGAGTTGCGTCATGCTGGCATCGTTCGTGACTGAAGGAGCCGGGGGCGGGCTGTACGCCGCCGACACGCGGGCCAAGATGTTGGTCAGCCTGCTGGCGTCCGTGGCGACCGTGGCCTTGTCCGGGGTGGAGCCGCAAGGGGTGCTCTTCGGCATGTCGCTCGTCTACGCGCTGGGCCTGCGGCGGTTCCGGCTCCTCATGATCGGCTACGCGGCGCTGGCGGCCATGCTGCTTGTGGCCATGGGCTGCGCCTTCGGCCTGTCCCTGCTGCTGCCGTCCATGCCGCCTTTTGCCGCGTCGGAACTGGCCGTGCCTTTCCTGCGTATGGCCACCATGCTCAACGTGATCCTGCCGCTGGCCTTCTCCTGCCGCGTGCAGGGGCTGCTCACCGCGCTCAAAAGCCTGCGCCTGCCCTTCTGCCTCTACCTCCCGGCGGCGGTGATGATCCGTTTCATCCCCACATTCGTCAATGACGTCAGGCAGGTGGCCGAAACGCTCAAAATACGCGGCTGGCGCATGACCCCGTGGAACGCCTTCCGGCACCCGCTGCTCATGATCCGCCTTCTTTTCACCCCGCTCCTTTTCCGTTCCCTGAAGACCTCGGAGGAACTCGGCATCGCCGCCGAACTGAAGGGGCTCGGCGGGGCGATGCGGCCTTACAAAAAGCTCGTCTGGAAACGTTCCGACACGTGGCTCGTGGCCGCCGCCTGCGCCGTGGCCCTTGCCGGGGCGATCTGCCAGCACGCGGTGGGCTGGAGCTGGGGGACAGGGGGGATGCGCTGATGATCCGTTTTGAAAAGGTGACGTATACCTATCCCTTCCGGGAGCGGCCCGCGGTATGGGACATATCCTTTTCCGTGGCCCCCGGTGAAGTGGTGTTGTGCACCGGGGCCAGCGGCTGCGGGAAATCCACGCTGATGCGCCTCGCCAACGGCCTGTGCCCGCACTACTTCCGGGGCAGGCTGGAGGGATGCGTGCGTGTGGGTGGCGCGTCCACGGCGGATCGCTCCGTCAGCGAGCTGGCGCTTCAGGCGGGCACGCTCTTTCAGGACCCGGAACAGCAATTCTTCGCCCTCAACGTCGAGGACGAGCTGGCTTTCGCCCACGAGTGGCGGGGGCTGCCCGCCGAGGCCGTGGCCGCCCGCATCGAGGAGGCGGCGCGGGCCTTCGGCCTCGGCCCGTTGCTGGCCTCGTCCATTCATGCGCTTTCCGAGGGGCAGAAGCAGAAGGTCGGCCTCGCGTCCATCCTTTCGCAGGGGCCGTGTGCGCTTATCCTCGATGAGCCGAGCGCCAACCTCGACCCCGAAGCCACCGCCGATCTTGCGGCCCGGCTGGGCGACCTCAAGGCCGCGGGCATGGCCATCCTCGTGGTGGATCACCGCCTCTACTGGCTGGAAGGGGTGGTGGATCGCGTGCTGGTCATGGAAGAGGGCCGCATCGTGGAGCAGGGGGCTTTTTCCATCCTGCGCGACGATGCCCTGCGCGCCCGCTACGGGCTGCGCGCCGTGGGCGTGGACGATCCCCGGCACTCGCTCCCGGAGGCGCGGGCCGGGGCGGGAGAGGGCCTTGCCGTGCGCGGCCTGCGCTTCGGCTATCCCGGCGGCCCCCTGCTTTTCGAGGACGCCGAGGCGTCGGTCCCGCCCGGAGTAACCGCGCTTATCGGCGGCAACGGCGTGGGCAAGACGACGCTCGCCCGCCTGCTGGTGGGCCTGAACAAGGCGCAGGCCGGGAGCTTTTTCGTCGGCGGGGGGGAAATCCGGCCTCCGGCCCTGCTCGACCGGGTGGGTATCGTGCTTCAGAACGCGGATCATCAGCTGCACATGAAGACGGTGCGGCAGGAGCTTGAGGTCAGCCTTTCCCTGGCCCCTCGCTCGAGCGAAAACATATCCGGCCTGCTCTCGCTCTTTGCCCTGGAGGGGCTCGCGGAACGCCATCCGCAGTCGCTTTCCGGGGGCGAGAAACAGCGGCTGGTCATCGCGTCCGCCTTCGCGAAGGGGCCGGACGCGCTCATCCTCGACGAGCCCACCAGTGGCCTTGACGGACGGAACATGCGCCGCATCGCCGAAGCCCTGCGGCTTCTGGCCGAGAAAGGGGCCTGCATTCTGGTCATTACCCATGATCTCGAACTGATGGGCATCGCCTGCGCCCGGGCCTTGCGGCTGCCCCTGCCTTCGGGACGGGCAAACGTATAACGCTGGAGAAGACAATGGAAGCATCGTGTTGCGGCATGGCGGAAACGCTGCGGGAGCGCGTGGGCGCGGCCCTGCTGGAAAAAAGCCCGGTCATGCTGGCCGGGCTGGCGGAACGTTTCGGCGTTTCGGAACTGGACATCGCCCGGGCCCTGCCCGAGGAGATGCGCGCCTTCGCCGGGCCGGAGGCGTTCGACGCGGTCTGGCAAAGCCTCACCGGATGGGAAAGCGCGACCTTCATCGCCCTCTGCGGCGGCTCGGTCCTTGAGATCAAGGGGAAAATCCCGGCGGGCGCGCACGGGCACGGTTACTTTAACCTCAAGGGCGGGGACGGCGGCCTTGGCGGGCACCTGCGCATTGAGGGGCTTGGCCGCATCGCTTTCCTTTCCCTGCCGTTCATGGGACGGGAAAGCCATTCCGTACAGTTTTTCGACGTGGCCGGGGCGGTTCTCTTCTCCGTCTATGTGGGCCGCGAAAACCATAAGCTGATCCCCGCCGCGCGCGACGCCTTTTTCGCGCTGCGCGAGGCCGTGGGCAAGGAGCGGACATGAAAACGCTGGTCGTCTATTCGTCGCGCACGGGGAATACCCGCGCCATTGCCGAAGCCGTCGCGGAGGTGCTGCCCGACTGCGCCCTGCATCCCGTGGAATCCGCGCCGTCGCCGGAAGGCTACGATCTGGTGGCCGTGGGCTACTGGGTGGACAAGGGCAAGCCAGACGCGCGGGCCACGGCCTACCTTGAAGGCGTACGGGGCGCAACCGTGGCCCTTTTCGGCACGCTCGGGGCATGGCCGGATTCCGATCACGCCAAGGAGTGCATGGCCTGCGGCGAGTCGCTGGTCAGCGCCCCGGAACGCGGCAATACGGTGCTCGGTACCTATCTCTGTCAGGGCAAGGTCGATCCCAAGGTCGTGGCCATGATGCAGCGCATGGCCTCGGACGTACATCCCATGACGCCCGAGCGCAAGGCGCGCCTTGAGGAGGCGGCGAAACATCCCGACGAGGAGGATCGCCGCAAGGCCCGGGAAACCTTCCGGGCCTTCGTCGAGCGGCTGGGGTAAACGGGGGCGCGGAGCCGCTCGCCTCATGCGGGCAACGGCGGAAAGCCGTTTGCCCACGGGCAGGCGGTCGGGCTCAGCCCTCATTCAACCACCTGCTGCAAGGCTGCTTGTTTTCAAGTGACCGCGTTGCAAGGGAAAAACGGCATCTCGATGGTGCGCGGGCTTCGCCGCCCCTTTTTCTCCCTTGCCCTTTGGAAACAATCGGCTTTTCGCGGACGGCATTGGAATGAGGGCTGAGCCTGAGGCATGGCCGCATTTGGGGCGTTTTCCGCCGCACGGCGGCCTTCGGGAAAAGGGGGCCGCCGGAGGCCGGGCCCCACAACCGGGAGGACGGGACAGCCGCCCTTCCTGATCTTTTTGGGAACCGTCCATGAATCTTGCTTCTCTCTACGCTTCTCTGGGCCCGGCGGGCGTGGTCATCGTCGCCGTGGGCTGCGCGGGCCTTTACCTTGCGCTGCGCAACATGTTCTACCTGTATTTCGTCTGGCGCGACTTCAAGCGGGATTTCCTCGACATCGAACATCAGGAGGGCCGCTGCCTGCGCGACGTCTGCGAGAGGAGCGACAATCCGCTCATCGCCATCGTCCGCGACGTCGTGAAGACCCACGGCGGCCACTCCGAGGATATCCGGGCCGAGGTGGCTTACCTTTTCCATCGCAATTTCGAGGGGGTAACCAAGGGGCTGTGCTGGCTGCGCCTCATCGCCGTGGTTTCGCCGCTGCTCGGCCTGCTCGGGACCATCCTCGGCATGGTTACGGTGTTCCGCACCATCGCCGAGCACAGCGCGCCCGACGCCGCGCAGCTTGCCGCGGGCATCTGGGAGGCGCTCATCACCACGATCATGGGGCTTTGCGTCGCCATCCCCATGCTGATGTTCTATTATTACCTGATGCTCAAGTTCAAGGGCTTCCACATCGAGGCCGTGGAGCACAGCTACCGCGCCCTCGAACTCTGCGGCGGCGCGAGGGCCCGGACGGAAGCGGGGAGGGCGCGCCATGCATGATTTCGAGGAAGACCCGGGCATCGATTTGACCCCGGTCATCGACGTGGTCTTCATGCTGCTCATCTTCTTCATCATGACCACGACCTTCAGCAAGCCCGTGCTCGACATCGTGCTGCCGTCCTCCGAAACCTCGGAAGAGGCCGCGGGGAAAAGCCCGGAACTGCTCATTTCGGTCAAGGCGGACGGCAGCATCCACTATCAGGAAAAGCCCTTGGACAAGGAGGCGCTCACGGCCCTGCTGGAAACGCGGCCCGAAGCCCTTCTGAATCTGTACGTCGATGAAAAAGCCCCTTTTGAGGCCTTCGTCGGCGTGGTGGACATCGCCAAGATGAGGCGGGGAGGCCATTTTGTCATCAGCACGCAGCCAAGCCGTCAGTAGGATATACGGGGCGCGGGACTTGCGCAAAAGCCGCACGGTGGCGGGCGGCATGACCGGCGGGCTGGCGCTGCTGGCCCTCTCCCTTGCGCTGCTCACGCCTTCCCCGCCCACGGTGGCCCCGCCCCGGAGTGCGGCGGTCATGCTGTTGCGCGTGGCGCGGGAGCCGTCCGTCCCGGCTTCCGCTCCGCAGGAGGCCCTGCGCCGGCTTTTGAGCCCGGAGTCCGAGGTGAGGGTGCCCATGCCGCCTCAGGCCCCGCCCGCGCCCGCCGCCGTGGAGCCCCCGAGCGTGCGCACGCCTTCCAGGCCCGCCCCGCCCGTGGCGGCCCAAAAGACGCCCTCCGTGAAGAAAAAGACGCCCCGCAGGGTGCGGCCCGGTGTTCCGCCGCTGCCCGCGTCCACCGCCTCCACGGCGCAGGAAGCCCCTGCCGCCGCGTCGTCCCTTGCGGCCTCCGCCGCCCCCACGCCGGACCCCGACGCCGGGGCGGCGGAGGCGCAGCGGAAGGAAAAAGCCCTCGCGGCCATTCTGGAGGCCTTGAACCGGCACAAGAAATACCCCAAACAGGCGCGGCGCACGGGGGCCGAAGGGACCACGCATTTACTTGTGACCGTCAGCCCGGCGGGAAAGGTCGGCGCGTGCGCCCTCGGCAAGGGCAGCGGGCATCGCCTGCTCGACGCGGCCACCGAGCGGCTGGGCGAAAAGCTGGAAGGTCTGGACGTGGTGGAGGGGGGAAAAGGCTTTCAGATTCTGGTGCCGGTGCGCTACTCGCTGAAAGACGCCTCATGAGGCGTGCGGCGCAGTCAGCGTGGGGCCAGGAGAAGAGGGCGGTCTTCCTCGCCGGGACGCCGCGCCGCCTCCGGTCCGCAAGTCCCTGCGGCAGGCGGAGAAGAAGCGGCACGCGCAAGGCGGCGGCGAAAGGCGGTGCTCCCGTGCCCGAGGAAAGGGCCTGTTCCCTGGCGAGGGCCACCGTGGGCGGGGAGGCCGAAAGCGGGCGGCCCTGCGCGAAGGGACGTCAGCGGTATTTTTCATCCAGATCGTCGGGCCGCAGGAGCTGCGAGCGCAAGGCGAGCATGGGCGGGGCGTTGCGCACTTCCTTCGCTTCGCTCCCGGCGCGGATGTGCTCAAGGCGGATTTTCTTGTAGTCCTCCCGCCAGTCCTTCCACGTTTCCTCGCGGCTTTGCATGTAGAGCACAAACTGGCCGAGACGCCGGATGACCTCGGGCGGCAGGACGTGTTCCAGCTCGCAGGCCACGTTGCTTGAAAAGGCGGCCTCAAGCTGCAGGACGTGCTGGAGGAACTCCTGAATGACGATATGGCGGTGGGCCACATCCCGGCCTATGTGCATCCCCGCTTCCGTCAGGTGGATGAGGCTGTAGGGCTCGTAGTCCACATAGCCCATTTCCTTCAAGGTCTTCAGCGTGCTCGTGACGGTGGAGCGGGAAACGCCCGCGGCCTCGGCAATGGAGCTGGCCCGGGCCGCGCCCTCGTGGATTTCCTGATAAAAGATGATTTCAAGGTAGTTCTCGAGGACGGGCGAGAGCTGCCTTGTTTCGTTGCGCTCTTTGGACATGCCTCTTCTCCGGTTTCGGCTCGTCAGGATGAGGCATTCTGGCGTTTTCGCAGCCCACATTCAAGCCATTTTTTCCCGGCATGGAGGCGGCCCAGCCACAGGGCCGTCGCGACGTTGGCGCAGAGCATGGCCGCGTAGACGCCGCTTGCGCCGCAGGCATGACCGAACGCCCACGCCAGCGGCACCTGAAAGGCCCACATGACGAGGCAGTTGACCTTGCAGGCGAGGCCCGTTGCGCCCGCGCCCGAAAAGGCCCCGTTGATGAGGATGGAGTACGTCTTGAAGGGGACCGCAGCGCAGGCGAAGGCGAGAAAGCGCGCGCCCTGTCGGACGGCCTCGGGATCGGTGGAGAAGAGGCCAGCCACGGACTCCCGGAAGAGGAAGAGGAGGCCCGCTCCGCCGCCCAAGGCGAGGGCCGCCGCCAGCGAGGTGCGCCGCACGAAGCGCCGCAGGGCCTCAAGGCGGTTCGCGCCGAGCAGATGCCCGCTCAGGATGGCTACGCTCATGCCGAGCGCGGCCACGGGAAAGGTCAGGAAGGTTTCCACGCGCGCGCCGAGGGTCATTCCGGCGAGAACCGGGACCATGTCGCCCGGCAGCCCGGCGAGGAGCGAAAGCAGAACGAGGCTGCCCATGTGCCCGGCCATCTGGCCGAGGGCGGCGGGCCCGCCGATGCGCCACAGCGCGGGCAGGGCGCGGCGGACCCAACGCCACGGCGCGAGGGCGGCGCGGTTGAGGATGCCCTTGCGCACGACGGCGTAGAGGTTGCAGGCAAGGCCGAGCAGGGCCGAGCCGAAGGTGCTCCACGCCACTCCCGCATAGCCGAAGTCCGGGAGCCCCCACAGCCCGAGCCCGAATCCCGCGCTGCCCACAAGGTTGCCGACGGCCACCGCCGCCACGGCGATGAGCGGCAGGCTGACCAGCTTGTAGGCCCGGAATACGGAATTGAACATGATCAGCGTGTAGTAGAAAGGTAACTGGCAGCTGTAGGCGATGATGAAAGTCCGCACCACCGGCTCAAGGGGAGGGGGAACGTGCATGAACCGCAGCGTCAGGGGAAGGCTGAGGAGGCCGAGGGCGGCCGCCGCGAGCCCCGTCATCCCGGCCATGCCCACGATGAGTGCGGCGTAGCGCCGTGCCCGGCGTCCGAGGCCGGCCCCGAGCGACTGGCTGATGGCGGCAAGGCAGCCGCTTCCTGCCAGCGAGGCGACGAGCATGAGCAGCGTGAAGACCTGCGACACGATGCCTATGGACGCCTGCACGTCCGCCCCCAGCCGCCCGGCTACCCAGAGATCAGTCATGGAAATGGAAAGGTGGCACAGCATCATGCCGAGCTGCGGCACGGTGAGCGCGGCGATTTCCCGAGCGGAAGGCATGGCGTAGGCGTTTTTCTCCGGCATTGGTCCCCCGCCGGGGAAGTAGATCGAATGAGAGCTATTTGTCAAATAAAGTTTTATTAATCAATCTTTATACGAAGACTCGTTATTCAAGAAAAGAGACAAAAGACGCACTGTTAAGGAGTTCAAGCACTGCGGCTACATCTGAAGTCGAGAAGGGAACTGTGTATAGGCGTGAAAGCTTTACCGTTTTTTCAGGGGGGCTGTTCTCGGCGATTTCGGCTTTCCGGGGGGCCTATGCGTTGAGAACGCGTGAAGCGTTCGACCAGCCCGCCCGATCTGGGAAGAAGCGGAGGCCGGGGCCACAACGCCAGATAACCCCCGGTGGCATTGGGGGATTGTTCCCCAATGCCTTTTGCTAGGGCAAGGAATGCGCCCTCTGGGCAGGAAATCCGCCGGGAGGGTGGGGATTACCCCGCTTACCGTACCGGGAGGGATGGCCCTCAACCGCGCGGTGAGGTATGGTTTCACGCTATAACCTATCATAATTATAAAGTAATCTATTTTTACAAAGCGTAGGAAATATACTAGGGAAAGGTTTTTCCCTCTTCTGTGAAACGGGGGCGGCAGAAAAAAGATTCTCCAGTCTTTCCTTTTTATTTATCAGAAAAAAAGAAGTATTCAGAAAAATATCTGATTAATTCATTTTTTATTCTGATCTTTTTCTTTTTTCTTACCTGTCATTTCGCTAACACATTAGAGTTATAGTGTTCTTTGAAATATAACGTCTTGGTATGAGCTTTGCTGGACAAGCAGCAGGAAAACGATTGATCTTACCGTCATCATCAGGCCCCTCTATCGGGCAAAGTGAAGGAGACATCATGCTTGTTACGGCAACAGAATGGGGAAAGCGCATTCAGACCGACGTGCTTGTCCTCGGAACCGGGGCTTCCGGCATCGGGGCGGCCCTGCGCGCGTCGGAACTCAAGGCCGACGTCCTCATGGTGGGGCAGGGCCGGCTGGAAAGTTCCGGCTGCCTCGGCGGCGGCCTTCAACCTCCTGAAGCTCGCCGGGGCCGCCTATCTCCTGTATCTGGCGTGGCTTTCATTCCGCAGCGGCCTTTCAAAAGCCTCGCTGCAAGGGGCCCGTTTTCCCGGTTACGTCGCGCTCTATCGGCGCGGAGTGATCATGAACGTCACCAATCCCAAGGTGACGCTTTTCTTCCTCGCCTTCCTGCCGCAGTTCGCTGATCCCGCGCGAGGGAGCCTTACGGTTCAGATCGTCGTGCTCGGCGCGCTGTTTCAGTTGGCCACGCTGCTGGTTTTCGGATCGGTTTCGCTGTTGGCCGGGCGTATGGCCGAACGTTTCAACAGTTCCGTACGCGGCCAGCTTTGGCTGAACCGGGCGGCGGGCTGCGTCTTCACAGGGCTGGCCCTCATGCTGATCGCCTCTTCCCGTTGATCCGTCTTCCTTGTTCCGGCGGCCTCATTGTTCCGGCGTTCCGTATTCTTCCGCTGCCGTGCTCTCGTCATGCGGGCGGAACGCCGGAATCCTTCCCTCTCCCGGCGAGCTTTCCCGCCTTTATTTTTCCAGAGGGGGAAAAGGGGGACAGGCGGCTCGCTCCGTCAGCGATAGCGCAGGGATTGCACCTGTTCCCAATTCAGGCCGAAGGCTTTGAGATATTTGTTGAGGTGCGTCGTGTCGTCCGCCCGTTTTTTCCGACGGCGCGACACGCCGAAAAGACGGCGCCCGGCTTCCGTGCGTGTGTCGTATTGGCAGCATATCCGCAGGACGTGTTCGAGCTGGGCCCGGTCAAAGAGGTCGAGCTGTTCCGCTTGCTCAGGCGTCATGAGCCGCAGCAGGAGCCCGCCTTCCTCCCGGATCGAGGAAACCTCGGCCCGCGCCGGAGCGTGCCACACGGCGCGCAGCCGGGCGATTTCCTCCGCGTATGGCGGTCCAGTTCGTAATTGATATTCGGTTCGATGTCTTCAAGCCGTTCCCTGAGTGCGGGCAGCCGGAAATGCCACATGTTGATGCACGACAAGAGGTCGAGGCGAAAGCGGCCCTGCCTGACCGTGGTCGCGCCCGTGAAGGAGCCCCGCACGTGCCCGAAGAGATTCGAGAGCACGCTTTCGCCCTGAAGCGTCGCGCAGTTCACTTCCACGAAGACGCCCGGAACCAGCCTCTTGTTGTAGCGGAGTTCATAAATCTTTCTGGCAAGGTGCGATTTGCCGGACCCGGTGGGGCCGGAAAGCAGGATGGGGCGGTCGAGTGCGTGGCGACGTGCTCGATGTCCTCGATCATCTTGTTGAAGACGGGATTGCGTGTTTCGATGGACGATTTGAGGAAGGTCTGCGCCGCCACATTATGCTTTTCCGAATCCGCGATGCTGGCGATCCACTTGCGGATGTCGCCTTCGTAGATTTCCATGATGATGCCGCCCGGCTTTTCCAGATCGGGGGCCAGACGCAGCATCTGGAAGGGAAGCCGCTTGAAATGGAAGAGCATGATCAGCATGAGCGCGTGCTGGAACAGGTTGCCCGGTCCCAGATGGAAGAAGTAGCGTTCATTGATCAGGTCGAAGCGGAATTTCTCGAAATAGCCGCTGAACACCTTGTAGGCGGGCGCGATGTCCTCGTAGGTCAGCACGCCGTTAAGGTCCGTGACCACGGGGATGATTTCGGTTTGTGGGGAAAGGTTGTTCAGGTCCTGGACAAGGACGGGCACGATATGGCGGTACAGATGGCTGATGAAAAAATAGAGTTTGTCCACCTTGAAGCTTTCGATCCGCAGGAGTTCGAGCAAGGGCCGCCAGCGCGTTTTCCGATCTTCGCCCGTGTACATGTCCAGATGCGACACTGTGCTGAAAACGATAGAACGCATGGATGCCTCCCCGCCTCGAAAGAATCTGCTCCTCATGGCTTATCAGGCGGGGGCATCCTGTCCATCCATCTGATATTCTAGGATTCCATGAAGCAGGAGGGAGGCAAAAGGCTTTGTGCGGAGGGCGTCCGGGAAAAGAGCAACGCCTCGCCAAGGAGGGCAACAGGAGGAAAAGAAAAAAGGGATTTGGCTTGTTCAGCCAAATCCCTGAAAAATGGTGCCGGGGGACAGAATTGAACTGCCCACACGGGGATTTTCAGTCCCCTGCTCTACCAACTGAGCTACCCCGGCTCGACAGGGAGACTAACTACGCAAAGTCTCCGGTCTTGGCAAGCTTTTTTTGGCGTTTTTTTGAAGTTTTTTTCGTGATGATTCTAAATCGTCAGAAAAGCACGACAAAGAAAATCCCTTATTGCACCGGAACAATGTTCTTGATGATGACGGGCGTGGTGGGGACATCCTGATAGGGGCCTACGTTGCCGGTGGGAACGGCCTTGATGCGGTCCACCACGTCCTGTCCCTGAATGACCTTGCCGAAGACGGCATAGCCGTAACCGCTCGGGGTGGTGTTCTTGTGGTTCAGGAAGTCGTTGTTCGCTACGTTGATGAAGAACTGCGCCGTGGCGGAGTCGGGATCGTTGGTACGGGCCATGGCGATGGTGTAGGGCTCGTTTTTGAGGCCGTTGGCCGCTTCGTTGACGACGGGCTTCTTGGTGGTGTCCTTTTCGCGCATATCGGCGGTGTGGCCGCCGCCCTGAATCATGAAGCCGTTGATCACGCGGTGGAAGATCGTATCCTTGTAGAAGCCGGATTTGACGTAATAGAGGAAGTTGCTGACCGTTTTGGGGGCCTTGGCGGAGTTCAGTTCCACCACGATGTCGCCCATGCTGGTTTCGATTTTGACTTTGGGCAGGGGGGCCGCATGGCTGGCGCAGGGCAGGGCAAGGCCCACCCCGAGGAAGAGGGCGAGGGCGCAGACGGCGATACGAAGGCTGTGCATCATGTTGTTCTCCATGAGATGACGGGTTGAAGCCGCCTCTTCGGGCGGCGAGGCGCAGTATAAGAAAGAAGGCGCGGCTTGCAAAGCGCCTTAGACGCCCCCCCCCGCAGGGGCGCTTCCACGCAAGGCCGCTTTTTGCCCTGCCGTTCGGTGCGGCAAGAGGATGGCCTAGGAAAGGATTTCGATGTCCCGCACGCGCAGCTCGACGGACGCGATGCCGTTGTAGGCGTTGATGCCCGGCGTATAGGCCAGCCTGATGCGGCGGCTCTGGATGCTTTCGGCTATCTGATCGGCCTGCCGCCACGCCTTGGCCTGCAGGGTGATGCCGGAAGTCTCCTCAGTCACCTCAAGGGCGATGTGTTCGCGGGAGTGCCCGAAGGCTTTGCGCTTCTTCACTCGCAGGGGAAGGGAGGCGAAGACGGGCTCGGGATTGCCGATGCCGAAGGGCTGGAGCAGTTCGAGCCCTTTCAGGACGGCAAAGTCGGACGCCTGCGAAAACGGCATTTCCGCATCGATTTTCAGCGAGGGGGTGAGCGGCGTTTCCCCGAGTTCTTCCCGAATCACGGCGTCAAAGCGTTCCCGCAGGTCTTCGAGGCGTTCCGGGGCCATGCGCAGCCCCGCCGCCTGCCGGTGGCCTCCGAAGCCGATGAGCACGTCCGCGCAGCGGCTGAGTCCGGCGTGCAGATCGAATTCCGGCACCGAACGCCCCGACCCCTTGAGGCTGTCCCCGTCCGCACAAAGGATGAGCACCGGGCGGTAGTAGGTTTCGACGATGCGCGAGGCCACAATGCCGATCACGCCCTGATGCCAGTCCTTGCCGTAGAGCACGAAGCCGAGGCGCTCCTGTTGGTCGGCGGCCTGTTCGAGGGCTTCCTTGAAGATGCGTTCCTCTTCCGCGCGGCGCTCGTCGTTGAGTGCGGTCAGCGTATGCGCGAGCCGGGCCGCCTCGTCGTGCGAGTCGGTCAGCAGCATGTCGTGGGCCAGCGTGGGGCTGCCGAGCCGCCCGGCCGCGTTGATGCGCGGAGCGAGGTTGAAGACCACCTGCCCGGCCCCGAGCGCGGCCACGGGGGAAAAACCGCTGACGCCCTTGAGTTCGGCAAGGCCGGGCCGTTTGGCCTCCGCGATCTTGAGCAGGCCGTTTTTGACCAGAATGCGGTTCTGCCCGGTCAGGGATACCATATCCGCCAGCGTGCCGAGGGCTACGAGATCGAGCACGCGCCGCATGTCCATGCGCTTGCCGGACAGGGCTTCAAGCCGGGCGTTGAGCGCGCCCATAAGGAAGAAGGCCACGCCCACCCCCGCCAGATGGGGACAGGGGTTGTCGTCGCTGAGGCGGGGGTTGGTGATCGCGTGGGCGTCCGGCAGGGTCTCGGGCGGCATGTGGTGGTCGGAAACCACCACCGTGAAGCCCAGTTCCCTGGCCCGCGCCACGGCGCGCACGTCGCTGATGCCGCAGTCCACGGTGAGCAGGATGCCCGGTTTCTCTTCGGCGGCAAGGCGTTCGATCTCGGGGATGTTGAGCCCGTAACCTTCCTTGCGCCGGTCAGGGAGGTGGACGCTCGCGGGTACGTCGTGAAAGCGCAGCGTTTGCAGGATCAGCGTGGCCCCGGTGATGCCGTCCACGTCGTAGTCGCCCCAGATGAGCACGCTGCGGCCCTCTCGGATGCCTTTTTCAAGCGTGTCCACGGCCTCTGCCATGCCCGGCCAGCAGTCGGGGGGGGAGAGGTGGCGCAGGCCGGGGGAAAGGAAGGTGTCCATGTCGGCCATCGACTCAAGCCCGCGCCGCCAGAGCAGATCGGCTACAATCTGTGGGACGCCGAGCTTGTCCGCCCAGTCGGGGGGGCAGGAGCCGTTTTCCTTCGGGGTGCGGAATTTCCAAATTTTCATAGGAATGGGGTATCCTTAAGGATGGTGCGTTTGGAGAGGGAAGGGGAAACTTTCTGGAGAACGTTTCCCCTTCCCCCTTCAAGCCTCCCCATCCTTTTCAAAGACGTTTGACGGATGGGGAGGCCGCACGGAAGGCGTTCGGGAAAGCGGAGAAGGGTGGCCGTTACGAGGGTGCGCGGGCGGGCTTCCGCAGGGAGATGGTGGGCGGATGGGGGGCGCGGGCTGGAGAAGGGCCTTGTCCAGCCGGGCTTATGCCTTCTCCATCTCGTCCAGAATAGCCCGGGCCGCGTCCGCGGGGACGGGGGCCTTGGTGATGGGGCGGCCCACCACGAGGAAATCGCTTCCGGCGCGCACGGCCTGCGCGGGCGTCATGACGCGGCGCTGATCGTCCGTGCTCCCCGAGGCGGGGCGGATGCCGGGCGTCAGGCAGAGCAGGGAGGGGCAGCGACGTTTGATGGTTTCCACTTCGTGGCCGGAGCAGACCACGCCGTCGAGCCCCCACGCCTGCCCTCCGGCCGCGAGATCGGCGGCAAGGCCGGGCAGGTCTTCCCCGTAGCCCGGCAGTTCGCCGGGGGCCATGCTGGTAAGCACGGTCACGGCGAAAAGGAGCGGCCTGGCCCCGCCCGAGGCGGCGCTTTCTTCAATGGCTTCGCGGGCGGCGCGGATCATGCGCTCGCCGCCGAGGGCGTGCACGGTGATGAGGTCCACGCCCATGAGGCAGGCCGAGCGCACGCCGCCCTTGACCGTATTGGGGATGTCGAACATCTTGAGGTCGAGCATGACCTTGAAGCCCATCTCCTTGAGCCGCGCCGCGACCGAGGGGCCTTCATGGGTAAAGAGTTCGAGGCCGACCTTCATCCATATGGGGCAGCCGCGCAGGGCGTTGGCGGTGGCGAGGGCATCGGCGGCGTTGGTGTAGTCGAGTGCTGCGATAAGCTGGGCCATGAGCGTTATCCTTCAAGAATGGAAAGGGCCAGCGCGGGACGGTGCGCGGGGTTGAGCGTCGCGGCGAGATAGACCGCGCGCAGGTGGTCATAGGCCGCATCAAGATCGTCGTTGACGATCCATGCGTCGAACCAGTGCGCCTGCCGGATTTCCGCGTCCGCGTTGGCGAGGCGCCGGGCGATGCTGGCTTCCTCGTCCGTGCCGCGCCCGCGCAGGCGGCGTTCCAGCTCGCTCATGGACGGCGGCAGGAGGAAGACGTAGACGCCCCGGGGCAGGGAGAGATGCAATTGGGCCGCGCCCTGCACGTCGATGTCGAAAAGCAGGTCGCGTCCGGCCTTGAGCGTGTCGAGGACGGGGCCGAGGGGCGTCCCGTAGTAGTTGCCGTGCACGTTGGCCCACTCCGCAAAGGCCCCGGCGTCGCGGCGGCGAAGGAATTCCTCGACGGAGAGGAAATGGTAGTCCTTGCCGTCCACTTCCTGCCCGCGCGGGGCCCGCGTGGTGCAGGACACGGAATAGGCGAAATTGGGGAATTCCTGGCGCAGGCGCTGCACGAGCGTCGTCTTGCCCGTGCCCGAAGGCGCACAGATGATGAGCGGCACCCCGAAACGGAGTGTGGCTTGATCGCATGTATCAGGCATCGTCGTCCTCCTCCTGCGCAAAACGTTGCCCCAGCGTGTCCGGCAGGATGGCGGAAAGGATCACGTGGTTGGAATCGGTTATGATGATGGAACGGGTCTTGCGGCCCTGTGTGGCGTCCACGAGGCGGCCTTCGGCCTTGGCGTCCTCGCGCAGGCGGCGCATGGGAGACGACGCCGGGTTGACGATGCTCACGACGCGCGAAGCCACCACGAAGTTGCCGAAGCCGAGGTTGATGAACCGTTCTCGCTGCATGGTCATTCCAGATTTTGGACCTGTTCGCGGCATTTTTCCAGTTCGTTCTTGAAGTCCACCACGATGCGGGACGTTTGCGCGTCCTGAATCTTGTTGCCGCAGGTGGCGATCTCGCGGAAACACTCCTGAAGGGTGAAATCCAGCCGCCGGCCCGCGTCCGTGCCTATTGCAAGGAGATCGCGCAGGCGTTCAAGATGGGCGTGCAGCCGGGTCAGCTCCTCGCTGACGTCGAGCTTGTCCGCGAGGATGACCATTTCCTGAAGGAAACGCCCTTCCTCAAGCTCGCCGTTGACCGCGCCGAGGGCTTCGGCAAGGCGTTCCCGCAACACGGCGAAGCGTTCTTCCTTGATGGCCGGGGCGCGTTCCTCGATGCGAGAAACCCACGTTTCCATCGCGCCGATGCGGGCCGCCATGTCCCGGGCGAGGGCTGCGCCCTCGGTTTCGCGGGATTCGTTCCAGTCCTCAAGCGCGGCTACGAGCCCCTCTTCGAGGCGTTCTTCAAGCTCGTCGTCGCCCTCGTCGTCTTGCCGCTCCCACAGGGAGGGGACGGCGAAAAGCGCGTTGTAGTCCGGCTCGAAGGCGTCGCCGTGCAGATCGGCCAGCGCCCCCACCTGATCCAGCATGGCGGAGGCCTGCGCCGCGTCGAAGCGGATTTGCCCGGCCGCCGCCCCGCGCATCTGGAGTGTGAGGGTCACTTCCAGCCGCCCGCGCGCGGCGAAGCGGCGGACCACGCGTTCAAGGCGGGACTCAAGCCCCCGCGCCTGCACGGGAAGCCGCCACTTGAGGTCCAGATGGCGGTTGTTGACGCTCCGTATTTCCCATGTTTGCGTCCAGTCGTCGTCTTCCATGACGCAACGGCCAAAGCCGGTCATGCTCCGCAGCATAGGCGCTCCTTCAGGCTTGCTCGCAGTGAGGATGGCTATTCGTTTCATGTTACGTCATAAATCATTCCGGCACAAGAGCCGTTCCCGCTTGCGGCGCGCTGGCCTGCGCCTTCCTTTCGGCGTAGGCTGGACCGAGGGGATACGCGACGTGCGCCCCTTGCGGATCGCTCTTTGTGTCCCGGCGGCGTTTTTTCGGCTTTTCGGGACGCGGGAAGGCTTCCTCATAAGAAGCCCTTCCGGTACGGCCTTGTCCTTTGCATGGGCTTCGGGTAGTTACGGGTGAGAAAAGGCCGCGCCCCCTTCCGGCGCGCCGCGTATTTCAAAAGGATGGGTGCCTATGGCTCTTCTTTGCGTGGAAGACCTTGATCATCTCGTTTTGAACGTGGCTGACATCAAGGTTACATGCCGTTTTTACCAGCGCGTGCTCGGTATGACGCCGTTCATGTTCGGCAATGGGCGTACCGCCCTTTCTTTCGGCAGCCGCAAGATCAATCTCTACGAAGTGGGGCAGCCCTATTCGCCGCAGCCCGACAAGCCCCTGCCCGGGACGGCGGAGTTGTGCTTCCTGTCGCGGACGCCCGTCGTGGAACTCTTGGATCATCTCAAAGCGGAAAACGTGGCCGTGGAAGAGGGACCCGTGCGGCGCGAGGGTGCGCTCGGCCCGATCACCTCCGTGTATTTCCGCGATCCCGACGGCAACATGATCGAAGTGGCGAACTATACGGAAGCCTGAGCCCTTTTTTGCGAGAACCGCCATGCGCGTTTTGCCTTTCGTCAAATATTCCCCCTGCGGCAACACGACCATTCTCATCAGGGATACCCCCCTTGTCCCCGCCGCGCGCCCGTTGCGCCGCCGAGATCATTGCGCCCGGCCATCTGGAGGGCGAGCAGGCCGGTTTCATCGATCTGGCCGCGCACGTCCCGCGCCTTGACATGATGGGCGGGGAGTTTTGCGTCAATGCGACCCGCGCCTTCGCGGTGGAGCTTTTGCGGGAGGGACGCCTTGCCCCGGAAGGGGAGGGCGTTTTTTCGGGGGTGGTGAGCGTGTCCGGGATGCCGGAGCAGCTTCGGGTGAAGGTCAGGCCGCTGGCCGTCAACCGTTTCGAGTCCGCCGCGCTTTTGGACCTGCCGGTGGAGCCTCCCCTTGAAGAGGTGGGCGAGGGCATCCGGCTGGTGCGGGTGCCGGGCATCGCGCATCTGGTGCTGGATGCCCATGTCCACGCTCTGCCCGGGGACAAGAATCGGGATACTGCGGCTTTGTTTGCCCGCTACGGCCTTTTGGCGGAGGAGGCCGCGGGCTGCATCTGGCTGCATCGGGATGCGGAGGGCTGGCGGATCACCCCCTACGTCTGGGTCCGGGAAACCGGGACCACCTATGCCGAGACCGCCTGCGGTTCCGGGACGCTGGCGGCCTCCGTGGTGTGCCGGGCTGTGCACGGCTGCTCTGGTTCCCTCTCGTTCAGGCAGCCCGGCGGCGAGTCCCTAGCCGTTGTCCCCGCCCCCTCCGCACACGGCGGCTGGGCCGCGTGGGTGGAAGGCCCGGTACGTCTCCTCGCGTGCGGGGAGGTCTTTGCGGAAAGTCTGGATGAGACTCAGCCCGCATAAAAGCGCCTGCCGCAAGGCCGCCTGTGTTCAGTGAACGGCGCTACACAGGAAAGGGCATTTTGGGGGGAGGGGCTACACCTTCGCTGTGCCTGCTCTTTAAAACATCGGCTTTCACGGCGGCATGTTGAGGATGAGGGAGCCCAACGGCATCTGCGCGTTGCAGGGGGACGGTGCGGGCCTCTGGCTGGTTCGCCGCACGGAGAGGGCCGCTTTTCGGCGCTTGCCTGTCCGTATGGAAAAAGAGCGCCATTGCCCAACGGATGATGGAAGAAGGGAAAGGACGGCACGAATCCCGTCCTTGAAAAGGTCCGGCGGGCCCTTGGCGCGGGAGACGTCCGGCGGCGCGTCTCAGGCGCGTTGCGTCAGCGCGTAGCTGGCATCCAGAAGTTCGCCTATCTTTTTGAGCGGTACGGTCCCATCCAGAAGGATCGATACCCAATGGACCTTGTTCATGTGATAGGCGGGAAGGAAGCCCTTTTCGTGCAGCAGCGCAGCCACCTGCGCGGGCCGGGCTTTGACGTTGAGCACATCCAGCTCGCCTTCGCCTTCGAGCCCCAGTTTTTCCCGGGGGACATCCATGATGGCGGCGTACCATTTCCCGCCCTTGCCCGGATGCCGCAAGGCCGCGTAGCCCGGATAACGGGGCCAGAGATAATCGGCATCCGTGCCGTAGCGCTCGAAGGCATAGCGGAAAAGGGCCTTGCGGTTGACCATTGCCTTGCTCCGTTTCCGGGGTATTTTCCCGGCTTTTAGAGTTTCAGGTCCGGCAGGCCGCCTTTGGGCCGCTCGTCCTCGCCATAGCCGGAAAGGGGCGGCTCCATGCTCAGGCCGTCGAGGGGAGATACGGCCTTTTCCTCGGCGGGCGCCACGGCGCGGCCCCACGCGCCGGGGGCTGCTTCTTCGGTGCGGGTGGGCGTTTCCGGTGCACGCGGGGAGACGGCCTGCGGGTTGACGACGAGGTTGGCTTCAAGCTGTTGCAGGACGGCGAGGCGCTTTTCCACTTGGGCCAGCGTAGAGAGCATGGCCGTGTGTTCCTCGCGCATGGTTTTCAGCATGGCGTCCTGATTGCGCAGAATGCAGAAAAACATGAAGGCCAGGCCCCCGAACAGTACGACCTCAAAAGCCAGCAGCATGATCCTTTCCTTTCTTTGACATGAAACGGCCTCCGGTCCGCCCCTTGCGCTGAGGTGCCGCTTCCAGTACAGGCGTGTTGGTACGACTCATAATCCCCATTGACCGCAACCGCAAGGACCCTTCCTATGGCATCTCCTTCCATCCGTCCCCGTATGCTCGTCGCCGACGATCAAGGGAATATTTACGATCACCCGGACTTTCTGCTCATGTGCCGCCGCGGGGACGAGTGGAGCCTGCCCCGTCCCGACGAACTCATGCCCTTGCCCGACGAGAGCGAGCTTTTTCTGTTGCCCGGACGCCGCGCCGTGGGGCTCAACCCCGAAACCGGGGAAACGGAAGTGATGGAGGACTGGGCCGTGGCCGCCTTTGCCGCGCCCGCGCACACGCTGACCGCCCATCCGGTCTACGTGACCGACGAGGGCGCGCCCATGCTGCCGCTTTTCGCCTACGGCGCGGTGGGCTTTGCCAATGGCCGTTTCTACGTCTGCGCGAAAAAGGTGGACGAGGACGTCCGGCAGGTCTTCAAGGGTATTTCACGGGGGAAGATCGAACGCGCCGCCAAGAAGATCATGGAGACGTTCCCGGACAACCGCCTTATGCAGCATATCATGCAGAACTGCGCCCTGCGCTATGCCTGCCCCGCCGCCAAAAATCTGTGTCTGGGCCGCTATGAAGCCCCCCTGCCCACGTCCCGCACCTGCAACGCCCGCTGCATCGGCTGCATTTCGCAACAGGAAAAGGACTCCAAAATCTGTGCCACGCCGCAGTGTCGTCTCGCCTTTACGCCGTCCCCCGAGGAAGTGGTGGAAGTGATGCGCTTCCACGCCGGGCGGGAAACAGAAAAGCCCGTTTTCTCCTTTGGGCAGGGCTGCGAGGGCGAGCCCCTGACCGAAGCGCCGCTGCTTATCGAGGCGGTGCGCCGCTACCGGGCGGAGGGCGGACAGGGCACCGTCAATCTCAATTCCAACGCCTCCCGGCCCGAGGCCGTGGCTGCGCTGGCCGAGGCGGGCCTCACCTCTTTGCGGGTCAGCCTCAACAGTGCCCGGCCCGAGGTCTACGAGCGTTATTATCGGCCTCGCGGCTACACCTTCGACGACGTGCGGCAATCCATAGTTGAAGCCCGTTCGCGCGGCGTTCATGTGGCCGTGAACCTGCTGTATTTCCCCGGCGTCACGGATACGGAAGAGGAGATCGAGGCCCTGATCGAGCTGTTCCGTTCCACGGGCGTCAGCCTCGTGCAGTTGCGCAACCTGAACATCGATCCCGAATATTATCCTTCCCTTCTGGAGGGCATCGCCTTTGGGCCGTCCGTGGGCCTGAACAACTTCCGCAAGCGCATCCGCCGCGCCTGCCCGTGGATCGAGTACGGCTATTTCAACCCCTACCTGGGCGACAAGGCCGACATGGGCGATACTCCCATGCCCGGCGAGTGGGAGCCCGAACCGGAGACGCCGGAAAACGACGACTAGGCCCGATCTTCATCCACAGGCCGCTGCGGTCATGTCGTCTTGTTTGGGGAAAAGACGGCGCGGCGGCCGGTGTGGGCGAGGGGAGAAGCCGTGAAAGGCCATGCCTCTTGTCGGGACGGCGCGGGAAAGAAAGGGAGCCGACGGTACGTGAAGCCATCGGCCCTCTTTGTATTGCTCGGGCGGGAGGCGACAGCCGCAGGGACACGGCAGTTCAGGCCCATGCTCGGGAAGCGGAGGGGCTAGCCGCGCATCGGCCCTGAGGCGTCATGGTAACACGCCCCGGCAGTCAAGGATTTACCTTGTCATGCCGCAAGATCAGCCGACTGTAAGCCCCTGCACCGGGGCAGGCGGAATCGAGCCCGGCCTCCGTGTCGCTGACGCAGGGCAGTCATTGCCCGTCTCCGGGGCGCACAGCCCCACGGCGGCTCAACGTTCCGGAAAGTCGGCGAAGGACTCGCCCCGCGCGCGGCCATGCCTCCACGCACGTGAGGGTGTTTCTGTAGGCATGGAGGAGCCGCCCCGTGCGGGCCATGCCTAAGGAATTTTTTTGGGGCCCAGGGGGAAAGGAGCCGCCCCTCCACATCAGGCCAAGGGCGCCAGGCTTCCATGCCTTTAAAAGAGCATCGAACCGTGTTCTTCCTTACTTTTTCCTGAATCGCCGCACGGCCTTCCAGCGCTTGCGCAGGGGGGCGGTACGGGCGTAGCCGACGATGAGCCCGAAGAGCACCAGCACCTCAACGCCAAGCGTGCGCAGGAGCCGCGAGGAGTCTTCCGCGTAACCCGACCTCATCCACAGTACGGGATCGGACGGATCGAAATGGTGGATGAGCACGCCGAGTCCGGCCGCACAGACCAGTACGCTGGCGATGGCGAAGAGCCAGCGGAAAGTGATGTGCAGCCGCCACAGCGAGGACGGGCGGCAGCACTTGCGGCGGATGGAGAGCACGGAAAGGAGCACCAGCAGGATGAGTAGGGACACGAACCAGCTCAGCGAATGCAGCAGAGGGCCGAGCACGCCCACGCACAGCATGGCGACCGCCAGCCGGAAGGCCGCGCGTTGGCGGTGCTGCACGCCAAAGGCCAGAAAGAGCAGCATGACCCCCGCCGCGCCCGTAGCCATGTTCGCCATCTCCACGACGCCGAGGGGTATCCACTCCTTGACCATCTCAAAACGTTCGGGGCTCATGGGCAGGACGACGGAGAAGCACAGGAGCGCCCCGGCCACGAACATGGCGAAGGCCATGACCGTGGGCGCGAAGGCGCGCATCCAGCGGCCCGCGTCGTGCAGCACGCCCGAAGCCTGCATGGTCTGGAGCCGGACTTCGTAGACCGCGAAGATCACGGCGGCGAGCAGGAGCGGGAGCAGGTAATAGATGACCCGGAAGCACAGGAGCGCGGCGAAGACCGCCTGCGGGGAGGCCGTTGTCAGATGGAGGATCACCACTTCGAGAACGCCCGCGCCGCCCGGCACGTGGGTCAGGACCACGGCCACCATCGCCATGAGGTAGGTGGGCAGGAACTGGATGAAGGTGACGTTGGCGTCCGGCGGCAGCAACACATAGAGGCAGGCCCCGGCCGCCACCAGATCGGCCCCGGCCACCAGCGCCTGCGCCACGGCGATTTTGAAGGGCGGGAAGGCGAATTCCTTTCCGAAGATATGGATCGGCTTGTGGATGAATTTGCAGACAATCAGATAGCTGACGGCGATGAGGAACAGGATTGCGCCGAGCGGTCTGATGTCGAGCGGCATGTGCATCCCCAGTTCCGGCGGAATCTCCGGCGGGGCGATCATGAAGATGGCCCCTACCAGGCCGAGCGCGCCCACCCAGAAGGTAATGGCAAGCATCAGCACCAGCCGCACGATGTCCATCGGGGAAAAGCCCCAGCTCGAATAGAAGCGGAAACGTACGGTGCTCCCGCCGAGCAGCGCGCCGAAATTGTAGCTGACCGCCTGTCCGACGAAGGAGACGAGGGAAACCCGCGAGAGGGGGAGGGACTTGTGGATCGCTTTCAGCGCCAGCCAGTCGTAGCCGATGAGGATGAGGTAGTTGAGCACGGCCAGCAGCACGGAAAGAACAATGCTCCCCGTGGAAATCTGAGCGAGGCTCATGCGGATGTCGGCAAGGCTGTATTTGCTCACTTCCCGGTAGAGCAGGTAGACGGCGCCGAGAAAAATGCAGCCCACAATGACGGGGCCGAGGGCCCGCAAAAGGCGTTTGAGGGCCATAAGGAAGGTGTTCAGCATCATGTCTCCGACGTAAACGGTTTACGGAACGAAGTCGTTCTTCCCGGGACCGGCGGGACTATCCCGCCCTCCCTTGATACCTGCTCCCGCAGCGTGGCGCAAGATGGGGGCCTGAGAATCAGGGAGATTTCCCCTTGCCGTTTTTTCGGCGGCTTGACCTATCCCGCGCGATGGACTACCTTGCAGCGTGGCAAACGATCCGCAGCTCCACCCGTCGCGCAGGCGACGGGGGGCGTTTTTTTTTGTATCGGACGCTTGCCGCAAGAATATTCAGGAGATTCCAAATGAGCAGTATCCCCATTTCCAAGGAAGGTTTCCACGCCCTCGAACAGGAGCTGGACCGTCTGAAGAAAGAGCGTCCCCACGTTATCCAGGCCATTAAGGAAGCGCGCGAAGAAGGTGACTTGAAGGAAAACGCCGGCTACGACGCGGCCCGCGAGCGGCAGGGGATGCTTGAGGCGCGCATCAAGTACATCGAATCGCGCATGGCGCTCTTCAACGTCATCGATCTGTCCACGCTTTCCAGCAACAAGGCCATCTTCGGCGCGACCGTGACCGTGGAGGATGTGGATACCGGCGAGGAAAAGGAATTTACCCTGCTCGGGCCTGACGAGGCCGATTACGCCAACGGCACCATTTCCATTCAGTCGCCCGTAGGCATGGCGCTCCTCGGCAAGGAAGTCGGGGACGAGATCACCGTCAATGCCCCCCGCGGCCGCATCAATTACGAAATCGTGGACATCCAGTTCAAGAAAAAGACCGCCTGATTTCCCCGGGACCGGCTTCTCCCCGGCGCCTCGCCGTGCGCCCGCGGCCCCTCCGGGCCCGGACGGAGGAGGGCCGGGAACCGGCGGGCGCGGCGGGGAGGCCCATGCACGACGATTTCTGGACTTTCTGCATTCTCACGTTCGGCTGCAAGGTCAATCAGTACGAGTCGCAGTCCCTGCGCGAGGCGTGGAAGCGGATGGGGGGCGCGGAGACGGACGATCCCGCCGGGGCGAACCTCATCCTGCTCAATACCTGTGCCGTGACCGCCAACGCCGTCAGCGACGCGCGTCAGGCCGTACGCCGTTTGCAGCGCGACGCGCCGGGCGTACCGATCATCGTCACGGGCTGCGCCGCCGAGGTCGCGCGCGAGGAACTGCGGGCGCTTCCCGGCGTGGCGGCGGTTTTCGGGCAGGACGCCAAGTCCCGCCTTCTCGCCGCGCCGCCTCTGGCTCTTTGCGCCTCGGAACTGCCGCCGGAGACGCCCTTTCCCGCCACCCCGGAGGAGGCCCGGGCGCGCGCCCTGACCCGGGATCGCTCCTATCCTCCTTTCCGTATCGCCGCCTTCCGCCGCGCCCGCCCCGTGCTCAAGGTACAGGACGGCTGCTCGCACGGCTGCGCCTACTGCATCGTTCCTTTGACGCGCGGCCCGGCGCGCAGCCGCGCTCCACAGGATTGCCTCCTCGAAGCGCGCCGTCTGCTTGAGGCCGGCTACCGCGAGATCATGATTTCCGGCATCAACCTGCGCCAATACGCCATGCGCGAGGAAGGCTGCGCGGACTTTTGGGACCTGCTGGCCTATCTCGATCGTGAGCTGGCTCCCGAATGGGGCGCGGGCGCGCGTCCCGATCCGGCCCGTTTCCGCATCAGTTCGGTGGAACCGGCGCAGCTTTCGGAGCGTGGCGTGGCCGTCCTCGCGGCGTCGCGCATGGTCTGCCCCCACCTGCACCTTTCCTTGCAAAGCGGCAGCGCGGCGGTGCTGAGGGCCATGCGACGGGGGCACTATACCCCCGAGGCCCTGCTGGAGGCCGTGGGGCGGACCGCGAAGCTCTGGCCGCGTTTCGGGCTTGGCGCGGACATCCTGATGGGCTTTCCGGGCGAGAGCGAGGAGCACGTGCGGGAGACGCTCGACGTGGTGCGGGCGCTGCCGCTGACCTACGCACATGTCTTTCCCTATTCCTCCCGTCCCGGGACGGTGGCCGCCGGACTTCCCGGCCAGATCGCCAAGGCCGAGCGGCAGGAGCGGGCCGCCCGCGTCCGGGCCGTGGTGGAGGCCAAGCGCGCGGCCTTCTGGGAGGCTTCACTGACGTGCGGCCCCCTGCTGCTGGCGCTTGATTGTAACGAAAGTACGGACGCCCCCGGCCAGCACGGAGTTGACGAATGCTATGTCCCTTGCCGCCTCGACAGCCCGCTTCAGGGGTCCGGGCACAGCCTCGTCGCGGCGCAGCCCCTGCGTGCGGATGCCAAGGGGCTCATCGTCGCGGCTCTGCCTTCCCCGGCTCTGGCGGGATGATCTTCCATCGGAAAGCGTGCAGCAAAGATGGTTCCGTGAAAAACGTTTTTCTCGGATCATAGTTTTTTTCCCTTACATAAGGGAGCCTCAGGGCGGCGTCTGCCGCCCTTTCTTCTTGCTTGAAGGAACGGGAGAGGGCGCCTCTTGGGGGGACGCCGTGGCGCGTTGGCCGTCCTGCCCCCGCACTTCGTACGGAGAGACGGGCGGCGTTGGGACAGGGCCGGAAGGATAGGGGCTTGGCGGAGCTTTGCTGATTGAATGTTCAAACCAAGATAAGCTTTGTGGAGCCTAGACCATTATCTTTTTGGAAACCATCTCAAAAAGGAACTGCTTTTCTCTTCGCAAAGTGCCATCTTTTTTCCAAACACGCTTTTTTTTCGTCCCTTTTTCCTGCTTCTTTTCAAAAAAAGTTCACATGCGAATGCCTCAAACGTTTGTGTTTTCACAGCCAAAAGAAGGCCGAGGATAGAAATATGGATGAGAAGAAGGATAAAAGCGGCGCAGGGCATTGACTTCCACACTCGCCTCGGGCATGGTTCACCCATGAGGAACCGCGTCATGTCCGAGGTGTTTTGGAGATGGCCAAGCGCGGGAATACGGTGTCTTTTTTGATGAGGTTTTATTTCATGGCTAAGTCTATCTATGTCGGCAACCTTCCCTGGTCCGCTACCGAAGAACAGGTTCAGAGCCTTTTTGCCGATTACGGCCCGGTCGTTTCTGTGAAACTCGTGAGCGATCGTGAAACCGGCCGCGCCCGTGGCTTCGGTTTTGTGGAAATGGAAGAGCCCGGTGCTTCCGCCGCTATTGAAGCTCTGGACAACGCTAATTTCGGTGGCCGCACCCTGCGCGTCAACGAAGCCAAGCCCCGTGCCCCGCGTCCTCCGCGCTACTAGTTTGGCTTAAGAGTCAGCGCCCCGTTGTTCGCAGCGGGGCGTTTTTTTTAGGCTGTGCCCCCAAACGGCCAAGAGATGAAGGCTTCCCCGCCGCTGGTTTGGCCGAGTATGCATCACTGCGACCGTTACGCTTTATGGGATAGGCCGCCTTGCCTCCCGGAACAATGGGGCCTCCCTTGAGCGTATGGGCTCAGCGCGGCGTGGCTCTATTCCCGACAGGCTTATCCCGGGGCGTCCTTGGCGTGCGGACTCAGCCCTTGAAGGGCGCTTTGGCGGACCTCAACCGCTCCAAAGGGAAGGCTTCCGGGCGTGGCCGCCTGCGGCCAATGGAAAAAGGCGGAGAGGCAGGCTCTGGGCCGGGCTCCCGCCCGCCGGGGGAGGGAAGTTGAAAAGACGCTGGGAAATCAGGCTTGTTCCCCGACCGTGGCGGCTGCTGCCCTTTGCCTTCGTTCCGGTGGCCGTGCTCTACGGGCTTTTTTCCGACCGCTTCCACGCGGAAGGCTGGGACGCGCTTTTTGGTTCGGACGCGCCGTTTACGCTGCTTTTTACGGTGGCCGCGTTCAGCGCCGTGACGATGGAAATCGTCAAAACTCTTGCGTTGCGCCGCCTCTATCTGGTCAACGCCGCACTCTCGCTGCTCCTTTTGGCCGTGGTTCGCTGGCTGTGGAGCTTTTCCTCCTGACCTCGCTTCATTATTATTCTTTCCCCTGTCGTGAAAAAAAGGGCATTTTCCATCTAGCCAACCGCCGCCTTTTGCGTTAGGTGTGTGGGGACGTTTGGTTGAACACTCAAATTCTCTGCGGGAGCCGTTTCCGCCCGCGGCGTTCGCCGCCCGGTCGCCCGCATGGGATTTTTCACTTACTGCCTTTGAAAGGATTGAGCATGTCTGTTCCCGGAAAGATGCACAGCTTTTTCGTTCCCGGCATTTCCCTTATCGGCGTGGGGGCGTGTCAGGGCATTCCCCATTACGTCCGCACCTATCACATCACCAAGCCCCTTATCGTCACGGACAAGGGCATTGTGCAGACGGGCATCCTGAAAACCATCACGGACATTCTGGAAGGCGACAACATCCCCTACAGCGTGTACGACAGGACCGTGCCCAACCCCACCGACGAGAACGTCACCGAGGGCGTGGCCCAGTATAAGGCCGAAGGCTGCGACGGGCTCATTTCCATCGGCGGCGGCTCGTCACACGACTGCTGCAAGGGCATTGGCATTTTGCTTTCCAACGGCGGGGCGATTTACCAATACGAGGGCGTGGACAAGGTCAACCACATGCTGCCCCATTACATCGCCATCAATACCACGGCGGGCACGGCCTCGGAAGTGACGCGCTTTTGCGTGATCACCGACAAGGAACGCCATGTGAAGATGTCCATCGTGGACTGGTTCCTGACGCCCAACGTGGCCGTCAACGACCCCCTGCTCATGGTGGGGATGCCTCCGGCGCTGACCGCCGCCACAGGCATGGACGCGCTGACGCACGCTATCGAAGCGTACGTGTCCACCAACACTACGCCCATGACCGACGCCTGCGCGGAACAGGCCATTCGCCTCGTTTCCAAGTATTTGCGCAAGGCCGTGGCCAACGGCAAGGACATGGAGGCCCGCGAGGGCATGGCCTACGCCCAGTACATGGCGGGCATGGCCTTCAACAACGCCGGACTCGGCTACGTGCACGCCATGGCCCATCAGCTCGGCGGCTTCTACAGCCTGCCGCACGGCGAGTGCAATGCCATCCTTCTACCGCATGTGGAGGAGTTCAATCTCATTTCCCGCCTCGACCGCTTCGTGGCCATCGCCAAAATGATGGGCGAGTGCACGGACGGGCTTTCCGAGCGGGCCGCCGCTGAACTGGCCATTTCCGCCATCAAGACCCTCAGCCGCGACGTGGGCATCCCCACGACCGTCAGGGAACTGGCCGCCCGCTACGTCAAGGCCATCGATCCCCGCGACATTCCCGAAATGGTGGCCCACGCCCAGAAGGACACCTGCGCCGCGACCAATCCCCGCGTGATGAGCATGGAAATCGTGAGCGATCTCTATAAGAAACTTTTCTAGCCTGCCTTTTTCAGGATGCGGAGCCCCCCTGCCATGTTCCTATGGCGCGGGGGCTTTTTGTCGGCGAGGGCGGCGGAAGGCTTCCGGCTTTTGGAGAAAAGCGGAGGGTGGGGCGAAGGCGAGGGGCTTTTCGCTGTCCATCTTTCAGACGGGATGGCCCGGACTTGTCCCTTTTCCATGCGAAGCCCCGCGTCCGCTCATTCCCTCCCACCACCACACACACTCTCTCTACCGCGCCCGGCTCGAAGGCGGCCCCGCATTGGAGCGCTGAGTTTTTTCGGCCACCCCGTCTGATTTTGTGGAAGCATAGTTTTTCCAACAGGCTGCGCGTGTCGATGAGTCGATATAATTCCTTGATATCGCATATGGTTTTCTGATAGAAATCCATTGACGTCAGAAGCCGGAGCGTCCCGGGGCAGCCCGGATCGCCTTGGCTGGCGTTGTCAAACGTTGGAAGAGAACTTACACTGTGTCCGACGGTTCGGCAGGGCTCTGCCGGGCCATACGGAGGTACTTTTGAATCAGTTTACGCGGAATCTTATGCTGTGGGGGATTATCTCCCTGGCTATGGTCATTGTATTCAACCTGTTCAGCCAGCCGCAGCACTCCGCCCAGCCCAGCATGACGTACAGTGAATTCTTGCGTCAGGCCGCCAGCGGGGATGTGTCGGATGTGCTTATTCAGGGGAATACCATTACAGGGAAAACGTCCGACGGCAAATCGTTCAAGATTTACGCCCCGAACGATCCTTCGCTGGTGGACAAGCTCATCGCGGAGAAGGTCGAAGTCCGGGCCGAGCCCGCTGAGGAATCCCCGTGGTACATGACGCTGCTCGTGTCATGGTTCCCCATGCTGCTGCTCATCGGCGTGTGGATTTTCTTCATGCGCCAGATGCAGGGTGGAGCGGGGAGGGCCATGTCCTTTGGCCGCTCGCGCGCGCGGATGCTGAATCAGGAGCAGGGCAAGGTCACGTTCGACGACGTGGCGGGTGTGGACGAAGCCAAGGAAGAACTTTCCGAAGTCGTGGATTTCCTTTCCAATCCCCGGAAATTTACCCGTCTCGGGGGCCGCATCCCCAAGGGTGTGCTCCTCGTCGGCCCTCCCGGAACCGGCAAGACACTCCTTGCCCGGGCTGTGGCTGGTGAGGCGGGCGTGCCCTTCTTCTCCATCTCCGGTTCCGACTTCGTGGAAATGTTCGTGGGCGTGGGCGCTTCCCGCGTGCGCGACCTCTTCGTGCAGGGCAAAAAGAACGCCCCCTGCCTCATCTTCATCGACGAAATCGACGCCGTGGGCCGTCAGCGCGGCGCGGGGCTTGGCGGCGGTCACGACGAACGCGAGCAGACCCTCAATCAGCTCCTCGTGGAAATGGACGGTTTCGAGTCCAACGAGGGCGTCATCCTCATCGCCGCGACCAACCGTCCCGACGTGCTGGACCCGGCCCTGCTGCGTCCCGGCCGCTTCGACCGTCAGGTTGTGGTCCCGACCCCGGACGTCAAGGGCCGCCTCAAAATCCTTGAGGTGCACACCCGCCGCACGCCGCTCGACAAGAACGTCAATCTGGAAATCATCGCGCGCGGCACGCCGGGCTTTTCCGGCGCGGCGCTGGAAAACCTCGTCAACGAGGCTGCCCTCCAGGCGGCGCGCCTCGGGCAGGATACCGTGTTCATGCGCGATTTCGAATACGCCAAGGACAAGGTCCTCATGGGCAAGGAGCGCCGCAGCCTCATCCTTTCGGACGAGGAAAAGCGCATCACCGCCTACCATGAAGGCGGCCACGCCCTTGTTGCCAAGCTCCTGCCCGGCACCGATCCCGTGCACAAGGTGACCATCATCCCGCGCGGCCGCGCCCTCGGCGTGACCATGCAGCTTCCCGAAGGCGACCGGCACGGCTACTCCAAGGCCTACCTCCAGAACAACCTCATGGTGCTCTTGGCAGGCCGGGTGGCCGAGGAAATCATCTTCGACACCATCACCACCGGCGCGGGCAACGACATTGAGCGCGCCACGGGCATGGCCCGCAAGATGGTCTGCGAGTGGGGCATGAGCGACGTCATCGGCCCCATGACCATCGGCGAGCAGGGCGAGGAAGTCTTCATCGGCCGCGACTGGGGCCATGCGCGTAACTATAGCGAGGACACCGCCCGCGTGGTGGACGCCGAAATCAAGAAGCTCGTGGAAACGGCGCGTCAGAACTGCCACAAGCTCCTGCAGGACAACATCGACCTCCTGCACGCGCTGGCCAAGGCTCTGCTTGACCGCGAAACCATCACGGGCGACGACATCGATCTGCTCATCAAGGGCGAACCCCTGCCCCCTTTCGATGCGGAAGGGAACGGCGCTGCCGCGAAGCCCGCAGCTTCCGCGCCTTCTGCGCCGTCCACGGCGCCCGCGCCCGAGGCGCAGAGCGGAGGCGACACCTTCAAGCTCGAGCCCGCCGGAGAGGATCAGGGGCCTGAGAAGCCGCAACAGTAGACGTTCGGTCCCGGCGCCCGAGGCGGACGCCGGGATTTTCTTTCATCGGGAGACCCTTTCAGGAACAGCGCGTGAACGCAGAACGTACATGGATTCTTCGAGGGGGGAGGGCGCTGCGCCCTGCCCCCTTCTGTCTGGTGGGGATTGTCAACGTGACGCCCGATTCCTTTTCCGACGGCGGGCGTTTTCTTGATCCAGGCGTGGCCGTGGAACACGGTCTGCGCCTGCTCGACGAAGGCGCGGGAATGCTCGATCTCGGGGCGGAATCGACCCGCCCCTACGCCGATCCGGTTCCCGAGGATGAGGAAATCCGGCGTCTTTTGCCCGTGCTGGAACGCCTGCGCGCGGCCCGTCCCGAGGCGATCCTGTCCGTGGATACGCTGAAGGCGGGCACGGCCCGGGCCGCGCTGGAGGCGGGTGCTGACATCGTCAACGATGTTTCCGCCTGCGCCGCCGATCCCGCCCTCACCGAAGTGCTTGCCGACTACAAGCCCGGTTACGTGCTCATGCACAGTCAGGGCAGGCCCCGCGAGATGCAGATCAACCCCCGCTACGGCAACGTGGTTGAGGAGATTCTAGCCTTTTTCGAGAACCATCTCGGTCGGCTGGTGCGGGCCGGACTGCCCGAGGATCGGATAGTGCTTGATCCCGGCATCGGATTCGGGAAAAATAGGGATCACACGGTCGCCATCCTGCGGGGGATGGAGCGTTTCGCCGCGCTTGGCCGCCCGCTCTACGTGGGCCTCTCACGCAAGTCCCTGTTCCGGGAACTGCTCGGGCTGGAACTGGCCGAGCGCGCGGAAGCCACGCGGCTGGCCGTGGCGCTCCTCGCAAGTCGCGGCATCCCCTACCACCGCGTCCACGACGTCGCGGGGTGCGCGCAGGCCCTGCGCCTTGTGGAGGCCATGACGCCGCCGCTCTGACGTTCGGGCGCGGCCTCTGGAGCAGATGAACGTTGATTTTTTACAAAAGTCAACGTTGGCATTCTGCCAAAAAATGTCGTTTTGGGCAGAATCCACGCCACGTTGTGGCGGGCCATACCTGTGTGTGGCCAGAGCGGTTTCAAAATGAAACGGCTCTAACGTTCTTTTCGGAGCCGGAATATGGATTTTCTGGTTTACTACTGGCGCGACATGCTCGACATCGCGCTTGTCACGCTGCTCATTTACCGCATCCTGCTCCTCATACGGGGAACGCGGGCCTTTTCCGCGCTCGTCGGTCTGGTGCTGCTCGTGGCGGTCTACGCCCTTTCCCATTATATCGGCCTCTATTCCCTTTCGTGGCTGCTCGACAACCTTTTCGGTTCCCTTTTCCTCGTTACTGTCATCCTCTTTCATGACGACATCCGGCAGGCGCTGGCCACGATGGGTACGCAGTACCTTTCGTGGAAAAAACGGACCGCGCCCACGTCGCTGGTGGGCGATCTGGTTTGGGTGTGCCAATATTTCGCCAAGCGGCGCATCGGCGCCCTGATTGTGCTCGAAGGCAACGTCCAGCTCGGCGACATGATGCAGGGCGGCGTAGTGCTTGATGCGCGCATTTCGCGCGAGCTTCTGCTGACCATCTTTTTCCCCAACACGGCCCTGCACGACGGCGCGGTGATCATCCGCAAGGGCCGCATCGCCGCGGCGGGCTGCATCCTCCCCCTCGCGCACATGGACCGCCAGAGCTTCGGCACCCGCCACCGCGCCGCCCTCGGTGCCACCGAGGTCAGCGACGCGACGGTCATCGTCGTTTCCGAGGAGCGCGGCGAGGTCAGCGTGGCTTCCCGGGGCCACCTGTCCGTGATGCCCGACGCCGAACAACTGCGGGAGACGTTGAACAATGTCCTTGAAAAGTGAATTTCAAAAGTCCAACCTGCCCTATCTGCTCGTGGCCTTCCTCGTGGCTCTGGGCTTGTGGTACACCCTGAACGCACGGGAAGAGATCGAGCGCGTGGTCGACGTGCGTATCGACTACAAGGGGCTTCCGCCCGGCCTTATCGTGACCGGAGGCCAGATCAACAAGGTCAGCGTGCGTTTTCGCGGCCCGAAAGAACTCCTGCGTTCCATGACGACGCGCGAACTTTCGTATACGATGGACCTTTCCGGGGTCACGGCGGGCCGCAATGTCATTCCCCTGACCACGAGCTACAAGCCGCCGGAACTGCGCGCCTATGAGGTGCTTGAGGTCACGCCCTCGCGCATGATTCTGGAAGTGGACAAGATCATGGAGAAAAGCCTGCCGGTCAAGGTGACGTTGCGCGCCTCGCCCGCGGCCTCTTCCGTCACGCTCAAGGACGTGGTGGTGGAGCCGAAGCAGGTCACGGTCCGCGGCCCCGCCGCAGCCGTCGCCTCCCTGAAGGACATCAGCGCCGAAGTCCCCGTTGATCTTGACGCCGAGGGCCGGGCTGTCACCGAGCAGGTGGCTTTGCTGGCCCCCCCGTCAGTGGAAATCATGCCGCAGACCGTGACCGTGACGTGGCGGCTCGACGTGCGGCGGCGGACCCTGAGCCTTCAGCGGGACGTGCTTTTCGAGGCCGAGGGGACGGGCGTCACCGTGGAACCCGCGAGCGTCAACCTGCTGGTTTCCGTGCCGCAGGCTCTGGTCAGGGATTCCACATACCTTACGCAGTTTCAGGTCGCGGTTCCAGCCGCCGCAGCCCTGCCGCTTCCCGGGGCGCGGACGCAGGTCGCCCTCCAGGTGACGGTGCCCAAAGGCGGTCGTGTGATCAAGGTGAACCCGGATCAGGTGACGGTCATCCATCACCAGCTTCCCGAAGAAAACGGCGCAAGCGCCGACCAGCAACCCGCAGCGTCTGGAGTGAGCGAATGAGCACCCGTCTTTTTGGTACCGACGGCATGAGAGGCCGCGTCAATACCTATCCCATGACCCCGGAAGTGGCCCTGCGCCTCGGCTTGGCCGCGGGCACCTTCTACCGCAGCAAAAACCGCCGCAGCCGTGTGGTCATCGGCAAGGATACGCGTCTTTCCGGCTACGTCTTTGAAAACGCGCTGGCCGCCGGGCTCCTCGCCGCAGGCATGGACGTCTTCCTCGTGGGGCCGTTGCCTACGCCCGCCATTTCCTTTCTGACCACCAACATGCGGGCCGATCTGGGCGTGGTGATCTCCGCCTCGCACAATCCCTACAGCGACAACGGGATCAAGTTTTTCAGCGCCGAGGGTTTCAAAATCCCCGACGCCGACGAGGATCGCATGACCGAAATGGTGCTCGATCCCGATTTCGACTGGAATTATCCTGATCCCGCCGACACGGGCCGCGCCTACAAGATCAAGGACGCGCCGGGTCGCTACATCGTCTATCTGAAGAATAGCTTCCCCTCGCACCTGTCTCTTGAGGGGCTGCGGGTGGTCATCGACTGCGCCAACGGAGCCAACTACCGCGTCGCGCCGCTGGCTCTGGAGGAACTCGGGGCCGAGGTCGTGCGCATCGGCACCGAACCCAACGGCCTGAATATCAACTACCGCTGCGGTTCCCTGTATCCCGAGGCCGTGGCCGCCAAGGTCCGCGAGACGCGAGCCGATATCGGCCTGGCCCTCGACGGGGACGCGGATCGGCTCATCGTGGTCGACGAGAAGGGAGCGGTGCTCGACGGTGATCAGATCATGGCCCTGTGCGCGCAGGACCTCATGCAGCAGGGGAAGCTCCCGGGGAATATTCTGGTGGCCACCGTCATGAGCAACATGGCGCTGGAAGTTTTCATGAAGGAGCGGGGCGGCACGCTGGTACGCACCAATGTGGGCGACCGCCATGTCGTCGCCGCCATGCGGCAGCACGGCGCGCTGCTCGGAGGGGAGCAGTCGGGGCATCTCATTTTCCGCGAGTACAGCACGACCGGCGATGGCCTGCTGGCCGCCCTGCAGATTCTGCGGATCATGCGCCAGCGCGGGAAGCCGCTTTCCGAACTGGCCGGCCTGCTTACGCCGTATCCGCAGGAACTCCGGAACGTGCACGTCGAGCGCAAGACGCCTTTTGAGGACTGTCCCGACATCGCCGAGGCCGTCGAGCGCATCGAAAGCGGGCTGGAGGGCCGGGGCCGTGTTTTGCTGCGCTATTCCGGCACCGAGCCCCTGTGCCGGGTCATGGTCGAGGGGCAGGACGCGGAGAGGGTTCGCGCCTATGCGAAGGAGCTGGCGGGGATTGTCGGCAAGGCGCTCGGCTGATCCCTTTTTCCGGGCCGGCTCGTTCCGGCCCGCAATATTTTTTTCAAGGAGCCCGTCATGAATATCCGCAAAGTGGTCATCCCGGTCGCCGGGTGGGGAACCCGTTCGCTGCCCGCCAGCAAGAACATCCCCAAGGAAATGCTCCCCATCTACAACAAGCCCGTGGTGCAGTACGTGGTCGAAGAAGCCATGCGCGCCGGGGTTGAGGACGTGGTTTTCGTCACCAACCGGGACAAGAGCGTCATCGAGGATCACTTCGACTACAATCCGCAGCTTGAGGCCGTGCTTGAGCGGGCGGGGAAGACGGAACTGCTCAAGGTGGTGCGCGACGTGGCCGAAATGGTCAACATCATGGCCGTGCGCCAGAAAAAGCAGCTCGGCCTCGGTCACGCGGTCCTTTGCGCCCGGGAAATGGTGAAAACCGAACCCTTCGCGGTCATGGTGGGCGATGATCTCATGTTCGGGGACGACGCCGGGCTCACGCAGCTCGTGCGCGTGGCTTCGGAACGTGACATGCCCGTCATCGGCGTCATGGAAGTCCCCGCCGACAAGGTGAACCGCTACGGCATCGTGTCCGGCGACGAGATCGCCCCGGGCGTGTGGTCCATCACCGACATGGTGGAAAAGCCCGCCGTGGGCACGGTCGATTCCCGGCTGGCCATCGTAGGCCGCTACGTGCTCACGCCCGACATCTTCGATCATCTGGAACGCATCCGGCCGGGGCAGGGTGGGGAAATCCAGCTCACCGACGCGTTGGCTTCGCTGGCCAGAGAACGCGGTATGCTGGCCGTCAAGATGGGCGGCGTGCGCTTCGACGCGGGCGACTGGGTGGACTATCTGTGTGCGAACATCTATTTCGGCCTGATGGACAACAAGTTGAGCGAGAGCCTCAAGGCCCGTCTGCGCGAAATACTCTGCTAACGGCTCCCATGCCGTCCGACGGCGGGGAGGCTCCTTCCCGGAAGGCGTTCGCGCCTTTTCCGGAGGCCTTCCCGCCTTTCCCGAGGATGTCCCCTTGCTTCGTACCGTCGCTCTCTTGAGCCCTCCCTTTGCCTCCCTGACCTATGCCGTACCCGAGTGGCTTTCAGAGGGCGCATGGCCTCCCGGCCTCCGGGTTGCCGTGCCGCTTGGCCGGGGCATGTTGCGCGTGGGGGTGGTCTTGGGCGAAGGTTCGCCCTTGCCGGAAGGGGTTGCCGCGCGTCCCATGCTCTGGCCTCTGGAGACGGAACCGCTCCTGCCGCCGGGCCACATGGAGATGGTGCGCCAGCTCGCCCTGCGGCAGGCCGTGACGCCGGGCCAGATTTTGGCGATGGTGCTCCCGGCGGGTCTGCGCGTGACGCAGATGCGCTTGCGCACGATGGAAGGGACAGGCAGGGCGTGCCTCAGGCTTCTTAAGGACCTTCCCCATCTGCCGCCCGAAGCCTTGCGGCGTCTCGGCGAGGCGTGGCTGCGGGGCGAAGCGGAACTGCTCGGCCCGCGGGAGGACGCTGCGGCCAGCGAGTTGTGCGTCTTGCGGTGC
This sequence comes from Candidatus Bilophila faecipullorum, assembly GCA_944326695.1. Classification (GTDB taxonomy): domain Bacteria; phylum Desulfobacterota; class Desulfovibrionia; order Desulfovibrionales; family Desulfovibrionaceae; genus Bilophila; species Bilophila faecipullorum. Next base: position 87,347 of record CALVEZ010000004.1, on the reverse strand, counting down.
GATCCACCGTGGTCCGTGCGGCCCACCGCCGTGCGCCAGATCGAGGTATTGGAATTTCTTTTGGAAAACGGGGCCGTCTCCCGCCGGGACCTGCTGCGCCGTCTGGGGCAGGCCGTGGCGCCCGCTCTGGAATCCCTGCTCAAAAACGGACTGGTCGTCCTGCGTCCTCTGGACGGCGGGCTTTGCGGAGAGGAGCCCGGGAGCGCCCTGCTTCCTCCGGCTACGGCAGCCTCCTTTGCCCTGTCCGAAGCGCAGGAAGAAGCCCTTTCCGCCTTCCGCGCCGCACTGGACGTGGGCAAGGCGGCGTCCCATCTGCTTTTCGGCGTGACCGGCAGCGGCAAGACGGCGGTATATATGGAGCTGGCGCGGGAATGCCTGCGCCGGGGTCGCTCCATGCTGCTGCTGGCCCCGGAAGTGGCGCTGGCGCTCAAGCTGCGGCGCGACGCCTCCCTCGCCGTCCCGGAAATGCCCCTGTATTTTTTTCACGGCTACCAGTCTCCGGCTCTGCGCGAAAAGACCTTTCGCGATCTGGCCAAGCGCCGCGGGCCCTGCCTTGTCGTCGGTACCCGTTCGGCGCTCTTTCTGCCCATTCCGGCGCTGGGGGCGGTGGTGCTCGACGAAGAACACGACGCCTCGTTCAAACAGGACGAGGGGCTGACCTATCAGGCCAAGGAGGTGGCGTGGTTCCGTGTCGCGCAAGTGCGCGGCCTCCTTGTGCTCGGCTCGGCCACCCCGGACCTGAAGACCTATTACGCCGTGCGCGAGGCCAAAATCCCGGTGTCCGTCCTGCCCGCGCGCGTGGGCGGCGGCACGCTGCCGTCCATCCGGCTGGTGGATATTCGCAGCGCGGACTGTTCCGAATCCATCCTCGTCCCGGAAACGCTGGCGGCGATCAAGGAAACGGTGGCGCAGGGCGATCAGGTGGTCATCCTGCTCAACCGCCGGGGCTACGCGCCGCTCATGTACTGCCTTGATTGCGGCAAGGTGGCCCGTTGCCCGCACTGCGACATCGGCCTGACCTATCATAAGGGGCGGGAGCGGCTGGTCTGCCATTACTGCGGCTACTCCGTGCCTTTTCCTTCTCCCTGCCCCACCTGCAAAGGGCTGCATTTTCACCCGATGGGGCAGGGCACCGAGCGGGTCGAGGAGTTTGTGGGGACGCTCCTGCCCCCCGGGGGCCGTGTCCTGCGTCTCGACCGGGACAGCACCCGCCGTCCCGGTCGCATGGAGGAAATCCTTGAAGCCTTCGCCCGCCGGGAAGCGCAGGTGCTTGTGGGTACGCAGATGCTCTCCAAAGGGCATCATTTCCCGCACGTCACGCTGGCGGTGGTGGCGGACGGCGACATCGGCCTGAATCTGCCCGACTACCGCGCGGCGGAGCGGACGTTTCAACTGCTGGTGCAGTCCTCGGGCCGGGCGGGTCGCGGCGAAAAGCCGGGGCAGGTGCTCATTCAGACCCGCGACGTGAACCACTATTGCTGGAAATTCGTTAAAAACGGCGATTACGAGGGCTTTTACGAGTATGAGATAGCCCTGCGCAAGCGGCGGCGCTACCCGCCCTTCATCAATCTGGCCCTGCTGCGGCTTTCGTATCCGCTCGACTGGGTGGACGGCCCCACGCTGTTGAGCCGCATCACGGCCCAGCTTCGTTCCGAGAGCAGGGCGGCTGGCGTGACCGTGCTCGGCCCCGCGCCCGCGCCCCTGCCGCTCCTGCGGGGCCGCAAGCGTTTCCAGTGCCTTTTCAAGGCCGGGGACTGGCAGGCCATCCGCTCCCTCTACGCCTCGCTCCTGCCTCTCGCCTCGCCGCCCAACCTGCGCCTTTCGCTGGACATCGATCCGGTGAACATGCTGTAGAGTCCGCTCTCGCCGGATAAAGCTCGCGGCAGCCGAAATCCCCCATGTTCCCCGCTTTCGTCCCGGGCAGGAGAAAAGGTCCGGCGCAGCGGCGAGGAAGGGTGTGCCGTCCCACAACAGGCTTACAGTCGTTTTATTTTGAAAGGGCTCTGCCCACACGCAGGTGTGGCCCGCCACACAGGTGCGTGGATTCTGCCAAAAACGACGTTTTGGGGCAGAATGACCACTTTGACTTTTGTAAAAAGTCAACGTTCATCTGCTCCAGCCCTCGGAATGCTTCTGCCGCCAAGCTGCCTTTTCCTTACGGCGACGGTGCAAGGCGGAAATGGACCGCGCCGGATGCCGATACGGTTTCAGCCAATGACTGCGTTACGGTGTAATCCCTGAAGAATTCAGCTCTCACGCTCAGCCACGGAATGGTGGTTGGGCCTCGACCGGGCGTTCCATCGGTACGAAACGGATGCCGTCGACCAGCTTCTCTTCACCCGTGCTCTTGAAGCCGAGCCGCCGATACGCCGGGACTGCGGAAGGGGCGGCATTGACGGTGATGGCGTGTGGGAGACATGGCCGAGGCGGTGAGCGCGGAAGGTCTCGAAAAGCCGACGGCCTACCCCGTGGTTTTGGGAGGGGCCGGCGACGAAAAAGAGGCAGATGTGGTTTCCTCTCGCCGCGATGACGCCCACAGGGGCCGGGCCGAGAAAGGCGGCCCAGAGATCGCAGCTTCCATCAGCCACCGCGGACGCCATGCCGTCATGGTCGATGAACCGCCTGAACGTCTCCACGCCTTCTTCCGAAAAGTCGGGCGCGGTGTATTCGAGAAAGACGCCCCAGACCAGATCGAGGGCGGGTTTGAGGTCCGCCGTCAGCTTCCTGATTTCCATGCCTTCATGCTCCCTGCCGTCTTCGTTTTCAGGATAGTGCGGATTTTCTTCAATAAAGGCAATAGGTGCGTGTGGTGAGGCTTGACGAATGGGGCCGGGTCGGATAGGCAAAAACGATTTTGGAGGTGAAGCGTATGTGGGGAAATGTTTCTCGTGTCCGGAAAGTGCAGACGACGGTGGTCTGCAAGCACTGCGGCACGCCCTTGTTCATCGAAAGAAGTTGCCGTGAAGTGCACATGTTCTGCCCCACCTGCGGGAAACGCTTTCCCGTGTCGGAATATATCGCGCAGGCGGACGAGGCGATGGAGAACTTCCTTGATCAAGTGTACTGCGACAGGATGTGAGGCCGCCGGGATTTTCTCCGCCGCCGCCTCTGGCGAAAGCCGCGTTTTTGGGGTATAAGGCGGAGATACTATGAAAGAATATCGCGATCACTATTTCCTCAAGGCCAAACGGGAAAACTATCCCGCCCGGTCCGTCTACAAGCTCAAGGAAATCGACGGGCGTTTCAAGATTTTCAAGAAAGGCATGAGAGTACTCGATCTGGGTGCCGCGCCGGGCTCGTGGTCGCTTGGTGCGGCGGAACGCGTGGGCGCGCAGGGCAGGGTGCTGGCCTGCGACATCCAGAGCACATCCACCGTCTTCCCGCCCAACGTGGCGTTTCATCAGGAAGACGTGTTCAACCGTTCGGAAGCCTTTGAACGCCAGCTTGCCGACAACGGGCCTTTCCACGTCGTCATGAGCGATATGGCCCCGCAGACGACGGGCACCAAATTTACCGATCAGGCCCGTTCGCTGGAACTTTGCCTTGAAGCCCTCGCCGTTGCCGAAAAATATTTGATCAAGGGCGGCAGTTTTGTGGTCAAGATTTTCATGGGCCCGGACGTGGGAGAACTGCTCAAGGGGATGCGTCCCCGTTTTGTGCGCGTCACATCCTTCAAGCCCCAGAGCTCCCGCGCCGAAAGCAAGGAAACCTTTTTCGTCGGCCTCGGCTTCAAGGGCGGCGAGGTCGAAACGCCCGGCGGTCGGGATTGACTGTTTGCCCGGTCCCGGCTATGACCCTGTGTTTTCTCCCCCTTTGCGGGGCGGGACGCCGTCGGGCATCTTTTTTATGGGCCGGAATGACAGCCGGCCTTGTAACCATTTAGGAGGATTCAATGTCTGGACACAGCAAATGGGCCAACATCCAGCACCGCAAAGGTCGCCAGGATGCCAAACGGGGTAAGGAATTTACCAAGGCAGCCAAGGAAATCATCATCGCGGCCAAGAATGGCGGCGATCCTGCCGGTAATTCCCGCCTGCGTGCGGCCATTGCCGCTGCCAAGGCGATCAACCTCCCCAAGGATAAAATCGAGGCCGCCATCCGCAAGGGCACGGGTCAGGATGCGGGCGGCGACATCATAGAAATCAATTACGAGGGTTACGGTCCCGGCGGCGTGGCCGTCATCGTGGAAACCGCGACCGACAACCGCAACCGTACCGTGGCCGAAATCCGCCATCTGATGAGCAAGGGCGGCGGTTCCATGGGCGAAAGCGGCTGCGTGAGCTGGAAGTTCGAACGCAAGGGCGTGATCCAGTTCTCCAAAGAGAAGTACACCGAGGATCAGCTCATGGAAGCCGCGCTGGAAGCGGGCGCGGACGATCTGCGCGACGAGGGCGACGCGTGGGAAATCCAGACCTCGATGGCCGATTTCAACACCGTCCGCGAAGCCTTTGAAGCGGCGGGCTTTGAAATGCTCTCCGCCGAGCTTAATCAGGTTCCCCAGTCCACGATGGAGCTTGATCTCGAAACGGCCCGCAAGCTGCTGCGCTTTATCGAACTGCTTGAAGACAACGACGATGTCCAGAATGTCTACTCCGACGCGGACATCTCGGACGAAATCATGGCCCAGCTCGGCGACTAGGCGAGCGGGCGGAATGGGGGAGGCTTTTCCGCGGAAAGGCTTCCCCCTCTTCCCGCAAAAGCCCTGTTTCCCGGAGAACCCGGGGTTCGGGGAAAAGCCGTCCTTTTGAGCGGCGAACTTCTTTTTTCCTTTTTCCCCTCTTTCGCCATGTCGCAATCCGTCACCGTCATCGGCATCGACCCCGGCTCCCGCAATACGGGATGGGGAGTCGTGCGCGAAGTGTCCGGCGTGCTCCAGCTTGTGGATTGCGGCGTGATCAGGCCGCCTCTTGCCGGGGAATTCGCTTCCCGCCTCGGTGTCATTTTCAGGGAATTGTACGGCGTCCTGCTCCGTCTGCACCCCGACGAGGCGTCGGTGGAGCAGGTCTTTACCGCCAAGAACGCGGCCACCGCCCTCAAGCTGGGGCAGGCGCGCGGGGCGGCCATCGCCGCCTGTGCCGCCCATGATCTGCCCGTACGGGACTATGAGCCCACGGTGATCAAAAAATCGCTCGTGGGCGTGGGCGGCGCGGACAAGGCGCAGGTCAGCTTCATGGTGGGCCGCGTGCTCGGCGTCAAACCCGACTGGGCCGTGGACACCGGGGACGCGCTCGCCGCCGCGATCTGCCACCTGACGCATCGGCGCTTTGAGCGCCTGGCCCGCCTTGGCGTCCGCTGAGAGAGGTGAGAATACAAGTCCTTTAGAAGACGGCACTTCTACTTGAAAGCCCACCATAAATGTGTTTTCCTTTAGGCATCACGCGGCTTGTTCGCGGCATAAAGGAGGTTTTCATGATGGCTCGTCTGTACAAATTGTTGGTGGCGATGGTGCTGGTGTGCGGTTTGGCCCTGCCCGCTGTGGCGGCTCAGACGTCGGTCCCGGACCTGACCGGGCGTCACTGGATGCAATCCACGTTGAACGAGAAGCTTGCCTTCCTCTACGGGGCGTCCAACGTCATCGCCGTTGAGCAGGTCATCGCGCAGAAACGCGGCGTTGAGCCTTCTCCTTTCGTTTCCGGCTGGATCAAGGCTTTCGGCAATACTAACTGGACGAAAATCCAGAAAGAGCTCGACGCCTGGTACGCAACGCATCCCGCTGATGCCAATCGCGACGTCTTTGAAGTGCTCTGGACCCAATTCATCGTTCCCGCCAACAAGTAACGTCTGTCCGGCGACAGGTTCGCCATGTTTTGCCTGAATGGGGCAAAGGAGAAGCAGTATGAAACGACTTTCAGCCATGCTTTTGATTGGCACGCTGGTTTTCGGGGCCGTAGGCTGCACCAACATGAATAAAACTCAGCAGGGCGCGCTCAGCGGCACGGCGGGCGGCGCGCTTCTCGGCGCGGGCATCAGCGCGCTGGCCGGGGGGAGCGGTACCACCGGCGCCCTTATCGGCGGCGGCCTCGGCGCCATCGCGGGCGGCCTCTACGGGCACTCCCAGAACAAGTAACCTACAAAAAGGCGAGGGAAACCCTTCTGAAGACGGCTTCCCTCGCGTCCTTTTTCCGTCCGGATTTCCGGAAGGGGGAGCCTTGGCTTTCCTGCAGGGAAGGACGCCGACGAAAAGAGCGGGAATGCCCGGAGGCATCCCCGCTTTTTTTATGGAATCTTCCCACCCGCCGTGCAATGAGAGAACGTTTACACGTTGAAGAGGAAGTGCATGACGTCGCCGTCCTTGACCACGTATTCCTTGCCTTCCGTACGCATGACCCCGGCGGTGCGGCAGGCGGCTTCCGTCTTGTATTTCACGTAGTCGTCGAAGCCGATGACTTCGGCGCGGATGAAGCCGCGCTCAAAGTCGGTGTGGATGACCCCGGCGGCCTGCGGCGCCTTCCAGCCGTCCTGAATGGTCCACGCGCGGACTTCCTTCTCCCCGGCGGTGAAGTAGCTGGCGAGGCCGAGCGCCTTGTAGCCGGAATGGATGACGCGCAGAAGGCCGCTTTCCTCAACGCCGTAGGAGCCGAGCATTTCACGCTGGTCCTCGTCGGAAAGCCCTTGCAGTTCCTCTTCGAGGCGGGCGCAGATTTTGACCACCTCAATGCCGCGCGAGGCCGCGAACTCACGCAGGCGCGTGACGTGGGCGTTGTCCTCGCCGAGGCTGCCTTCGTCCACATTGGCGCAATAAATGATCTTTTTGGCGGTCAGCAGGCCGAGTTCGTGCCACGCGGCGTGGAAGGCCGCGCAATCCTTGGCTTCAAAGGAGGAGGCGGGCTTGCCCTCGTTGAGGTGCTCAAGCAGGCGGGCCATCTCGTCCGCGGCGATGCGGGCCTCCTTGTCGGCCTTGGCCATCTTCGCCATGCGCTCGTGGCGCCTGGTCGTGCTCTGGATGTCGGCCAGCAGGAGTTCCGTTTCGATGGTTTCGATGTCGCGCAGGGGATCGACGCTGCCGTCCACATGAGTGATGTCGTCGTCCTCGAAGCAGCGCACCACCTCAAGGATGGCCGCGCACTCGCGGATGTTGGCGAGGAACTGATTGCCGAGCCCTTCGCCCTTGCTCGCGCCGCGCACCAGCCCGGCGATGTCGATGAAATCCACCGTGGCGTAAATCGTCTTCTGCGGATGGACCAGTTCCACAAGATGATCGATGCGGCTGTCCGGCACGGGCACCGTGGCCTTGTTGGGTTCGATGGTGCAGAAGGGATAGTTCGCGGCCTGTGCGTTCTGGGCCTTGGTCAGGGCGTTGAAGAGGGTGGACTTGCCCACGTTGGGAAGGCCGACGATGCCGATGCTCAATGCCATATGGTTACTCCGAAGCGTTTTTGTACAATCATATTCAAAAAGAAGGGGAAACTATTCCTGAAAGTCCTTCCGGCGTCTCCGGCGGAAACGGACCTTCCCGAACGCCGCCCTTCGCGTCTCAAACATCATCTCCCGGCCCATTCGGACTTTCCGCCCCGGGCCATTCTCGGCCTTTCCCACGCCTTGCCGCAAAAAAGCCTTTCATTCTCCCGCAGCCAAGGCCGGAACGAACTCCCGCCGCGCGGCCTCCCCATCAGTCGAAAGTCTTGGGAAGGAGAGGGGAGGGGTGTGGGGAGGGGAGAGGAAACCTTTCTCCAGAAAGGTTTCCTCTCCCCTCCCCACGTTTCCCTACTTTTTCTTTATCCACGTCTTTTCCTCGCCCCGGGCGAGGCGGCGGATGTTTTCGCGGTGGCTCCAGTAAACGAGCCCGAGGATGATCAGGGAAAGCGGCAGCAGGCTGAATTTCCCGGACAGAGCCAGCAGGATGGGCATGGCGGTGACGAGGGCCAGCGAACCGAGGGAAACAAAGCCGGAACGCCAGATCAGCAGGAGGCAGAGGACTACCGCCGCGAGCAGTTGCCAGAACGCCAGCGGGATCAGCACGCCGATGGAAGTCGCCACGGCCTTGCCGCCCTTGAAACCGAGAAAACAGGAATAGAGGTGCCCGAGGATGGCGGCCAGGGCGGTCAGCGTCCATGCCAGCTCGGACCCCGAGTAGTGCATGATGATGGCGACGGGAAGCGCCCCTTTGAGCAGATCGCAGGCGAGTGTGGCCACGCCCCAGCCCGTGCCGCAGAGCCGCGAGACGTTGGTGGCGCCCACGTTGCCGCTTCCGGCGGTGCGGGGATCGATGTGACAGAAGGTTTTGGCGAAGACCAGCCCGAAGGGGACGGAGCCGATGCAGTAGGTGATGGCGATCCACAGGATGTCGAAGAACATGGCGTTTCCCTAGATTTCTCTGGTTTCCACAAGCTGGAATTCATTGTGCAGAGGATGCACCTTCCCGAGGCGGATTTCAAGCTCCTGCCCGGGATGCGTGCGTTCCCCGAAGAATTGACGGCGCGCCCGGACCACCATCTGCTCTTTGGGCAAATTGACGGTGACGAAGGCATCGTTCTCGTCCGTGATGACGGCGGGCCACCAACGGTCGCCCTGTTGCTTGAAGTAGAGCAATTTCCAGTAGCGGGGCCGGAAACGCTGCACTTGTCCGGCTGCGTCGAGGTGCGCGTTGAGCACGGGGAGGAGTGCGTCGAGTTCCTCTTTGCTCCAACGGGGCTTGCCGTCGTGCAGGGTGCTTATGATTTGGGTCTCGTTGATCAGGTCCGGATAGCGGCGCAGGGGCGAGGTGGAAGGGGCGTAGGCGGCCTCGCCCAGACCGGCATGGGGGCGGGGGCTGGTTTCGAGCACAGCCGGAGCCATCGCCCGGACCACGCGGGCCACGTCCACGGGGGCTTTCCAGATGCCCGCGTATTCTTTCGGCAAGGCCACGTCCTGCGTGCGGTGGAGCAGGGCCACGCCGTGTTCCGCCGCCCACGCCGCCAGCGCCGCGTTGGTCAGGACCATGAGTTCCGACACGAGCAGGTGCGCCTTGGGCGCGGGGGCGTCCTCCTCCAGAAAGACGGTGACGTTTTCGCCTTCCCCTTCCAGCCTGATGATCTGGTCGGGGCGCTCGATGATCACCGCGCCCTTTTCGATGCGCCGCTGCTGGTGGGCTTCGGCCAGAGCCAGCGCCTGCCGGAGCTGTTCCAGATAGGGCGAGGCCGCGTTTTCACCGCCGTCCAGCGCGGCTTCGCAGTCCTCATAGCAAAGGTTGGCGGCCAATTTCGCGTAGCCGAGGCGCGGCGCGCAGGCGGTCACAAGCCCGTCTTCTCCGATGGCGCAGTCCACAAGCAGCGAAGGCCGCGTTTTTCCGGCCAGCAGGCTGTAGGCTCCCGTGCCGAGCGCCTCGGGGAGCATGTGGTGGGTGGCTTCCGGCAGATAGACGCTGGTGGCGCGGCTGAAGACGGCCTTGTCCAGCGCTTCCCCGAAGGGCCAGCGGAAGGCGGGGCAGGCCAGCGCGATGGTCAGGTTCCAGCCGCCCTCGGGCCGGGCTTCGATGAAAAAGGCGTCGTCCACGTCGCGGGTGGTGGGGGCGTCGATGCTGATGATCGGGCGGTCCGGAAAGGTCGGTTCCGCCTGTGCGTCCTCGTCGGCTCGCCGCAACAGCTCCTCCACCGCCTCCTTGTGCTCCTCGCTCCACGCATCGCCCGGCGCGTAGCCCGCCCGGTCCATCCAGTAGTTATGATGCGGCGGCACGAGGCCCCACGCCTGCGCCAGATGGAGGGGCATGAAGGGTTCGTCGGGCAGGCCCTTGACGATGAGCTTCCACAGCGCCTCGTCCTCCGATGTTTCCGGATCGGCTATGCGGCTCAGGATGGTGCGGCGCAGGCGTTCCCGGACCTCCGGCTCCAGCGCGTCGGCGGCGGCCTCAGGGGAGGCCTTGCTCTTTTTCTGATGGATGTCCCAGAGCAGGCGGATGAAGGCGCTGCCCTTGCCCACAAGCTCCTCGCGCTTGCGGGCGGCTTCCTGTTCGGCCAGCCGCGCGGCGACGACGCTTTCCGGGTAGACCTCGAAATTCGGGGGATTGAACTTGAAATGGCTCTTGGCCTGGAGGAGCGCGTGGCCGCAGGCGGCGACGGCGTCCATGTCCGGCTCGCTCAGGGCGAGTTCCGCGAACCACTCGGCCGGGGCCTGCTCCACTTCACCCTGCGCCAGTTCCCACAGTTCGAGCGGGTCGACGTTCGCCACGTCCCGGCGGCTCTTGTGGCGTTCGAGGATGTCCAGCGCGGCGTCGCGGGAACAATTTTTGTCGTAGGCCGGGCCGGGCCACGGGAGGATGCGGGCCGTCTGCAGGGCCGTCTCGCGGCGGTTCGGCAAGAGGAGCCGCAGCCTGCCGTTCTGCTCTTCCAGAACCCACGCGATCTGCGGCGCGTTGCCCTGCATGAATTCCACCACACACCCCGCGCCGGGGTAACGGACCAAGCCTTGAATCATTGTGTATCCTTATTAGGTATAGCCGGGGGAGGGAGGAGGGAACCCTTCTGGAGAAGGGCTTCCCTCCTCCCTCCCCCGGACCCCCTCCCTTCTCCCTCCTAAGACTTTTATTTTGTAGGAGGAGCGGGTATTGTGCCTGTCGGTCGTCGAGGCGGCCGCAGTGGACAGGCGGCGCGCCCCGTCAGCGGCGCAAGATGCCGCGTGGCCTGAGCTGGGAATGTTTACATCGAGGCGAGTGGGCCGTGAACCGTCCGTGTTCCTTTTGAACGTCGCGCGTAAGGCCCCCCTTGTGGAACCTTCCCGCATTCCCTCGGGCTTCGCTCAACGTCTTTTGGAAGATACGGGGAGGGGGGAAGGGAACCCCTTTTTGAAGGTTCCCTTCTCCCTTCTCCCTTCTCCCTTTTCCGTTTTTTAATGCTTGAACGAACGCTGCCCGGTGAAGACCATGCCGACCTGCGGGGTGGCCTCGTTGACGGCGGCGATGACTTCGTAGTCACGCAGCGAGCCGCCGGGCTGGGCGATGGCGGTCACGCCCTGGGCGATGCACACGTCCACGCCGTCGCGGAAGGGGAAAAAGCCGTCGGAGACGAGCACCGTCCCGGCAAGGCCGCCCTTGGCCTTTTGGGTGTCCGCTTCGATGGCGGCGAGCTGTTCGGCGGCTTCGGCGTTTTCTTTGGCCTTGAGCTTCAGTTCGTAGAGCGTCATGCCGTGGCGGGTGAAGGCCAGCGTATCCGCGTACTTGGTGTACGCCTTGAAGATGGCCAGTTCCACGCAGCCCACGCGGTCCTGCTCGCCCGTGCCGATGGCCACCGTTGCGCCGTTACGGGCGAAGATCACGGAGTTGGAGGTCACCCCGGCTTCCACGGCCCACGCGAAGACAAGATCATCGGCCTCCTGCGGCGTGGGCTTGCGGGCGGAAACGGTCAGGCCGTCCTTGGTCGTGGCCGTGGCGGGGAGGAAGTCTTCCGCCGAGCGGATGCGGTTCACGAAGGATTGCTGGAGGATGACGCCGCCGTCGGCCATGCTCTTCACGTCGAGGAAGGGTACGCCCGCGAGTTCGCCCAGCCGCGCGAGGGCGGGCAGCTTGAAGATGCGGAGATTTTTGCGGGTTTCGAGCTTTTCGAGCACGCCGTCCTCGAAATCGGGCGCGGCCACGACTTCAAAATAGTTGGCGGAAATGAGATCGGCGGCCTGCATGTCCAGAGGTCGGTTGACCACCACGGCCCCGCCGAAGGCCGCGATGCGGTCGCACCAGAAGGCTTTGGTCAGGGCGTCGCCCACGCTTTCCCTGGACCACGCCGCGCCGCAGGGGTTGTTGTGCTTGAGGATGACGGCGGCGGGGCGCTCCGCGAGGTATTGGAGGATGTTGCAGCCGTTGTCCACGTCCGTGAGGTTGGTCTTGCCGGGATGCTTGCCCGCCTGAATCATCTGCGCTTCGGTGAGGGCGGACATGATCCCCTGCGGGCCGCGCCATTCCACGCCGTCGATGGAAAGGCTGCCCGAAACCATCTGGTAGAGCGCGGCGGGCTGATCCGGGTTTTCGCCGTAGCGCAATCCCTTGGTTTCGCCGCCGATGTCCCACGTGCGCTTTTTGTAGGTCAGCACGGCATCGCCGAGCGTGATGGTCATGGTGTCCGGGAAGGTATCCTTCAGAACGGTACGGTACATATCTTTGAGGCTGGACATGGCGTCTCCTAGGGTTGGTCGGTGAGCGGATGCGGTTACGTATCATAAGCGGCCCCGGCGGGCAAATTCCATTTGAACCCCCGGGCCGATTGACGTATCATATAAGATGTGTGCGCGCCGGAGGAGGTCCCGCCGAGAGGGGCGGCCCGCCCGGACGCGCCCCGTTCGAGGAGGAACGCGAACCTTATGGAACAGCTGCTGCTCAAGATGGCCCGCCAGCTTGATGCGCTTGACGAGGCTTCCCTGCTGGCGCTGTGGGAGAAATACGCCGTCATCGTGTCGAACTTCGAGCCCACCAAGCGGTGGGAGGAAGCGGCCCTCGTCCTTTCGTTCATTCAGGCCAAGCGCTGGAAGAACCAGCTTTTCAATCATAGCTGGTCGGCGCAGGTGCACCCCGACGCCCAGCCCGTCCCACAAGCGCCCGTCCCGCCCGTGCCCCCGGAGTTTATGGCGGACGAGGCCCCCGAAGCGCCCAGGCCGTCCCGCCCCCGGCGCACGGGCGTCATCCTGCCTTTCCGTCCCCGCCGCCCAGCCGGGGAGGAGGCCGACGGCTCACCCGAAGGAAAATGAGCGCCCCGGGCTCGTTTTCCGCTCCCCTGCACGTTGACGGGCCAGCCGAAGCCTTGTAGACTCCAAGCTGGGACTTCACGGGCTGTTGCGGGCTTGTCCCCGGCCGTCCATCCGGATCGGCATCGCCTTATGCACGAGAATACAGGTATCGAAGGAGAAACCCATGTCCAATGTGGTGATCGTCGGCGTCCAGTGGGGCGACGAGGGAAAAGGGAAGATCGTTGATCTGCTGGCGCGGCAGATCGATTACGTGGTCCGCTTTCAGGGCGGCAACAACGCCGGCCATACCGTTATCGTGGACGGCAAGAAAGCCGCGCTGCATCTGGTTCCCTCCGGCATCCTGCACGAAGGCAAAATCTGTCTGATCGGCAACGGCGTCGTCCTCGATCCCGTGGTCTTCACGCAGGAGCTCGACACCCTCATCGCGCAGGGCGTGGACGTTTCCCCGAGCCGCCTCAAGATCAGCGGCAAGACGCACCTCATCATGCCCTACCACAAGGCGCTTGATCAGGCCCGCGAGAACAAGCTCGAAAAGGGGCAGAAGATCGGCACCACGGGCCGGGGCATCGGTCCCTGCTACGAGGACAAGGTGGCCCGCGTGGGCGTGCGCGCTTCCGATCTGACCGATCCCGAGCTGCTCCGCGCCAAGATCGCCGCCGCGCTCAAGGAAAAGAACGTGCTCTTCACCGCGCTCTACGGCATGGAGCCTCTCTCCGTGGACGCGGTCTTTGATGAGGTCATGGCCGCGGCCCCGCGCGTGGTGCCCCATCTGACCGACGTTTCCTCCGACCTCCAGCAGGCGTGGAAAGAGGGCAAGAGCGTCCTTTTCGAAGGCGCGCAGGGCATCCATCTGGACATCGACCACGGCACCTATCCCTTCGTCACCTCTTCCAATACGGTTTCCGGCAACGCCGCCGCCGGTTGCGGCATCGGCCCCAACCGTCTTGACCGCATCATCGGCATTCTGAAAGCCTACACCACCCGCGTGGGCGAAGGCCCCTTCCCCACCGAACTCAATGATGCCACGGGCGATCTGCTGCGCGCCAACGGCGGCGAGTTCGGCGTGACCACGGGCCGCCCGCGGCGCTGCGGCTGGCAGGACATCGTGATCCTGCGCGAGAGCGCGCGCCTGAACGGGCTGACCGACATTGCCCTGACCAAGCTCGACGTGCTCTCCGGCTTTGATGAAATCAAGATTTGCGTGGCCTACGACTATCAGGGACGGCGCATGGACTATCCGCCGCAGGAAAGCGGTGCGCTGGAGCGCGTGACGCCCATCTACGAGTCCGTGCCCGGCTGGAAGGAAGACATCACGGCCTGCAAGACGTGGGACGAGCTGCCCGAGGCGGCCCGCGCCTACGTGCTGCGCCTTGAGGAGCTTTCGGGCGTGCCCGTGAGCATGGTTTCCGTCGGCCCCGACCGCAATCAGACCATTTTCAGATAAGGAGAAGGGCGGGGGAGGAAATCTTTCTGGAGAAAGGTTTCCTCCCCCCGCCCCCTCTTCCAAAGGCTTTTGACTGGTGGGGAGGTTGCTCGACGGCAATCTCCTTTTGTTTTATAGAAGAGCGTGCCGCGAGTCCGTGGGCTTCCCTTCGAGGGCTTCCGTTGAGGGGGGTCGGCGTAAGGGAGCCTTTGGGGTTGGCGGCCCTGATCCGCCTCCACCTTTTGGAAAGGTCTTTTTTGCGGGCGGGCGTCTTGGCGGGCCTTGCGAGAAAGCGCGGCGGTCCTTCGCCGGGGCGCGTCTTTTTCGATGTTTCCCTTAGCCTCATAAGGACTCTCACATGACCATAGCCGTAGCCGTGAGCGGCGGGGCGGACAGCCTCTATGCGCTGGCCTCTCTGCGCCGCGAGCATCCCGGGGGCGTGATCGCCTTCCATGCCCGGCTCAAGGAGACGCCGCCGGAAGAGGATGCCGTGCCCGGCCTTGAGGCCTTGTGCCGTGATATGGGCGTGCCCCTGCACGTCCTTGATCTGCGCGAAACCTTTGCCCGCCGCATCGTCCGGCCCTTCGCGGAGAGCTACGCGCGCGGCGAGACGCCGAATCCCTGCGTGCGCTGCAACGCCCTCGTCAAGTTCGGCCTGTGGCTGGACGAGGCCCGCAGGCTCGGGGCCGACAAACTGGCCACGGGCCATTACGTCGCGCTGGCGGATCATCCCCGCTACGGAACGGCCCTGCGGCAGGGGGCCGACGCCGCCAAGGATCAGAGTTATTTTCTCGCGCTTACGCCCATTGAGCTGCTTCGGGAGGCGGTCTTTCCGCTGGCCGGGATGCTCAAGAGCGAGGTGCGGCAAACGCTGGAGGCATGGGGCCTGCCTGTGCCCATCCCCCGCGAAAGTCAGGAAATCTGCTTCGTGCCCGACGACGATTACCGCGCGTTCCTCAAGGGGACGGGCGTGCGCCTGCCTGCGGGCGGGCCTATGGTCCTCCCGGACGGCCATGTGGTCGGCAGGCACGGAGGGCTTTGGCAGTACACGGAAGGCCAGCGGCGGGGCCTCGGTGTTTCGTGGACCGAGCCGCTCTACGTCATCGGCAAGGACCGTTCCCGCAACGCCCTCCTGCTCGGCACGGCGGCGCAGCTTCCCGTCAACGGCTGCGTCGCGGGCGAACTGAATTTTCTGGTCCCGCCCTCGCTCTGGCCGCATGAGTTGCGCGTCCGCACCCGCTACCGGCAGAAGGCCGTGCCCGCCGACGTCCGGCTGGTCGGCGGCGGGCCGGACGGCATGGACGCCACGGCCCGGATGCTCATCCGTTTCCATCAGCCGCAGTTGCCTTCGGCTCCGGGCCAGCTTGCCGCCGTTTTCGACGAGCACGGCCATGTGCTGGCCGGGGGCGTCATCGTGAAGGAGCCCTAGGCTCCCTTTCCATGCCGCCCGCGAAAGACGACTCTTCCAGAAGATACGCGGAACAAGGACGTTGAAACGCCCTCAGAGGGCATGAGCCCTTGCAACGCGGCCAAAGAGGAAAAGACGGCTTCGCAGCGGGTGTTTTCCTGCGGGCTGGGCCCGACCGTGGGGCCGAGGGCCGACGAAGGGGCGCGTTCCGGCGCGCCTCTTGACCCTTGCGGCGAGGAATAGTATTTCTTTGCATTACCGTATATTGTGGTGTTCTCCGCCGCAAAGGGCGGCATCCGATTCCCAAGGCAGACGGACGCCCTTTTCCGGGGCGTTTTTTCTAGATGTTTTTTGCGAACCATTTCAAGGAGTCCTCATGATCGGCATTTCCAAATTGTATTGCGGCCAGGTGGAGCCCTCCGACGCCCTGCGCTACGGACGGCACTCCAGCCAGCTCCCCTCCCACCTGCTGCAATTTTCCGAGGACAAGAAGCCGGTGGTGGTCTGGAACATGACGCGCCGCTGCAATCTCAAATGCGTGCACTGCTACGCGCAGGCCGTCGATCCCGACGGTCAGGACGAAATCTCTACGGAACAGGGCAAGGCCATCATCGACGATCTCGCCGCCTACGGCGCGCCGGTGATGCTTTTTTCGGGCGGCGAGCCGCTGGTGCGGCGCGATCTTCCCGAACTCGCCAGCCACGCCACCCAGAAGGGGATGCGCGCGGTCATTTCCACCAACGGCACGCTGATCACCAAGGAAAAGGCCCGCGAACTCAAGGCCATCAACCTGTCCTACGTGGGCATCTCCCTTGACGGGGCGGAAGAGATTCACGACAAGTTCCGGGGCGTCCCCAATTCCTTCAAGAAGGCGCTCGAAGGCGTGGAGAACTGCAAGGCCGAAGGCTTGAAAGTCGGCCTGCGCTTCACCATCAACAAGCGCAACGTGGTGGAAATCCCCAAGGTCTTCAAGCTCCTGCGCGAACTGGAAGTGCCGCGCATCTGTTTCTATCACCTCGTCTACTCCGGGCGCGGTTCCGAAATGATCAAGGAAGACCTGAACCACGCCGAAACCCGCGCCGTGGTCGACCTGATCATGGACGAAACCCGCGCGCTTTTTGAGGCGGGGCATCCGAAGGAAGTCCTCACCGTGGACAACCACGCGGACGGGCCGTATGTCTGGATGCGCCTGAAAAAGGAAGACCCCAAGCGCGCCGAGGAGGTTTTCGAGCTGCTCCAGTTCAACGAAGGCAACAGCTCGGGCCGGGGCATCGGCTGCATTTCGTGGGACGGCAAGGTCCACGCCGACCAGTTCTGGCGCAACCACACCTTCGGCAACGTGCTTGAGCGTCCCTTCTCCGAAATCTGGGACGACCCGAACATCGAACTGCTCCACAAGATGAAGAACAAGAAGGCCCATGTGAAGGGCCGTTGCGCCTCCTGCCGCTTCCTGAACATCTGCGGCGGCAACTTCCGTTCTCGCGCCGAAGCCTTCTATGGCGACGAATGGGCGCAGGACCCCGCCTGTTATCTGACCGACGACGAAATCCGCCGTCCCGAATAGGTTGACGGGGCGCGGGGAAAGGCGA
The DNA here is from genome assembly GCA_944326695.1 of Candidatus Bilophila faecipullorum. Lineage (GTDB taxonomy): Bacteria > Desulfobacterota > Desulfovibrionia > Desulfovibrionales > Desulfovibrionaceae > Bilophila > Bilophila faecipullorum. Next base: position 70,282 of record CALVEZ010000004.1, on the reverse strand, counting down.
CTTTCTCCGCGCCTTTTCGGATGGGGGCATGGCCGCCGCAGGGATGGGACGCGGTGATTGTTCCGGGGCGGGCACTCCGCCCCTTATCATACAAAAGGACACGTGTTATGCATGATTTCTATCGCGGGCGCCGTCTGCGCCGCAATCCCGCAATCCGCGAAATGGTGCGCGAAACCTCGCTTTCCGCCGCCGATCTGATGATGCTCTATTTTGTGGTCGATACCCCGGACGAGGATTTCATGAAGGAAATCCCGTCCATGCCCGGCCAGTACCAGCTCTCGCTCAAGCAGCTTGAGAAGAAGGTGGGCGAGGCCGTGGACGCGGGCCTGCGCTCGCTCATGCTCTTCGGCATTCCCAAGTGCAAGGATGCCGTCGCCAGCGAAGCCTACGCCGCCGACGGCATCGTGCAGCGCGCGGTGCGCATGATCAAGGCGAAATGGCCCGCCCTTCAGGTCGTTACCGACGTGTGCCTGTGCGAGTACACCTCGCATGGCCACTGCGGTATCCTTAAGGAAGGCGACACCTGCGGCGAGGTGGTGAACGATCCCACGCTCGACCTGCTGGCCAAGACCGCTCTCAGCCACGTGGAGGCGGGCGCGGACATGGTGGCCCCCTCGGACATGATGGACGGGCGCATCCTCGCCATCCGCGAGGCGCTAGACGGGGCCGGGTACGTGAACATCCCGATCATGTCCTACGCGGTGAAATACGCCTCCGCCTTCTACGGTCCCTTCCGCGACGCGGCGGACTCCGCCCCGCACCACGGCGACCGCAAGACCTATCAGATGGACCCCGCCAATGCGGTGGAGGGCCTGCGCGAAGCCGCCGCCGACATCGACGAGGGCGCGGACATCATCATGGTCAAGCCCGCTGGCCCCTATCAGGACGTGATCCGCATGGTGGCGGACAACTTCGACGTGCCCGTCGCCGCCTATCAGGTGAGCGGCGAGTATTCCATGATCAAGGCCGCCGCCCTCAACGGCTGGATCGACGAGGAAAGGATCGTCCTCGAGTCGCTCCTCGGCATCCGTCGCGCCGGGGCCAAGATCATCATGACCTATTTCGCTGAAGAGGCGTTGAAGAAAGGATGGGTGCGATGATCTGCCACGAGCCGCCGTGCGGCATGGGACAGGAAGGGCACCCCGCCGGGCATCCCCGGATGCCTGAAACGGCTTCCCATACGCCTCAGGGACATCCCGGAGGCCATCCCGGTATGGGCGGGCCCCGGACGCTGGAGGACGGTTCCCCTGTCTGCCGTCTCATCGCGTGGGAAGTGACCCGCTCCTGCAATCTGGCCTGCCAGCACTGCCGGGCCGAGGCGCACACCGAGCCCTATCCCGGCGAACTGTCCACCGAAGAGGCCAAGGCCCTGATCGACACCTTCCCGAGCGTGGGCAATCCGATCATCATCTTTACGGGCGGCGATCCCATGATGCGCGCCGATGTCTACGAGCTGATGGCCTACGCCACGGCCAAGGGCCTGCGCTGCGTCATGTCGCCCAACGGCACGCTGATCACCCCGGAGACGGCCCGCAAGATCAGGGAAGCGGGCGTGCAGCGTTGCTCCATTTCCATCGACGGCTACAACGCCGAGACGCATGACGCCTTCCGCTGCGTGCCCGGCGCGTTCGACGCCTCCATGCGCGGCATCGAATGCCTCAAGGCCGAGGGCGTGGAGTTCCAGATCAACACCACGGTCACCCGCAACAACCTGCACGACTTCAAGAAGATATTCGAACTTTGCGAGCGCATCGGCGCGGCGGCGTGGCATATCTTCCTGCTGGTGCCCATGGGCCGGGCCTCGGGTCTGGCCGATCAGGTGATCACGGCGCAGGAATACGAGGACGTGCTGCACTGGTTCTACGACTTCCGCAAGACCACCTCCATGCACCTCAAGGCCACCTGCGCGCCGCACTACTACCGCATCATGCGCCAGCGCGCGCATGAAGAGGGCGTGGCCGTGACGCCCGCCACCTTCGGCATGGACGCCATGACGCGGGGCTGCCTCGGCGGCACGGGCTTTTGCTTCATCAGCCATGTGGGGCAGGTGCAGCCCTGCGGCTACCTGACCCTTGACTGCGGCAACGTGCGGGAAACCCCCTTCCCGGAAATCTGGAGGACCGCCAAGCCCTTCCTTCAGTTCCGCGATCAGTCCGAATACAAGGGAAAGTGCGGCGTCTGCGAATACCACAAGGTCTGCGGCGGCTGCCGCGCCCGGGCGTGGAGCATGGACGGCGACTATATGGGCGAGGAGCCGCTGTGCACCTATCAGCCGCGCAAGGCCAAGGAGGGCGCATGACGCAGGAAACGACGCTCGATACGCTCGACCGGCGCATTCTGGACATCATCCAGACCGATTTTCCCCTTGAGCCCCGGCCCTACGCCGTCATCGGGGAACGCCTCGGTATCACCGAGCAGGAGGCGCTCGACCGGGTGAACGCCCTGCGCCGCTCGCGGATCATCCGCCGTCTGGGGGCGAACTTCCAGTCGGCGAAACTCGGCTTCCGCTCCACGCTCTGCGCCGCCAAGGTGCCGCCCGAGAAGCTTGATGCCTTCATCGCGGAAGTGAACAGCCACGTGGGGGTGACACACAACTACCTGCGCCGTCATGCCTACAACGTGTGGTTTTCGCTCATCGGTCCCTCGTGGGAGGCCGTGTGCGCCCTTTTGGACGACATCACCGCCAAGACGGGCATCCCCATCCTCAACCTGCCCGCCACCCGGCTCTATAAAATCCGGGTCGACTTCCAGATGGAAGAATAGGTCCGGCTGAGCAGCGCGACAAGAGAGACGCCTTTTCCTTGTGTGAGGAAAGGGCGTCTTTTTTTCTGGAAAGGAGAAACTCGCTGTCCGTGCGGACACCACCGCTCCCGTAGCAGCGCATTCGCCGTGTCGGAAGTCTCCTGTCCTGCCGGAGCCGGGCACGAAGTTTTGTATTGAAGGAGAGGAGCGCCCCGCCACGAACCAGACCCCCTCAGCGGGGAAGTCCTCGGAAAGGGGCGGGCAGGGCGTTCCTTCGCGGGTTTGAAAGGGCTGGGCCTGTCCCCGGCGGCCTTGCGTAGGTCATCTCCACGCGGTTTGGAAGGACAGGGGAGGCCCCCCGTGCGGCGCTGGAAGGGCCGCCCCCGCAGGTGGAAAAAAAGAGGGAGGGGCCTTTTCAGAGCGTCCCTCCCTCAATACGTTACGCCTTTTCCCGGATCACGTCCTCGGGTGCGGGGCCGAGCAGACGGTCAAGCTGGGCCAGCGCCTCTTCCGGGGCCTGGCCGCGCTTGGCGGCGATGGAGGCGAGATTGTCCACGGCGTCGCAGGGCCGCAGGTAGAGCGGATCGAGATCGCGTTGGACCCACGCGTCTCCGGGAAGGGACAGCGTCAGGGCAAGAAGCGCCTCGGGCGTCGGATGGATCACTGAGGGCAGGAAGAGGGGCGCTTCGGAAGTAAAGGTATCCTGAAAATGAGCAAGATTGCGGGCAAGGCCGCTGCCGATTACGACGTCGGGGCGCTGCCCGCCGCAGGCCGCCGTCAGCTCCCACATGGCTGGTTCGCCCTGCGGGAGAGGGAGGCTTCCCGGCGAGACGAGGAAGTCCTGCCCATGCACCAGCCCCCGGCGGGCGTGGGTGACGGCGCGGACGCGCAGAGAGGGGCGATCCGGGAAGAGCGCGGCGAAGGGCAGGGACGCGGCGAGGGCTTGCAGCACGTTGAGCGGCGCGACGCTCGCGCCCGTAGCGCGGCGGAAGGCCGCCGCCGTGGTCAGGACCAGCCGCAGGCCCGTAAAGCTCCCCGGTCCGGCGACGCAGGCGATGCGGTCCACGGAAGCGGGGCGCAGGCCGAGCCGCCCGAGCATGTCCGCCAGCACGGGGGTGAGCAGTTCCGTCCCTTTGGAGGGGGCGCTCCATTCCTGCGCGCAGAGGAGCGTTTCCTCCTGCGCCAGCGCGATCTGGATGCGGCCTTCGGCGGCGTTCATGATCAGCGTATTCATGAGAAGAGCCTCTTCACATCGTTCCATGTGGCCAGAAGCATCAGGCAGAGCAGGAGGGCCATGCCCACCTTGGCGGACAGCTCGCGGGCGCGCAGGCTCACGGGCCGTTTCATGATCATTTCAAGCGTCAGGAAGACGATATGGCCGCCGTCCAGAATGGGGATGGGCAGGAGATTGAGGATGCCGAGGTTCACGCTGATCAGGGCCGCCAGCACCAGCACGGCGGAAAGGCCCTGCTGGGCCTCTTGTCCGACCATCTGAGCGATGAGGATGGGGCCGCCCACATTGTCGAGGGGCACGACGCGCTGCACCAGCTTGGCGAAACTTTCCCCGGTAAAGGCGATCATGTTCCATGTCTGGACGAAACCGGCACGGATGGCCTCCACGGGGCCGAGGGGGAGCTGGTCGGTTTCGCCCGAGGCCTGCACGCCGATGAGCCACGCGGGTTTTTCTTCGCCGAAGATGGTGGTGCGCGTCTTGGCTTCGGGAGTCAGCGTGACGGTGATTTCTGACTTTTCGCGCGACAGCACGATGGTCACGGGCTTGCCGTTTCCGGCTTCGATGCTTTCGGGGACCTGCGCCCAGTCCTGAATGGGCTTGCCGTCGATGGACAGGATGACGTCGCCACGCTCTATTCCCGCAGCGGCGGCGGGCGTCTCCGGGAGGACTTTGCCCACTTGGGGGATCAGATAGGTCTGTCCCTGCGCCCACGCCAGCCCGCAGTAGAGGAGGAGCGCCAGCACGAAGTTGGCCACCGGTCCGGCCAGCACGACCAACAGGCGGTGCCACGCCGGGCGGCCCGAGAAAAGCTCATCGGGCGTGAACAGGACACCGTCGATTTCCTTGCCCCGCGGGTCCGGCTCCTCGGCTTCGTCCTCTTCTCCGGCGAGGGCCACATAGCCCCCGAGGGGAATGAGGGAGAGGCAGTAGTCGGTTTTGCCCCGCCGGATGGTGAAAAGCTTCTGCCCGAAGCCCAGCGAGAAGGTCCGCACGCCGATGCCGAGCAGCCGGGCGACGCTGAAATGGCCGAGTTCATGAAAGAAAATAAGGCCGCCCAACACAAGGAGCGCGGCAAGGATGCTTTGCCAGTACGAAAGGATGTTCAAGAAATCCATTTACACCTTCTCTATCCATCGGCCAACACGCAGCCGGGTTTCGTGATCAAGGGCTTCGATGTCTTCCAGCGAAACGGGATCGGGCGCGGCGCAGGCATCAAGGGCCCGGGCGATGAGATCGGGGATGTCCATAAAGCCGATCCTTCCGGCCAGAAACGCCGCGACCGCCACTTCGTTGGCCGCGTTCAGGGTTACGGGCAGGGCCGTCCCGCTGCCGATGGTCCGGCGCGCCAGATCGAGGCACGGGAAGGAAAGTAAGTCCGGCTCCTCGAAGGTCAAGGCACCCGCCCCGGCCAGATCGAGCGGCGGGACGCCCGCGTCGAGGCAGAGCGGCCACTCAAGGCAATAGGCAATGGGCAGGCGCATGTCGGGCGTGCCCGCCTGCGCCATGAGCGAACCGTCCGCGTATTCCACGAGCGAGTGCACCAGCGACTGCGGATGCACGAGGACGCCGATGCGTTCCGGGGGCAGGCCGTAGAGGTGGTGCGCCTCGATGACCTCAAGACCTTTGTTCATCATGGACGCGGAGTCAATGGTTATCTTCGCGCCCATGCTCCAGTTGGGGTGCTTCAGGGCCTGTTGGGGCGTTACGGTGGCGAGGAAGGCCCGGTCTTTGCCCCGGAAGGGGCCGCCCGAGGCCGTCAGGATGATCCGTTTGACCGTGGCCGGATCACGGCCCTGCAAGCCCTGAAAGATGGCGTTGTGTTCCGAGTCCACGGGAAGGATGACGGCCCCGCTGCGCGTGCACAGATCGCGCAGCATGGCCCCGGCGAGGACGAGCGATTCCTTGTTGGCGAGGCAGATGACCTTGCCGGCCCGGGCTGCGGCCCATGTCGCCCGCAGCCCGGCGGCCCCCATCTGCGCCGAGAGGACGGTGGAGGCTTCCGGCAGGGCGGCCAGCGCCGCGTAGCCTTGCGGCCCGGCCACGATTTCGGGCCTGTAGTCGGCGGGGAGGTTCGCGCACAGGGCGGCGCGGCCCTCTTCGGTCTGCACCCCCAGATAGGGGGGCCGCCAGCGCAGGGCCTGTTCCGTCAGCCGCTCGATGTTGCGGCCTCCGGCCAGTGCCGTGACCGTGAAGAGATCGGGGTGCCTTTCGATGATCCGCAGGGTGCTGACGCCGATGGAGCCCGTGCTCCCCAGCAGGACGACGGAGCGGGGAAAGGTTTGTTCCCACGCGGGCGAAGGAAGTGCGGTAATGTACTGAAGCATGACTGTCCCGTTATGGAAAAGGGGAGCCCTTGTCGGAATCTCCCCTGTCTTGTCGTCCTTTTGGGGGGACGGATTTATGAGCTTGCCGCCCGCTCTAGAGCCGTTTCATGTTGAAACGGCTCTGGCCACACGCAGGTATGGCCCGCCACAACGTGGCGTGGATTCTGCCAAAAACGACGTTTTTTGGCAGAATGCCAACGTGGACTTTTGTAAAAAGTCAACGTTCATCTGCCCTGGAAGGGCGGGGAGGCGAGCGCCGGTGGAAGGAAAAGCTCTTCCTTCGCCGGGGCGCTCCCGGCCCTCCTGCAAGCGCCCGCCGCAAGGCCGCCTTTTTCACGTGGCGCCTTGCGGGGAAACACTGTCATCCCGACGTTGCCCCGGTTTTGCCGTCCATCCCCGTGCCTTGTGGGAGGCGTCGGCTTTCCGCGGGCGGCGCATGAGGAGCCTAAAAGAACGTCATCACGGCGCGGGCGCACTCATAGGTAGGGATGACGAAAAGCAGGCTGTCCACGCGGTCCAGCACGCCGCCGTGCCCGGGCAGGACGCTTCCGGAATCCTTGACCGAGCGCGAGCGCTTGAGGGCGGATTCAAAAAAGTCGCCGAGCTGCGCCATGACGCCGAGGACGAGGCCGAGCAGGGCGTAATGGGTCCAGTCCGCCGTATCCACACCGAAGGCGAGACCGAAAGAAACAGCCACGGCTACGCTGGCCGCCAGCCCGGCGAGGCTGCCTTCCACGCTCTTCTTGGGGCTGACCTTGGGCCAGATTTTGTGTTTGCCGAAACGCATCCCGAAGAAATAGGCCACGGTGTCCGAACCCGCCGCCGTGCAGATGAGCAGCAGTTGCTCGTGCAGGGCGAAATTGAGCGCGGGCATGATCAGCATGGGGACGTAGAGGAGCCCGCCCATGAGGACGGCCACGCGGGTGAAGCGGTAATGGTCGTCGCGCGCCCAACTGAAGAGGAAAAGGCAGGCCAGCAGCAGGGTGGACAGGCCGAGTGCCGTGATGACCAGCTCGGGACGCACCCACGCGGAGGCGAGCAGCACGACCCCGAGCAGCAGCCCCAGCAGGCGGCCGCCGAGGTTGGCGTTGTCCGGCCAGAACATGGCGTAGAATTCCCACAGCCCTACCAGCGTGAACACGAGCAGCAGACCGAAAAGATACGGGCCCGACAGGGCGAGGGCCGTGCCCAGAACGCCAATCAGGATGACGCCCGTGATGATCCGGGGAAGATGTTTTGAGGCGATGATCATGGAATCTGCTCCTGAGTCAGCCCGAAACGGCGGCTCCGGCCCGCGTAGTCTCTAAGAGCCTTGCGCAGTTCCTCCGGCGTGAAATCGGGCCAGTAGGTGGAGGTGAAATAGAGTTCGCTGTAGGCGCTTTGGAAGGTGAGGTAGTTGCTGATGCGCAGTTCGCCGCTGGTACGGATGAGGAGATCGGGATCGGGCTGTCCCGCCGAATAGAGGCAGGCGCGGAAGGCTTCCTCGGTGACGCCGTCAGGCCGGACGCCCTTTTCCATGAGCAGGCGCGCGGCACGCAGGATTTCCTCCCGCCCCGAGTAGTTCAGGGCCAGATTGACGATCATCCCTTCGCAGCGGGCGGTGCGGTTCATGGCGTGGCGCAGGGCCGTGCGCGCCGCAAGCGGCAGGCCGTCCACGTCGCCGAAGACCCGCAGGCAGATGCCGTTCTTCTCCATTGAGGACAGCTCGTCGCCAAGGAAACGCACGAGGAGCTGGAAGAGCAAACTCACCTCGTCCCGGGGACGGCCCCAGTTTTCCTGAGAAAAAGTGTAGAGCGTCAGATGGCGGATGCCGAGGGTGCGGCACTCGGTCACGATGGCCTTGGCCGCGCGGACCCCGGCCTTGTGCCCCTCGCTGCGGGACAGGCCCCGTTCCTGCGCCCAGCGCCCGTTGCCGTCCATGATGATGGCGACGTGGGCCGGAAGCGCGGAAGGATCGAGAGAATGCGGGGAATCGGGCATGGGACTCAGCCTCGCAAAGAACGTTGAAGGCGAAGGGGCGCGGGCAAAGCGCGCGGGAGGGGCCTTTCCGGGGAAAGGCCCCTTCATCCGGCTACAGGTCCATGATTTCCTTTTCCTTGGCCTGACACTTTTCGTCGACCTTGGCGACGAACTTGTCGGTCAGCTTCTGCACGTCGTCAGTCGCCTTCTTCAGTTCGTCCTCGGAGATGGCCTTGTCCTTTTCCAGCTTCTTCAACTGGTCGTTGGCGTCGCGGCGGACGTTGCGCACGGCGACCTTGGCTTCCTCGCCGTATTTGCGGGCGACCTTGCCGAGTTCCTTGCGGCGTTCCTCCGTCAGCGGGGGAATGGAGATGCGGATGATCTTGCCGTCGTTGACCGGAGTCAGGCCGAGGTCCGACTTGAGGATGGCCTTTTCCACGCCGCCGAAAGCGCCGCGGTCCCACGGCTGGATGGTGATGGTGCGGCTGTCCGGCACGGCGACCGAGGCCAGCTGGCTGATGGGCGTGGGCGTGCCGTAGTAATCCACCTTGATGTTGTCGACCAGATTGGTGGAGGCGCGGCCGGTACGCAGGCGGCCGAATTCGCGCTCAAGGGTGGCGATGGCTTTTTCCATGCGCTCTTCGGAATCAAGCAGAACGGTCTCTTTATCCATACATCAGTCTCCTTGGACGGTGGTGCCGGGGTTTTCGCCCATGACCACCTTTTTGATGCTGCCGTTGAACATGTTGCACACGACGATGGGAACCTGATTTTCCTGCGCCAGCGTAACGGCGGTGGAATCCATCACCTTCAGGTGGCGCCGCAGGGTTTCCTCATAGCTCAAGTACTTGAACATCACGGCGTCGTCGTGCTTCATGGGGTCCTTGTCATAGACGCCGTCCACTTTGGTGGCCTTGATGATGGCGTCGCATTTCAGCTCCATCCCGCGCAGGGCTGCCGCGGTGTCGGTGGTGAAATAGGGGTTGCCCGTCCCGGCGGCGCAGATGATCACGCGGCCCTTTTCCAGATGCCGCATGGCGCGGCGTCGGACATAGGGCTCGCAGACCTCCTGCATGGCGATGGCGGAAAGCACGCGGGTGGGATGCCCGGTCTTTTCCAGCGCGTCCTGCACGGCCAGCGCGTTGAGTACGGTGGCGAGCATGCCCATGTAGTCGGCCGAGGAGCGGTCCATCCCCTCGGCGGAGGCGGACAGGCCGCGGAAGATGTTGCCGCCGCCGATGACCAGCGCGACCTCAAGGCCCATTTCCACCACATCGGCGATTTCTGCACATATCTTTGAAACCGTATGGGGGTCAATACCTATCTGTTTTTCGCCGGCCAGCGCCTCGCCGCTCAGCTTGAGCAGCACGCGCCTGTACTTGAGTTCTGCCATTCTCCTCTCCCTGTGTTAGCGGTGGTTGTAGGGATAACCCCAGTTTCCTTCGTCGACCCTGACGTATTTGAGAAAGGCGTAAAACGCCCCGTGAGCCGCGTTGATGAAACCGGCCCGTCCGTCAAGGAAGCCTTTCTTGAGCAGATAGATGCGCAGGAAGCGCCCGAACCCGTGCAGCAGGCCGAGGGCGATCCCGCCGTGTTTGCCGCGGGAGGCGAGGGCTTCGGCCCCCTGCTGCGCGTAGGAGTTGATCTTGTCGAGATGTTCCCGGAAGCTGCTGTAGGGATAGTGCAGGATGTCGCCGGTCAGCGTCCCCGTGGGGCCTTGCGGATGGAAGGAGTAGTGTGCGCCGCTGACCGAGACGCGCATGGCCCCCCGCCGGAAGCAGCGCAGGAGATGGTCGGGGTACCAGCCGCTGTGCTTCAGGAAGCGGTCATAATACCACGAGCGGCGCGGCACGTAGAAGCCGACGTTTTCGGCGGGCGCGGCCACGGCCTTGAGGATGGATTCCCGCAGTTCCGGCGTGCAGATTTCGTCCTGATCGAGGCTGACGATCCAGTCCGAGGCGTAGTCCGCATCAATGAGATCAAGGGCGTAACGGAATTGCGGCCCCGGCCCCTCCCATGCCCGCCGCACGAAGGCCGCGCCGCGTTCGCGGGCGATGCGCTCCGTGCCGTCCGTGCTGAAGGAGTCCACAACCAGCACGCGGTCGCAAAAGCTTAAGGACGCAAGGCAGCGATCCAGCAGGCGTTCTCCGTTGTAGGTCAGGATCAGTCCCGTAATGGTCGGCGGCATGAATCAGGCCCTTGCGAAGATGTCGGTCACGGCTTCGATGACGTCCGCTACGTCCCGGTCGCTCAGCTTGGGGGAAAGAGGGAGGGAAAGCGTTTCGCGCCCGTAGGCCGTGGCGTTGGGCGTGTCCTCGGGCCGCCAGCCGAAAGTCCGCTGGTAGAAGGGATGCTCGGGAATGGCGAGGTAGTGCACGCCGCTCCCGATGTTGCGCTTGTGCAGGGCCGTGAGCGCCTCGTCGCGGCTGAGGCCGCAACGTTCCCTGTTCACGCGCAGGGTGAAGAGGTGGAAGGCGTGCCGGGTGTCCGGGGCCACGGGCGCGGGCAGGCCGACGGGCAGGCTTGCGAAGGCTTCCATATAGCGATCCCAGATGGCGCGGCGGCGTTCCCAGTAGCGGTCGACGCGGGGGAGCTGATGGATGCCGAGGGCGGCCTGGAGGTCCATCATGTTGTATTTGAAGCCGAGTTCCACGACGTGGTAGTGCTTGTAGCCTGCGTCGGAGAAGCGCGCCCAGGCGTCGGCGCTCATGCCGTGCAGGGCCATGATGCGGATGCGGTCGATAAGCGATTCGTCGCGGGCGATGACCATGCCACCTTCGCCGGTGACGATGTTCTTGGTGCTGTAGAAGCTGAAGCAGCCGATGTCGCCGATGGTCCCGGCCTTGCGGCCATGGTATTCGGTTTCGATGGCGTGCGCGCAGTCTTCGATGACCCGCAGGTCGTGCCGCCGGGCGATGTCCATGATAGCGTCCATGTCGCAGGGGCGGCCCGCGAAGTGGACCACAAGCAGCGCCTTGGTGCGCGGGGTGATGCGCGCCTCGATGGATGCGGGATCGATGGCCTGCGTTTCGGGATCGATGTCCGCAAGCACGGGTGTGGCCCCGGCGTGGATGATCGCATTGATGGACGAGCAGAAGGTCATGGCCGTGCTGATGACCTCGTCGCCGTGCCCGAGATCGAGCGCGAGGCAGGCCAGATGCAGGCCCGCCGTGCACGAGTTCAGGGCCGCGGCCTGTCCGACGCCCTTGTAGGCCGCGAAATCATGCTCGAACTGGTGGACCTTGGGACCCGTGCCGAGCCACGCGGCGCGCAGGCTGTCGAGCACTTCGTCCATTTCCGGCTGTTCGATGAGGGGCTGCGCAAAAACGAGAAATGTGTCGCGCATGGATGACTCCCAAAAAAGGTTTCCAGGACGGAAGCGGCTACAAAAAAGGGGGGCAGTGCCCCCCTTTTGCCGTCAGTCGTATGAACTATTCGGCGCCGAGCTGGATGCGCACGAAGCGGACCACGCTGATCGTTTCGCCGAGGGTCTTGGAGACGCCCTTGACGAGATCGTTGATGGTCATCTTGTCGTCGCGGATGTAAAGCTGGTCGAGCAGGCACACTTCCTTGCAGTACTTCTTGACCGCGCCTTCGGCGATCTTTTCGATGATCTGCTCGGGCTTGCCTTCTTCGCGGGCCTTCTGGCGGTAGACTTCACGTTCGCGCTCGATCAGTTCGGGATCGAGGCCTTCGGCAGAGACGGCCAGCGGGGAGGCGGCGGCGATCTGCATGGCCACGTTCTTGGTGAGGTCATGGAAGGCTTCGGAAGACGCGGCGGCCTCGCTCTCGGCCTTCACTTCCACGAGCACGGCGAGCTTGCCGTTGGAGTGGAGGTAGCCGGCGATCTGCCCGGCGGAACCGGCGGTCAGCTCCATGCGGGCGAAACGGCCGATGCCCATGTTTTCGCCGGTGGTGGCGATGGTGCCGTCGAGGGCTTCCTTGACGGTCTGGGCGGCGTCGGCGATGAAGGGCGCGGCGAGCAGGGCGTCGTTGTCCGCGTAGTCGCTCTTCATGACCTGAGCGGTAAGGTCCTTCACAAAGCCCTGGAACTTGTCGCCGCGGGCCACGAAGTCGGTTTCGCACTTGACTTCGACGGCCGCGCCGAGCTTGCCGTCGGCGGACACTTCAAAGCCCACGAGACCTTCGGAGGTGGCGCGTCCGGCCTTTTTGGCGGCCTTGGACAGGCCCTTCTGACGCAGCCAGTCGACGGCCTTTTCCATGTCGCCGTCGCATTCGGTGAGGGCCTTCTTGCAATCCATCATGCCCGCGGCGGTCTTTTCGCGCAGGTCTTTAACCATAGCAGCAGTGATGCTCATGAAAATCTCCGAAACGTTGATTATTCGGCGGCGGCTTCGGCGGCGACGGGGGCTTCTTCGGCCTTTTCCTCGGCGGCGGCAGCCTTCTTCAGTTCTTCCTCGGCGTCCTTGTTCTTGGCGTCCTTGCGCATGGCTTCGCCTTCAAGGCAGGCTTCGGCCATGGCGGTGACGAAGAGCTTGATGGCGCGGATGGCGTCGTCGTTGCCGGGAATGATGTAGTCGATGAGGTCGGGATCGCAGTTGGTGTCGGTGACGGCCACGATCGGGATGCCGAGCTTGCGGCATTCCTTGACCGCGATTTCTTCGCGGTTGGGGTCGATGATGAAGGCGATCTGCGGCAGGCGGTCCATGTTCTTGATACCGCCGAGGGTCAGTTCGAGCTTGGCCATTTCGCGCTGGAGGGTCAGCACTTCCTTCTTCTGATAGCGGTTCACGGAACCGTCTTCAAACATGGCTTCAAGCTTCTTCAGGCGTTCGATGCTCTTCTGGATGGTGGCGAAGTTGGTGAGGGTGCCGCCCATCCAGCGGTTGGTCACGTGGAACTGCCCGGCGCGGCCGGCTTCGGCGGCAACGGCTTCCTGAGCCTGACGCTTGGTGCCGATGAAGAGCACGCGGCCGCCGTTGGCGACGGTTTCCACGATCTTGTCGTGGGCGGTGCGGTACAGCTTCACAGTCTGCTGGAGGTCGATGATATGGATGCCGTTACGGGCGCCGAAGATGAACGGACGCATCTTGGGGTTCCAACGGCGAGTCTGGTGACCGAAATGAACGCCGGTTTCCAGCATCTGCTTCATGCTTACGTATGCCATGAGTATGTCTCCTTCGACATTGGGGGTTTGCTTCCACCCCGGCCCTGACCCTTCTACCCGTTCGCTTGGCCGCGGACCCACGCCGCGGGGCACAACGAGCACCCCAGGCCGCTGCCGGAGTGTGCTTGATAAAAAGCTGCTTATCTTTACGGCACCGACCGGCCCCTGTCAAGGCCCGCGGCGGTTTTTCGCCGTCGCCCTCGCAGCCGGGAGGTGCGCCGCCTTGCTATAGGGCGCTTCGCTGGAGAGGGGGGCCATCCGTGCGTGGGAGTTGGCGACGTCACCAGCCTCGCGGTGGGCGAACCGAAGCTTTTTCCATCCGGGCGTGGGAGTTGGTGGGCCGCCTGCTGGCCTTCGGGGGCAGCCATGCCTTTCCCCTCCGCGTGTGGGCGTTTGCGGCACGTGCACCGAAGGGCCCGGTTTTCTGTGCGGGGGGACGTACCAGCATGGCATCCATGCCCACGAGGTAGGAAAAGGACGGTTTCCCGCGTGTGGATAGACTGGGCAGCCGGGGCCTCAGCCAGAGGAGCCAGATGCAACGGTTTCCCGCGTGCGGATAGACTGGACGCCCCCAAGGGCGTGATGCTCGGGGGTGGTTTTCCGCATGGGAATGGAGCGGACCCTGCGGCAAGGCCGGGGCGCTGGGCCAGCTCGCGGTTTCCCGCAGGGATGGCGGGGATTCTTTTTCCGCTTCTGAGTGTTGAAACGCGCCTTCCGTTCCGCAGGGGCGGGCCTGCGGGTGCCGGGAAGGGGACATGCCCGGCAAGGATGCGGAACCTGCGGTCAAGGCGGGCCTGCGGATGCCGGGAAGGGGAAAAGACCTTTCCATTCCGAAGATTGAAGCGGGCGGCGTCCCGGTGTACAAAGCCCTTGGCCGTCTGCGGCGGCCCTTTTGTGCAACCCGAACATGAGAGAGGGAATCATGCCGAGCATCCTGAGCCGGGCGCTGGCCGGAAAACGGGCCGATGCCCCCCGCCTGACCGGGCGTCAGCGTTTCCGGGCGTGGTGGCTGGCCTTGCGTCCGCCGTTTTTTATCGTGGACCTCATCCCCGTGGGGCTCGGCGGAGCGCTGGCGGCCCGCGATCTCGGCTATTGGCCGTGGGGCATCTTCACGGTGGTCATGATCGGCTGTTTCTGTCTGCATATTGTAGCCAACATCGCCAACGACCTCTTCGACTATCTGGAGGGCGTGGACACCGAGGACACCATCGGCGGCACGCACGTCATCCAGAACGGCTGGATCAGCCCGCGCCAGATTTCCGTGGCTATCCTCGGACTCCTCGCCGCCACGCTCCTTATCGGCTGGGGGCTCATCGCGTGGAGCGGGCAAGATTGGCTGTGGGGGCCGGTGGTGTTCGCGATCTTTTCCGCCATCTTTTACGTCGCGCCGCCCATCCGTTACGGCTGCCGTGGCTACGGCGAGCTTTTCGTCTGCCTGAACATGGGCTTCGTCATGGTCATAGGTTCCTATGCGGTTATGGCCAAGGGCTTTTCCGTCCAGAGCCTCGCCTTTGCCCTGCCCGTGGGCCTCATGGTGGCGGGTATCCTCTATTACCAGAGCCTGCCGGAGATCGAGACCGACCTTGCCGCCGGAAAACGGACCCTCGCCAACATTCTGGGCAAGTCCAAGGCCGAACTGGTCTTTCGGCTGTGGTGGCCCGCCGTGTGGGTGCTCATGGCGAACCTCTGGGCCTGTGGGCTCGTGGGCTGGCCGGTTTTCCTCGGCCTGCTGACCTTTCCTCTCTACTGGCGGGCCTGCCGCCTCATCCGCAACGCCGTGGACTGGCTGGAGCTTGACCGGCATGGGCATCTGGTGCGCAAGCTCTATCTCATCAACGGGGCCTGCCTCATCGCCGCCGTGATCTGGTGGCGCTAGCGCCTCTGCGGAGAGTACGCTCCCTTGCGGAAGGCGCCTTTTCACGGGCGCTTCGGCTTGTTGCCGGAAAAGGTAGCTTTCCCCGGCGAATCCCGTCATGGGGTTCGCAGCGGGAAGGCGGAGCCGTCGTGCGCGTACCGTTTGGGATGACGCGAAAAACAGCAGGGAGCGCTTCATGAAATACGAATGGAAAAAGCAGGAGAAAGATTTGTATGGGGCCAAGGCCATGCCTTCCTTGGTTACCGTACCAGCGCAGAATTTTATTCTGATACGCGGAAAGGGCAACCCAAACGACGCGGCGTTTTCAGACCGGGTGGCCGCGCTGTATGCCGTGGCCTACGCCATCAAAATGGGCTACAAGGCTGCCGCGGTCCGGAACGCCGCCGCTGAAGCGATGCATGACTTTGCCGTGTATCCTTTGGAAGGCGTCTGGAGTCAAAAAGCGGAGGGTGGGCTTGTAAAGGACATGCTGGAATACGCCATTATGTTACGCCAGCCTGACTGTATCAGTGAAAGCGAGGTAGACGCGGCTCTGGAAAAGGTGAAGAAAAAGCCCAATCCTTTCTATACGGATATTCGTTTTGAGTCGATGCAGGACGGACAATGTATGCAAGTGCTGCATACAGGAGCGTTTGATGATGAGCCTGCGTCTTTGGAAAAAATGGCGCGCTTTGCGGAGGAGCAGGGCCTGCGGCTCGACCGGAGCCGCCATCGGGAAATCTATCTGAACAACCCTCACCGCGTGGAAGCGGGCAAGCTGAAAACAATACTCCGCATTTCCTTAAAATGATAATCAAAGCCCTCTCAGAAAATTGCCGCTAGGGGTAGGGAATCACAAAAGGAGAATTGCCATGCAAAGCCTGATAGCTCTGATTTTTCCGAATAATATGGAGAAGGCCGAGGCGATCCGGGATTCCCTGAAGGAGCGCGACAATCTGAAGGGGCTGGTCGACTGCGCCAAGATGGTCATCGCCGTGTGCGACAAGGACGGCAAGGTGGATTTGCGCCATTCTCACGTCATGGCCAAGGACGGCGCGCTGATCGGAGGGGTATGGGGCGCGCTTCTGGGCTTCCTTTTCCTCAATCCTTTGCTCGGCATCGTGGCCGGGGCGGGGCTCGGCGCGGCCACCGGGCAACTGGGGGACTACGGGATCAGCAGCCGCTTCATGGATGATCTCGCCACGCATTTGAAACCCGGCAGTTCGGCGCTGTTCATCCCCCTCCCCAAAGAGAACGTGGAGGAAACGCTGCGCGCCCTCAATCATACGGGCGGCATCGTCCTCAGCACGGACCTTCGTATCGAGGATGAATACCAGATGAAGAAGACGCTTGATGAATTGACGCAGGAAGAAGGCAAGCGCACGGGCTGAGCGCCGCTTTTTTTCTCGTTCTCCCCGTATGAGGCCGGAAGGCGGTTCGCCGTGTTCCGGCCTCTTTCATGTTTGGCGTAGTCAATACGGATAGAGCTTCCTGTCCACCGGGAAAAGGCGTCGCATTTCTTACTCGGGGTAGGGGAAAGGATTTTATATGATGCGGGAATGCAGGAGGTTCCATCTTTTCTATTAGAGTTTGAGAAAAAAAGCCGCACCCCTCTTGCCAGAGGCAAAGGGACATGATACCTTTTTCATAAAGAAAGATTTTTTCCGTAGTGTCATACTATACTTCTTATAGAGTTTTTATTTTCACGTATGGATGGCCTTCATTCAAGAATCCCTCTGTCGATTCTTTATTGTAAGGAACCTTGTATGATCTTTCAGCAAAGAAAGCGCATGGCCACTGCTTGCCGCAGGATTTCGATTCTGCTGCTGGCGGCGGTTTTTGCATTTTCTTTACTGTGCGGCACCATTGGCCGCGTTTCCGCTCCAACGGCTACCCTCTATGATGCCGCTGGCGTCCTCTGTGAACTGCAACGGGACGCTCCCGCCCTCACCGAAGGGAACGACGAATCGTCCTCCGTGCAGATTGTCCTTGAAGGGTTCCTTCTCGTCCTGTGCTTCATGGCATACGTCGGCCTGCCCGTGGCTTCCCCGACGGCTCTCCCCGCCAGGGCGTTCGCCGCGCCGCGCCGCGCCGATTTCTGGGGCCTGATCCCCCTCTCCCTCGCTCCTCCCCGCCTCACCTAGCCGCCTTGCGCGGTCGCGCCCGTTCCGCCGTGGCGGAAAAGGCCGTCCCGCGTCTTTTGTGTCGGCTTTTCCACAGTAACCTTTGTGGGTTACGCTGTTCCGTCTCTTGCGTGCGGCGGTGCGGCGACCGATATGGACAGGGGCGCATCCGCCGCGTCGGTGGAGTCAGTCGCCTGAAGTTTCCCAAAAGGAGTGGGCTTATGGCAAAGACCAACATGACCGAAGATAAAGTCGCCCTGATTCTTGGGGGCTTTATCTTTCTGCTGGCCATCCTGAACATGGCGCATGAGGATGTCCTCGGTTGGGTCGTGAGCACCAACATGTGGACGGACATGGGGAATGCCTTCTCGGCCACGACGGCGGGCTACAAGGAGCGGATTCCCGGCCTCGTTTCCCTCTTGCTGACCTATGTGGGTGTGACGGCGGTGCTTTCCGTGGGCATCAAAATGCTCGGCGGCAACGTGGGACGTTTCGTCAAGGCGTTCACGATTGTTTTCTTCATCAGCGAAATCTGCTTCATGCTCGGCGCCAACGCCCACATCGCGGCCACGCCCGACGCGCAGACCAAGTTCGGGATCGGCTGGTCCATCGGGCTGACCACGGAAGCGGGCTTCATCGTTGCGCTGGTGGTCGGTATCCTGATCAGCAACATGCTCCCGCAACTGGCCGAAGGCCTGCGCGATGCCTGCCGTCCCGAGCTTTTCGTGAAGATCGCCATCGTCATCCTCGGCGCCGAGCTCGGCGTCAAGGCGGCGGGGGCTTCCGGCATGGCCGGGACGATCATCTTCCGAGGGCTGTGCGCCATCGTGGAAGCCTATTTGCTGTACTGGGCCTTCGTCTATTACGTCGCCCGCAAGTACTTCAAGTTCAGCCGCGAATGGGCCGTGCCGCTGGCTTCGGGCATCTCCATCTGCGGCGTCTCCGCCGCCATCGCCACGGGCAGCGCCATCCGCGCGCGGCCGGTGGTGCCGATCATGGTTTCCTCGCTCATCGTGGTCTTTACCTGCATCGAAATGCTGGTGCTGCCCTTCATCGCCTCGCACTTCCTCTATGGGGAGCCGATGGTGGCGGGCGGCTGGATGGGCCTTGCGGTGAAGTCCGACGGCGGCGCCATTGCCTCCGGCGCCATCGCCGATTCGCTCATCCGGGCCAAGGCGCTGGAAATGATGGGCGTCAACTGGCAGTCGGGCTGGGTCACGATGGTGACGACGACCGTCAAGATTTTCATCGACGTCTTTATCGGCGTGTGGTCGCTGGTGCTCGCGTGGGTGTGGACGGCCAAGTTCGACAAGACGAGCGGCGAACGGACCATGCATTTCAGCGACGTGCTCGCGCGCTTCCCCCGTTTCGTGCTTGGTTACCTGCTCACCTTCCTCATCATGCTCTTCATCTGCGTCCACGCCGACTGGCAGGCGCAGGGCAAGAGCGTGATCAGCGCCCTCGGGCCGCTGCGTACCATCTTCTTTACCCTGACCTTTTTCACCATCGGCATGGTGTCCAACTTCCGCAAGCTCATGGAAGAGGGCATCGGCAAGCTGGCCATTGTCTATGTGGTGTGCCTCTTCGGGTTCATCATCTGGCTCGGCCTCTTCATTTCGTGGCTGTTCTTCCACGGCATGACCCCGCCGGTCGTGGCGGCCTGATTTGTTAGCCCAAAGGAGATCGACATGGCAGAAGACGCCAAGAACGTGAAGTTTCACGAAGAAGTCAAAAAGATGGAATACGAGCCTCTTGACGCAACCGAACTCAAGCTCATCCACTGGAGCTGGGGCCTCGGCGTCGTGCTCCTGGTGCTGCTTTATTTCCTGAGCGACTATATCGCTCCCGGGGCGCACGGCTAGGCCGGGCATGAGCAGCCCCCACGTCTTCGGCTCTCGGCCCGGGCGCGGACGGCCAAGCCGGGCCGCGTCCGGGACAGCATTCGGCCGGGCCTCTCCCTAGCCGCCCGGCCGCCGGAGCGCGCCGCCTTGCGTGTCTCCGGCCATGCCCTCCGGCGACCCTCCTCCCGCCGGAGGGCATCCGTACACAAACAAAGGGAACCGTCATGCCCCGTTACAAGGTCCATTACGTCGAAGGCCCCAACGAAAGCCTCCGGATCAGCCGGGAGCGCGTCGTGGAGGCGGCGTCTTTCGCGGATGCCCTCAGGCCGTTTACGGTCTGGCCCGTGGTTGAAACCTACGACCACCGTTCGGCCTGCGCGCAAAACCCCGGCACGAGCCTTTACTACATGGAGGCGTGGGAAGCCTTTCTTTTGTGAGCCTCTTTTCTCGCGCCCTTTCCCCCGTCCCTTAAAGGAAGAGCCCGGCATCATGGCCGGGCTCTTTGGCGTCGGCGGGTCATCTCCCGCCGGGGGCAAAGGAAGGAAGCGGGGCAGGCCCCTCCCCGTTTTTTTAGTAGAGGCCCTGTTCGATCATGGCGTCGGCTACCTTGCGGAAACCGGCGATGTTGCCGCCGAGCACGTAGTTGCCCGGCGCGCCGAACTCTTCGGCGGTGCTGTGGGCGGCGGTGAAGATGTTGGCCATGATGTTCTTGAGCCTGGAGTCCACTTCCTCGAAGGTCCACGCCTGCATGCTGGCATTCTGAGCCATTTCGAGCTGGCTGGTGGCCACGCCGCCCGCGTTGGCGCACTTGGCGGGGCCGAAGGCGATCCCGGCCTGCTGGAAGGCTTCCACGGCCTCGGGCAGGGAGGGCATGTTGGCGCCTTCGCTGACGAGCAGACAGCCGTTCTTGATCAGGTTGGCGGCGTCTTCGCCCGTGACTTCGTTCTGGGTCGCGCTGGGGAAGGCGAGCTGGCAGGGGACGTTCCACACCGGATGCTGGCCCTTGGGATAATCCTTCGCCGGGATATACTTCGCGTCCTTGCAGAGCTCGGCGTAGCGGGAGAGGGAGGCCCGTTCCGTTTCCTTGACCTGCTTCAGCGCTTCGAGGTTGATCCCCGCCTCATGATAGACGCAGCCGCGCGAGTCGCTGACGGTCACGGGCTTCGCGCCCATCTGATAGAGCTTTTCCACGGTGTAGATGGCCACGTTGCCCGAACCGGAGACGGCGCAGACCTTGCCGTCCATGTCGAGGCCGCGGGCCTTGAGCATGTTGGAGGCGAAATAGACGTTGCCGTAGCCGGTGGCTTCCTTGCGGGCCAGCGAGCCGCCCCACTTGAGGCCCTTGCCGGTGAGCACGCCCTCGAAGCTGCCGGTGAGACGCTTGTACTGGCCGAACATGTAGCCGATTTCGCGGCCGCCCACGCCGATGTCCCCGGCGGGCACGTCGATGGTGTTGCCGATGTAGCGGGAGGCTTCGGTCATGAAGGCCTGGCAGAAGCGCATGACTTCGGCTTCCGACTTGCCCTTGGGATCAAAGTCGCTGCCGCCCTTGGCGCCGCCGATGGCGAGCCCGGTCAGGCTGTTCTTGAAAATCTGCTCGAAGCCGAGGAACTTGAGAATGCTCAGATTGACGGTGGGGTGGAAGCGGAAGCCGCCCTTGTAGGGCCCGAGAGCGGAATTGAACTGGATGCGGTAGCCGCGGTTGATCTGCACCCGGCCCTTGTCATCGGTCCACGCGACGCGGAACATGATCTGGCGTTCCGGTTCCACGATGCGCTCAAGGATGCCGTTCTGCTGGTATTTGGCATCCTTCAGAAACAAGGGTTCCAGAGAGTGGAGGACTTCCTCGAGGGCCTGAATGAATTCGGGCTGATGAGGGTTGTTCTTTTTCACGCTGCGGATGACTTTCTGCACGTACGTCGAAGCCATGGCTGTGCTCCTTGGCGGCGTCCTCTCCCCTTCTCCCAAGGAGGGACGATCCGGTTTTGACAATTTGCGGAAAAGCAGCTCCCCGCCCGCTCTCCACGCGGTGCCGAAGAGGAAAATTGAGGCGATTCTAAGCTTTTTTGACAGTCATGGCAAGGCATTTTTCGTCTTTTTCCACAACATGGCATCTTTAATGGGAAAGTATGAATTTACAAAAATGTAAAAATAAGGGAAAAAGCCCTCCGGATGCGTCCTTTTTCACGAATGGACGGAAAAACAGGTCTTCCCCGCCTTTGGCGCGGCCTGCCGTGGCGCGCTTTTTTGACAAAAGGGGGGGCTCGCCTTAGACTCTCGCCATTTACCCGGCCCGGAAAGGGCCGCCCCGTCATCCTTGAGGCAAGGCACGGGGCATGACATGGAGGAGAACGGGTATGGCGGTCTATGTTGTCGATCACCCTCTTGTGCGGCACAAGCTGGGTATTTTAAGGAAGGAATCCACCTCGACCAGCGAATTTCGCATGTTGTCCAAAGAAATCGCGCGTCTGCTCACGTATGAGGCGACCAAGCATCTGAAGACGGAACGCCGGACCATCAAGGGATGGGCCGGGCCCGTGGAGGTGGAGTCCATTTCCGGCAAGATGGTGACCATCGTGCCCATCCTGCGCGCGGGCCTCGGGCTCATGGACGGCGTGCTCGACATGATCCCCGGCGCGAAGATCAGCGTCGTGGGCCTCTACCGCAATGAAGAGACGCTGGAGCCCGTGGAATATTACGTCAAGCTGGCCAAGGAGATCGACCAGCGCATCGCCATCCTCCTTGATCCCATGCTGGCGACGGGCGGTTCGCTCATCGCCGCCATCGATCTTTTGAAGAAGCGGGGCTGCAAGCGCATTTGCAGCCTCAACCTCGTCTGCGCGCCGGAAGGCATCCGGCGTGTCGAGGAAGCGCACCCCGACGTGGACATCTACACGGCGGCGGTAGATTCGCATCTCAACGAACACGGCTATATCATTCCGGGCCTCGGAGACGCCGGGGACCGCATTTTCGGCACGCGGTAGAAAACAGACGGGGAGCGCGCGGCGCGGGAAGAGGCCTGTTTTACGGCCTTGCCGTCATTCCGTGCGGCCAAAGGAGTAGCCCCACAGGGGAGGTTCCCGTACACGCGGCGGGGCGTGTGAGCACTGGGCGGCCCCGCACGTGACGGGGGCGGCGTGCACGCGGCCCGCGCCCAAGGCGGCCCAATGAAAGGCGGCCCAGCGGCGCCACGCCACAGGGCGGGATTGGCGTGCACACGGCCCGCGCGCGACGCCCTGCCCGGAAGGAGCCTTGTCCCGCCTCGCCGGAGGCGGTCTTCTGCGTGCGCTGGCCCGTAGTCAACGGCGCTCCCCGCAAGGCTGGGGAGCCTTCCGGCGCGTCCCTGCGGGAACGGAGGATGACGAACAGCCGATGGAATCGTCGTCCGTGGCCTGTGCGTCCCCCCAGAAAGGGGGGGGACGTTTTCCCTGCGGAGGCGCACCGTCGGCGTGCTGGAAGGCTCTGCGGGCTGCGGGAACTCGGAACATGACGGCGGGCCGCCTTGTGAAGGGACCGTGCCTCCGCCAAAGGTGAAGGCATCCCTCCGGCAACGGGCGCGGCTGCCGGCGTCGGTCCCATGCGGCGTTTCGGCCATCGGAAACAGGACCTGGAAACACGAGCCGCCTTACGGGGATGGACGAAGCCCCGGCTTCCGGCTCAAGGAGTGCAAATGGAAGCGGATACGACCTATTCCTTTCGGGTGAAAGACTGTCTGCTCGGCGCGCAGATGCTTTTTGTGGCTTTCGGCGCGCTGGTGCTGGTTCCTCTGCTGACGGGCATGAACAGCAACGTGGCCCTGTTCACGGCGGGCGTGGGTACCTTGATCTTTCAGGTGTGCACGCGGGGCAAGGTGCCCATTTTCCTTGCCTCCTCCTTCGCCTTCATCGCGCCGATCATCTACGGCGTGCAGACGTGGGGCCTGCCCGCGACGCTCGGGGGCATGGTGGTCGCCGGGGCCGTCTACGTGGTATTGAGCTTCCTCATCCGCTGGCGGGGCATGGCGATCATCACGCGGCTCCTGCCGCCCATCGTCACCGGGCCGGTCATCATCGTCATCGGGCTCATCCTTGCGCCCACCGGGGTCAACATGGCGCTCGGCAAGACCGGCGACGGCGCGGCCGTGCTGGTGCCGGAAAACACGGCTCTGATCATTTCGATGGCGTCCCTCGCCACCACCGTGCTCATTTCGCTCCTCGGGCGGGGCTGGCTGCGCCTTATCCCCATTCTCTGCGGCATCACGGTGGGCTGCCTCGGCTCCATCTTCCTCGGCGTCTACGACTTCGCGAAGGTGGCCGCCGCACCGTGGTTCGCCGTCCCGGACTTCGTTTTCCCCGTCTTCCAGTGGGAGCCCATCCTCTTCATCATTCCTATCACGCTGGCCCCGGCCATCGAACATTTCGGAGACATCATCGCCATCAGTTCGGTGACGGGCAAGGACTTCCTGAAGGACCCCGGCATCAAGAGCACCATGCTCGGTGACGGCCTCGCCACCATGATGGCCAGTTTTCTGGGCGGCCCGCCGAACACCACCTATTCCGAAGTGACCGGGGCCGTGGCCCTGACCCGCGCCTTCAACCCCGGGGTGATGACGTGGGCTGCCATCTGCGCCATCGCGCTTTCCTGCGTGAACAAGCTCGGCGCCTTTTTGAGCTCCATCCCCGTGCCGGTCATGGGCGGCATCATGATCCTGCTTTTCGGCGCGATTATGGTGGTGGGCCTGAACACGCTGGTGCGGGCGGGCGAGGACCTCATGGAGCCCCGCAACCTCGCGGTGGTCGCGCTGATCATCATTTTCGGCGTGGGCGGCATGACCTTCAACATTGGTTCCTTCCGTCTCGGCGGCATCGGGCTGGCCGCCGTCACGGGCGTCCTGCTCAACCTGCTCCTTCCCGAAGCGGTGCATGGCCGCCCGAGGAAGGCTCGGGCCGTCCAGCCTTCGCACAGCGAATAGGCGCATCCCGTTTTGCGGCGCGCCGGAAGGGGCACGTGCCCTGTCCGGCGCGCCGGGGGCCTCCTTTGGAGGTACCCTTTTGCGCGGTACGCGGCTCTTTTTCCCGGGGCCGCCGCGAACTCTCCTTGTAAGCGACGGGGAAACGTTTTAGGAGAGGGAAAGCCCTGCGGGGCATCACCTCTGCAAACCGGGTTCGTCATGAATGCTGAAATCATTTCCGTAGGTACGGAACTTCTGCTCGGGCATACCATCAATACGGATGCCGCCTTCGTAGCCCGCGAGCTTTCCGCCATCGGCGTAAACCTGCTGTACGCCTGCACCGTGGGGGATAATGCCGGAC
The DNA here is from genome assembly GCA_944326695.1 of Candidatus Bilophila faecipullorum. Lineage (GTDB taxonomy): Bacteria > Desulfobacterota > Desulfovibrionia > Desulfovibrionales > Desulfovibrionaceae > Bilophila > Bilophila faecipullorum. Next base: position 45,785 of record CALVEZ010000004.1, on the reverse strand, counting down.
GTCTGCGCGCCGCCCTTGAGGAGGCCCTCGGCAGGAGCGACGTGGTCATCACCACGGGCGGCCTTGGCCCCACCGACGATGACTTGACCAAGGAAACCATTGCTGCCGTGGCGGGTGTGCCGCTGGCTCTGCATGAAGACAGCCTGCGCCGCCTGGAGGAATACTTCCGGGGGCGGCCGCCCATGGGGGAAAACCAGCGCAAGCAGGCCATGTTGCCCGAAGGCTGCACGCCCTTTCCCAACGACATCGGCACCGCGCCGGGCTGCGGCGTGCGCACGGCGGCGGGGAAAATCATCATCATGCTGCCCGGTCCGCCTTCGGAACTGGTGCCCATGCTGCAACGCTACGTGGTGCCTTTCCTGAGTGGGGCCGCCCACGCCGTGATCCACTCCTCCATGATCCGCACCTTCGGGCTCGGGGAAGGTTCGGGCGCGCTCAAGATTGCCGATCTCACGGACGCCGCCAACCCTACGGCGGCGACCTACGCCAAGGAGAATGAGATGTTCGTCCGGGTGACCGCCCGGGCCGAGAGCGAGGAGGAGGCCGAGGCCCTGTGCCGTCCGGTGGTCGAGGAAATTTGCCGCCGTTACGGAGATGTGGTCTACGGCGTGGACGTGGAGAATCTGGAAAGCGTGGTCGTGGCGCTTCTGCGTGAACGCGGCCTGCGGCTGGCGACTGCGGAATCCTGCACCGGAGGGCTGGTGGCCAAACGCATTACGGATGTCCCCGGGGCTTCGGATGTCTTCGGAACGGGTTTCGTCACCTACGCCAACGACGCGAAGACGCGACTCCTCGGCGTGGCCGCCTCCCTGCTTGAAGCGCACGGGGCCGTGAGCGAGCCCGTGGCCCGGGCCATGGCCGAAGGTGCGCGCAAGGCGTCGGGGAGCGATCTTGGCATCGGCATCACCGGCGTTGCCGGGCCGGGCGGCGGCACGCCCGAAAAGCCCGTGGGCCTCATCTACATCGCTCTGAGCGCCGGGGATGAAACCTTTGTGCGCCGGATGACCCCTCCGGGCCGCATCCACGGCCGGGGTTGGCTCAGGGAGCGGGCGGCGAGCACGGCGCTTGACATGGTGCGGCGCTACCTTTGCGATCTGCCTCTGGAGCCCGCCGCGCCGCCTTCACCCGCAACGCCCCTCGGGACGTGAGGGAGATCGCCGTGGCCGACGACGCAGCGCTCATTGCGGACATCGCGCGCATCCTGAAAGATATTGCCTGGGGAGAGCCGGAGCGTGTGGCCGACCTGTTCCGCTATACGGGCGATCCCGTCGTGCCTTCCCACGTGGCGGAACTGGCGGAGAGAATCGGGACGATCATCGTCCAGAAGGAAGTGCGCGAATTTCAGCTTGAAACCTTGATCGAAGACCTTTTTGCCACGCGCAAGGCGCTGGTGCGCGCCCGGCACGATCCGCTGACGGGCCTGCCCAACCGGGCTATGTTCGAGGAAGCCTTGGACAAGGCCTGCGCTCAGGCCGTGGACTGCGGGGCTGATCTGGCCCTCCTGCTCGTGGATTTCGACGGTTTCAAGTCCGTCAACGACACGTTGGGCCATGACGCGGGCGACGCGCTGCTGACCGAAGGGGCCGCACGCATTGCGGCCTGCGTGGGTGAGTACGGCATGATCGGGCGCATGGGAGGCGATGAGTTCGCCGTGCTGCTCGTAGGGCGCACCGAAAGCGAGGTCTTGGAAGTGGCCGGGGCCGTGCTGGAAAGCCTGCGCCGCCCCTTCCCGCTGCGGGAGTCTGTGCGGATCAGCGCCTCCGTGGGCGTGGCTTTCTCGGCCCCGGAAGCCTCCACGCCCGCCGCGCTCATGAAAAACGCCGATGTCGCCATGTACCGCGCCAAGGGGGATGGGCGGGATCGGATGCAGGTCTACCGTTCTTCGGCAGTGGCGCGGGACTGGCGGCGCTAAGCTTTTTCTGTAGGAGGAGACGTCCCGGCATCCGCCGGACGCGTGCGTTCCCGCAGGTTCGCGCGCGGCACGCCTCCCGTCGTATGGCACGGGATACATGAAGCAAACGTTTTCAGCCGGATGTGCAAAACCCCGGAAGCCTTCCTTTCAGAAAAAGGCTTCCGGGGTTTTGCACGTCTTTTGGTCAGGCAAGGGCGAAGAAAAGGCTTTACGCCTTTGGGGGCGCGGGCTTTTGCGCTCCACGCGGCACCGTAACCGCTGGGGAAAACCGCTGCGGGGCGATAATCCGGGGGCGGCATGGGGGGGCGGACCTCCCTAGCCGTCCTCCCTCCGCGCCTGTGCGCTGTACGCGGCGGGGGCGGTTTTGCTTCGTCCGGGCTTGAATGCGGGCGTCACAGGGGAACCTTGCCCGGCTCACGTTCGCCGTGAGAACGCAGCATCGGCCTTGCCGGAGGGGCTTGCGTACCGGGTCATACCGCCTGGACAGCGCATCCTTGCGCCGTATCAAGGGGCATCATCCGTGGGTGCGCGGCCTTTTTGAGGGTGTCCCTACTTCGCGGCGGCTGCGGCGGCTTCCCCGAGGCGCGCGAGGATGTAGTCACGCATGGCCGCGTCATCTTCTTCCAGATTGAGGCAGCAGGCGTCCTCACCCATGAGCCCGGACGGGACAAAGTCCCCGAGTTCATCAGGATCATTGATCATATCCGCATAGAAGCAGACGGAGAGCCAGCGGGCCTCCGGCTCGTCGTCCACCACGTCCACAAGCACGAAAAGGGGGCGGGACTGTTTGGGGTTGGCGGCGCGCAGCGAATAGCTGACGCCCGGGCGGGCCTTGAATTCAAAGCGCACGTCGGGGGTGGTGAGCAGAAAATCGCGGAAGCGGATGAAGGCTTCCTTCGCGCCGTTGGGATCGGCGGTCCAGCTTTCGAGAAAGGTTTCCAGTTCCTGAGGCGTCTGGGTCATGGCAGATGTCCTTTGCTTGAAGATCGTTTGTCACCGCAATGTGGCATATTCCGCCGCCTAAATCCAGTGGGCCCGCCGGGAATGCAGGATCGGCCCTTCTCACCCAGACCGACGCGAGAATACCTTTTCTCAGGGGCCGCGTTGCAAGACAAAAGCACGAACACCGTGCCTCCTCGCCTGCGTCAGCGGAAAAGACGACACGGCGGTGCGGCGTTTCCCTCTGAGTCAGGGATATATCGTTATGAACAATAGTATAGTTATATTATTGATGGAGGCTGTCTTTGTAACGCTGTTTAATACTCTCCACACTTTGGACCTTTATGCCGCCAGCCCTGAAGATTCTTGACAGGAGCGCCTGCAAGCGGGGTATGGGAAAACCCCGGAGTAGCGTTGCCCGGATGAGCGCACAGCCTAGGGGAAAGGCGGCAGGAGCCCGTGACGGGTCAAAAGCGGCAGGAGATCGGCATTCCAGTGTCCGGTGAGCACGGCGAGGCCGTAACCGCAGAAGAGGATGGCGAGCGTGGCCGCGCCGAAAAACCACCCGGGCATCCGTCGTGCCGTGGGGCCGTAGCCGACGCTCATACGCAGGCAGCCCGTGGGACAAACGCTGACGCATTCGCCGCAGCCCACGCATTCCGGGCCCGATACCCGTTTTTGCCGATCTACGGCGATGCGCGAGGGGCAGGCCCGTCGGCAGCGCCCGCATCCCGTGCACTGGGCCGCTTCCCGATTTACCGCCGCCGGGGAAAACAGGGAGAGGAGGCCGAGCAGGGCCCCGTAAGGGCAGAAGCCCCGGCACCACAGGCCCGGCAGGAAGATGGAGCCGATGCCCATAGCCGCGAGGACCATGAGCGTCGCCGTGCCCGGTTCGAGGAAATAGCGCAGCATGGCCACGTCCGCCGTGAGGTTGTAGGGCAGCATGATGAACCAGTCGATTTCCCGCACGCCCATGCGCACCATGAAGCCGTAGAGGAGCAGCCCCAGAATCAGGTATTTCGGCAGGGTCAAGAGCCATTCGAGACGCTTTCCCGGTTCGCAGCGCAGACCGTTGCGCTCCCCGAAGCGGGAGAGGGCGCCCGAAAGCCACCCCACCGGACAGAGGAAGCCGCAGAAACCCCGACGGCAGAGCAGGGCGGAAGCCAGCGCCACAAGCAGCACGGTCAGCCCGGCGGGATGGACGGGATCAAAGCCGTGGCCGAGGAGAAAACGCTTGAGCCCGAGCAGGGCACTGAGCGGCAGGAAGGCTTCGGCTGCGGGCGGGCGGGGCACGAAGGCCCCCTTCCCGTCGAGCCACGCGGCATAGCCGTAGAGTTCCCACGCGGTCCACGCGAGAAAAAGGACGAAGGCAAGCTGGATGGTACGGTGCAGGCGCGCCGGAGAGGGAAAGGCCATAAGATCGCTCCAAACGTGAGGAAGGAGGCCGTTTTTGTTCCATCGGATGGGCGGCTTGTCAATCAGCCCCGCAGCCCCCTCCCGGGCCGGGCAGGAAATTTTGGATTTGCCGTATTTTTATTATATATTGAAATAAAAGCTGAAAGTACTTTTTTTGCTCATAAGCGGGCACAAAAAGGTTCAGAAGATGCCCGATCTTCTATTCCCAACAAAAAGATTTCAGATTAAGATAGTTTCGCTATCGAACGGGGCTTGCTTTTCGCTTTCTGATACTTTTTCCCCCTGCCGGTCCGAGGATGACCGAAAAGGGACATGGGGGTGTCCTGTCAGGCGTTTCGTCCCCGTCCCCACGGCATCTTCCTGAAATGGAAGGCGGAAAGGCCGTGTTGCCGGTGTCTCCGGCAGCCGGGCCTGGGCGGGGTCGGGCGGGAGCGCGAAAGAGAAAAAGGAAAGCGAAGGGCGGGGAATCTCCCTTGCTGCGGCGGGCTTGCACGCTTTTTGCGCCGCCGGGGAGAAATGTTCACATCCGAACCGTAACAAGGTGGAGAAAAATGAAACGTGCATTGGCCTTGCTTCTTGCCTGTGGTCTTCTGCTCGGCGTGACCGCCGGTTCCAGTTTCGCGGCCGACAAAGTGATCATCAAAATGGCCGGCATGAAACCCGACGGGGAACCTGAAACCCTCGGGATGCGGAAATTCGGTGAAATCCTGAAGGAACTGTCCGGCGGCAAGTACGAAGTGCAGGTCTTCCCCAACAGCCAGCTCGGGAAGGAAGACGCCTACATCGCCAGCACCCGCAAGGGCATCATCCAGATGTGCGCCACGGGCACCCAGACGTCGGCCATCCAGCCTTCCATGGCCATGTTCGAGACGCCCATGCTCTTTGATGACTATGCCCATGCCCGCCGCGCCATGAACGGCGGCAAGACCTTCGATCTCATCACCGCGGGCTTCACGGAAAAGTCCGGGATGCGCGTTCTGAACGCCTTCCCCCTGGGCTTCCGCCACTTCTACACCAAAAAGCCGGTCCAGACCATCGACGACGTGAAGCACCTGCGTATGCGCGTGCCGAACATCCCCCTGTACATCAACTTCGCCAAGGAATGCGGCATCAGCGGTCAGCCCATGCCCTTCGCCGAAGTCACCGGCGCGCTTGATCAGGGCGTCATCGACGGCGGCGACAGCCCGCTTTCCGACATCGTCAGCATCAAGATGTACGAAACCACGCCCGAAATCACCCTCACCGGGCACCTGCTCGTGATCCACTCCCTGTACATCAACGAGAAGTTCTACCAGTCCCTGCCCGAGCAGGACAAGCAGTGGGTCAACGAAGCCGCCAAGCGTTCCGCCGACTACGTGTGGGACCTCGTGGAAGACGTGGACAAGCAGGCCGTGAAGACCATCAACGAAGCGGGCGGCCATGTCAGCGAACCTTCCCCCGAACTGCGCAAGTTCATGCAGGACGCGGGCATGCGCAGCTGGAAGCTGTTCTACGACACCGTCCCGAACGCCAAGGAAATTCTTGACAGCGCTGCCGCCTACCGCGAAACCAAGTAACCTTCCGTATTCATCGCAGGGCTTTCGGCGCAGGCCGGGAGCCCTGCTTTTCCATGCCCATGCCGCCGCATGGGTCCGACCATCACGCCCAGAGGTACATCATGAGCAGTGAACAGAAACCGGTGGTGCCGACGAGCCGCATCATTGAGGAAACGGAGGAGGAGTTCCGTCAGGAGGAGGCCACCAAGGGGAAGGGGGAAAAGGCATTCGAGCTCTTTTGCGCCCTCATCTTTCTCGGGATCATCGGCCTTGTCTTTGTGAACGCCTTCCTGCGCTACGTCTTCCGGTCAAGCTTCCCTCCGAGCGAGGAGTGGGCCCGCTTCCTTTTCATCTACATCACGTTTATCGGCGGCATTGAAGCCTTTTATCGGCACAAACACATCGCCGTGGACATGTTCGTGAACATGCTGCACGGCAAGTCGCGCAAGATCGTGGACATCATCGCCTCCCTGTTTATGCTGGCGGCTCTGGTCCTCCTGCTTTTCGGCGGCGTTTCCGTGGTGCTTCAGACGCTGGACACCTATTCCGTCGCTACGAACGTGAACATGGCCTTCATCAACGGGACGCTTCCGGTCATGGCGCTGGCCGCCATCATCATCCACCTGCGCGATTTCGTGCGCCTTGTGCGCACGCCCGCCGACGAATTCAACCCGGCGCCCAAAAAGGACTAGGGAGGGAACATGGAACTTGTCGTCTTTCTGGTAAGCCTTTTCGGGTTCCTTGCCCTCGGCATCCCGATTGCCATAGTCCTTGTCCTCTGCTCGATGGTACTCATGTACTACGGCGGCATGTGGGACAACATGTTCATGATGATCATCCCGCAGTCGATGCTCGACGGCGCGAACAACTATCCCCTGATGGCCATTCCCTTCTTCGTCTTCGCGGGCGAGATCATGACGGAGGGCGGGCTGTCCAAACGCGTGGTGCAGCTCGCGCAGCTCATGATCGGGCGTATCCGGGGCGGCCTCGGCTATGCGGCCATCGTTTCGAGCGTGATTTTCGCCGGGCTCATGGGCAGTTCGGTGGGCGAGGCGGCAGCCCTCGGCAGCCTCCTGTTGCCCATGATGGCGCAGATGGGCTACAAGCCCGGACGCGCGGGGGGCGTCATCGCCTCGGGCGCCATCCTTGGCCCCATCATTCCGCCGAGCACCAACTTCATTCTGCTTGGGGCCACCGTGGGCCTGTCCATCACCAAGCTCTTCATGATCGGCCTCGTGCCCGGCCTGATCATCGGCGTAGCCCTCATGGTCACCTGGTTTTTCATTGTCCGCATCGACGGCTACAATGAAAAGATCACCTTCACCAAGGAAGAGGCCCGCAAGATCATCAGGGATGCGATGCCCGCGTTCATGATGCCCGTGCTGCTTCTCGGCGGTATCCGCTTCGGCATTTTCACGCCCACGGAAGGCGGCGCGTTCGCCTGCGTCTACGCCATCGCCGTGTGCACGCTCTATTACCGCGAACTGACCCTGAAGGGTCTGCTTGAAGTGAGCGCCCGGGCCGCGCGCACCACCTCGGTGGTCATGCTCATCGTGGCCACGGCCACGGCGGTGGGCTGGTTCATCACCTCGGCCCAGATTCCCATGCAGGTGGCCGCGCTCTTCCAGCCGCTCATCGACACCCCGGTCCTGCTCCTGCTCGCGCTCAACGTCTTCCTCTTCCTCGCGGGCATGGTCATGGACCTGACGCCGAACATCCTCATCTTCGCGCCGGTCTTCTATCCCCTGATTCAGCAGGCGGGCATCGACCCCTACTTCTTCGGGCTCCTGTTCGTCCTGAACCTCGGCATCGGCGTGATCACGCCCCCCGTGGGCACCGTCCTCTATGTCGTCTGCGGCATCGGCAACATCAAGATCGGCAAGCTGGTGCAGGGCATGGCGCCTTTCCTCATCGTCGAGGTCATCGTGCTGTTCCTGCTCCTCTTCTTCCCGGCGCTGTCCCTCGAACCCATGAAGTTCCTCATGAACTGACGGCGCGCGGCATTACGGCGGGCGGGCTCTTGCGGGGGCCCGCCTGTTTTTTTAGAGGCCGGAAAGGAACCTGCGGGCGTCATCCGCAGGCTTCTTTCCGCCTCTTGCCCTCCGCGCTCCCTCAACCTAAGCTGGGGGACGGCGGTCCGGTCCCTTCGGAGGCGCACAAGCCCGTCTCTCGTGCGGCGAAAATGCTGGGAAGCGCCCGGGGCCGTCCGTGCCGTGAACAGGGCGTTGCCGGGGCGGGCGAGCCTGATCCTCCGGTTATCCTTCCAAGAGAACGCGTTGTATTCATCCCGGGTTCCGGCTGCAAGGACCGGGCCCTTCGGGGAGGCTCATGATTTTCAGCGCAAGCCGCCGTACCGATATACCTTCTTTCTACGCAGACTGGCTTTTCCGACGGCTGGAGGAAGGCTGCGTGGCCGTGCGTCACGACGCGCGGCGGGTCACGCGCTATGTTTTTTCACGGCCCGATGTGGATTGTCTGGCCTTGTGGACCAAGAACCCTTTGCCCCTGCTTCCCCGCCTTGACGATTTGCGTCAATGGCCCTGCGTCTTTCAGTTCACGTTGACGGCCTACGGGAAGGAGATGGAGCCGGGATTGCCGGATCGCGCTGCGCGGCTGGACGCTTTTCGGGAACTTGCGGCGGCCTTCGGCCCGGAGCGCATGGTTTGGCGTTACGATCCGCTCCTGCTTGGCGGCCCGTATACCGTGGCGTGGCATGTGAGCCGTTTTGAAGACCTTGCCCGACGGCTGCGGGGTTGCGCGCGTACGTGCGTGATCAGCTTTCTGGACTGGTACCCCAAAATCCGGGGACGCCTTGAGGCCCTCGGCGTGCGGGAAACGACGCCCGCCGAGCGCCGCACGCTGGGGGCGGGCCTTGCGGCGGCTGCGCGGGCCAACGGTTTTCGTCTTTGCGCCTGTGCGGAAGGCGGCGAACTTGAAGCTTTCGGCATCCGGGCGGCGGGCTGCCTCAGCCGGGAACTCGTGGAAGGCGCGGCGGGGCGCTCCCTTGAGCTCGGGTCGAGCCGCCAACGCCCCCTGTGCCGCTGCGTGGCCAGCGTTGACATCGGTGCCTACGGTACCTGCGGCAACGCCTGCGCCTACTGTTACGCCAACGGAGAGGACACTCTCGCACCGGGCCGCGCCTCGCCTCTGCACGAGGCGGATTCGCCCCTGCTCGTGGGGCGGCCTTCCCCGAAGGATATGGTGACGGAACGGCGCTGCGCGAGCCTTGCCAGTCGTCAATTGTCGCTTTTTTGAGCGAATTTTCCGTCTGGAGTGGAAACAAGGAGGGACTATGCCATATTGGAGAGAGACCGTTTTCGGACGCATGGGCATTGAAGAACAAGACGGATTTTTGACCCGCATCTGGTTGCCGGGCCGTGGGGAAGGGGAGGCGCAGGCGCCCGAGCCGCCGGTGGTGCGCGAAGCCTTCCGGCAGTTGGAAAGCTATTTCGCCGGAACCCTGACCACCTTTGATCTGCCGCTGAAGCCCAAGGGGACCCCCTTTATGCTGCGCGTATGGGACGCCCTGTGCCAGGTGCCGTATGGCGCTACCGCGTCCTATAAAGATATTGCCGTGGCTGTGGACAGCCCCAGAGCTTGCCGGGCCGTGGGACTGGCGAACAACCGCAATCCCCTTCCCATCGTCATCCCCTGCCATCGCATCGTGGGAAGCAACGGATCGCTGGTCGGCTACGCGGGCGGTCTGGGCATGAAAGAACGTCTGCTGGAGCTGGAACGCTCGCAGAGGGACGCGCATGGACGTTGAGGCGGCACTCGCGCATCTGCGGCGTATCCCGGCCCTTGCCGTGGCCATTGAAACGGCGGGCCCGGCGGCATGGCCCGGCGAGGACGATCCCTTTACCGCGCTGGCGAAGGGGCTTGTACGCCGGGCTGCGCCGGAGGCGTTCCCTTTTGTGTGGGCTGCGCTGCTTGAGGCGGTGGGAGCGCTTTCTCCGGAAGGGTTGCGGGAGGCGGGGGACGTGCCGCCGTTTCTGGGAAAAAAGACGGCGGCGGCCCTGATCGGCGCGGCGAAGGCGGCCCGTACAGGCTCCCTGGAGCGGCTGTTTCGGTGCGATACGGACGAGGCCGTGGCGTATTTGTGCAAACTCCGGGGCGTAGACGCGCCGCTGGCGGTGGAGGCGTTAATTGCCGCAGGCCGCCCGGACGTGCTGAGCCCGGCGGACCCCGCCGTTGGCCGGGCCTTGCGGCGGCTCGGAGTGGATGTGGCCGAGCCCGGAACCTTCGCCGCCTTCCGCGCGGCCTGCTCGCCCTACGGTTCCGTGGCGACGCTCTGCCTGCGCGCCTGCGACGAGGCCGCGCGTCCCGTTTTTCCTGTGGAGCCCGACGCCCTTTGTTTTTTGAGGGAGAAGGACAAGAGGCTCGGCGTGCTCATCGACCGCCTCGGGCCTCTCCGCCGCTCTACGGAGCCTGATCTTTTCGCGGCGCTCGTGCACGCCATCATTGCCCAGCAGATATCGGGCAGGGCGGCGCAGTCCATTTCGGATCGCCTGCTGGAGGCGGCGGGGGCGCTGACGGCGGAGCGGCTCGCTTCCCTTGAGCCTGCGGTTGTGCGTGGTTGCGGCCTCAGCGAACGCAAGGTGTCCTATATCCGGCGTCTGGCCGAAGCGGTGGGGTCGGGCGGACTTGATCTCGAAACCTTGCGGCATACCTCGGACGCAGAGGTCATCCGGCGTCTGGCGGACCTTGACGGTATCGGGGTCTGGACGGCGGAGATGCTGCTCATCTTTTCCCTGTGCCGTCCCGACGTGCTGAGCTGGGGCGATTTCGGCATCCGGCGGGGCATGGCCCTGCTCTACGGCGACCGCCAACTGACCCGCGAGCGTTTCGAGCGCCGCCGTCGCCGCTATACGCCGTACGGTTCGGTTGTGTCCCTGTATCTGTGGGCCTTGGCGGGGATGGAGGACGCACTTGCCCGGAAGGTGGCCCGGGGCTAGCGCGTCCGGACGGGGCGTTGGTCAAGGGGGGGCTACGGGCGGCGTCCGTTTTGTCCCGGCGGGCTGCCTCGGCGGGTATGGTCCCGCGTCCGAGTCCGTATCGGTTGTGTCGCAGCGGGGGCGTCTCTTCCGTTTTTTCACTCCGGCGAAAGGAAGGACTTCAGGAGGGCTTGCTTCATCACGCGGCGGCCTGCCTTCCCTTGCGCTACGTGAGGGCGGGCTATGGATCGGGAGGGGACGAAAGCGCCTAGCGGCGGCATTGTGCCTGCGGCATGGGCGTCTATCGGCAAAAGGTGCGCCCCAGCCCTGCGTCCGAGTTCCATTCCTCGGGTGCGGAAGGCTGACCCGTACCCCGGGCAGCGAGGGAGAAGGTTTTGGGCCGTGGCGCGGCGGGGTGCCGTCCCCGGCGTTGCGGGCGGAAGGCACGCAGGGGGCGGCACCCCATCGGGGAGAACTTCCGTGACGGCTTCCTCTTGCTAGCGGATCAGGTTTCCCAGCGCCTCGTGCAGCCGCCCGTTGGAGGCCAGCACCGCTTCCCCGAGATCGAGGGGGGAGCCGTCCATCCCGGTGACGCGGCCCCCGGCTTCGCGGACGAGCAGGCTGCCCGCAGCCATGTCCCACGGCTTGAGCCCGTCCTCATAATAGGCGTCGAAGCGCCCACAGGCCGTCCATGCCAGATCAAGGGCGGCGGCCCCGCAACGTCGCACGCCCTGACAGGTGGCCAGCACCGGGCGCAGACGGTTCAGAATTTCATCGGTCCGGCTGGCGACGTCGTAGGGGAAACCCGTTGCCACCAGCGCGTTTTCACAGGTCTCGACGGTGGAAACGTTGATGCGTTCTCCGTTGCGCCACGCACCCTTGCCTTTTTCGGCTACGTAGCATTCCCCGAGCAGAGGGGCGTTGACGATGCCGAGCACCAGCTCGCCATCCTTGCGGTAGGCTACCGACACGACGGTCAAGGGCAGGCCGTGCGCGAAATTGGTGGTACCGTCCACGGGATCGATGATCCAGCAGGTAGGGGGCAGGTCGAGGCTTTCCGCGCTTTCTTCAGCGAGGAAGGCCGCTTCCGGCGTCAGCACCGCGAGGCGTTCCTTGAGGAAGGCTTCAATGGCGAAATCGGTTTCCGTGACGAGATCGATGCGACCCTTGCGGCGGATGGTATGGGGCCGCTCGTGGTTGGCCTTCATGATCGCGCCGCCTTCCTCGACGATGGAGAGGGCTGCGGCGGCGAAGGGGGAGAGCTGTTCGTTCATGGCGTTTTCTTGGCTGAAGGGAAAAGGTTGAAGTGGCGTCGGGGATGACCCTACGCCACTTCTTCGGTACCGGAAAGTTTTTTTCCTTCCCGTGAGATACGTTCTCATCCCGCCGATGCTTTATACTTGGGGGATGGTTGGGCCCGCGGCCTTTCGTGAGCAGCCCGTGGCCGCAATGCTTCTCCCGGGGGAATGGTTGGCTGTTTCCGTCCCTCCCTGTCGTTGAACGCCTTGCCGCGAGGACGGCTTGCTCGGTTTGCGGCCGGGCAGGAGGTTCAGCATCCGAGGCAGACCTTGCAGGGATGGTAGCCTGCCGCGCGAGCTTCCGCTTCCGAGGTGAAAACCTTGGTGCATGCCTTGCAAGTTGCATGGCGGCAATCGGCCTTGTGGAAGACCTTGCTTTTGAAATTACCGCGATAGGCCGCTTCGCGTGTGGCGGAGGCGATGGTTTCCGGGGCAGGGGATGCCGTGTCCGGGGCGGCAAAGGCGGGCACGGTGGTAAAAACGAGGGACACCAGCAGCAGGGCGGCGACGCATAAGGCAAGAAGACGCATGGGACCTCCTTGTGATGGCGGGTGGATTCCGCTGTCCTTGTGTAGATGGTTTGCGCGGAAAATAAAAGAGAAAAGGCCATCTCAAGGCCGGGCGGACGGGAAGAGAGGAGAGCTGGCCGGTTTTTCTCCATGATTGGAAAATTCTCACACCATTGAGGAACCATTATGAAAAAAGCAATATTGACAAAAGGAAATAAATCCTCTAGCCTCGCCCTATGAACGTATCTACCATCAAAATATCGGTTCTGTGGCTGCTGGTCGGCTCAGTGTTGTTTCTTTCCGGCTGCGCATCCAGAAAGGCGGCGGAGGATACCTTCGCGCTCGACAGCCTGATGGAAAACATGGTGGCGGATCGTGTGGCCATGACGCCGGAGGAACGCTTCGCCTACGATTACCGCACGGCGGAAAGGGCCTCATCTGATGAGGTGTCCTTGCCTCTTCCGAACCTGTATCTGGTGGAGAAAGCCAAAACCGCCCTCGGTACGCCCTATGTTCGCGGCGGGACCAGCCGCAACGGGTTTGATTGCTCGGGCTTCGTGCAATGGACCTACAAGAGCGCGGGCGTGCAACTGCCCCGGACGGCGCGGGAACAGTCCGTGCTCGGCACGCCCATTGACGCCGACGAAATGGTGGCGGGCGATATTGTGGCCTTCCGTCATCCCCGGCGCGGCTACCATACGGGCATTTATCTCGGGGACGGAAAATTCATCCACAGCCCCCGGCGCGGCAAAAGCGTCGAGATTACGTCCTTGAGCGACCCCTATTTCAGTTCCACCTTCCTTGGCGCGCGCCGCGTGGACCTTTCCGAAAGCGAGGCGCAGGCCGCCCGGAAGCTGATGGCTCTTTATGAGTCGCGTGCTTCCCGTCAGGCGGTCGCTGAGGCTTCCGCCCCCGCCAAACGCGTGACCTCGGCCAAGGCCGCTTCTTCTAAAAAGATGGTGGCCTCCAAGAGCAAGGGCAAGAAGACCACCCTTGCCAAGCGCCCGTCTTCCAAAAAGAAACAGGCCGTAACCGCCCAAGGGAAGAGCCGGCAACGGAGCGTGGCCGCCAAGTCTTCAAAGTCCGTTCAGAAGAAGGCCGTGTCCGCCACGAAGCAGACGCAACGCAAGGCCTCCGCGCCGAAGCGCACTTCCAAGTCCGTGGCACAAAAAGACAAGCCTACGGCCCCATCCTCGCGTACCCGTTCCATGTGAAAAGCATTCCTTCAAGCCCCCTTTCACGGGGGCTTTTTTGTACCCTTCCCGACGTGGCGCGGCTCTTGTGAAAGCCCGCCAAAAGAGCTAGAGCAGATCATGATGAGGCTCAGCCCTCATGAAAGTGTCCGCTGCAAAGCCGTCTTTCTCCAATAAACTGTATGGCAAGGGAAAAATGCTATTTCGGCGCGGCGTCGGCTTCGCTGGTCTTTTCCTCTCTTGATCTTTGGGGGCAATCGGTTTTCGCGGACGACACGTTTATGAGGGCAGAGGCCCGGTGCGGTCCAGCCTGTGCCGGGCACTGTCCACGGGGAGAACGTTCTTCGGCATGTGCCGGGGACTCTACGAGGAGGATGCGTATGAAACGCGTGATGGCGCTGCTGTTTGCCGGCTGTATGGCGATGGGCTTTGGGGGGAGGGCGGCCTTGGCCGAGACGTTCGTCGTCGGTTTCCAGCCTTACGATACCATTTCCTATCAGGCCATCATCAATGCCGAACTGGGGCTCTGGAAGAAATACGTCCCGGAGGGGACGGCCATCGAGTTTCAGCCCGCTGTGCAGGGGACGGTCATTGCGGCCAAAATGCGGGCCGGGCAGATACAGATAGGCTACATGAGCGTCATGCCCGCCGTGACGCTCTGCGTGCGCGCCAAGGGCGAGGTAAAGATGGTTTCCACGACCGACATGTCCGAAGGGACGCGCTGCTCCCTCATCCTCGTACGCAAGGATGCGCCCGATTTTCCGGACAATGAGGCGTTGGCGCGCTGGCTGGACGGCAAGATCGTGGCCGCGCCGAAGGGGAGCGCCTCCGATCAGTACATGCGCCGTTTCTTCGCCAAATATGGCGTCAAGCCCGCGGAATATCTTAACCAGAGCATTGAGGTCATTTCCCGGGGCTTCCGTGAGGGCAGGCTTGACGCGGCGTCGCTGTGGGAACCCATGCTTTCGCAGCTCGCCTCGGAGGTGGGCGAAGGCGTGGGCCGCATTGCGGCGGACGGCAGCGCCTGCGACAACGCCGATCTCGGCATTTTGACCATGCGTACGGATTTCATGGAAAAGTATCCTGACGTTGCCGCCGGATACCTGCGTTCCGATCTGGAAGCACAGTTGTTTATGCTTGATCCCGCCAACTGGGAGAGCGTCATCACGATGGTGTCCGGCTATGCGACGGGAATTCCCAAGCGGGTGCTGTGGTATTCGGTCTTCGGGAAGGTTCCGGCGGATTCGACCAATCCCGTACGGGAATGGATGAATTTCTATTTTGGGGACCGCGAACGGGCGAACATTGCCGAAGTCACCGCCTTCCTGCATACGGAAGGGATCATCCCTGCGGACACGCTTCCGGAGGGCGTGGTCGATGACAGCCTCGCCCGGAAGGTCTTTAAGGAGGCCGGCTACAAGCCCTTCCAGCCCGGCGCGGCTCTGGGCGTTATCAAGGGAGCCGGGGTGGAGGCGTGTCCCTTCCCCGACTAGACCGTGCTCATACTCGCACAGGCGCCTTGTTTTTGAGGAGGCCTCCCGTGAAGGTGGTTTTGCCGCCTGCTCCCTGTTCTTGAGGTCAACGCCGCCCACGGGAGGCCCTGCGCCCTGTCTCCTCAAACCCGAGAGCCCGCCCGCCTTTCGGCTGTGGCGGGCTTTCGTATGGTCTTTCAGGATGGACGCTTGTTCTTTTGTGGGCAAAAGGCACGGCCTGCAAGAAACGCTTTCCCCCCGCGAAAGGAGAAGAGGAGGTGCATCTTTCCTTTTTAAGAGGAATTTAGGGCGGTCGGGTTCCCCTGCCTTGGCCTCCCCCGCCCGACGGAAACCGCGAGAGGAGACGTCTTCTGGCTCTTTTCCCCGAGCAGTAGCCGGAAAAAACGGCGAAAAAGTTTTATTTCACAACTTTTTTCGATTTTTTTTCATTTTTTTTGATCCCATGCTATTCCAATAGGTTTTGAGATTCATACTTCCAAAGAGTACGCAAAAACGGCGTGAATTGCGCGTACATATATGAAGTATTTTAATGTTTTCAATAGGTTCCGATTTTTCATTCTAATGCCTTTGGATGATTGACTAAAAGCAGTACATCGCCGTTTGGGGTATGCGCGGGGCGGTTGAGCGGCGAATCAACCGTGGTACGTTTTTTGATCTTTCTGTGCCCCTGCGGGGGGGCTTCCCTTTTTTTTGAGATTTGGGCTACAACGGTTCCATACCTGTTTAGAGGAACCCTTTTTCTCAAGGAGTCATGTGATGAAAAAAGTTCTGTACACTGTAGCCGCCCTTCTGGCCTCTTCCTGCATGGTCCTCGGCATGACCAATAATGCACGAGCTGAAAAACCGCTGACCCTCCGCCTCGGGCACCCCATGGCTCCGGGCAACAACGTCACCGTGGGCTACGAGAAGTTCAAGGAACTGGTGGAAAAGAAGAGCAACAAGAAAATCCGTATCCAGATTTTCCCCAACTGTCAGCTCGGCAGCGACCGCGTGACCACCGAGGCTGCGCAGGCCGGCACGCTCGATCTGTCTTCCAGCTCCACCCCGAACCTCGCCAGCTTCTCCAAAGCGTACATGGCCATCGACCTGCCCTATGTGACTTCTCCCGAGAATCAGCAGAAGCTCTACAAGGCTCTTGACGAGGGCGAGCTTGGCGTGGCTCTGGACAAGGTCGCGGAAGGCATCGGCCTGAAGACGATCATGTTCAGCGAATTCGGCTACCGTAACTTCGTGGCTTCCAAGAAGCCCCTGAAGCAGGTTTCCGATCTTATGAACCTGAAGGTCCGTACCACCGACTCCCCGGTTGAAGTGGCCGTCGCCACCGAACTCGGCATGAACCCCGCTCCTGTGGCGTGGGGCGAAACCTACACCGCGCTCCAGCAGGGCACCGTTGACGCCGAAGGCAACACCTTCTCGCTTCTCAACGACGCCAAGCATACGGAAATTCTGAAGTACGCGATGAATTCCGAGCACAACTACTCCATGCACATCCTGCTGATGAACAAGAAAAAGTGGGATAGCCTGACCGCCGACCAGCAGAAGATTCTCATGGACGCGGCCAAGGAAGCCACCGCGTGGCAGCGTGAGGAATCCGTGAAGCTCGAACAGAAGGCTTGGGACGCGTTCAAGGCCAGGGGCATTGAAGTCACCATGCTGACCCCCGAACAGCGTCAGGAACTGTACACCAAGACGCAGCCCGTCCGTGATCAGTTCGCCAAGGAAATTCCCGCCGATCTGCTCCAGCTCATTGCCGACACCCAGAAGTAAACGCCTTTTGCCCGGCCCGTGGCCTTGGCCACGGGCCGTTCCCTCTTCCGCATATATTACAGGCATTTCCCGCTGATGCTCGGCATCGAGTGGCTTCTCCCCCTTTTCCCCGCGTACATCACAGGAATTTCGCATGGAAAACACTACCACTTCTCGGCAGGGCGTGCTGCACTGGCTCGACGAGAATTTCGAAAAGGTCTTTCTGGTCGTCGGCCTGCTGTCCATCACGCTTTTCATCACCTGGCAGGTCATCTACCGCTACATCATTACGCAATTCATCGAGCGCGCCGGCGCGGCGGTATGGACCGAAGAGCTTTCCCGCTACATCTTCATCTGGATTTCCTATCTCGCCCTTTCCGTAGCTATCAAGAAGCGTTCGTCCATCCGCGTGGACATGCTTTATGATCATCTGCCGCCGCGCTGGCAGCAGATCAGCTGGATCGTGGTGGAAGTGCTCTTCTTCATCCTTACGGCCACCATTTCCTATTTCGGCTGGGGGCAGATCGAACGCCTCATGCAGTACCCCCAGTACACGACGGCCCTGCGTATCCCCTTCCTCATCCCCTATCTGATTCTGCCTTTCGGCTTCGGCCTCATGTGCCTGCGCCTGCTGCAATCCCTCTATAAGCAGATGAAGGTCTGCGGCCTTGTGGATACGCTTATCGGTCTTGTCGGGGTCTTCATCATTATTTCCCCGGTCCTTTTCTGTGAGTACATCGAACCGCTGCCCGCGCTCTTCGGCTATTTCGTGGTCCTCTGCGCCATCGGCGTGCCGGTGGCCATCAGCCTCGGCCTGTCCACGCTGGCGACCATCATCTGCGCGGACACCCTTCCCATCGAATACATGGCTCAGGTGGCCTTCACGTCCATCGACAGCTTCCCGATCATGGCCATTCCCTTCTTCATCGCGGCGGGTGTCTTCATGGGCGCGGGCGGCCTTTCCCGGCGCCTGCTGTCCCTCGCTGACGAAATCGTGGGTCACATGTTCGGTGGCATCGGCCTGACCGCCATCGTGACCTGCATGTTCTTCGGCGCGATTTCCGGCTCCGGCCCCGCGACCGTGGCGGCCATCGGCGCGCTGACCATCCCCGCGATGGTGGAGCGCGGTTACGACAAGTATTTCTCCGCCGCGCTCGTCGCCGCGGCCGGTTGCGTCGGCGTTATGATTCCGCCGAGCAATCCCTTCGTGGTCTACGGCATCTCCGCGCAGGTCTCCATCGGCGATCTGTTCATGAGCGGCATCGTGCCGGGTATCCTCGTCGGTCTGGTGCTCATGGCCTACTGCTACTGGTACTCGCGCAGGAAGGGCTGGCGTGGCGAGGAAAGGGTCCGTAACCGCAAGACCTTCATGCACGCCGCGTGGGACGCCAAGTGGGCGCTCATGGTGCCGGTCATCGTGCTCGGCGGCATCTACGGCGGGATCATGACCCCCACCGAAGCCGCGGCCATCGCCGCCTTCTACGGCCTGATCGTGGGGCTTTTCCTCTACCGCGAAATGGATTTCAAGTGCCTCATTGATTCCTGCATTGAGGCGTGCGAAACTTCCGCCGTCATCATCGTGCTGATGGCTATGGCGACCCTCTTCGGGAACATCATGACCATCGAAGACGTGCCCGGCACCGTGGCGCGCGCCATCCTCAGCCTGACGGAAAACAAGATCATCATCCTGCTGCTCATCAACGTGCTGCTGCTCATCGTGGGCACGTTCATGGAAGCGCTGGCGGCCATCGTCATCCTTGTGCCCATCCTGCTGCCCATCGTCACGGGCGTGGGCGTGTCGCCGCTGCACTTCGGCGTCATCATGGTCGTCAACCTCGCCATCGGGTTCATCACGCCGCCGGTGGGCGTCAACCTCTTCGTCGCCAGCGGCGTCGCCAAGGCCAAGCTCGAGAACATCGCCTCTCAGGCCCTGCCCATGATTGGCCTCATGATCATCGTGCTCCTGCTGTGTACCTACATCCCCGAGATTCCGTTGATCCTCGTGGGAGGCGGCAAGTAGCCTTTTCCCAACGTCTGCAAGGGGGAGCTCTGGCTCCCCTTTTTTTATGGCGAAAAGGGATGTTTCCGGGGAGAAAAACAGTGGGAGAGGGGGCTTTTTTTACCGTGCTCCCCTGAGCCGTGCCCCCCGAGGAAGGGAGAAACAGGCTTCCTCAGCGGGCCGCCTAGGTGTGGCCTCGGCTGTTTCGGGAGCGTGGCATCGGACGCCAGGGAGGGAGACGGAAGCGGGCAAGGACGGAAGGGAAGGCAAAAGAGCGGCAGAGAGGAGAGCGGCCACGCCGGAAGGGAAGGCCGGGAGGAGCGTGCGTGGTCCCTGTAGGTGCGTTCGGAGGAAGGGCCTAGGAAAGGGGGCCGCCGTATACGCATTTGACCGTGGCGCGCAGGAAAAGGGTGTGCGGGGTTTTTACCGGGAGATCGCAGGAACCCCCGGCGCTTCCAAGAAAGGCTCTGTCATAGCAGGCGGTTACTATATTTTCTCTGTAATTTCAAAATACTACTGGCGAACGTTTTCGCATTATGGAGCCTCTTGCCTCAACGGGGTTGAAAACCTCTGCAATGCCGGAGAGCTAAAAAAACTGTCCATCATTTCCTCTGACAGAGCCAAAAGAAAAGGGTTCGGCCTCAGGCTTGCGCCGGAGGTCGAACCCTTGTGGGCCGGGGTGGGGAACCGTCAGGATGTGCTTTTCATCAGACGGCAACCCTTCTCCGCCTTACTTCGCTTCCTTGGCGTTGGGGAAGAAGAGCTGCTTGCCTTCCAGCTTGAAGGCGGCAATGTCCTTCTGGGCCTTGGGGCTGATCCACCAGTTGATGAACTTCTTGGCGGCTTCCTGCTTGACCTTCGGGCACTTGGCGGGATTGACCATCATGACGCTGTACTGGTTCAGGAGCGCGTTGTCGCCTTCGATGAGAATCTGGAGCGGGGCATTGCCCTGCGCGGCGGCGTTGTACTTGATGTAGGTGCCGCGGTCGGTCACGGTGTAGCCGTTCTTTTCGGCGGCGATGCGGATGGTGGCCATCATGCCCTGCCCGGCGTCCACGTACCACGTGGCGTCCTTGCCGGGAACGTCCATGCCCGCGACCTTCCACAGCTTCTTTTCGGCATTGTGCGTGCCGGAGTTGTCGCCGCGGCTGACGAAGGGAATCTTCTTTTCCGCGAGGGTCTTGAGGGCGGAGGGGATGTCCTTGCCCTTGATGCCCGCGGGATCGGCGGCGGGTCCGATGAGCACGAAGTCGTTGTACATCACCTGATGGCGGTCAACGCCGTAGCCGTCGGCCACGAACTTTTCCTCAAGAGCCGGGGCGTGCACGAGCAGCACGTCGACGTCGCAGTCCTTGCCGTGGGCAAGCGCCTTGCCCGTGCCGACGGAAATCCATTTCAGATCGAGGCCGGTGTCCTTTTTGAAAATGGGTTCCAGATATTCGAGCAGGCCGGTATCCTGCGTGCTGGTGGTGGTGGCCATCATCAGCGTTTCGGCGCTGGCCATCTGGGGCAGCATGAGCAGGGACACGACGAGGAGGGCTCTGAGCAGACGCATAAAGGCTCCTTTGAAGGCGGCGGGATGCCGGTTTGAGAAAGAGGACGGTTCCAATAGGAACCGTGGGGCATAATGCCTCTCCTCGGACGCGAAATCAAGGCCCTTGGCATTTTGGGGCTTGAACTTGCGCCAAAGAGGACAAGAGCTGAATCGCAATGCCTCCCCTGACAAGACCGCCGAGGCCACGCCTAGCGGAAAGGCCGGCAGGGGCGAATCCATCGTGGCGCCCTTGACATAAATCATAGGACTTGAGTAGGAAAGCGCTGGATTTGTATTTTCGCAAGGAGTGCCCCGTGCCCATCAAGATTCCCGAAGACCTCCCCGCCCGCCCGATTCTGGAGGGCGAAAACATTTTCGTCATGACGGAAGGGCGGGCCAACCGTCAGGACATCCGCCCGCTCGAAATCGCCATCGTCAACCTGATGCCGACCAAGATCGCCACGGAAACACAGCTTTTGCGTCTGCTCGGCAACACGCCTTTGCAGGTCAACGTCACGCTCCTGCGGGCGGAGGGCCACCAGTCGAAAAACACCGCGGCGCAGCATCTTGAGCGTTTCTACAAGACCTTTTCGCAGGTACGCCACCGTTCCTTCGACGGCATGATCATTACGGGCGCGCCGGTGGAACAGCTCCCCTTTGAAGAGGTGGACTACTGGGACGAACTGGCCGACATCATGGACTACGCCAAAAAGAACGTCCATTCGACTCTTTACATCTGCTGGGGCGCGCAGGCCGGTTTGTATCATCTTTACGGCATTCCCAAGCAGCCCCTGCCGCGCAAGCTCTCGGGCATTTTCACCCATACCATCAACGAGCCCACCAATCGGCTTTTCCGGGGCTTTGACGATGTTTTCCACGCGCCCCATTCCCGCCATACCGAAGTGCGGCGGGAGGACATCGCGGCTACGGGGGCGCTCGACATTCTGGCCGAATCGGAAGAGGCGGGCGTGCTCGTGGCGGGCACGCCGGATGGCCGCAGCCTGTTCATCACCGGGCATCTGGAATACGATCGCGAAACCCTCGACGCAGAATACCGCCGCGATGTGGCCAAGGGCATGGACATCGCGCCGCCCGCCCACTATTACCCGGAAGATGATCCGTCGCTTCCGCCGCTGGTGAGCTGGCGGGCCCACGCGCATCTCTTTTATTCCAATTGGCTCAACTATTGCGTCTATCAGGATACGCCCTACCTTCTGGGCGACATCCCCGCGATCCGGGGATAGGTTCGGGAGGCCGAGATCAGGAGCGGGGTGCCGTCGATTTTGAGAGAGGCTGGGGCGCGGGAAGGATTCCGGCGCATCCGTCCGGGAACGTGGACCGCTCTCCGGGCCTGCCGCCCCTGTGACGGCCCTCTTGCCGAAGGGGGTCGCGTCAGGTGGTTTCGGATGGGCGGCGAGGAGGCGGCATGGATGCCTG
Organism: Candidatus Bilophila faecipullorum; assembly: GCA_944326695.1. Lineage (GTDB taxonomy): Bacteria > Desulfobacterota > Desulfovibrionia > Desulfovibrionales > Desulfovibrionaceae > Bilophila > Bilophila faecipullorum. The sequence continues at coordinate 23,840 of CALVEZ010000004.1, read as the reverse complement.
CGCCTCTTCACGCATCCCGCCACGATGCACGGACCTCGAAGCCTTGCGCTGTACCCGGCCCGCACGAGCACAAGCCATTGAGCGGAAAGCAGCGCCGAGAGGCTGTTTTGTACTGGGGCTGATTCGGCTCCTGCGGGGCAGCGGGCACATCGGGAGGGCTTCCCGAAGCCTGAACCCGCCCCGCACGGCAAGGCGTGGAGGAAGTACATGCGCTATTCGACCCGGACACGCTACGGGCTTCGTTTCCTGATCAATCTGGCTTCGCGGCCGGAGGGCACGTGCGTGCAGCTCGGGGAGATCGCCCGCGAGGAGGGCGTTTCCGTCAAATACCTTGAGCAGATCGTGCGGGTCCTGCGTCCGGCGGGCCTGCTGCGTTCCGTGCGGGGCGCGCGTGGCGGCTACGCACTGGCCCGGGCTCCCCGCGACATCTCGATGGAAGAGGTGTTCGAGCATTTGGAGGGGCATCTTTTACCCGTGGACTGCCTTGGGCCGGACGCGCCCTGCGGTCGTGCGGCGGGATGCCCGACACGGCGCTTCTGGCAGGCGTTCGACGCGCACACGCGCGGTTTTTTGCGGGGCGTCACGCTGGAGTGTTTCGTGGAAGGGAGGGGCCCCTGTGGAGGGGGTACAGACGAGGGCGGCCCTGTGGAGCCCATGAAGGGGGAAGGATGATGAAAAGATGGGGGATACGCGCGGCCTTGTGTGCCGTATGCGTGATGGCGCTGGCGATGGCGGCGCAGGCGCGGGAACTGACCGCCCTCGAGATTTTCGCCCGCCTGCCGATCACGCTGTTCGAGAATACGCCCGAGGGTCTTTCCGAAGAGGAAAAGTTGCGGCTCATCGAACAGGGGGCCAGCGATTTCTGGGAAGTGGAGCGTTTTGACGCGGACCGGCTCACGCTGGTGTCGCGACCCTTTGGGGAAACGCGGGTCATGCTGCGGGTTTTCCGCGGCGGAGACAGGCTCTTGGCCGCCCTTGGGACCTCGGGAGGGGCCATGTGCGCCCTTGAGCTGTGGAAGGAGGACGCCACGGGCGGCTTTGTCCCCGCCGCACCGCCGGAGGACGCCGACATAGCCGATTTCCTCGCGCGGGGGCGGCGGCTCGGGGAGCTTTCGCCGGCCTTCATGCTCTGCCTTGCCGACGACGGGCTTGAGGTGCGGCCCCTCTTCTGGGGCCCCAAAGGGCTCGTGGACGTGCCCGTGGACCGGACGGTGCGCTACGTCTGGAAGGATGGGAGCTTTGAAAAAAGGGTGGCGGAAAAGGCGCGTTAGACCTTGCCGCGCGGCGATACGCACTTGCCAATGGAGCGCCGACTCTGTAGTATATGGCTTTTGCGGCCCTTGTGTGACGTGGGGCCGCGCCCCTCATCCGTCTTTAACCCCTTTTTTCAGGAGGCCTCATGTTTGCTTCTCTCGCTCACGCGATGGGCACGGCCGGTACCGGTCAGGCTGGCGGCGGCGACGCCCTCATGCAGTTTGTTCCCCTCATCGCCATGCTCGCCATTTTCTACTTCCTGCTCATCCGTCCCCAGCAGAAACGCGCCAAGATGCACAAGGCCATGCTTGAGGCGTTGAAGAAGGGGGATCAGGTTCTGACCACCGGCGGGCTTGTGGGCCGCATCGTCGACATCGACGGCGACATCCTGTCGCTCGATCTCGGCAACACCACCGTCAATCTGGGCCGCGCCTACGTGGTCAGCGTGATGGACCCGCGTTCCAAGACCGTGAAGGAAGAAAAGTAAGCGCGCTTTTCGGCTCCATAGACAGGCGTTTTCCGCAAGGACGGCGCCTGTCCTTCTTTTTTGACGGCGCGCCCGCCGACCCTGCGGGGTCCGACGGGCGGCCGCGCAGAGGCCGGGCCCGGGCCGTGGCCGTCGTGGCGTGTCCGCTTCTTCAGGGGAAAGGGCGGGCGGGCCGAATCTGATGCTCTCAGGGGAACACCATGAAATCGTTGAGTTGGCGGATAGTCGTCTCGCTGCTGGTCCTTTTTGCCAGTGTCGTCTATGTGATGCCGAGCTTGCCGGGCGTCGGCGGCTCCCCTCTCGGGAAGCTGCTGCCGGACGCGCGGATAAGCCTCGGCCTTGATTTGAAGGGCGGGATGCACCTGACCCTCGGCGTGGAAGTGGACAAGGCCGTGAACAACGCTCTTGCCCTGACCGGACAGGAACTGCGGGCCGTCGCCTCCGAGAAGGGCATCACCGTCCTGCGCTCGCGCCTGACCCCGGACAACCGTCTGGAATTCCTTTTGCCGCGTCCCGAGCAGCGTCAGGCGCTCGAAGAGCTCCTCGCCAAGAATTTTTCGCAGCTTGCCGTCGACTCCCCCGTGCCGGGCGCGGGCGGCGGCCTGCGCTTCACCGCCGCGTTTACGGCGGCCGACAAGAACAAGATCGAGGAGATGGCGCTTGATCAGGCCGTGCGTACCATCCGCAACCGTATCGACCAGTTCGGCGTGGCCGAGCCGGATATCCGCAAGCAGGCCGATTTCCGCATCCAGATTCAGCTTCCGGGCCTGACCGACTCCCAGCGCGCCATCCAGCTTGTGGGGCAGACCGCCCAGCTCACCTTCCATCTGGTGCGCGACGACGTGAATCCGCAGGGCCTCCTGCCTCCCGGCGTGGCGTTGTTCCCGATGGTCACGACCCGCGCGGACGGCTCCACCTCCGAGAGCATGATTGCGCTCGACAAGGACCCCCTCATGACCGGCGAGGACGTGGCCGACGCCCGCCCGACCTTCGACAGCCGGGACAACAAGCCCAGCGTGGGCCTGACCTTCAATTCCCGCGGCGCGTCCATGTTCGAGCGCATCACGGGCGAGCACATCCAGAAACGCCTTGCCATCGTGCTTGACGGCAAGGTGCACAGTGCGCCCGTCATCAACGACCGCATCAGCGGGGGCAAGGCGAGCATCTCCGGCAGCTTCACGCCCACCGAGGCGCAGGACCTTGCCATCGTGCTGCGCGCCGGTTCGCTTCCCGCGCCCGTCACCGTGCTCGAAGAGCGCACGGTCGGCCCCTCCCTTGGTCGCGAATCCATCGAGAGCGGCGTGCTCGCCGCCGTGGTGGGCGGCCTCGGCGTCATGATCGTCATGCCCCTTTATTACGGTATGGCGGGCCTTTTGGCCGACGCCATGCTCGTATTCACCATCACCATGCTCATGGCCGGGCTCGCGGCCTTCGGCGCGACCCTCACCCTTCCGGGCATCGCGGGCATCGTGCTGACCATCGGCATGTCGGTCGACGCCAACGTCCTCATTTTCGAGCGTATCCGCGAAGAGATGCGGCGCGGCCTGAAACCGCTGGAAGCCGTGGCCGTGGGCTTTGATCGCGCCACCATTTCCATTGTCGACTCCAACCTGACCACCATCATCGCCGCCGCCATCCTCTACCAGTTCGGGACCGGCCCCGTGCGGGGCTTTGCCGTGACCTTGAGCCTCGGCATCATTGCCTCGATGTTCACGGCCATTTTCGTTTCCCGCACGGCGTTCGGGCTCTGGCTCGGCGGGAACGACGGGAAGAAGCTCAGCATCTAGCCTGCGGGCGATGGGCTGATCCTGTGTATCCGGAGTTTTTAGCACCAGAGGAGTTCTGGCATGAGTTTGCATTTGTTCAGCGGGCAGACGACCATTGATTTCGTGGGACTGCGCCGCTATGCCTACGGGCTGTCGATAGTGTTTCTGCTGGCGGGCCTTGTCGCCATCTTGTGGAACGGCGGCCTGAAATACGGCGTGGACTTCGCGGGCGGCGCGGCCGTGCAGCTCCAGTTCCAAAAGCCGGTCGAGGACGAGAACATCAAGAAGGCCTTTGCCGCGCTTGATTTGCCGGGCCTCGCCATTCAGCAGTACGGCGAGGACGGCCGGGATTACCTCCTGCGCTTCACGGCGCAGGACCTGACCAGCGACGGTATCCGTTCAAGCGTGCTGTCCGCGCTCAAGACGTCTTTTCAGGACAACCCGGCGACCATCGAGCGTTTGGAGATGGTCGGGCCCAAGGTCGGGGCGGATTTGCGCAATGCGGCGCTTGAGGCCATGTATTTCGCCGTACTGCTCATCACCGTCTACATTTCGGGCCGTTTCGAGTACCGCTGGATGATCGCGGGCATCATGGCCGCCGCCCTCGGAGCGGCCATGTACGTCATGGGCTTCGCGGGCCTTGACATGGCCTACCGGGTTATCGGCGCGCTGGCCCTGACCCTGCTCCTTTCGTGGAAGCTCAAGCTCAACTATGCGCTCGGGGCCATCGTGGGGCTTATCCACGACGTTGCGATCACGCTGGGGCTGCTGGCGATCATGGGGAAGGAAATCGACCTCAACATCATTGCCGCGCTCATGACGCTGGTGGGCTACTCGCTCAACGACACCATCATCGTCTATGACCGTATCCGCGAAAACCTCCAGAGTCAGTCCGAGGACAATCCCGAACCGCTCGCGGTGATCATCAACCGCAGTGTGAACCAGACGCTGGCCCGTACCATCATGACCTCGGCCACGACGCTCATCGCTTCGCTCAGCCTGACCATCCTCGGCGGCGGTGCGATCCACGACTTCGCCCTGACCATGACCATCGGCGTTTTCGTGGGCACCTTCTCCTCGATCTTCGTGTCCAACCCCATCCTGCTCCTGCTTGGTGACACCAGGCAGTACCTGATGGCCCGCCGCCAGCACGATACGGACTATGAGCGGCCCGGCGAGCACGGGGTCGTGTGACGGCCTTGCCGGATTGATCCGGTGCGAGCGCTTCCATGAGGCCGCCCGCCCTCGGAAAGCCGCTTTCCCGTTCTGGAACCTGTTGAAAAGCGGAGGATTCGTCCTCCGCTTTTCGCGTATCCGGGCCGGAAAACGGTTTCTCCCGGCGAAGGTCCATCTAGGAGAAGGCGAACGGGGGAACGTGCAAACGAGGAAAACGCGAGCAAGTGGAGGGAGTGCCACAGGGGGAAAGCACAGCAAAGCCCGTTTCTGAGAACGGGCTTTGCTGTCGATGATGGGGACGGGCCGTGTGTGGCTTCTTCCGTCGGCCTTCCGCAGCCCCGCCGCGCAGCCCTTGGAAGCTGTACCTAGTCGCGGGGCATGACGAAGAGGGGCGAGGGATCGGTATGGATGAGGATGCGGTCGAGCTTCGGGGCGCAGGTACGCAGGCGGCGTTCCATGTCGGTGGCGATGTCGTGGGCGACGGCCACGGAAAGGTCGCCGTCGAGGATGCAGTGGAAGCTGACGAGAGGCGTGCCGCCCATGTGGGTGAGGCGCAGATCGTGGACGTTGGAGATCATGGGGAACTCGGGAAGGATGCTGTCCACGGCGGCGCGCACGTAATGCAGATCGGCGTCGAAGGGAACGTTCTGGGCGGCAGGGCAGCGATCCTCGGGTTCGATGTGCGTTTCGATGCGCGCGGTGCCGAGGCGCTTGCCGAGCGCCTTCTCGAAGAGGTGCACCTGTTCGTGGGCCTCGCGCAGGGTCGTGTCCGGGGCCGCTTCCACATGCAGGAAGACAAGGAGCCCTTCCTCCTGTTCGGAAAGGATGAGGTTGTGTACGGAGAGGTTGTGCGCCGTGGCGACGGTGCGCACAAGCTGGAGCATATTTTCCGTTTCCTCCTGCGCGGGTTCGACGTGCACGGTGACGTCCGCGGCGGGCACGATTTCGTGCGCGATGTCCTCTACGACGCAGGAAACGTCGTGCGCCGCGTCGAGCCGCAATGTGGCCGGGGCTTCGACGGTGATGTCCATGAACACGTCGGCTCCGCTTTCGCGCACGCGCAGGCGGCGGACCCGGCAGAGGGGAAGCTGGCGGGCGAGGGCCTGTTCCAGCGCCTCGCCGTGCTCTCTGCCTCCTCCGTCGAGGAGCAGGGTGACGGCGCGGCGCGACAGGCGGATGCCCACCACCACGACGATGCCGGACACGGCCAGCGCAGCGAGGGCGTCCGCCATGTGCAGAATGGGCCGGAAAGGGCTGGCGGGGGGCAGGAATTCGCTGAGCTGGACGCAGAGCAGCCCGGCGAGCACCACGCCTGAGGACCAGATGTCCGTAGTGAAATGCAGGGCGTCCGCTTCCAGCGCCTGACTTTTGTGCTTGCGGGCGACCCGGCGCAGCATGGCGGCCCGGTTCACGTCCACGAGCAGCGAGACGAGGATGATGCCCACGCCCCACCACGAGGGGGAAATTTCCGGGGCGTTGAAAAAGAGCCTGTTGACCGCCTCATGGACGATCCAGCCGCAGGTGACGAGCAGGAGGACGGTTTCGGCCAGCGCCGAAAGGTTTTCGATCTTGCCGTAGCCGTAGGGATGGGTCTTGTCCGCAGGCCGGGCGGCCACGCGCACGGCAAAGAAGGTGATGCCCGCCGCCACCAGATCAAGGCTGCTGTGCAGGGCTTCGGAGAGGATGCCGAGGCTGTTTGTAGCCAGCCCGGCCACGAGCTTGATGACCGTCAGGAAAAGGGCCCAGCACAGGGAAGACAGGGCTGCGTGATTTTTTTCGGCGTTCGCATCGGAATGCGGGATGTCGCTTGCCATTTCGGATACTCCGCGGAAAGCCTCTCCCGGGCCCGGGGAGAAGGCCGTACCCCGTCTGTGCGGGGCTGTTCCTGCGCCCTCCCTGCGGGCCCGGGAGGGCGGCGCGTCAACTGAACACGCCGTGTTCGTACAATATTTTCAGCCCGATGCCGATGAGTACGCAGCCACCCGTGAATTCGGCGCGGCGTCCGAAGACGTCGGCCCGGGCGAGGAGCTTGCCCGCCAGCAGCCCGCAGGCCGTGATGACGGCGCAGACTACGCCGATGAGGACGGACGGCCCCCACACGTCGATGTTGAGGAAGGAGAAGGACAGGCCCACGGCCAGGGCGTCGATGCTCGTTGCTACGGCCAGCACGAAAAGGCGTCCCCCGCGCGTGGGATCGACGGTGCAGGCTTCCTCTTCACCGCCGCCGCGCAGCATGTTGCCGCCGATCCATGCCAGCAGCGCGAAGGCCAGCCAGTGATCCCACGTTTCGATGAAACCGCGTACCGTCAGGCCGAGCGTCCAGCCGATGACGGGCATCAGGAACTGGAAAAAGCCGAAGGTGAGCGAGAGGCGCAGGAAATGGGCCGTCGTCACCCGTTTGAGGGCGCAGCCTGAGCAGACGGATACCGCAAAGGCATCCATCGCGAGGGCGACGGCAAGGGCGAAGAGTTCGGGAAAGCTCATGGGACACCGGAAGGGTTGAAGGTTCGCGGTCTGCGTGGCCGATCCGGCAGTTGTGATGCCTTCAGGCCCGACTGTCAACCTTTCCCTTTTCCGGCGGGAAAAAATGGTACGCGGCCATGTGGTCCCAGCCCAAGAAGGGGCCGGATGAAGAGACTTGGAAACCCAAGGGAAGGCAACGGCCCACGGTAGGGCGGTTGCGTACCTGCCTTGGGAGACCGCACGGTTTTGCGTCCGGTCATGCCCGGCGTGCCCTTTCGCGAGGAACGTCCTTCCCGGCGGCTCGCCGGGGCGGCGGCTTGCGGCGGCTCGGCTCGGCAGGTCCGGCCTTACGGCAGGAAGGAATCTTTTCCGTTTTCCTTTTCCGTCTTTCCTGACAGGGTGTGTCCGGGGCTCTGCCGCTTCCTCCTCCTCCTCCTCCTCCTCCTACTACTACTATGTTTCTTTCCGGCCCGCTCCTATTGCAGGCGCATGATGATGATCCCGGTGGCGACGAGGACCACGGCGAGGAGTTTGACGGGCGAGAACTTTTCCCCGAGGAAGAGGATGGCGAGCAGCATTCCGAAAATGACCGACGTTTCGCGCAGGGCCGCCACCATCGCGATGGGAGCCTTGGTCATGGCCCACAGCGCTACCCCGTAGGAGCCGAGGCTGCACAGCCCGCCGAAGAGTCCTATTTTCCAGCGCTGCTTGAAGTAGGGGATATAGCTTTTGCGCTGTCTGAGCAGAAGGATGATGTTGATGGGGAAGGTGTTGATGACGTAGAGCCAGCACACGTAGCTGATGGGGTTGCCGCTGGCCCGCGCGCCGTAGCCGTCGAAGAGGGTGTAGCCCATGATCACCACGGCGGTGCCCACGGCGGCCAGCGCCCCGCTGATGTTGAAACGCCCGTTGCGGACGTTCTCGCGGGTCAGGACGAGCACGCCCGAGCACAGGCAGAGGATGCCGAGCCAGCCCGCCCACGACAGGTTGTGTCCGAAGAGCAGCATGGCGATGGACGTCAGCAGGGGGGCCGTACCGCGCATGATGGTGTAGGCGAAAGACATGTCCACCGTGCGGTAGGCCACCGCGATGCACAGGTAGTAGGCGATGTGCACCGAACACGAGCCCGCCAGAAAGATCAGGCTTTCCGGGGCCGGAAGCGGCAGGAAGGGCACGACGAAAAGAACGCCGACGCCACCGCCGAAGCAGTTGAGCCCGGTTTCGTAGAGCTTGTTGGTGCCGCCTTTGATGACGGCGTTCCACGAGGCGTGGAGCAGGGCCGCAACGAGGATCAGAAGAATGATATCCAGAGACATATCGCCATCCTGTGTTTGGCGGCACGCTAACGCCAAAAAAAGCGCTTGTACACCGTGTTTTTCAGCGAAAAACAGGCATACGGGCGCTTTTTCCTGTGGTTTTGCGTTCTTGGATTGTGACAATCAGGTTACGAAAAAGGCGGTGCGACGGAGGGGACCCGCCCCCGCGCACAGCCTGTCCAGACAACAGGCCCTTACTGAACCGGAACGGGCGCGCTTTCCTTGCAGGCGGGAAGCCGAGGGCGGAGGCGGGGCGGCGTTCGCCGGGATGTGCTCTTCCCTGCAAGGCGGCCTGCGGGCCAAAGCCGGCCGCCGGGCAATGGAGCAGACATCGGGGCGCGGGGGAGGCTGTACCCCGTGCAAGGAAGAGCTCCGCCCCTCGGAAGCTGATGGTTCACGCGTGGTCCGCGGCCTAAAAGCCGCCATTGGTTCCGGGCCAATAGGGGGGCTAATGGCGCGTGTGGTCGGCGGCCATCAGCCACGCCTTGAACTGGCGCATTTCCTTGGCCTGTTCGATGATGATGGCCTCGGCGAGATCGAGCACCTTGGGATTGTCGGAATGGACGAGCGCGGGCACGGCCATTTCAACGGCCATGGCGTGATGGGGCAGCATGAGTTCGACGAAGCGCATGTTCGCGTTCATGTCCGCGCCTTCGGCAAGCATGTGCGCCATAGCCTCTTTCATGGGGTCGTAGGCGGATTTCTCAAGGCCGCCGAGGGGCTGGAGAAGCTGCTTCATCTCCGCGATTTCCGCCTTCTGCACCTTGATGACCGCATCGGCCCACGACGCGACCTTGGGGTCCTGATACTTCTTGGGCGATTTGAAGAAGAGTTCCGCCATGTCGACGGCTCCCTCATGGTGGGCAAGCATGGCCGAAAGGAAGGCGCGGTCGGAATAGGCGGACGGGGCGGCGTTGCCGTGATCCATCATAGCACGGGCGGGCAGGGCGGCGAAAAGAAGGGCCGCGATGAAGGCGAAAAGGGACAGGCAAGCGGTACGCATGGCTTTTTTCTCCGGAAAAAGAAGTGTACCCGCCAAAGGAGGCGGCGGACCGCCGGGGGGCGGCCTGCCGATTTCATACCCGGAACATGGGAGCCGGATAAGTATTTTTTGCAGCAGGGATAGCAGGCCGTATCGTCAAAAGGCAGATGCCGCATTGAGGCCACGAAGGGAACCGCAAACGGCGTGAACGCTGTTTCTATAAAAACAGCGTAAAATGATTGTGCGGATACGCCTTGGATCAGGCGCTACGTGGACGCCTGTTCTCGGCGTTTTTGCCTTCCGCCGGAGCAAGCGCCCCCACTCCACGGGCCGGGCCGTATGATCACTTCCAGCCTGCGCGGCTGGAAGGAAAAAGCCGTGAAGCGTGCTTTTCTCGCATCCGGCCTGCTCCCGCAGAGGAAAACGCATCCTGCCGGAGTATCCTTCCCCGTCACGGACAGCCTGCGGGCAAGGCGAAGCCGTGCCGTGCGCCCGACGCTGGAAGGAAGGCCGGGCGGTATATGATTCGTATAAGACGGCGGCATGGCCTCCTCATCAGGTGCCGCAGGCGCATCAGCCGCCGTTTGCCCCACTCTTTTTTCCCGCAGAGAGGGGCGACGTCTAGAGAGTGGAGCGCCCGGGACGTGGAAGAGCGGCGCAGGCTTCGACCAGCGGGAGAAAGGCCCGCCGCCCGGCGTCGAAATAAAGGAGTTCCCCGCTGCTCATGTCGAAATAGAGGCCGTGCAGCAAAAGGCGGCCTTCGTCCACGGCCTCCCTGATCCACGGGTAGCCCATGAGATTGTCGAGGGAGAAGCGCACGCCCCACATTTCGCAGGCGCGCTGGCGCTCCTCGGGGGAGGCCTCGGGAAGGGTGCGTTCCACCTCGGCCTTGGCGCGGCAGGCGAGGCTCATCCAGATGTTGAGGAATTCGCCCTCTTGGTGGTCGGCCTCAAGGAGGCTCGTGAAGCCGCCGCAGCGGGCATGGCCCATTACCATGATGTGCCCGATGCGCAGGTATCGCACCGCGTACTCAAGCGCGGCGCTGACGCCGTGGTAGTGGCCGTCCGGCTCGTAGGGCGGCACGAGGTTGGCGACGTTGCGGACGACGAAGAGATCGCCCGGCGTGGCGTCGAGGAGGATCACCGGGTCCACCCGCGAGTCGCTGCACGCAATGACCATCGCGTAGGGGTTCTGCCCGGCGCGCAGGTCTTCATAGATGTTGTTTTCCGGGCAATACCACGTTTTTTGGAAACGTTGGAATCCGGCCGAGAAGCGTTTGAGCAGATCGTGCGATACCACGGAACCTCCTGAGGCGGGCTTGTCATTTCGGGCGCGAGGCTTTATCTCATGGTAATGAGGAGTCAACGCAACCTAATGGGGAATGCCCGAATGCCTGATTTTATACGGTGGATTGTTGCCGGGGTCACGTCCGTGGCGGCGGCGGCGCTGGTTTTCGTGCTTGCGGCCGCCGGTTTTGTCGTGGCCTTTTTCGTCTTTGCGATTCTCTTCGTCGTCTTCGGGCTGGCCATCCGCCGGGCGCGCAAGACCGTACGCTACGGCGAGGACGGAAGCCGCTTCATCATCTATACCAATATCCCCGGTGCGGACGGGCGGCGGGAGCCCGACGAGCGGCCCGCCGATCCCCATACCTATGAACTGTCCCCGGACGACTACACCGTGGAGCCCGCCTCTCCGGACAAGCCTTCCGATCCGAAGTCCCTTGAAGATCGGGAAAGGCCGTAAGCGCGCAAGTGCGCTTGTTGTGACGCAAAAGCGCGGGGGTGGCAATATGTTTTCGGGCGTGCGCCTCGCATGGCGCATCCTGCGGCGGGCCTTGCCGGGAGTGGCGCTCGCCTTCTGCGTTTGCGGCAGCGTGCAGGGCGCGCCTTCTCCTTCCTTGGACATGATGGCCGGGCAGATGCTGCTTGTGGGCTTCAAGGGGCAGGAACCGGAAGACTGCGCCGCCGTGCTGGAGGACATCCGCCTCCGGCATCTGGGGGGCGTCATTCTTTTCACCCGCGATGCCCGCGAGCCTGCCGCCCCCCGCAATATCCGCGATGCGGCGCAGCTTGGGCGCTTGACCAGCGCCTTGCGCGCGGCGGCGGACATCCCCTTGCTTGTGGGCGTGGATCAGGAAGGCGGAAAGGTGGCGCGCCTTGGCCCGGCCAACGGTTTTCCCGCTTTCCCCTCGGCGGAAGATTTGGGGCGGGGAACGCCCGAAGCAACCCGGAAAAGCGCCCGGCGTCTGGGGCGGATGCTCCATGCGGCGGGGATCAATCTTGATTTCGCGCCCGTGCTCGACGTGAACGTCTATCCCGACTCTCCGGCCATAGGCCGTCTGGGGCGGGCGTTTTCCGCTGATCCCGAGCGGGTGGCGGCGCACGGCGCGGCCTTTGCGCAGGGACTGAACGCGGCTGGCGTGGCGGCGGCCTTCAAGCATTTTCCCGGACACGGCAGCGCCCGTGCCGATTCCCATCAAGGCGTGACCGACATCAGCGAAACATGGGGCGAGGCGGAACTTGCGCCCTATGAAGTCGCGCTGCGGGGGGCCGGGGCACATATGGTCATGGTGGGACATGTCTTTCACCGGGGGCTGGACCCGGTGTTTCCGGCCACCCTTTCCCCCGCCGTCATCGAGGGCCTCTTGCGGCGGCGTCTGGGCTATGACGGCGTCGTGATCACGGACGACTTGCAGATGCGGGCCATTGCGGATCACTATTCTTTTGAGGAAGTCGTCCTGCGCGCAGTAGAGGCCGGGGCGGACATCCTGCTTTTCGGCAACAATCTGGACTATGACCCCGGTATCGTGTCCCGGGCGCAGGCCGTGCTCGTTGGGGCCGTGCGTGAAGGCAGGCTGCCGCGCGCCCGTCTGGAAACCTCGTGGCGGCGGATCATGGGGCTGAAGGCGGAAATGGCGCGGGCTGAAGAGGCGGAAGAAAAGGCGGAGGCGGTCCATCCCTAGCGGAAGACGGCCCTGCCGCCCACGGGCAGGAATGAAGACGCCGTAGTGAGGTGAAAAGAGCGGCCTTCCGCAGAGGCCCTTCCGTGAACCGCCATCCTTCCGTATTCCGTCCCGCCCGCGTTCCGTCCCGGCACAACGCCCGCCCAAGGCCGTCTGTTTCCAAGAGATTGCCGCGCCGGGAAAGAGGCCCGTGAGGATGGCCCCGCCTTGGCCGTCTGTTCCTTTTCCCTGCGGGAAAAAGGGGGTTCCGTGGGCGCGATGGCGTGCGTCCCGTGCCCGAGGCGGCTTGGGCCGTGTACCGAAAATCCGTCTTTGAAGCCGCTTCTCGGCGTTTCTTCTTCTTCTTCTTCTTCTTCTTCTTCTTCTTCTTCCCTTTTCTGGCCTGTGGAAGATTTTTGCACTCTTGCGGCTTCAAGAGGTATCAGACCGGGGCCGTGCAGCCAAAGAAAGGCCGCTTTGAAGGCCCTTGCTGCCAGACTGGAAGGCCGGGCCTTCGGGAAGCGGCGGTTTTCCGCTTCTGCCGAAAAGCCCGGCCACACCGTTTTCCGTTCTCTCCCGAGCGGCTCGGTCCCGCCGCCTTCGGAATGGTCGGGTTGTGCTGCTATTCGTCGTCCTCGTCCATGAGCGAATCGTGGAGGGCGTCGGTGAAGATGTCGAAGGACACCTGTTCGATGGGGTTGCGGGGCTTGTAGGTCAGCGCCTCTTCCGGCACTTCGCCGGAGTCGCGGCACAGTTCGTCAAAACGCTGCGAGTAGGCTTCGATCAGCCGTTCCACTTCCTGCACGATGGGATCGTCGGACTTGATTTCGTCGTCCTCGTCGCAGTCCTCACACGATCCCTCGTCGTCATGGCCGCAGCCGCAGGCACAGCCTTCCTCTTCTTGGCCCTGATTGGCGTAATAGGCTTCTACCTGCGCTTCGTAGGCGTCGATGGCGTCTACGACCTGTTCTTCTGTCAGCCCGGCGAATTCGGGTTTGGCGGCAACGGTTTTCATACTGGCTCCTTGGTTTGGGGTCGGTTTTTCGGATGGCGGACGTGCCGGGCTTTTCCGCCCGGTAGCCGCCTCTGGTTCACTGGTTGCGCATGGAGAGGGAAATGCGCTTGCGGGGGATGTCCACGTCGAGCACGGTCACGGCCACTTCCTGATGCACGCGCACGACTTCGTTGGGATCGCGCACGAAGCGATCCGCAAGCTGGCTGATGTGGACGAGCCCGTCCTGATGGACGCCGATGTCCACGAAGGCTCCGAAGGCCGTGATGTTGGTCACGATGCCGGGAAGCTTCATGCCGGGGCGCAGGTCTTCGAGCGCGTGCACGCCCTCCGCGAAGGCAAAGGGCTTGAAGGGGCCGCGCGGATCACGTCCGGGCTTTTCCAGTTCCTTCATGATGTCGGTCAGGGTGGGCAGGCCGAGCGTATCCGTGACGTAGCGGGAGATGTCCACGGCGCGCCGCCGTTCCGGGCTGCGCATGAGCTCGCTCACGCTCGTGCCCGCGTCCTTGGCCATGCATTCGACCACCGCGTAGGATTCGGGATGCACGGCGCTGGCGTCAAGAGGCTGCCTGCCGCCGCGGATACGCAGAAAGCCCGAGCATTGCTCAAAGGCTTTGGGGCCGAGGCGCGGCACTTTCAGCAGATCGCGCCGGGTCTGGAAAGGGCCGTTTTCATGGCGGAAGGCCACGATGTTGCGCGCCAGTGTGGGGCCGAGGCCGGAGACGTAGGCGAGAAGCTGCTCGCTGGCCGTGTTCAGTTCCACGCCCACGGCGTTGACGCAGCTCGTCACCACGTCGTCGAGGCAGCGTTTAAGCTCGGTCTGGTTCACGTCGTGCTGGTACTGCCCCACGCCGATGGCCTTGGGATCGATTTTCACCAGTTCGGCCAGCGGATCGGCCAGCCGCCGCCCGATGGACACCGCGCCCCGGTAGGTGAGGTCGAGATCGGGGAATTCGGCCCGCGCCGCTTCCGAGGCGGAATAGACCGACGCGCCGTTCTCGCTGACCATGACCACGGGGATGGGCGGCCAGTCCGGGAGCGAGCGGATGAAGGCTTCGGTTTCCCGGCCCGCCGTGCCGTTGCCCACGGCGGCCACTTCCGCGCCGTGCTTCAGGGCGAGGCGCACCAGCGTGGCCCCGGCCTCGGCGCGGGCCTTGTCCGAACCCGCGTGCGGGTTGACGGTGGCGTATTCGAGGAGTTTTCCCTCCGGGCTCAGGCAGACCGCCTTGCAGCCGGTGCGGAATCCGGGGTCCACGGCGATGATGCTTTTGGGGCCGAGGGGCGGGGCGAGCAGAAGCTGGCGCAGGTTGTCCGCGAAAACGCGGATGGACGCGGCGTCGGCCCGCTCCTTGAGCCGGTTGCGCAGCTCGGTTTCAAGGGCCGGAGCCAGCAGGCGGGCGTAGCCGTCGAGTGCGGCGGCCCGCACTTCCCGCCCGCAGGGGCCGTCGTTGCGCACGAAGAGCCGGGCCAGCGTTTCCTTGGCCCGTTCCTCGTCGCGGGGGCGCAGGGAAAGACGCAGAAAGCCTTCCTCCTCGCCCCGCAACATGGCCAGAATGCGGTGCGGAGGGGCCTGCGCCGCGGGCTCGTCCCACGCGAAATAGTCGCGGTATTTGGCGGCATCGGGATCGTCCTCCTTGCCCGAGGCCGCCTTGCAGCGCATAAGCCCTTCCCGGCCAAAGACGCCGCGCAGACGTTCCCGCGCCGTCTGATCCTCGGCAAAGCGTTCCGCCAGAATGTCCCGCGCCCCGGCGAGGGCGGCCTCGGCGTCGGCTACGTCCTTGTCCGGGGCTACGAAACCCGCCGCCAGCGTTTCGGGGAGGCAACGCTCCTGTCTGGCGAGCAGGTCCGCCAGCGGCTCAAGGCCACGCTCCCGCGCTGCGGAGGCCCGGGTCCGGCGCTTGGGGCGGTAGGGAAGGTAGATGTCTTCGAGCAGGGTCAGGGAGGCGGCGGCCTCCACCTTGGCCCGCAGCTCGGGCGTCAGCAGGTTCCGCTCTTCAAGGGAGGCGACGATGGCCTCGCGGCGTTTGTCCAGTTCGCGGCCCGCCGCCAACCGGTCCCGGATGGCCGTAACCGCCACCTCGTCGAGGCTGCCGGTGGCTTCCTTGCGGTAACGGGCGATGAAGGGGACGGTGGCGCCTTCGTCGAGCAGGCGGATGACGGCCCCGGCCTGCGCGGGCCGAAGGCCGAGTTCTTGGGCAATGAGGGAGGCGTAGTCCGACACGCGGAATCCTTGGTTTGGGGTTGCGGACAAAGGGCGCGGAAACGGAATGGCGCGCCGGTGGACGGTAGGCTTTTTTGCGGAAAAAGCAAAGCGGCGGCTGTGCGGCCTTGACCTTGGGGCCACCCGTGCCCATAGTGAGGCTATATTTTCTCTCCAAGGAGCATTCATGAATACGTCATCCACTCCGGTCCCGTCTTCCGATGAAATGAAGGGGCTGATGTCCGCCCTGCTTGATGCCGTCATTTTTGAACAGTGGGTCCGCTTCTCGTGGATCGAGGAAGATGCGGACGGCGATTTCTGCATTCAGATTCCCGAAGCGACGGTTCGGGAGCTTGAAGAGGATTATCCCGACTACAAGAGCCTTCTCGGGCAGTTGAACGGAACCATCGTCGACGCGACGATGGCCTGTTCCGCCGTGCTCGGCTATGCCCGTTCCGCGTTGGGCGAGCAGAGCATGGCCGCGCTCGAACATCCCGAATTCCAGTCCATGGTAGGCCGCTTCCATCAATGGCTGCACGACAACGTGGACAAGCTGGAGCAGGAGCCGTTCAATTTCGACCAGTGGTGCCTGATGTTCCACGAATCCATGCAGGAAGGGAACGGGGTGGCTCATGCGTGAGCGGGCGGTGAGCCTTCCGGCGCTGACGGAAATCGCTCACCGGGCCGTGGCGCGGGCTTTTGAAGCCCGGGCCTTGCCAAAAGGCGGGGACGGCGTCCCTGCCTTTCCTTTTGCCGTGGGCGCGACCGCCGGCAACGGGTACGACGCCGTCTTTCTGGCCCGGCAAGTGGGGGAGGGCGGCCTTATAGCGGCCTTCGACGTGCAGGAAGCCGCGCTCGCGGCCACGCGGGATCGGCTGGCGGCGGAGGGGCTGCTCGGGCGCGTCCGGCTGGTGCGGTCGGGCCATGAGCATATGGAACGGGAGCTTGCCCGGCTCTTCCCCGCGCTGGAACTCAGGGGAAAGGTGACAGCGATCATGTTCAATCTGGGCTTTTTGCCCGGCAGCGACAAGGCGGTGACGACGGCGGCCCCCACGACCGTGGCGGCGCTGGATGCGGCCTCGCGGCTGCTCGCCTGTGGGGGTGTCCTTTCGGCGCACGTTTACACGGGGCATCGCGGGGGAATGGAAGAGGACAGGGCCGTACTCGCATGGAGCGCAGCCCTGTCCCCGGAAGAATGGCGGGTTTTGTCCCTGTCGCAGCCCAACAAGGCGCGCAATCTGGAGCGGCTTATTCTGGCCGAGCGGCTTTTCCCCAAAGGGAAAGGCGGGGCCGGGCGTCCGTGAGGGCGTCGAGGGGGATGTCCACGGCCTGCGGCCCGGCCGCCCACGGCGCGACCTGATAGGGCTGGAAAAAGATGCGGATGCCCGCCGGGGTGAGGGCGAAGCTGGAAAAATTGTCCGCTTCGGGCGCGGTGCCGCCTTCGAGCATATCCTTGTTGTACATGTCCCCGAGCGTGCGCGACAGCTTGCGGGTACAGAAGGCGCTCATGTCGCTCAGCGCCGCGTCGAGGTCTGCGAACACGTCGTAGAGATCGATGAGCGTCCCGGACTGCATGTCGTAGGTTGTGGTGCTGATTTCGAGGTTGCCGTGCGCGCCGCCGGTGTAGCTTGCGGTCTTCCAGACGATGGACAGCACCGAGGGCGAGGGCCGGGTGGTGCTGTAGGTCGTTTCCAGCTCGTAGGGCACGCCGAGATCGGGTTCCTCGCCGTAGGTGGACTGGAACGTATCCACCACCTGCCGGGCCCAGGCCGCAACGTCGGCGTCCACGCGGGCGTTGCCGGTCACGGGGTAATGGACGCGGATGTGTACCTTGCCGTTTTCACGGGAGATGAGGGCGTCATGAACGAGGGACGGGGCGTCGGCGGCAAAGGCGGGAAGGGCCAACGCGCAGCAGAGGAGAAGGCTGACGACAAAACGCATGGGAATATCCTGTTGGCAAAGGAAGTAGGGGCTCAGAAATGCCATTGGCAGACGCTTTTGTCCAGTGGTTAGGGGCGGCCCCGCGCTTCCGGCGGCTCGCCTTTTCGCCGGAAAGAAGGCGCCGTGCCCCTTTTTCTCCTGCAGGGACATCCCATTGGCCGATGAGGGACGGCATCGCCTCACAGGGGAATTCCTCCTCCGTACCTGTCCAAGGAGAGCGCAGATTTCCACGGGCGCGACGGAGAGGATAGATTATCCGTTGTATTCCAGCTTATTATCTAATGTTTCTACGGGCGCGGCGCTGCCGCAGCGTTTTCCCTTGGCAAGGCTCCGGGGAAACAAGGGGGGGACGGACGCCGTGACGAGCCTCCTTAAAGACGGCAGGCGGCGTAGAGGGCCGCGAGCCTTGGCCGGGAGTAGATTTCAAGCCGCAGCCGGAGCCACGTCCAGCCTGCGTCGCGGACCTTGAAACGCCGTACGGCGGCGGGCGCGGCGGGCGGGTTGGCTCCCATGCGCGTGGTGAAGAAGACGGCAAATCCCTCTTGGCGGGCTTCTTCCACGGCCACGTCCGAGCCGCTTCCCCACGGCCAGCACAGCGAGCGCACGGGATGGCCGAGTTCCCGGCGCAGGGTTTCGGCGCAGGAGGCGATTTCGGCGCGCACGCGCTCCCGCCGTTTTTCTTCCGTTTCCGGCGTGCCGAGACGATCCTGAGCAAAGGACGCCACGAGCGCCTCCAGTTCCGCCACCTTGCCGGGATGCTCGAAAAAGGCTCTGGCCTCGCGGATGTCCTGCGGGACAAGGCCGCGCACGGCCCGCACCAGTTCGGGGGAGGGGATGAAGGCCCGGCTGTGCAGAAAAGGCCGTTCCTTGAAGCGCGGCAACCCCCAGACGACGGGAAAGTCCGTGCGGTTGAAGGTGTTCAGGCGGGTACCGGGCACGTGGAAGCGTTTTGCGGCTTCTTCAAAGGGGGATGCGGCCTTGCGGCGGTCGTGCCGGTTCACCGGGCCCCATTCCGGTCCGGCGAAGACGGCCAGATGACGGGCCGAGTGCGCGGCCACGGCCATGACGCCGCTCTCCTCCATGCGTCGGGCTTCCTCCCATGACATGAAAAGATCGCGGCGTTCCTGAAAGCCGTAGTCCGTGGCCTGCAAGGGCGTGTCCACGGGCGGCAGGGTGAGTTCGGAGCCGGACCGGACATCGGCAAGGGTGGGGCGCGGGCCGGACGCTTTTTCCAGACGATCCGTCACGGCGAAGACCACGCCCTTGTGCCCGTACTTGCGGAGGATGGGCCATGCGTAGACGTAATTGTCGAGATAGCCGTCGTCGAACGTGATGAGGAGCGAGCGGCGCGGCAGGGGCGTTCCGTGGAGCAGGAAGGCTTCGGCTTCGTCGAGGCCCACCCCGCGCCAGCCATTTTCGGCCATGCCCCGGCACTGCGCCTCAAAAGCTTCCGGGCTGACCGTGGTCGCGCCCGGAAAACGGTTAACGTAGTGGTACATGAGGACGGGAAGGCTTTGCGTGTTCATGCCGTCTTGTATCCGGCGGCGCGGCGGAGGGCAAGGCCCCCGGCCAGGCAGGGCGGCCTGCGCGTGGAGGTGTTGCCAAGGGGCGGGGGCAAGGCTCCCGTCGGGCAGGAAACGCGCTGGCCGGTACCGGAAAGCAGAGCCTTGCCCAAGGTGCCTGATGGGGGGCCGCGCGCCCTGTCTTACGCGGCTGCGTGGATACGATCCTTTCCGCCGCCCAGCAAAAAGGCGGCTTTGGGGGCCGCCTTGGGATTAGCGTTTGGCGCGTCCGCTTTTGGCGGGCCGTTCTCCGGTATTGGCCGCCCAGTGGTGTTCGGGCGAGAGGAACTGGAGGGGGTTGATGGGCTTGTCGTGGAGCCGTACTTCAAAATGGAGATGAGCGGCCGTGACCCGTCCTGTCCTTCCCAGATTGCCGATGTACTGTCCCCGTTTGACCTTCTGCCCCTTGCGCACGCCGATCTTGTCGAGATGGGCGTAGCGGAGGATGACGCCGTTGCCGGCTTCGATGTCTACGGTGAGGCCGTAGGAACCCTTGCGCCCGCTGTGGATGATGGTGCCCGGGGCGGACGCCACGACTTTTTCCCCGCGTTTTCCGGCGATGTCCACGCCCGCGTGCATGAGGCGGCGGCGTTTCAGCGGATGGACGCGCACGCCGAAAGGCGAGGTGATCCGCAGGTCGTCCGGCACGGGCTTGAGCAGGGCGAGCGTGGGGTAAAGGGACGGTTCCTGAAGCAGATCGGGCGTCGCTTCCATATCGCCGTCGTCGAGTTCCTCATTGGGGACGGGCGTAAAATCGGGACGCTGCCCGGGGGAAAAGGGGCCGCGCGTGGAATAGGCCACGACTTCCCGCGCGGAGGAACGGTAGCTATGAAAATCCGACAGGGAGTCGTGATAGCGGACGATGGAATATTGGTGACGTGTGGGCGTGGTGTGCTGGGGGGCGCAGGCGGCGAGCAACAGCAGGCAGGGAAGGGAAAGCCACCTCAGGGCGCCATGGAGAGAGCGGGCGGTCAGTCGTATGTGGGGCATGAAGTATTCCTTGTTTGCAGGGACGACGCCACGAACCGCAAGGGTGGCGACCTGATCGTTTTTTACAAGGGGCTTTCTTAGCATCCCGGGCGCGTCGTGTCGAGATAAGCGCCTCTTTTACTGAAAGAAGAGGGAAGGTTAAAGAAAAAGGCCCGCTTAGGGGCCAAGAGGCGTATTATAACGTATCTGGTTAAAAAACTTATACTTCTTGTTTGAACTCTCTTTTCCAATGATCAGGGCGGATAAGCGGGAGGAGCGCCGTGTTTGGATGGGGGGCATTTTTTTTGGAAAAAAGAAAAGAGCCCTTATTTTGAACGATTTCTTTTCTTGATAAGCGAAGACTCAACCCTTAATTATTAAATAATTTCAATGGATAATGGTTTGTTTGCCACAAAGAGAGGATCGGTCCGTGTTTGCCCGACATTCCGGCGAAGGACAGGGACTTGGCGAAAGGCGGTGACTATGCCATAGTGGAACGGGAACATCCCGAGGTGGTATGCGTACGCTTTCTTTTTTTCGTTTCGTGCTGTTTGGACTGCTGTGCTTTTCCCTGACCGCCTGCGGCCTGACCGACGTCGGCGGCGGGGGAGCTACGCGGGGGACGAAAACCTACACCGTGCGGGGCAAGACCTACCGCCCTTACCTGACGGCGGACGGCTATCGGGAAGAGGGCGTCGCCTCGTGGTATGGCAAAGACTTCCACGGCCGCAAGACCGCCAATGGCGAGCGCTACAACATGTACGCCATGACCGCAGCGCATAAGCTGCTGCCGCTGGGGACGAAAGTGCGCGTGACCCATTTGGGCAACGGGCGTTCCATCGTGGTGCGGGTCAATGACCGCGGCCCCTTCGTCGGCAACCGCATCATCGATCTGTCCTACGGGGGCGCACAGAAGCTCGGCATGATCGGCACGGGCACGGCCCGGGTGCGCGTGGAGGCGCTCGAAGGCGTGGGCGGGGCGCGACCGGGGGACATGGAGGGCCGTTTCTACATCCAAATCGCCGCCCTGAGCAATGAATCCTCCGCTCAGGCGCTGGTGCGGCGGCTGCGCGGGCGCAACCTCGGAGGGCGGGCCTTCTACGCCCCTTCCATCGGGCTGTGGCGTGTGCAGGCCGGGCCTTTTCCGTCCCTCAACCATGCGGAAAACCTTTCCGACGAGCTCGACCGCCAGTATCCCGGCAATTTCGTCGTGGCGGATTGAACCCCCCGCGGGCTTCAAGGGCGCGTCCCGGGTGATAAAAAGCGTTGGAGATGGGGCGTGGCCCCTTGACAGGGTGGGGACCGCCGCGTATTTTCTTTTCCACGTAAAGGGGAGTAGCTGGGTTCTTGAGACCCGGGTAACGTCAACAGCATGGCCTAGCGGCCTGGCGTTACCGTCAAGCTTCGACTTGATGAGTGAGACCTTCACGGCACTGTGTTGCCGGAGGGTCTTTTTGTTTTTCTCCGGCGACCAAACCGACACAGGAGTAAAAACATGCCCAAGTCCGACTGTCCTCTTTCCGGCCCGGCCGCCTGCGGAGGTTCCGATGATCGTTGAACACTCCGTGACCGAGATCGTCCTTTTCTGCGTCCTCGTGGTCGTCGCCCTCTGGTTCGACCTGCACGCGCACAAGGCGGACAAGCCCGTTTCCGCCCGTAACGCCGCCCTGTGGACCTGCGTCTGGATCGCCCTCGCCCTCGTTTTCGCGGGGTACATCGGCTATAGCTTCGGGGCCGAGCAGGTACAGCTCTTCCTGACGGGCTATCTTCTGGAAAAGTCGTTGTCGGTGGACAACCTTTTCGTCATCATGGCCATTTTCGGCTCCTTCTCCATCAAGGATGCCTTCCAGCACCGGGTCCTTTATTATGGTGTGCTCGGCGCGCTGGTCCTGCGCCTTATCTTCGTAGCGGCGGGGAGTTCCCTTGTCGCCATGTTCGGGCCCTATGCACTGGCAGGGTTCGGCATTTTCGTCCTCTGGACGGCGTGGAAGATGTGGCAGTCCATGCGCAGCGGTCATAAGGACGAAATCGTCGACTACTCCGAGCACTGGGCCGTGCGCTACACCCGGCGCTTTATCCCCGTGCACAACCAGTTGCACGGCCATGACTTTTTCGTCAAGGCGCCCGACAGCGCGGGCAAGCTCATCTGGAAGGCCACGCCGCTTTTCCTCTGCCTCGTCGTGGTGGAACTCTCCGACGTGATGTTCGCCTTCGACTCGGTGCCCGCCATCATCGCGGTCACGCACGATCCTTTCCTTGTGTATACCAGCAACGTCTTTGCCATCCTCGGCCTGCGTTCCATGTACTTCCTGCTCGCCGCGGGCAAGCGCTACCTGCGTCATCTCGAAAAGTCGGTCATTGCTATCCTGGCCTACATCGGGATCAAGATGATGCTCGACGTGCTCGGCGTCATACACATCTCGCCGCTCATCAGTCTGGCCGTTGTTATGGGGCTCCTCGCCGTAGGCGTCATCGCTTCCCTCGTGCCGGAGAAGGCCGCAAAGTAAGGTGTTGCAGGGGCGCAAAGGGAATGTTTCCGAGGAGATGCTTCCCATCCGGGCCGGATTGCTTTTTACGCGGAAAAGCGTATCCCTGTTTCCATTCAAAATGGAGAGGATACCATTTCGGTTTCGGGGGCCGGGGCGCGCGTGACGCCCACCCGGCCCCGCTTTTCAATAAGGAGCGCTGAAGGCATGAATCGTATGCGAACCCTGCTTGTCATAGGGGTTTTTATGCTTTCCCTCGCCGTCCTCGCGGCGTTGGAATGGCGGGTTCAGGAGCCGGTGGCTTCGGAAGGGCAAATGGTGACGGGATCGCTTTCAAAAGAAGTGCCTTCCCTGCCCCAATTGCCTGATCTGAGCACTGTGGAGAACGGCAAGGGCGTTTTGGTCCCCCTTGATAACGGGACCCTGCGGGGTTCGACCGGGTCGGCGCTGGACATGGTCGCCAAGGCGCCGACGGAAACGTCTTCGCCCACTGCGCCCGAAACCGCCGCGCCCGCGGCAAGCGAAACGCCCGCCGAGGCTCCGCAGGCAGGTCCTGCGCCCGTAGGGGATATTGCGCCCGTGGGGACGTTCAACGAAACGTCGCCCGCCCCCGTGGAAGAAAAAGCCCCGCAAGAAGAACCCAAGGCCGAGCCGAGGAAACCGGAGACGCCCGCCAAGGCCGAAGCGGAGAAGAAGCAGCCTTCGGCCCCGGCGAAAAGCTCGGCCGTGGTCCTGACCACCAAGGCTCCGGCCAAGCTGGAAGCGGGGCAGACGGCGATCACGGGCACCCGGCTGGAACTGGACAAGGATGTGGTCTTCCGGATGACCGGAGCCGCGCCTTTGAAGTTCAAGACCATGCTCTTAAAGGACCCGCACCGCTATGTGGTCGACCTGCAAGGCAAGTGGGGCATTCAAGTGCCGCGCGTCCCCAAGGATTTGTGGATCAAGGACATCCGCGTGGGACATCACGAAGGGGCCACCCGGCTGGTTTTTGAGCTGACCCGCGCTCCCGAATCCGCCAAAGTGGTTCAGATCAACGCCAATACCGTTGAAGTCCGCATCAAGTAATTGGAACGTCGCAAGTCCGAAGCCCCCGCCTTCCCAGGCGGGGGCTTTTGCTTTGGTGCGTCGAAAACGTCTTTATGCGCGAAAACACGCCGTTATTATAAGCAATTTGATACTTTCTCCGGAAAAAAGAGAAAAAAATATAAAAAGTCGTTGACAGGGAGGGCAGAGAGGTGCATAACCCGTTCTCGCCGCTGCGGGACGGAACGTCTCGCTGGCC
>CALVEZ010000003.1 GCA_944326695.1 Candidatus Bilophila faecipullorum | reverse complement strand
GCGCGGCTTGCGCGGCTTGCGCGGCTTGCGCGGCTTGCGCGGCTTGCGCGGCTTGCGCGGCTTGCGCGGCTTGCGCGGCTTGCGCGTTTTTCCGCCGTATGCGGACAACCTTTTTCTGAGAGCCCGAATCATGATACTTGCAGACGTTCATAATCATACCAACGCTTCCCACGGCAAGGCGTCGGTCGCCGAGATGTACGCGGCGGCCAAGGAGCGCG
Organism: Candidatus Bilophila faecipullorum; assembly: GCA_944326695.1. Taxonomy (GTDB): domain Bacteria; phylum Desulfobacterota; class Desulfovibrionia; order Desulfovibrionales; family Desulfovibrionaceae; genus Bilophila; species Bilophila faecipullorum. The sequence continues at coordinate 138,693 of CALVEZ010000003.1, read as the reverse complement.
GGCTTGCCGTCTACGGGTTTTCCGAGCATTCTCCTCGTCCCGAGGCTTACTCCTACCCGGTGGAATATCGGGAGCATCTGCGTGAATGCTTTGTCCGCTACGCGAGCGAAGTCATGCAGCTTCGCGCCCTTTCCGGTACGCCCCGCGTCCTTTTCGGCATGGAACTGGACTGGTTCCCTTCGGAACGCTCCTTCATGGAAGCGGCGGTCGCGGCCTACCCCTTTGATTACATTATCGGCGGCATCCATTTTCTGGGCTCGTGGGGCTTCGACTTCACGCAGGACGACTGGAAAGTCAGCCCCCAGCAGTGCGCTACACGCTATGAGAACTATTTCCGTACCTTGGCGGATATGGCCCGCAGCGGGCTTGTCAACGTGGCCGCCCATCCCGACATCATCAAGCTCTATACCATCGATGTTTTCCGGCAATGGATCGTGCTGCCGGAGAGCCTTGAGCTTGTGGCCGAGGCTCTCAAGGCCCTGCGCGACAACGGCGTGGCGATGGAAATCTCCTCCGCCGGATTGCGCAAGCCCTGCAAGGAGATTTATCCCGGTCCCGAAATCATGGGGCTGGCCGCTGACATTGGCGTGAAGATCAGCTTCGGGTCGGACGCCCACTGCGCCAACACGCCCGCCTACGGCTTCGATCAGCTCGAAGCCTACGCCCGTTCTTACGGCTTCCGTTCCAACGTGGTGTTCGAGAACCGCAAGCCGCAGGAAATGGATTTTTAGGTCGGGCGGCACGGGCCTTTTCGGAGCGGGGAACGCTTTCGCAGAAGGTGTCTTCCCCGCTTTTGTATCGGGGAGATGGGGAGGCGCGCGTTGTGGAGCGCATAGCCTGCCGGAAGTAGCGGGCTACGCAGGGCGGATTTGGAAACGCGGCGGAGAGCCTTTTTTGCTTTTTAGGGGGGAGAATGGCGTCATGGTGGAATCTTCGCATCGTCCGTTGATTGAAGTCGAGCACGTTTTTGTCACCTATCCGGGCACGGAACGGCCTATTCTCAATGATTTTTCCCTCACATTGCGCGAGGGGGAGCACGCCGTCGTCCGGGGCGGCAACGGTGCGGGTAAATCCACGCTCTTGCGGCTGCTGCGCGGCGAACAATGGCCGGACCAGATCGATCATCGCCGCGCCGGGCGGGTGATCTGGCATGGCCCCGATGGGCCGGAGGCTTCGCCTCTGACGGGCCGGGTCGTCACCGGACTGGTATCCGCCATGCAGCAGGAGCGGGTTGTGCATCAGGAATGGCGCGTGGACGGCGAACGGCTGGTCCTCGGCGGCTTTTCCGACGCCATCTACATTGCGCAGCAGCCCACCGACGAGATGTGCGAGACGGCCTACCAGCTTGTCCGGCTGCTCGGTGGCGTGCATCTTTTGAAGAAGCCCGTGACCGCCATGTCGCAGGGCCAGCTTCGCCTTATGCTGGTGGCGCGGGCCTTGGTCCGCAAACCGGCCATCCTCTTGCTTGATGAAGTAACGGACGGGCTGGACGCACGAGCCCGCCAGAGCCTTTTGGACGCGCTGGAACGGGCCTCCGCGCTGTCCACGCTGGTGATGACCACGCACCGGCCCGAAACCCTGCCTTCGTGGATAGGGCGGGAAATCCTCCTCGAAAACGGCAAGGCGCTCGATGGTCCCATGCCTCTCGGCGCGGCGCTTGAGGAGGCGCCCAAGGAAGTGCTCGCACCGTCTCCAACGGCGGGCGAACTGAGCGGCATCCGCGGCTGTTCCGCCCGTATCGTCATCAAGGACGCTTCCGTCTTCATTGATCGCGTCCCCGTCCTGCACGACATCAACTGGACCATCAATCCCGGCGAAAACTGGGCCGTGCTCGGCGGCAACGGCGCGGGCAAGTCGACCTTGCTGCGCCTTCTGGCCGGGGATGAAATCGTCGCCTACGGGGGCGAGATCATCCGCGAATTGCCCCGGCAGGGTGGCGTGGTGAATCGCCTGGAAGTGCTTCGCAAGGGTGTGCGTCTCGTCTCCGACCGTCAGCAGGCCACCTATACCTACGACATCACCGGGGAGGAGCTGGTCTTTTCCGGCATCGACAACTCGGTGGGCGTCTACCGCCAGCCCGCCCCCGAAGAGCTGGAGCAGGTATCCGGCATCCTCGCCGCCCTGCATCTGGAATTTTTGGCGAAACGGACCATCCGCTCCTGTTCCACGGGCGAATTGCGCCGTCTCCTTTTGGCCCGCGCCTTGGCCGGGGAACCCGATCTTCTGCTGCTCGACGAGCCTTTCTCCGGGCTCGACGCGCCGTCGCGCAACGAGTTCTCCGCCTTGCTCAACCAGCTTGCGCGGCAGGGCGTGCAAATGGTCCTCGTGACGCACCACAAGGCCGACATCTTCCCGGCCATCACCCACATGCTCCAGCTCGAAAACGGGCGCATTTCCGCCATTTGGGAACAGGAATAGCGGATTAAGGACACGCCCCGAGTCTGGCCGCTGATGAGGGCGGGAAGGGGCGGAAGAAGGAAAAAGAAAGATTCGGTCATAGCAACCGTAGGGATATATTTTCTGTGTGATTTTAGAATAATGCGCTTGAGAGTTTTCGCATTGTGGAGCTTGTTGTCTTACCAATGTTGAAAACTTTTGAAATTCCGTGGTGCTAAAGAAACGGGCAATCGTTTTCTGTGACCGAGCCAAAAGAAAAAGCGAAAAGCACGGCATAAAGGCGTTGCCATTTCCCCATAAAGGCCGTCGCCCTTTCCCTGCGAGTTTCTTGCGGGCACGAAACATCCGGCGGTCTTGCACTGAAAAAGACTAGGCCGCACCAGCACAAGCTGGTGCGGCCTAGTCTTTTTACCTTGAGGGAAGCTGGAAGCGGCTCATTTTGGGCGATGCGCCAGTGAGCGTTATTCCGAAAACTTCCCCCGCGAGTACAGTGCGGAACCCTGCCTTCTAGAGGCATTTTGGGGCTCAGAACTCCGCCTGCCGGAGGCGTTTACTTCTTTTTCTTCGGCGTCGAAGGCGGGGTCGCCTTGGGCTTCGGCTTGGGCTCCTCAAGAGGCGGCTCGGCCGGGATTTCCGTTGCGGCTACGACCTTGGGCGGCGGCGTTTCGGAATGCACATCGCCCGGCGCGACCTTGGGAACGGAAGCAAGGCGCGGCTTGGCCACGCGCGCGATACCCTTGTGGTAAACCACGAATTTGGTGGGCACCGGGGCACGGTGGGTCGAGAGCATGAACAGGCTCTTGGTCGGGCAGGCTTCCACGCAGATGCCGCAATAGACGCACGAGAAGGGGTCATAGCCCCAGAAGGCTTCCTTCGGGTCGGTGGAGATGCACTGCGCCGGGCACTTGTTGGAGCACATGCGGCAGAAGATGCAGCTTTCCACGTTGTTGATCAGGCGTCCCCGGTAGTTGTTGAAGGGGTCGCGCTTGACCATCGGATACTTGCGCGTCGCCGGACGTTTCAGGAAGTTTCGCAGTACGGTCTTGATCATGAGCATGACGGGATTCCTCCTAGCGTTCGGTGCAGCTGATGCAGGGGTCGATGGACAGCGCGACGACCGGGACGTCGGCAAGCTGGATGCCCTTCACCATATGCAGCAGAGGCGGAATGTTGGCGAATGTGGGGGTGCGGATGCGTACGCGTTCGAGGAACTTGGTGCCGTTGGCCTTGACGTAGTACAGGCACTCGCCGCGGGGCTGCTCCACGCGCGAGATGACCTCGCCGGTGGGGTTGCCCTTGACCTTGGCGTTGATTTCGGTTTCGGGCAGGTGGCTGATGGCCTGACGGACGATTTCCATTGACTGGAGCACTTCGAGGAAACGGACCTTGGTGCGCGCCCAGCAGTCGCCGTCGAGCACGGAAACGGGCGTGAAGCCGAGTTCCGCAAAGGCTTCGTACTCGGTCTGGCGCACGTCCTGCGCCACGCCGCTGCCGCGCAGGGTCGGACCCGCCGCGCCGAGCTGCACGGCTTCCTGAGCGGTCATGACGCCGATGCCCACCGTGCGCTTTTTCACGGTGTAGTCGTCGAGCGTCACCTTTTCGAGGCGGCGCATTTCGGCTTCCAGCACGTCGAGTTCGTCGAGAATCCAGCGCTGGTGCTCGCGGGAAAGGTCCTTGCGCACGCCGCCGACGACGTTGACGGAAATGATGACGCGGTTGCCCGCGGTTGCCTCGTTGATGTCCATGATGCGTTCGCGGATTTTCCAGAACTGCATGAACAGGCTTTCAAAGCCGAGGGCGTCCGCGAAGAGGCCGAGCCACAGCAGATGGCTGTGCATACGGTGCAGTTCCGACCAGATGATCCGCAGGTAGGCGGCGCGGCGGGGCACTTCGACGCCCATGAGGTGCTCGACGGCGCGGCAGAAGCACAGGGCGTGGATGCAGGAGCAGATGCCGCAGACGCGCTCGACGATGTAGATCATCTGGTTGTAGTCGCGCAGGGTGGTCAGCGTCTCCAGCCCGCGGTGCACGTAGCCGAGCTTGGGGATGGCTTCGACCACGGTTTCGTTTTCCATGACGAGCTGGAGATGGATCGGTTCCGGCAAAACCGGATGCTGCGGTCCGAAGGGGATAATCGTGCGGGACATGTCGCGCTCCCTACTTTTTGGTGACGGTGGAAAGGGTGCAGGAAGGGCCGCGGAGCAGCGGAGGCGGCGTGTCCTTTTCCAGATAGAGGCTGCCCTGGAAATCGAGGATCAGGCCGTCCCAGTTGATGCCGTACTGATCGCGGCTTTCGTTTTCCACGAGCAGGGAACAGAAATAGATGTCCGAAATGCTCGGCACGGCCTGTCCGAGCGGCACGGTGAGGCGGTAGTGCCGCATGGTCAGGTTTTTGTCGTAATGGTAGATGATGTCGAGGTTCCCGTCGCCGAGGTTGTGCACGGAGAGGGTGACGAAACGGTATCCGGCGTCGAAATTGGCCTTGGCCACGGGACGGACCATTTCAAGGGTAATCGGCTCGGCTTCGAGGCGAGCGACTGATGGGGGCATACTTCCTCCGAAAAGCGCGGCGTGCCGCGCGTCGTCGATTTATTCAAACATGGTCGTATGGGGCATATCCCGCAGGCCGAGCTTGCCTTTGACGACTTCAAGGGCGAGCACCACGCCGTCGATGATGGCTTCGGGCTTGGCCGCGCAGCCGGGGACATAGACGTCCACCGGAATCACGCGGTCCACGCCGCCCACGACGTTGTAGCAGTCCTGAAAGACGCCGCCCGTGCAGGCGCAGGCGCCGATGGCGATGACGGCCTTGGGGTCGGGCATCTGATCGTAGATGTTTTTGAGGACGTCCTTGTTGCGCTGGTTTACGGTGCCGGTCACGAGCAGCACGTCGGCGTGCTTGGGATCGCCGATGTTGACGATGCCGAAGCGCTCCACGTCGAAGACCGGGGTGAGGCAGGCCAGCACCTCGATGTCGCAGCCGTTGCAGGAGCCGCAGTCGTAGTGGACGACCCACGGGGACTTGAGGCGGCCCTTGTTGATGTATTGGGACAGTTTGTCGTGCAGTGCCGTAAGATTCATGAGGTACTCCCGATAGGTCCGGGTGGTCTAGCGGACGTAGAGCCAGAGGATGTTGAAGATGGCAAGGCCCAGCGTGATGCCGAAGGCGTGCTTGAGCATCCACGTCCACGTCATGCGCGCGCAGACGTTGTCGACGAGGATTTCAAGCGCGTAGGTCAGCACGAGCAGGATGACCATGCCCGTGACGCTGGTGTGCCAGAACATCGAGCACAGGCCGAGCAACAGAATGACGTCGAGCCAGTGGGAAATCTCAAGCAGGGCGAGCTGCGGGCCGGAGTAGTCGGTCAGCACGCCGCGCACGATTTCCTGATGCCCGTGATGGCAGGAGGCGATGTCGAAGGGCGATTTCGCCAGCTTGATGGTCAGCGCGTAGCCCAGCGCCACGAAGAGGAAGGGCAGGTGCGGCAAAAGCGGCACGTCCAGCGCGTAGACGTCGGAAATCATGAAGCTCCCGGTGGCCGCGGAAATGCCCACGAAGGTCAGGACCACCAGCGGTTCATAGGCGAGCATCTGCAAAAGCTCGCGCTGCGCGCCCACGTTGCTGTAGGGGGAGTCGGCGGACAGCGCGCCCGCCACCTTGAACACAGCACCCACGGTCATGACGAAGAAGAGCAGCAGCATGTCGCCCTGCATGAAGAACATGAGCAAGGCCACCGCCGAGGCCATGAGCGAGACGTAGGCCGAGAAGATCAGCCACGGATTGGTCACACAGGGGGCTTTGCCGAAGAGCTTCAGCACGTCGTAGAAGGGCTGGAGCAGCGGCGGCCCCTGACGGGACTGGAGGCGGGCCGTGAGGCGTCTGTCCACCCCGGCGAGAAGCCCGCCCGCGGGAACGGCAACGGCGACGGCGATGAGGGCGAAAATAAGCTTCAGCATTAGAGCAGACCTCCCAGCATGACCACCATGAGGACAATGGCGATGATGTTGATCCTGCCGGTGAGCGTCTGTTCACCGAACCAGGCTTCCAGATAATAGTTGGACGACTTGAGTTCCACGAAGCTCAGGGGGCCGTTGAAGCCCACCCGGCCGTCCTCCACAAGCTGGATGCCGGAGAGGTAGGGCAGGGCGTGCGGGCCCTTTTCCGCCTTGCGCGCCTGCTTGAGCGCGTACCACATGCCGAGGGCCAGCAGGAAGAACATGGGATAGACGGCGAAGAGGCCGCGCCCGTTGGTCAGGATGCCCCATTCCGCGGTGAACTGGCCTTCCATGCCGAAGAGCGCCGCAATGCTCGCCTCCACGCCGCCGAAAATCCACGGCACGAAGAGGGAGAGCAGCACCGCGCCCCAGAGGAGCGTGCGCAGGGCGAAGCTCATGGAGCCGTCGATGTGTTCGGGGACGGGGCGCTTGTCGCTCAGCGGATCGTTGCCGAGCAGCAGGCCCGCCCAACGTGCCCAGAAAAGCACGGTCAGGGCGCTGCCGAAGGCGATGAGGACCACGAGCACGGGCATGAAGGCCGGGGCAACAGCCGAAGCTTCGATGGCGATCCACTTGGAGAGCAGCGCGCCGAAGGGCGGCAGCATCATGGTCACGATGCCGAAGAGGGTGATGGCCGCCAGACGGGGCATGATCTTGTAGAGGCCGCGCATGGATTCGATGTCGCGCGAGCCGATGTGCTGTTCGATGGTGCCCACGCAAAGGAAGAGCAGCCCCTTCGAGACGGCGTGGAAGATGATGAGCAGGATGGCGGCGGTGATGGCCGCCGGTGTGGCCATGCCCGCGCAGGAGATGATCAGGCCGAGGTTGGCGATGGTCGAATAGGCGAGGATTTTCTTGCCGTTGCTCTGGCCGCAGGCCAGCGCCGAGGCCGCTACGAAGGTGAAGGCCCCGATGAGCGAGACGATGCCCGCGAGCATGGTCCCGGCGAAGGCCGGGGAGAGGCGCAGCACGAGGTAGACGCCCGCCTTGACCATCGTGGAGGAGTGCAGCAGGGCGGAGACGGGCGTGGGGGCGACCATCGCGCCGCAAAGCCAGCTCTGGAAGGGAAGCTGCGCGGATTTGGTGAAGGCCGCGAAACAGAGGAAGGCGAGGGGCAGCATGGCCGCCGTGGAGTGCATGACCACGGACTGGGCGAGCATGGCCTGAATGGACAGAGTGCCGATGGCCTTCTGCATGAGCAGCATGGCGCCGACAAAGGCGATGCCGCCCACCATGTTCATCCACAGGGCGCGGGTGGCGTTGCGCTTGGCTTCGCGGGTCCCGTCGTGGCTGATGAGGAAGAAGGAGCACAGGGTAGTGATTTCCCAGAAGAAGAAGACCCACGTCAGGCTGTCGCAGAGCACGAGGCCGTTCATGGCTCCCAGGAAAAGGAGCAGCAGAAAGAAGAAGCGCGGCTGACGCGATTTGACGAGGCGCAGGTGATCCTCATGCTCCTGCATGTAGCCGAGTGCGAAAAGGCACACCACGCCGCCCACGAAGGAAATCACGAGGACCATGACGAGGGCCAGCGGATCGGCGAGGAATGCGGTGGCCTGATGGCCCTCAAGCATGAAGAAATCCAGATAGAGCATACCCGCGAGCTGGCCGAGGGCCAGCCCGATGCACAGCCGGTGCCGGATGCTCACCGCTACGTACAGGATGTACGCGAGCAGGGCGAGATCGAGCACTGTCATGAAGGTCTGGAGCGCGCTGTCCGGGGCCACGGGCAACGCGAAGCTGCCGTAGAGGGCCAGACCGAGCGCGGACAATGCGGTGATCCCGGTACCGGCGTACACAATACGGCGGCGCAGGGTTCCTTCTTTGTCCAGGGCTACAGCGACAGCCGCGATGAGCGGGAAAACGATGCAGCCGAAGAGGAGCAATTGCAACATGGACGCCTCACTTGACTTGCGGGTTGACCCGAACGGGGCTGCCGGCCGTTCCCGGAGCGTGGTTCGGGGCCGTAACACTACAAGGGCACGGACGGGAAAGAAGGCGGGCTTCCCTCCCGAGCGGCCCCGGAAAAGGGCGGAAACGGAAGAAGGGGACGGCCCTCCGCCCAAAGCGACGGTAAGGATGCGGAAAATCCCCCTCTTACATCCGATGTATTTTTCATGGCGCAAAAGAAATGGGGCGTCAAGGGAGAAATGACGCAACTGGTTGTTTAACCAGTCTAATTGAGAAGGTTTTCACAGGGCGGCGGAAACGCGGGGCGGGACTTCAGGCTTTTTCCCCCGGGGAAGGGGACGCACGGCGGCGGCATGAGAAGGAGGTCCCGCACACTTGACTTTTCCCCTCTCTTCCGGCTTGCTTGGCTCATGAAAAGATGTATCTGGACAGTCTGCGGCGCGGCGGGGCTGTGGCTCGGGATGCCCAACCCGCTGCTCTGGTTTCCGGCGGCGGCCCTCCTCTACCCGGTCGCCCTGCTTGCGCTTGGGATATCTGCCACAAGCTGGAAATCAGCCCTGCGGCAGGGGTGGCTCTGCGGCATGGCCGGAAGCGCCGCCTGCCTCTATTGGCTCGCCATCCCCGTGCATGACTTCGGCGGCTTGCCGTGGGTGCTGGCCGCGCCCTGCGCCCTGCTCATGGGCGCCTACGTCGGACTGTACGGCGGCCTTTTCGCCGCGCTCGCCCACGCCTTTCGGACTGAACCCGTCTGGCGGCGTTGTCTGGCGCTCGGCGTGGCGTGGTATGTGCTGGAATGGGTCCGGGGCTGGTTCCTGACCGGTTTTCCGTGGCTGGCGCTGGCTTCGGCCTTCACGCCGTGGACGCCCTTTATTCAGCTTGCGTCCGTGATCGGGGCCTACGGGCTCGGCGGCCTTCTCGCGGGTCTGTCCTGTCTGGCCGCGGAAGGGGCGGGCCGTCTTTCCGGCTCCTCTCGCGCGTCGGGGCTGCGTCTCGCGGGCTTGGCCGCTGCGGGCTTCGCCCTGATCGCGGCCTACGGTTTCGGGGCGCTCTCGGGCGCGCCGTCCGGGGGCCCCGCCCGCTACGTGGCCTTGGCGCAGGGCAGCCTCAATCAGGACGTGAAATGGGAACCGGCCATGCAGCGGCTGACGGTCAAACGCTACCTATCCCTGAGCCGGGAAGCCCTGTCCGTACCCGCCGCCGAGCGCCCCGAGCTGCTGATCTGGCCTGAAACCGCCATGCCTTTCGACTATCAGCGCCATGCGGAACTTCCGGCGCTCTTGCGGCAGTTCGCGCGGGAGACCGGCACGGCCCTCCTTATAGGCGCGCCGGGCTTTAGACCCCGCGCGGACGGCGAGGCGGACACCTTCAACCGGGCTTACCTCATCTCTCCCACGGGGGCGGACCTCGGCTGGTACGACAAGGCCCATCTCGTGCCCTTCGGGGAATACGTGCCGCCCTATCTGGACATTCCCTTCCTTCGGCCCCTTTTGCAGGGCGTTGGGGAATTCGTGCCCGGCGAGAGGACGGGGCCCCTGACGCTGCCCTTATTGTCCGGCAAAGGCGGCTTGCGGGGCGGTGACGCGGCATCCGCGCCCCTTTCCCCCCGCGCCGGGGATGCCTCGTCCGGGTTGTTTTCTGCCCATGCCGGGGGCGCCGGAAAGACGCCGTGGGAAGGCGGCGCGAGTTCCTCCGGTGCTTCCACTAGGGCCGGAGAAGTTGCGGTGCCGTACTCGGCGGATGCCGCCCTTTCCCCGGACAGTGGACCGGGTGATCCCCGGCCCGGCGAGGCCACGCGCGCCGAACCCCTTGCCTCCGGGAAGGCGGATGCCGTCCCGCCCGGCAGGGGGCAGGGCTTCCCGTCCCGCCCGGCGCCGGACGCTGCTTTGTCCCGGCCCGAGGCGGCGGATGGTGGGCCGCTTGTTTTGGGCGTCTTGATTTGTTATGAATCCATCTTCCCCGAGCTGGCCCGCGAACAGGTCGCGCAGGGGGCCAACCTGCTGGTGAACATCAGCAACGACGCATGGTTCGGCCTCTCAGCCGCGCCCGAGCAGCACTTCTCCCTCGCCGTGCTGCGGGCCGTGGAGCAACGTCGCTGGCTGGCCCGTGCCACCAACACCGGCATTTCCGCCTTTGTGGACCCCTATGGGAACGTCACGGCGCGCACCGGCCTTTTCCGGGCGGAAAGCCTGTCCCATGCCGTGGTTCCGTTGGCGGAGACCACCGTCTTTTTTGCCCTGGAACCGTGGCTTCCGTGGATCGGGCTGGCCCTCCTGCCTGGCCTTGCCGCCCTTGCCCGGCGGCTCCGCCCTAGCCGGGGCAGCGGCGTCTGGAGCCGTTTCATGTTGAAACGGCTCTGACCACACGCAGGTGTGGATCGCCACAACATGGCGTGGACTCTGTCAAAAATGGCGTTTTTTGGCAGAAGGCCAACGTTGACTTTTTACAAAGTCAACGTCCATCTGTTCCAGACGCCGCGAGCCTTCCACGGGGCGCCATCACTCATATAACCCACACTAAGAACAATAAGGATGCCTATGCTTCAGCTTGCCGATTTGAAAAGCCGCATCGCGGCCCTCTCCTCGCAATTCGAGACGCTCTGGGGGCGTCTTTGACCAGCCTTCCCAGTCCGCACGCCTTGAGGAAATAGAAAAGCAGCTCTCCGCGCCCGATGCGTGGAGCGCGCCCGAGAAGCTTACGCCGGTCCTGCGCGAGAAAAGCCGTCTCGAATCCGAACTGGGCCGCCTTGCCGAACTCAAGAACTGTCATAATTCCATGCTCGAATGGCAGGAAATGGCACAGGAGCTTTCCGGTGGGGCCGAGATCAAGGAAGGCGACGAGGCCGCCGAAGCCCTTGAGTCGCTGGAGGCGGAAATCGAGCGCCTCGGGCAGCTTCTTGAGGAGACGGAGATGAATCTCCTGCTTTCCTCGGAAGAGGATCACATGGACGCCATCCTCGAAATCCACCCCGGCGCGGGCGGCACCGAGGCGCAGGACTGGGCGCAGATGCTCCAGCGCCTGTACCTGCGCTGGGCCGACGCGCACGGCTATCAGGTGGAGGAACTCGATTTCCTGCCCGGCGACGAGGCCGGGATCAAAAGCGTGACCATGCGCATTTCCGGGGAAAACGTCTACGGTTTCCTCAAGGGCGAGCGGGGCATCCACCGCCTTATCCGCATTTCGCCTTTCGACTCCTCCGGCCGCCGCCATACGTCCTTCGCCTCCGTGGACGTCATCCCGGATGCGGGCGATGACATCGAAATCGAGATCAAGGAATCTGATCTGCGCATCGACATCTTTTGCGCCAGCGGCCCCGGCGGGCAGGGCGTCAACACCACCTATTCCGCCGTGCGCATCACGCACCTGCCCTCGGGCATTTCCGTCCAGTGCCAGAACGAGCGCTCGCAGCACCATAACAAGGATTCGGCCATGCGCATCCTGCGCGGCCGCCTCTACGAACTGGAACTGAGCAAGCGCGACGCGGCGCGGCAGGCCGAATATGCGGGCAAGAACGCCATCAGCTTCGGCAGCCAGATACGCACCTATACCTTGCAGCCTTACCGTCTGGTGAAGGATCACCGCAGCAACTGCGAAATCGGGGATACCGACGCCGTGCTTGATGGCCGCATCGACAAGCTGCTGCGCGATTATCTGCTCTGGCGGCACACCAACAAGTAAGCCTCGTACCGAGGCCGCCTCTTCCCTGCGGCCTTTTCAGCCCCCCGTTTTGCCCCTACAGGCGGAATGGGGGGCTTTCGTTCTTGCTCATTTGTCGGGAGAGGGCAAGTCTCCCCGCAACCGGGGCGGTGCGCCCAAAGCTGGCATTGCCGAAAAGCCTTATCTGCAAGACCCCGCGCAACCGTGGCGGCGCGGCTCATTCGCGCGTCCGCTTGCAGGAGCGCGGCGGAGGCCGTTCCCTTGGCGGCGAGACGCCTCAGGACAGAGGCACGGCTCCCCGCGCTCGTTTCCACGGCTGAACAACAGACGCGCCCCGTGGGAAAACGGCCAAGGACGAGGACACCTTGAAGCCTGCGCCCGGTACGCTTGCGTCCGCGAGAATCGCAGGAAAAAGGGCCGGATACGCGCAAAGGGGGCAAGCGCTTTCGTCCGGCACGGCTCGGAGGAAGGCCACGCCGCCTCCTAGAGGCCGTTTGCCGTCACAACATGGTGAGAGTAAAAGTATTTTTCGAGGAAATTCTCTTAGAAATCCTCTTGCTCATGCCCATTGCCTTATGTATATTGCGGCAATACTGCACTTTTCATGGAGTTGTCATGAACAAAAGCGAACTGGTCAAGGCTCTGGCGGATCAGGCCAACATTTCTCTGGATGAGGCGACCCTCGTGGTCAACACGTTTGTGGACAGCATGAAGGAATCCCTGCTTGAGGGCGGCCGTGTGGAAATCCGTGGGTTCGGCAGCTTCAAAGTGAAGGAATACGGCAGCTATGCGGGCCGCAATCCCCGCACCGGCGAAAAGGTCGCGGTGGAGCCCAAGCGCCTGCCTTTCTTCCGCGCCGGGAAGGAACTTAAAGAATATCTCAACGCCTAGCGCGGTTCGCAGGGCTGGGTCTCAGTGAACGCTGGGGACAGAAGCCTTTTTCGCAGAGGCCCGGGGGAGAGGCTCTCCCCCGGCCTTCTCGTCATGTGCCTGCTGCTCTGCTGTTTGGTGCTCACGGCCCGCGCAAGCCGTGCCGACGCCGCGCCGGGATTCCTTGCCGCTGATGACGGCACCACGCTTTCGGGCCCGGCCGCGCCTCTTCTGCGCATCCTCTACGCCGCCAATTCGCGCGGCGCGCTCCATCCCTGCCCCTCCTGAGGCCATACGCTGGTAGGCGGTGTGGCCCGGCGGGCCACTATCCTTGAAGCATACCGGAGACGCCCGGTGCCCACGCTGACCCTCGTCGGCGCGGACGAGTTCGCCCCGGATACGGAACTTCCCGATCCGGCCAAGACGGGCGACGCTTCGCCGCAGGCCGTGCGCGCCGTCTACGACGCACTGGGCGTTGACTGCGGCCTTTTGTCGTCCTCCGCTGCGGCGTGGTTCGGTGACGCTCGCCCCGCTCGTTTCGTGGAGGCGGTGGACAGCCCGGTCACGCGGCGGCTGACCGTCGGCGGGCAATCCGTGGCGGTGATTTTCTTTCCTCCGCTTTCCGTCGGCGGCACGCGGGAAAGCGAGACGCCTACGCCGAAGCTGCTTGCGGCGGTCCTTGCCGCCGCTGACGCCGCCTCCGACGCCACGGTCCGCATCGGTGTCAGTCCCTGGGGATTCGAGGGCGAGTACGCCGTCAGGCAGGCTCTTGAGCAGCGTTTTCATGTCCTGCTCGGCGCAGGCCCCGGTGCCCCCTTCGCGGCGGAAGTCAACGCGCAGGCCCCCGGCCTCCTCTGGTCCCGGGCGGATCGGGACGGACGCAGCGTCATGGTCATCGATCTTCTGGCGCTGCCGCAGCCCGGCGAGCCTTTCGCGTGGGAATGGGGCCTGACCATGCAGGCGAAGGAAGTCCGTTTGACCTCCGACATTCCTTCCGATCCCCGCATGGAGGCGATCCTTGCGGAGGCTTCCCGCTAGATTCCGCTTCCTCCGCCGCACAGCCACTTTGCCCCCAATGGCTGCTTTTAGGGGAAAATCGGTAGGCCGTTGATGCCCGGTCCCTCCTCGCATCCACCCTTCCCTCGCAGGGAGGAGCTTTTTGCGGCCACGCATGGGGCCAGTCCAAGGGGCTGCCGTTAGGAGCCTAAGCCTGTGGAGGCTAAGCTTTCGGAGTGGAACCTCAACCTTCCCAAAGGGTGCTTAGAAAAGGGGCGGGTGGAACTTCTCTTATGAATCCAGCTAATAGATGGAGCAATAAAGGGCGGCGTTCCGTCAGGCTTCCCCTGCGTTTTCGCCGGAGCCAAACAGGTGCGCCCCCTCTACGCGTAAGCGCCGCCTTCATGCCGAAGACGGCGCTTCTCGTTTCGTCCGAGGTGTTTTTCTAGGAAAGCCCCTCGGTCAGGCGCTGATGAAACCGCTTGCCGCCAAGCCCTTTTCCCGTGTGGTGGCCGTACGAGGCGGAAAGGGTCTCCTTATGGCGGACGGCTGCATTTTTGCTGTTCTTTTTCTTCAATCCTATGAAGAAATGGTTTTTTGCGAGCGTTTCCTTCCGAAGGGCGGCTCTCAGTATTGCAGTTCCTTGAGGAAAGAGTCGTTGAGGTACCCGAACTCGTTCAGCTTGAGGATGTCCTGCTGGCTCAGGGTGCCAAGGCGTCCGTAGAAGCCGATGATGCCGCGCAGCCAGTCGCGGAGGCGTCCGGCCTGTGGATGGAAAAGGGCCAATTGCTCGTCGAGCGTGAAGATGGGATGGATACGCAGGTCTTCCAGCGCCTCTTCGCGGCTGAGCGGACGCTGGGCCCACGTCTTGTTGAAGCGCACGTAGTCGTCGACGAAGGCTTCCACGCCCTGCTTGCGCATGACGTCGACCACGCGCAGGTACATACGCAGGAAGGCCCGGACCTGTTCGGGATGGGCGTCCGCGAAGGCGCGATCCGCGAGCAGAAGGATGGGCTGGCGCGCCCCGCAGTCGGAGGAGAGGGCGGCGACCTTGTAGCCCTTGCGGTCGGCGGCGTAGGTGGACGGGGCCCAGATGGAAATGGCGTCGCCAAAGTCCTTCGAGAACATGTCCACAGCCGGGCCGGGCAGGACGTCCTTGAAGGTCACGTCCTTTTCGGTCAGGCCGAGGATGTGCAGCCACGTATCCAGCAGATAGTGGGCCGCCGTTCCCTGCGGGCACAGCACGATGCTCCCCCGGACCGCCTTGGCGTCGCCGTGTACCTTGGGATAGAGCCCGTTCGCGCCTTGCTTCGTGAGAACGGGGCTGTCCGGGCGCACGTAGATGGCCGTGGTGTCCGATTCGTCGTTGCCGACGCCGATGACGTAGAATTGCCCCTTCATGGCGGACATGAGCATGGGCACGGCCCCGCATCCGGCGATGGACCATTCATATTGCTTCTGGGTGGAAACGATCTTCTCTCCAGACCCGAAGCGCAGCATACGCAGATCGAGTCCGACTTCCTTATCCCAGCCCTTTTGTTTCGCGTACCAGACCAGAAAGGATTCGTGTTCGCCGATCCAGGCGGTCTGGAGCCGTTCCGCCGCCGTAGCCGGGCCGGAAATCAGAAGCAGGCTGAACAGGAAAGCCAAAAGGCGTACGATGCGGCAGCGCATAATACCTCTCCCTGTAATGTTTCGTCGGACGGAAGGGCCCCTGCGGGGCGCGGAACGGAAAGGCGCTCTTTCGCAGGGGCCGGAGGGGGGAGCGCCGACGCGCTCCCCGAAGAATCAGCCGAGGAAGTCCTTCAAGAGGGAACCCACTTCGCTCGGGCGTTTGGCGACCTTGCCGCCCGCCTTCACGATGGCTTCGGTCTTGCCCTTCACCGTGCCGCGCCCGCCGGTGACGATGGCCCCGGCGTGTCCCATGCGTTTGCCTTCCGGGGCCGTGCGGCCGCCCATGAAGGCGACGAGGGGCTTGGTGAAGACCTTGGCTTCCATCGCTTCGGCGACTTCCTCTTCCATCGTGCCGCCGAGTTCCCCGATGATCACCACGGCGTGCGTGTCCGGGTCGGCCTCATAGAGCGGGAGGAGTTCCGCGAAGCGGGTGCCGGGCACCGGGTCGCCGCCTACGCCGATGAGCGTCGTGACGCCGAAGCCGCCCTTGACGATCTCGGCGGTGACTTCGTTGGTGAGCGAGCCGCTGCGGGTCATGACCCCGACGTGGCCCTTCTTATACACGCGGTCGATCCAATAGGGAATGGTGCCGAGCATGGCTTCGCCCACGGAAATGATGCCCGAGGTGTTGCCGCCGACGACCATTGCCCCGCACGACAGGGCCGCGCGCCGTATCTGGATGGCCTCATGCAGCGGGATACCGTCCGCGATGGTGCAGATTTTGCGGATGCCCGCGTCGAGGGCCTCGAAGACGGCGTCCTTGGTGAACTTGGGAGGCACAAAGAGCATGGCGACGTCGGCGGGGTGGTCCTTCAGGCCCCGGCGGACGCTGTGATAGACCGGGATGCCGTCCACGTCCTGCCCTTCCTTGCCGGGGGTGACGCCGAAGACGACCTGCGTGCCCATGTCCTTCATGTGTTTGGCCCAGAACGCGCCCTCTTTGCCGGTGACGCCCTGCACGACGACGCGCGAGTCCTTATGGATGAAAATGCTCATGAAACCCTCCCGGCGGCGATGTCCACAGCCCGCCGCACGGCTTCTTCGGTATTGGTCAACGGTTCGAGCCCGGCGTCGCGCAGGATGGCGAAGGCTTCCTCTTCATTGGTACCCCGGATGCAGGTAACGATGGGCTGTTTCGGCTGGTGAACCTTGATGGCCTCCACCAGCCCCTGAGCCATGACGTCGGCCCGCGCGATGGTTCCGAAGGTGACCACGAGGATGACCTTGCTGGGCGTCTTCAGGCAAAGTTCCATCGTGCGCACGGCCTTGGTGTAGTTGGCCCCGCCGAATTCCACATAGGTGGCCGGCTTGCCGCCCTCGTCGTTGATGAGGTCGAAGACGGTGGTGGTCAGGCCCGCGCCCGCGCACATGAGCGCGATGTCCCCGTTGAACTGGAGGTAGGGGATGCCTTCCTGAGCCGCCTCGTATTCGACTTCCGAATCGAAATAGTCGTTGGTCAGCGGATAGTGCGGCTGCCGCCACACGGAGTTGTCGTCGATGATGAGCTTGCCGTCGCCCGCGATGGCCTTGCCGTCCCTGGTGATGAAGAGCGGGTTGATTTCCGCGAGCTGGGCGTCGTAGGCGCGGAAGGTCTTGAAGAGGCCGCGCACTACAGCGCCGACCTGCTTGCCGAGGTCGCCCGAGAGCCCCATGCCGTAGATGAGGTTGTTGACGTGGTAGCCGCCGAGTCCTTCCGCAAGGTCCACGCGCACGGTGACGATCTTGTCGGGTTCGGTGGCGGCGAGCTTTTCGATTTCCACGCCGCCCTCGGCGCAGCCGATGAGCATGGCCTTGGATTCCACCGGGTCCACGGTCACGGAGAGGTAGATTTCCCGCTCGATGTCCACGGCTTCTTCGACGAGCAGCATACGGACGTTGTGCTCGGACTCGAAGAGGGCCTTGGCCGTGGCCCTGGCACTTTCGGCGTCCTTGACGACTTTGATGAGCCCGGCCTTGCCGCGCCCGCCGCGCAGCACCTGCGACTTGAGCACGCAGGGGAAGCCGATTTCCGCGAGCGCGCCGTCCATTTCGTCCATGCCGCGCGCCAGCACGCCCCTCGGGGTGGGGATGCCTTTGTCGCGGAAGGCTTCCTTGGCCTGATATTCAAACAGTTTCATGGCAACTCCTCGTGGAGAGGACGCCTCCGGCGGCAAGGGGGCGCCGCCCCCTTGACCCCCGCCGGGGGGCATGATGCCCCCCGGACCCCCTCGCTGCCGCGGCGCTCCCTGTGGCGAAGGGTGCGGCGTTGCGGGGGACGGGCATTTCTCTTTGTTTGAGCTTTTCGGGAAAGCCGCCGCGCGGCTTCCCCGTTTGGGGTTGATTTGAAAAAATGACGAACAGGGATTCGATAAAGTCGAAAGTCTTGGGAGGATGAGGGATGGGGGTCTGGGGGAAGGGAGAAGGAAGCCCTTCTTCAGAAGGGGTCCTTCTCCCTTCCCCCGGTGCCTTGCCCCTTACCTTGTTACTTCCCGTACTTCTTCCAGAAATCGCCCCACATGTCCTCGTCGGTGAAGGTCCAGGGCTCGACGGGCTCGTTGACCCACGTCACGTTGATGAAGTGCCGCCAGTGGACGTTTTCGGTGGTGCTGTTGCCGCCCCACGTGCCGCAGCCGAGGGTGGCGGTGGAGGGCATCCGGTTGAAGGGATGGCCGCCGTTGCCCGCGCTCATGGACTGGCGCACGGTCACGCGGGAGGACTTCATGTGCTGGCCGAGATAGTCAATGTACTCGCGCTTGTAGGTATGGATGCCGCAGGAGTGGCCGCGCCCCACGAGGGTGGTCAGCTCCACGAGGATGCGATAGGCGTCCATGAAGTCCTTGGCCTTGTAGACGGTCAGCACCGGGGAAATCTTCTCGTCGTGGAACTTGTCGCCGAGGATGGGCTCCATGCCTTCCACAAGGAGGATGTCCGTGCCTGCGGGGATGCTGATGCCCGCGCCGTCCGCGATGACCTGGGCGGACTTGGCGATGATGTCGGGGTTGAGCGCCACCTTGCCCTTGGCGTTGAGCTTCCACATGTGATTCTTGAGCTTTTCGCGATCTTCACCGGTGACGAGATAGCAGCCGTTCTTCTGCATTTCGGCCATGAACTGATCATAGACGGCTTCGACCGGGATGACCGCGTTCTCCGACGAGCAGGAGGTGGCGTAGTCGAAAAGCTTGCTGCCGCAGATGAGCTTGGCCGCTTCCGCGACGTCGGCGTCTTCCGCGATGATGGCGCAGGCGTTGCCCTGCCCGACGCCGTAGGCCGGGGTGCCGCTGGAGTAGGCCGCGCGTACCACCTGCCCGCTGCCCGTGGCGACGATGAGATCGGAAACCTTCATGAGTTCGGTAATGGCCTCGCGGCTCGGGTCTTCGAGCACCTGAATGAGGTCTTCGGGAGCCCCGACCTTGCGCAGGCCCGCCCGCATCATGTTGACGGCCTCGGTGGTGCACTTGAGGGCGCGGGAACTGGGCTTGAAGATGACCGCATTGCGCCCCTTGAGAATGCCGATGGCCTTGCCGCCGCACGTGGCGGTGGGGTTGGTCGCCGGAAGGATGGCGCAGACCACGCCCACAGGCTTGGCATACTTGGAAATGCCGTTTTGTTCGTCGCGTTCGATGAGCCCCACGCTCTTCGCGCCCTTGACGTCATGCAACACGCCGCCGACCTTGCGCTTGTGCTTGATGATCTTGCTTTCGACGTTGCCGAAACCGGTTTCTTCAACGGCCATCTTCGCCAGTTTCGCAATGTTGGCGTCCTCATAGACTTCCCAGCCGATGGCAAGGCAAATCTCGTCAATCTGCTCTTGCGTGTATTCGTTGACGGCCTCTTGCGCTTTACGCGCCAACTCCATCTGTTCGCTGACGGTTTTCATGCAAAACTCCTTTAGAAACTGGCTATTCAGAGTGATCCGGCGTGGCCGGGCGTCTGAGGGGTTGCGATACTTCGTTCACCTTTTCACATAGCACAGAGCGTGCCGGAAGAAGGTGAAAGCCGGGAGGCCAAGGAGAAATGAGAATAAAGTTTATGTAGACAGTATGTTAGAGGTAAATGAGGAGGGGTGGCCTGATCTGCCGCTCGCCTCCGAGTGTCGAAAAAGAAAGACATGTCTGCCTGTCTGTCCGGTTTTCCAGACGCTTTGGCGGTTTATGGAAAAGAGGAGGGGGCCGGAAAGGAGGACGGGGAGGGAAAAGCTCACGTGGTTTTTTGGGGGGCATAGAAAAGAGCCCGCGGCTTACGGCTGAAACGTCGGGCGGCGCACGTGCAAGGCGGAGGTGGGGGAGGAAACGGAGAGGTGGGGGAAAGGCGGGGCTGCTGGAGGAAACAAGAGCCCCGCCCGGGGAAGATGGGGGTCCTCTCCGGGTGGGGCTTCTGGGGGACTAGGATGGTGCTACTTGCGCAGGTCCTCAAGGAGGGCCTTCAGGGTTTCGTGCTTCTTGTGGAACATTTCCTGAACCTGCGCGCGGTCAAGGACGAGCATGGGGCTGCCGCTGTCCTTCATGCGCTTGACCACTTCGGGATCGTTGAACATGACGGGCACGATCTTGGCGGCCTTGTCCACGATGGCCGGATCGACGCCCTTGGGCAGGGCGTAGCCGCGGAAATTCACGCTGGCGTCGTCCACGTCGTAGCCCAGTTCCTTCAGCGTGGGCACGTCAGGGAGGTATTCATGACGCTTCACGTCCGCAATGGCGAGGATGGTCAGGCGATCCTGCGAGCGGTAGACGTCCGCGAGGTTGTTGAAACCGGCCATGACCTTGCCGCTCAGCACGTTCTGGATGGCTTCCGTGCCGCCCTTTTCGGGGATGTAGCTCATCTTGACGCCCGTGGCCTTCTGGAGCTGCAAGGTGGCGATGTGGTGGCCCACATAGAGGCCGGCGCCGTTGATGGTGACCTTGCCGGGGTTTTCCTTGGCGAAGGCCATCAGCTCGGCCACGCTCTTGAACTTGCTGTTCTTGGGAACGATGAGGACGGCCGGGTCAGCGCCCCAGTTGCCCAGCGGCTCGAAGGTGTCCACGCTGAACTTGGTTTTGTTGACGATGGACTGGGCGATGAAGTGAGGCATGTTGTAGGCGGTCATGGTCAGGCCGTCCTTGCTGCCGCGCTCCATGATCCAGTTCCAGCCGGTCATGCCGCCCGCACCGGGCTTGTTGAGGATGACGATGGGCTGGCCGAAATATTTCTTGTCCTGCGCGACGAGGGCGGAAAGGCGAGCCTGCAAATCAGTGGCGCCGCCGGGCGTGTAGCAGACCACAAGGCTGATGGGGCCGGAAGGGTAGGAATCGGCGGGATTTTCGGCCTTGGCGGGCAGGGCCGCGAAGAGCAGGGCGGCGGAGAAGAGGGCGGAGAGAAGGCGTTTCATGGTTCCTCCCGAAACGGTTGGTTGTTTGGTATGGGCAGGCGTCAGATGCCGAGGAAACCCTTGGGAATCTGGACGGCCAGCAGGACGGTGAACAGGCAGTAGAGGAAGGCGATGCAGGCAAAGCAGATTGCCGCGCGCTTGGCGATGAGGCTCGGGGTCAGCTTCATGGGCTGCGCAATGAGCGTAGCGAGGATGAAGTAGAGGAGCGAGCCGGGGTAGAAGCCGACTTCTTGCAGCGTGAGCAGATAGGCCACGGTCAGGATGAAAAGGGCGAGCACGCGCCGCAGGGGATAGCCCTTGATGCTCAGCTTCGTGTCCAGCCGTCCCCTGTATCGTAGGGCCGCCAGGATGTATTGACCTACGTTGAAGACGCCCATGCATACCAGCAGGAGCAGGGGGACGATCTGCGATTCGCCGCTAAGCTGGGTCAGCGGGATGGCGAAGCCGACGATGATCGCGGTCATGACCAGAGCGCTTATGAATTCCCTGTACAACATGGACGACTCCTGCTAGTTGGCGGCCGCGGTCTTTCTGGCGTGATTGCGCATGAACTTGATTTCGCCGTAGATGCCCCAGAAAAGGGAGAGCAGGCACAGGACAATGAGGGCGATGTTGAGGTTCCCCGTGAAGAAGTAGTTGAACACCCCCACGTCGGTGTCGGCGATCATCTTGCCGCGCAGGAAATTCTCTTCCGCGATGGGGCCGAGGATGATCCCGAGCACGATGGGCGCGCTGGGAAAGCCGAACTTCCCCAGAATGAACATGAGCACGCCGAGGATGAACATGATGAGTACGTCCTCGTAGCTGTTCTGCACGCAGTAGGAGCCGAAGACGCAAAGGATCATGACGGCGGCGAACATGATGTAGTTCGGCGCGTTGGCCACGAGATGCGAATAACGGGAGGCCAGCAGCCCGAAGAAGCACATGAAGAACTGGGCCAGCAGGAGGCCGCTGATGAAGGTATAGGTGATGTCGGCCTTTTCGGTGAACAGATCAGGGCCGGGGAAAAGGCCGTGGATGAGCAGACCGCCGAGCAGGACCGCCGCCGTGGGGCTGCCGGGGATGCTCAGGGTGAGCAGAGGGATCATGGCCGGGGCTACTGTAGCGTTGTTGGCGCACTCCGCCGCGCAGACGCCTTCGGGATCGCCCGTTCCGAAACGGTCGGGATTCTTGTCGAACTTCTTGGTCTGGTCGTAGGACATGAGCCCCGCCACCTGCCCGCCCGCGCCGGGGATGGCCCCGATGATCGTCCCGAGGATGCTGCCGATGGTGAGCGTGCGCAGGTACTTTCCGTGCGCCTTCACCACGCGGCGAAGCATTCCCTTTTGTGGCTTGAAGGTCAGCTTTTCGAGGAAGATGTGGGATTCGGCCATGAGATCGATGATCTGCGGCACGGCGAAAAGGCCGATGAGCGCGGGCACAAGGGCGATGCCCCCGTTGAGCGCCTCATGGATGACGAAGCGCGGTTCCCCGGTCAGGGTGCTGTAGCCGACGGTCGAGAGGAGCATCCCGAGCGCCCCGCCGAAGAGACCCTTGAGCATGGCCCCGGAAGACAGACCCGTGATGACCGTGATGCCGAAAACGGCCGTCCAGAAGAGTTCCGAGGGGCCGAAGCGCATGGCGAATTCCGCCATCGGTGGCGAGAACAGGATCATCACCAGCACGCCGAACACGCCGCCGATGAGCGAGCTTACGAAGACGGTATAGAGGGCCTCCTGCGCCCGTCCCTTCTTGGCCATCGGACCGCCGTCGAAAAGGGTGGCGATGCTCGACGGTGCGCCGGGAATGCTGAGCAGGATGGCCGAGATCGAGCCGCCCGCCACAGCGCTGGTATAGACCGCACCGAGCAGGATAAGGCTGGTGGCCGGGGGCAGATAGAAGGTGAAGGGCACCAGAAGGGCCACCGCCATGGTCGGGCTGAGACCGGGCATGGCTCCGAAGAACAACCCTCCCGCCGAGCCTGCCACGAGCACGGCGAGGTTGCTCCATGAGAGAGCCGCCGGAAAATAGGCAAAGAACTGTTCCACGGAAATCTCCTTTACGGTATGGCTGATGTCGCTTGGCTTGTTCTTTTTTTAGCAAATGACATGCCACAGGACCAGCGCATCCGTTAAAAAGGTGGGTCACCTTTTTTCTAAGTGATTTACCACTATTAGAATGAGGACGATGAAAGGCCCCGGAGAAGAAAAAACGAAGAACTGTCTTCTTTTCCAGACATGACTAGGGAAGTGTCTGGACTCCCATACAGTCACGGAAGAAGAGCCAAAAGAGACTATCCATGTAAAAACAAAGTGATATGGAATAAAGAGGGAGGATGAGGAAGAGTGCGACAAGGCGCCGCCTCAAAGTGTCGGCTGGAAGTGCGTGGACTTTGTTCTTTTCGGAACGGAAGAGAAGCGAGGAAGGCCCCTGCGCCGAAGGCCGGAGGCAAGATGGGGGCCTTGCCTCCATGCGGGCTTTGTCCTGCGCGCGACGGGCGAGTCAAGCTGATGGTGAAGGCCGGGGCGTTGCCGGGGCCTTGTCCTGCGCGCCACTGGCGAGGTGGCCTTATCGTCGCGCCGGGCAAGGTGGGAGTGTTTTCTTGTCCGGTGTGCGAAGGGTGAAGAAGGTCGAGGACTCCTGCTTGCAGGATAAGGGCCTCGTACTCTGTACGGGAGGGGCGAAGTGTTCAGAATGCGGCTGGTACACGAAAAGCCTGAGCCTTGCCCTTGAGCGCAATGGGGCGGGCTTCTCGTAGGGAAAAGAGATGACTTGCCGCTGAAGTCTCGTCTTGGCGCGCGATGGGGGGTATGAGGAAGACGTAGGCCCAGATGCCCGCAGCCTCCCCCGGGGCGCGAGGGTGGGCTTGGCAGTGAGGTTTCGGGACGTTCCGCAAGAGCCTCGCCCGGGCGCGCGAGGGGATCGGTGAGCGTCTGCCACATGCCGCCGCGCACCACCAGCCTCGCCCGTCGCGGGAGAGGATCGGCCAGTGACGAAGTGGGCCGGGCTCTCTCGCAGGCCTCGGCGGGGTGCGCGCGAGGGTGGGGCTATAGAGAGGTGTTGGACTGGATGGTGGAATTGTCCCCGGCATGAGGGGGCGGCCCTCGGAAGGTTCCGGGGCCGCCCATGCCTTTATCCGTCCAGCCGGGGCAGGGGGAAGGGGCCGTACCTGTCTTCATAGGCGATCCCGGCGTCCAGAAGGAGGCGTTCGCTCAGGCGCGGGCCCACGAGCTGGACTCCGAGGGGCAGGCCGTCGCCTTCCGTCCAGCCGGGGACGACCAGTGTCGGCATCCCCGTGATGCTGAACAGGTTGACGAGCGCCCGGCCCGCCGCGAAGGTTTCCGGGGGGCTGTCCACCGGCGGCGCGGTGTGGAAGGCCACGGGCAGGCAGAGCCAGTCGAGGGCATGGCGGGTAAAGAGCGCCTCCACTTCTTGCGTGAGCCCGGCCCCGTAGCGCCGGGCCGCTTCATAGGTTTCCGGGGCAATGCTCTGGCCGTTGCGGTAGTCCGTCAGCGGGACGGGGTGCATCCTGCCGAGCCGGGGATGCTTTTCCACGTCGCGGGCCACGTCCCGGGCGAACTCGAAGCTGCGGACCGTATTGACCGCTTCGCCCACGGCGGGCGCGTCCAGGAGAGGAAAATCCACAGGCACGCAGGCCGCGCCGAGGCTTTCCCAGCGCCGCATGGCCGCCTCGTAGCGCAGGGCCGTCTTGCGCCCGGCCTTGGCCTCTACGAGATCAGGGAAAACGCCGATGCGCCGTTTCCCGGCGGGGGAGGGCTGTTCAAGCGCGTAGAGCAGGGGCGGATCGACGATCACGTGCAGCAGGAGGGCGATGTCCCGCACGGAGCGGGCAAGGACGCCCACCGTATCGAGGCTGGCCGCGCGGGGGTAGACGCCCGTCAGATCGATCAGGCCGTGCGTGGGGCGCAGGCCGCAGAGCCCGCACCAGCCCGCGGGCAGCCGCGTGGAGCCGCCCGTGTCCGTGCCGAGCCCGGCGCAGCAGTAGCCCGCGGCCACGGCCGCTGCCGTGCCGCTGGAGGAACCGCCCGGGCTGAGGCGGCGTTCCGGCTGCCACGGGTTGATGGTGGGGCCGAAAAAGGACGTCGTGCCGCTCACGTGGGCCGCAAGCTCGTCGAGGTTCGCCTTGCCGAGCAGGACCGCCCCCGCCGCCCGCAGCCGGGCCACCGCCGTGGCGTCGGAGTGGGCCGGGGGCGCGTCCGCGAAAAGGGGGCTCCCCACGGTGGTGGGCATTCCGGCCACGTCGATATTATCCTTGATGATGAGCGGGATGCCGTGCAAAGGCCCCCGGAAGGAGCCGCCCCTCGCTTCGGCGTCAAGGCGTTCCGCCTCCTCAAGCGCCGTGGGGGAGAGATGCAGTACGGCATTGAGGAGGCCGTCATGACGCCGTACCGCGTCCAACCCCGCCCGCACGAGCCCGGCGGAGGTGGTTTCGCCGCGCCGCAGGGCGCGGGCCGCTTCGGTGATGGTAAGGGAAAGAAGGTGCATCGTCTGCCTGCCTGTGGTGAGGTTACTTGCCGGGCGTGGCTGAGGTGTCTTCCACGCTGCGCCGTGCCGTTTCCTGTCCCCATATCCACAGGGCGACGATGGCGATGGAGAAGGCGACCGCCATGAAGGTGAACACGCCCTTGACCCCGCCCACGGAGAGGAAGAAGGCCAGATAGTAGGTAGCCAGCACCCCGCCGACCACGCGGGACACGGCCTCGCCGAAGCCAGTGCCCACGCCGCGCAGTTCGGTGGGGTACTGCTCGGCGATGTAGACCTTGCACACCGGCATGATGCCCGTGCCGAAGAAGGCCACAAACGCGCCGACGAGCAACAGCATGGACGTTGAGAGCGTGGCCGTGAGCAGGAAGAGGCAGATGATGGTGATGATCACATAGAGGCTCCAGACAGGCTTGCGGCCATACTTGTCGGCCAGAGGCCCGATGACGAGCGAGCCCGCGCCGCCGAGGACCATCATGCCTCCCGTCATGATGACCGAGTTGGAAAGCTCGAAGCCGTAGGTGGTCAGGATGGTCGGCACGTAGACCATGACGACGTACCATGTGATCAGCCCGGCGGAGTACATGCTCCACGAGACGAGGGAGCGGCCCAGATAGGGCGGGCGGAAAAGCGCCCGCCACGAGGCCCGGCCCCGGTTTTGTTCGGCTTCGGCGGCCTGTTCGAGGCTGCGCAGCACGTCCGGGTTGATGTAGGCGTCGTCGTGCGCGATCCCGGCACTCTTCTCCAGCCGTTCGACAAGGGCGCGCACTTCGTCATGGCGGCCCCGGCGCATCAGCCAGCGCGGGGATTCGGGAAGCCAGCGGTAGAGGAAATAGAGGGTCACGATGGGGAGCCCGCCCACGATGAAGGGCACGCGCCACGCCGTTTCGAGCGGGAAGGCCTTGATCGCCCACGAGCCGCAGAGGGTCGGCAGCAGGTAGGAGGCCGTGAGGATGGCGTTGCAGATGCACACGAGGATGCCCCGGTGTCGGGCCGGGGCGATTTCGGAAATCATCAGGTAGGGAAGGGGAAAGACCGCTCCCGCCCCGAGCCCGCCGATGAAGCGCATGGTCACGATCCACGCGAGGTTGGTGTAAAGGCTGCCGATGAGCGTAAAGAAGGTGAAGATGAAGACGCCCCAGAGGAGGATGCGCTTGCGCCCGAAACGGTCGGTCAGAAAGCCCGCGCAGGCCGTGCCGATGACCACGCCCGCCGTGGAGCAGGAACCGAGCAGGCCCAGCGTGTTGGCGTCGAGTTCCCATATCTGTTTCAGCACGGCCACGACCTGCCCGATCATGCCCAGATCGAAGGCTTCCATGACCCAGCACCACGAGAGCAGTCCGACAAGCGTCAGGACCGCCCTGTTCAGCGGCATTCGTTCCATGCGGGAAAGCAGATTCGCTTCAACGTGAAGTGTCGACATGACGGCGCTCCTTGCGGAAGTGAAGTCGCGGCTTTGGGAATAAAAGCCGAAAGATTGTTCTTTTTAGAGCAATCTTTGTGCCCGCAAGCGCCGGAAGGGCGAAAAGTACTTTTAAAGTGGATATAATAAGGGTGGATAAAAAAGAAAATGCTCGTTCAGGTGGGTATCCTCTTTTGCGGAAAACGTCTTGCTATTCGGACATGTCTAGTTAACATGTTTGAAAAACAAGTCATTTTACAGAAAAATACTTTTTTCACAATTTGCTTTCTAAAAATCCCGGCTGCGGCGGATACCGAACTTGCGCATCTTCTCGTAGAGGGTGGCGCGCGACACCCCGAGCGTGCGCGCCGTGCGGGCGACGTTCCATTTCTGTTCGTGCAGCGCGGTGAGGATGGTTTGCGCCTCGCTGGTGTGGACGACGGATTGCAGCCTGCTCCCCGTGCCGCCCGAGTCGGCGGCCACGGCCTGATGGCGCAGTTCGGGCGGGAGATCGGCTACGGTGATGCGTCCGTTCTGGCAGAGGCTCAAGGCCCGGGTGATCACGTTGCGCAGTTCGCGGATATTGCCGGGCCAGCCGTAGCGCATGAGCACATCCAGCGCGCTGTCCGTGCATTCGACGCCTTCCCCGCCGAGGCGGTTGAGCATGTCCCGCACGAGAAGGGGAATATCCTCCACGCGCTCGTTTAAGGGCGGCAGATGGAGGATCATGGGGTTGATGCGATAATAGAGGTCCTCGCGGAAAGCGCCGGCGGCGATCATGCTTTTCAGATCGCGGTTGGTGGCGGCTACGAGGCGGAAATCCACGGCGCGGGGCTGCGAGGAGCCGAGCCGGGAGAGCTTTTTTTCCTCCAGCACGCGCAGCAGCTTCACTTGCGCGTGCAGGGGCAGATCGCCCACCTCGTCGAGAAAGAGCGTGCCTTGATCGGCCAGCTCGATTTGTCCCACCTTGCCGTCCTTGTGCGCGCCCGAGAAGGCCCCGGGCACGTAGCCGAAGACCTCGGACTCGAAAAGCTCCTTGGGGATGGCTGCGCAGTTGATGCTTACGAAAGGGCCGTCCTGACGGCGGCTGGCCGTGTGGATGGCGCTTGCGGCAAGCTCCTTGCCGGTACCGGTCGCCCCGAGGATGAGGACGGGGGAATCCGTGCGCGCATAGCGCAGGAGGTAGGACTTGAAGGCGGCGATGGCCGGGCTGACGCCGAGGATGGAATCCACGGTGTAATTGGCCGTGAGCACACTTTTGATCCGCCGGGCGTAGGCATTGACCTTTCTGTCCAGAACCTCCACGCGTCGCAGAAGCGCCTTGACCTGCTCGGGCGTGTCGAAAAGGGTCATGGACAGGGCCCCAATGACCTGCCCCCGCTCGTCCCGCAAGGGGATGCGGTTGACGAGGAGGGTTGTTTCGCTGCCCGGAAACTGCCTCCACGCGCCGAGTTCGGCCTCGCCAGAGGCGATGACGGAGGGGATGCCCGAATCCGCGATGAAATCCGTGATGGGGCGTCCGAGCGCGTCTTCGGGCCGCAGGTGGAGATAGTGGGCGTACGCATCGTTGATGAAACGGATGATGCCGTCCCTGTCGCAGATGAACAGGCCCGTAGGCAGGCTGCTCATGGCCAGCTCAAGGAGCCCCTTGCGCTCTTTTTCCGAGATATCCATCGTGATTTCCTTCAACATGGCGGTGGATCAAAGGGTATAACCAGAATGAGGCCGGAGGCAAGCTGATTCCCCGCCGGGATTCCCGGCTGGCCCCTTGATGGCGGGGCTTGCGTGAACTCCCCATAAACAGTACTTCTTTCTGTGTTTTCCGTCCCGGGCTTTGGAAAATGCCGGGTGGCTCCGGGGATACGTCCACAGGCGCCGGGCTTGCGGGGACGGGGCTCGCTCCGAATGCGGGCGGGAGCATGGGCTCTCGTGCGGTCCCCATGTCTGGCAAGGACGAGGCATTCGCAGCAAAGCCGTTGCGTCCGCCCCTGTCCGGCCATGTCGTATGGGAGGCCCCACAATGGAAACTTCGCCCCTTTCTTGTGGAAGCGGGGACAGGGAGGCGGAAGTCCCGGCCCTGATGTGCCTGTCCTTGGTTGCTTTTCTTTGAAACGATATTCTTATGAGGCTTGTATGTCCTTGACGAGGCCCTTTTTGAAATGGGCGGGCGGCAAGTACCGTCTGCTGGATCGGCTCTTGCCGAGCCTGCCCGCCGGAAGCCGTCTTGTGGAACCTTTCGTAGGGTCCGGAGCGGTCTTCCTCAACGCCGCCTACCCCGCCTACCTGCTCTGCGATCTCAACCCCGATCTCATCGGGCTCTACGAAACCTTGCGGCGTGAGGGCGAACGCTTCATCAAGCGGGCCCGGGCGCTGTTCACGCCGGAAAACAACACGCGGGAGGCTTTCCTCCGCCTGCGGGCGGCCTTCAACGCCTCGACGGACGCGGAAGAACGCGCCGTTCTCTTCCTTTACCTCAACCGTCACGCCTACAACGGCCTCGTGCGCTATAACGCCCGGGGCGTCTACAACGTCCCTTTCGGGCGCTATAAGGCCCCGTATTTCCCTGCCGCCGAATTGACGGCCTTTGTGCGCAAGATGCGGGACTGTGACGTTACCTTCGCGGTGCAGGATTTCCGCCGGACTTTTTCCCTGCTGCGCCCCGGAGATGTGGTCTACGGCGATCCGCCCTATGTCCCCGCCTCAAGCACGGCCAATTTCACTACGTACATGGGGGGAGGCTTCGGCATGGCCGAACAGCGGGAGTTGGCGCAGGAGGCCGAGGCCGCCGTACGGCGCGGCGTGCCCGTGGTGCTCAGCAACCATGACGTGCCGTTGACGCGGGACCTCTACGCCTCGGCGCGCATAGAGTCTTTTTCTGTCCGACGTTTCATCAGTTGTAACGGCGCACAGCGTGATGAGGTGCGCGAACTTCTGGCGGTGTTTCTATGACTCGGCAAGGCGGTTCTTTGGCTAATCGTCAGGGAAGCATCCTTGAACAGCAGGTACGCCAAACCTTTGTCTCACACGGATTTAAGGATGTCTGCTTTAAAGAATATGCCCGTTATGGGCATCAATTGGGCGAAGACTTGCTGGTCCGCCGGGTTCCGTATCGTTCCATTTACGGACATGATGGCGTTACGGAGTTTCTGGCGGTTTCGCGCCGTCTTGGTTTCGCCATACGCATCGAATGCAAATGGCAACAGTCTCAGGGAAGCGTGGATGAAAAATTCCCTTATCTTTATCTCAATTGCATAGAGGCCATGCCTGAACGGGAAATCATCCTCCTTGTGGATGGGAATGGTTATAAAAGCGGGGCGCTGGCATGGCTTAAAAAAGCTGCCGCCGAACAGTCCGTTAAAACCATACACGTTTTTAATTTGGTGGAGTTTCTCATATGGGCAAATAAGGCATTGAGATAACCCAAAGGAATGAAGAAGGGGAACTTCATCTCATCGAAAATCTTCTTCATCGGGAAGACGCGGGACGGGGAGAGGCGCGCTGGTTTCTGGCCGCCTTCGGATAAGACCGCGTGTTTTTTACTGAAAGGAGCCAGCCGTGCAGGTACGCAATGAAGTCAAGGAGCTGCGCCTTCTGTTCGAGGTCTTGCAGATTCTCGACAGCGCTTCCGATCTCTCCGACAATCTGGAGACCGTGCTTGAGGTCATGGCCGAGCACACGGGGATGATGCGCGGCGTGATCACGCTCCTTGACGAGCGGCACGGCGAAATCGCCATCGAAGCGGCCTACGGCATGTCGCCGGAGGCGCAGAGCCGCGGGCGTTACAAGCTCGGGGAAGGGATCACGGGCAAGGTCGTTGAGAGCGGCAAGCCGCTGGTCATCCCCAACGTGCTCGTGGAGCCGCTTTTCCTCAACCGGACCGGGAGCCGGGGCCGCAAGGAGGCCGTCTCCTTCGTCTGCGTCCCCATCAAGATGGAGGGCCGGGTCATCGGGGCCCTGTCGGCGGATCGCCTTTTTGCGGAATCGGAGGCGCTTGAGGAGGACATGCGCCTGCTCACGGTGCTCGCCTCGCTCGTGGCCAAGGCCGTCAGGAACCGGCAGGAGCACCACCGGATGCTTGAAGAAAACCGCAGGCTCCTCGACGTCCTGCTTGAGCAGACCCGGCCGGGCATGTTTGTGGGCACGTCGCCGGGCCTGCGGGCCGTGCTCACCCAGCTTGCGCAGGTGGCCCCCACGAGCGCCACGGTCCTCCTGCTGGGCGAAAGCGGCACGGGCAAGGAACTGGCCGCGAACACCATCCACGCGGGCAGCCCCCGGGCGGGGCATCCTTTCGTCAAGGTCAACTGCGCCGCCCTCCCCGAGGGCCTGATCGAAAGCGAGCTTTTCGGCCACGAGAAGGGAGCCTTTACCGGCGCGGCGGGCCCGCGCAAGGGACGTTTCGAGGCTGCGGACGGGGGTACCCTGTTTCTTGATGAAATCGGGGAATTGTCCCTCTCCACGCAGGTGAAGCTTTTGCGCGTCCTGCAGGAGCACGAATTCGAGCGGCTCGGTGGGCTGGAGACGCGCAAGGTGGACGTGCGCGTCGTGGCGGCCACAAGCCGTAATCTTGAGCAGATGGTGCGGGACGGGCTTTTCCGCCAAGACCTTTTCTACCGCCTCAACGTCTTCCCCGTCTCCATGCCGCCCCTGCGCGAGCGCCCGGAAGACGTCCACCCGCTCATTGAGCACTTTCTGGAAAAATACGGCCATACCATCGGCAAGCGCGGGCTGCGGGTCACGCCCGAGGCCGAGGCGCTTCTCTTGGCCCATCCGTGGCCCGGCAACATCCGGGAACTGGAAAACGTCATCGAGCGGGCGGTTATCCTGACTACGGACGGGCTCATCCGGCCCAGCCTCCTGCCGCCGTCCATGCAGGCGTCCTGTCCGCTGTCTTCCCTGCACGGTACCCTGCCCGAAGCTCTGGAGCGGGTGGAGCGCCAGCTTATTACACAGGCGCTGCGGGAATGCCGGGGCAATATGGGCAAGGCGGCGCAGGCCCTTGGGATCAGCGAGCGCGTGATGGGGTTGCGGATGCGCAAATTCGCTTTGGATTACAAGACGTTTCGCCGCTGGCGCTCGTAATCCCCTGTCCGGCGCTTTCGTGCCTCTTTCCCGGCGTTTTCTTGAAGGTTCTCTCTCTCTCTCTCTCTCTCTCTCTCTCTCTCTCTCTCTCTCTTGCCTTCTGTGCGGGCTGTAGGCTGGGGCTCCCGTCTCCGGCGGGATAGAACACGGTACTTCGTGCTTGATTACCGCATCGCAGGGTATTTCTCGAAGCAGCCGGATAGAGCAGGGTACGCCGTGCTCCATTGCCGCGCGGTCCTGCTCTGGACGGCGGAAGGGACGTTTCGTTGAAGCCGGAAAGGGCGGACAAGGCCTAGGCCCGACTTGCCCCACGTGAAAAGCCCGCCGAACGGCGAGAGGGCGATTCGGGGCTTTGGTTTCCAAGGGGACTTCGGGGAGCGGAAAGGGAAGGTTGGAAACGTGAGGAGGAAAAAAGGCTCAAAAAGGCGGCCCGCGCCGAGGAGGAGCAACCGGCGCGGGCCTTTTGAGGGGTATGGGAGGAAGCGCCCTCGGAGGGGGTGAAGACGCTTCCGGGAGAGGGCTTATTCGGCGTTGACGAAACCGTGGCTGGGGATTTCCGGCGAGGGGCTTCCCGCGATCTTGGAGAGATAGGTCTGGCCGAGGGTTTCGATGTGCGCGGCCGTATCGGAGAAATAGTTGGTGTGTACCTGTTCCTCGTCGAGGATTTTCTCAAAAAGGCGCGCGCTCACGTTGTCGCCGTTTTCACGGCAGGTTTTCAGAAATTTGTTGTAGGTTTCGATGGTGTCCTCTTCGACGTCCTGATTGAAGGGGAAGACATCCGTCACCTTCTGGCCCTTGACCACCTTGGCGGAAAGCTCGTGACACGGTTCTCCGCCCAATTCCTTGATGCGTTCCGCGAATTCTTCCGCATGGCGCATTTCGTCGATGGATATCAGTTTGATCTTGCTGGCGAACTCGCCGTAGTCCAGATCATCGAGCGTGTAGTGCTGATTCATGTACTGATGCACCGCATACAATTCCATGCTCCGGGCCTTATTGAGAACATCGATGACGGTGTTCACACGATCCTGCTTGGCGTCGACCTGTGTCATGTTTTTCATCCTCGCTGATGGGTGTCGTCTCGTGAACTGGAACCACTCTGCGCGAGAAGCCCTTGCCCTTCAATGATTATAAGGGACGCAGGCGGAAACTCTCAAAAGGCGGGGCAGGGGGAAAGGGACGAGAAAAGCCCGCCGGGAGGTCCGGCGGGCTTTCAAAGGCGTGAGGCCAGAGAGGGCTATGGGCGCGGGTTGTTGGCGTCGTAGTCCTTGAGGGCCATGCTCACGACCTTGGAAAGGCCGATGAGGGCGATAAGGTTGGGCAGGACCATGAGGCCGTTGAACATGTCCGCCAGTTCCCAGACCAGATTCACCTGCAGGACCGAACCGAGCACGATGAAGGCCATGACGATGAGCCGGTAGGGTGTGGTCCCCTTGGTGCCGAAGAGATATTTGATGTTCTGTTCGCCGAAGAAGTACCAGCCGATGATGGTGGAGAAGGCGAAGAAGAAGAGGCAGATGGCCACGAAGCTGAGCCCGAAGGAGCCGAGTCCGGTTTCAAAAGCCTTCTGGGTCAGGGCGATGCCGGTGGTGCTGCCGTCAAGGGCGCCCGTCACGAAGATGACGAAGGCGGTCATGTTGAGCACGACGAAGGTATCCACGAAGACGCCCATGATGGCCACGAAACCCTGCTGCGCCGGATACTTCACGTTGGCGACGGCGTGGGCGTGCGGGGTGGAGCCCATGCCCGCCTCGTTGGAGAAGAGCCCGCGGGCCACGCCGTAGCGCATGGCTTCCTTGACGCTCGCGCCGATGAGCCCGCCCGTGGCGGCGGCAGGATCAAAGGCCCCCACGATGATCATCTTGAAGGCGGGAATGAGCTGATCCGCGTTGGTGACGAGCACGACGAGGCCGCCGAGCAGGTAAAGCCCGGCCATGATGGGCACGACCTTTTCAGTAAAGGCGGCGATGCGGCCCATGCCCCCGAAGAAGACAAAGGCGGCCAGCCCGGCCATAAGCACGCCGATGAAGAGCGGCGGCAGGGAGAAAGCCTTCTGGAAGGCGTCGGCAATGGAATTCGACTGAACCATGTTGCCGATGAAGCCGAGGGCGATGATCAGGGAGACGGAGAAAAAGACCGCCAGCTTGCGGCTGCCGAGGCCCTTGGAGATGTAGTAGGCCGGGCCGCCGGTGACGTGGCCGGCGTCGTCGCGGGTCTTGTAGGTCTGGGCGAGAACGGCTTCGGCGAAGATGGTAGCCATGCCGAAGAAGGCCGCGATCCACATCCAGAAGATGGCCCCCGGCCCGCCCGCGGCAATGGCCGTGGCTGCTCCGGCGAGATTCCCTGTACCGACCTGCGCGGCGATGGCCGTAGCCAGCGACTGGAACGAGCTCATGCCGTGCTTGCCCGCGCGCTCACCGTGCAGGGTGAGCTGCCCGAAGGTGGACTTGACCGCCAGCCCGAAGCGGCGGACCTGAATGAAATCCAGTTTGAGGGTAAAGTAGATGCCCACGCCGCACAGCAGCGGGATGAGGCAGTACATCCCCCACAAAAAGCCGTTGATGTCGGAAACGATTTTGGTCAGTTGGTCCATTGTTCCCCCTCAAGAAACAAATAGGTGATGCGCCACGCGCCCGCCGCTCCTCGGGACGGGTGCGCTCCCGGACGGAAGCGGCGCTTTTCTACTGTAGGGGGTCTAAGCCTTTATGAGCCTTCTGTAAACAGCCGATTTGCTTAGAAATGAGAAGGAAAAGTATGCAAAACGAAAGGCTCTTTTCCGAAGCGCTCGAAATGGCAAGAGAAAAATAATCCCGTTCCTGGCCTCTTTCACCTCTGCACAGCCGGAAAGCGCAAACGTCGGATGTCCTCGTTGCTCTTTTGTTCTGCCGTCCGTGCGGGGGAAAAACTCCATCAGAAAATCGGCGTTGCGTTCTGTAGTTTGCTCTGCCGTCCGTGCGGGGAAAAACTGAGTTACAAAAAACGCGCCGGGGTCACGGAAGCTGCCGTCCATGCGAGGGGGAAAAGCCTGCTGGAAAAAGTCGCTGAGGATAGTGAGAACCTGCCCTCGGTGCGAGGCGGCAGGTTCCTTCCCGCTCATCAAGGCGTGTTCGTTGTCCCTCGTGGGAGGCGGGAAAAGAGGTGAACCCGGAAGGAGGCGGGATGACAGGGGCCTCCGGGAGAAGCGGCGAAAAGCCTTGTCCGTGCGCTATCGTCCCCCTGAAGGCAGGAAACGGTGGCCCTCTCCTTCCCGAGGCAAGGCCAGCCTTGCGGTGGCCCAATGCGGGCGGAGCGCGGCGCTTGGGGGCAGATGAGCGAGATGAGGGAGCGTACCGCCTGCGCTGGGCGCAGTCTGTTTTTCTCCTCCTGTTCCTCCTTTCGGGTACCCGCGCGCAAGGTCAAGCCGCGAGAACGGCGGCTTGACCTCCAGAACTCTGAGAATATCCACAGTGGCGACGCTCTTCTTGTGCTTCATGGTTCCTTATGGCGGACAACACGGTACAAAGGGCCTCCTCGTCCTGCGCCGTACCTCCTCTTAGTACCGCCCGCACCGTCGTCAAACGGCCCGGAGGGAGGCGCCTGGCCGCCCTTTGACGCTTGCCGACCCTGTACCGGTCACATTCGGAAAAGCGTGGCCTTTGGGGGGAACGTCCGTACCGGTCCCGGCAGGGAGGCGCAGGGAAGAACGGAACGTTTCCTATGGATTATCATCTTGACGTTACTGGCGGCCCCCTTCATTATGCGCCTATGCTTGCTCCCGTCCTATTTTTCCGGCGTGTGCCGAAGCCGTCGCGTCCCAGAGGAAAGGCCTTGTACGCCCACCTCCTGTTGGCCTTGCTGTGCCTGCTGCTTCCGGGCTGTCTCGGAGGGCCGGGTGTCAAGGGGGACGTACCGCATCCCGAAGGGGTCAAGCCCGCGGACGCCGTATCGACCGCTTCTGCCAGCGCCGTGCGGTATGACGTGCGCATCGACAGCAATCCCCCGAACACCGGCCTGACGGCGGAAATGCGGGAAAACAGCCAGCTTGTCTGGCTGCGCGATCAGCCCCCGGACAGCCGGGTGGGGTTGGAGCGCCGTGTGCTCGAAGACGTGGAAACGGCGCGCAAAATACTGCATTCGCAAGGGTATTACGACGGCAGGGTCCGCCGCCGCATCGACTGGGACGCCCGTCCGGTGGCGGTAACGCTCACGCTTGTGCCGGGCGAACGGTACGTGGTGGGCCGCACCTCCTTGCGGTACGAGCGCCCGGAACCTTCAGCGATGCCGGAAGCGGAGGCTTCCCTCGGCCCGGGCATGGGAACCGATTTCATGGAAAACGCCCCGGAAACCCTGGCTTCCTTCGGCCTTTCCGACGGCGCTCCCGCCGAGGCGCAAGCCGTTTTGCAGTCTGTGGCTTCCGTCGTCAAAACCATGCATCGGCAAGGCTACCCTCTTGCCGAGGAAGGCAAGGCCCGTTACGTCATCGACCGCTCCACGCATACGCTTGAGGCCGAGGTGACCATCAAGACGGGCCCGCTGCTGCGCATGGGATCGGTTCGCGTGCAGGAAAAGGGCGTGCTCGCCGAAGACGGCAAGGAAAAGCCCGGCGTCCCCAGCGTCAACGAGGACTACCTCGACATGCTCTCCCCGTGGATCAACGGGCAATACTGGGATGACGAACTCCTCAAGCAGTACCGCACCACCTTGCAGGAAACCGGCCTTTTCAGCGCCATCGACATCAAGCCCGCCCGCGTGCCCTTGCCCGACAGCGCCAAGCCGCTGGAAGTGGAGGAAAAGGAGTCGCGGCCCATCAATGCCGCCGTGTCCGGCCCCGCGCCGCAGGGCCCGATCTGGGTGACGAAGGACGGCATGACGCCCGTCAGTCTCACCGTGCGGGACGCGCCCCCGCGCACCGTCAGCGGCGGCCTGCTTTATTCCACGGATACCGGCTTCGGCGTGCGCGGCGCGTGGGAAAACCGCAATCTCTGGGGAGGCGGGGAACAACTGCGCGTCACCGCCCCCATTTCCGAGGATTCGCAATCGCTGAACGTGTCTTTCCGCAAGCCCGCTTTCGGCATCCGGGATCAGGCGCTTGTGGGCGAAGCGTGGGCCATCAACGAAACCACCGACGCCTATGATCAGACCGCCGTATCCTTCTCCGGCGGCCTTGAGCGGCGTTTCCGCAAAAACTGGCGCAACTGGTGGGCCAGCGCCCGCGTTTCCGTGGAGGCGGGGCGGCTCGACGACAATTTGAACGGCAGCCGCACCTACAGCCTTGTGGGGATTCCGCTGGCCGTGCGCCGCGACACCACCAACGATCTCCTCAACCCTACCATGGGGACGCGCGTCAATCTCGAAGTGACGCCCTACACCGGGACCTACATGGGCCCCCTGACCACCGTACGCAGCCGCCTTGACGCCAGCGGCTACTATTCGCCTTTCGACTGGTCGCGTCTGGTGCTGGCGGGCCGGCTCGGGCTCGGGACCCTTTCCGGGGAAAGCGTGGAGGACATCCCCGCCTCCCTGCGCTTCTACACCGGGGGCGGCGGCTCCGTGCGCGGCTACAAATACCAGTCCCTCGGGCCACACGATAAAAACGGCGATCCCCTCGGCGGCCTCTCCTTTACGGACGTGAGCTTTGAAGCCCGCTTCAAGATCACGGAATCCTTCGGCATCGTGCCCTTTGTCGACGGCGGTATGGTCTACGAGTCGTCCACGCCGGACTGGGGGCGTGACCTCGCGTGGGGCGTGGGGCTCGGCTTCCGCTATTATACGCTCATCGGCCCCATCCGGCTGGATGTGGCCACCCCCTTGCAGGACAGGGACAACAACAAGGCTTTTCAGATATACCTCAGCATCGGGCAGGCGTTCTGATGACCCTCTCTTCCTTTTTCCGCCGCGCGGGGCGCATCCTCGGCTGGGGGGCGCTCGGCCTCGTGCTCCTGATCGCGCTGGCCGTCGGGGGCGCGTTCCTCTTTCTGCACAGCCAGCACGGAGGGCGCTGGGTCGCGGACAAGGCCGTGGTCGCGCTCAAGGATGTGGGCATTGAGGCGAGCATCGGATCGCTGGAAGGGAACATCCCCTTTTCCATGCGCCTGCGCGACCTGCGCCTTGCCGACAAGGACGGGACATGGCTGGAGGTGCCGGAGGCTTCCCTGCGCATCGGCGTGGACGCCCTGCTGCACGGGCGGCTGAAAATCCGGGAAGTGAGCGTGCGCGAAGCCGACCTCTCGCGCCTCCCCCATCTGGCCGAATCTCCGCGTCCCGAGCCTTCCGATCCCTTGGCCATGCTGAAGCCGGAAGCCCTGAAGCCGCTGGCGTCGGACATCGCGGGGGCGCTCAGGCTCGTGACCGTGGACAAGCTGTCCGTGGATCGCCTGCGCCTCGGGCAGGCCGTGGCGGGCGTGCCCCTGACCCTCACGCTGGAGGGCGGCGGCCCGCTGACCGATTTTCGCAGCGACGTCAACGTGATCGTCTTCCGGCCCGCCGTACCCGGGGAACCCCTGCGCACGCTTCTGGAGGCGGACGGCCATCTGTATTTGGGCAATGAGGGGAAATGGCTGCCTTCCGCCGTTGTTTCGGCTGAAGAAGAGGCCAGGCCGGATGTGGCGGCGGGTCTGGACATGCGGGTCACCGTGCCGGGTTCTGAGCAGAGCCAGAAGCCGGATGCCGACTCGGGCCACGATGGGAACGAGCCGACCGCCAAACCCGGCAACGGGACGGGCCGGGTGCGCGCGCTGGTGACCCTGACCGGCTCGCGTCTGGGCGTGCCCGCCCTTGAGGTGGAAGCGCCGGGGGCGTCCGTGCACGGGAAAGGGCTTTTTTACGACGATGAAAACGTGGGCGGCGACGCGGCGTTGTCGCTCGGCGATCCGGCGGCGCTGCTGCGGCTCGTGTTCGCGCTGGCCGGGGACGACGTGGCCCCGCGCGAAACCCTGCCGCTGAAAGAGGCGACGCTGGCCGCACATCTGGCCGGAAAGCTGGACGCGCCGGAACTGACGCTTGACGGCGTGGTTTCCGGGCTTGCGCCTGATCCCGCCCGGCCCGACGAAACCGTGGATATCCATGCCGCGTGGAAGCTGGCGGCGCAATCCCTTTTCGCGGACGCGGCTCTGACCGCGGACGGGGCTTTCCGGCTGACGGGGCCGCTTATGGACGCTTCACTTCCCCCTTCCGAGGGGGGGGCCGATACCCCGACGGCGCGCGGGGCGGACCTGTCAGCCCATGTGGAAGCCCTGCGTCAGGGCGACCGTCTGGAAGTGCGCAAGGCCGAATTGCGCTCGGAATGGCTCGCGCTGAACGGCGAGGCTTCCGTGGACGCCGCGAGCGGCGCGCTGGCCGCCGAAGCCGCCCTTGACGCGCCCTCCCTGCGGGCTCTGGCGCGTTTCCCGCTTCTCTCGGCGGCGTTGGCCGCTTCCCCCCTGCGCGACATCGCGGGGAAGGCCGAAGCCCGGGCGACCTTGCGGCGCGAGGATCGGGACGCGCCCTTTGCCGGGGCCCTGCGCCTGAACGTGGCCGACATGCGCTGGGGGATGGCGCAGCTTCAAGACACCGTGGGGCAAAAAGCCTCGCTCGGCCTTTCCTTTTCGTTGGCCCCGGCCACGGGTGCGCTGACCCTCAGCGACGTCGCGCTTGACGCCGGAAAGCTCAAGGCCACGGCTTCCGCCTCGCTGTCGCCCGAGAAGGCCGTGAAAGCCGCGCTGGACGTGGCCCTCTCCTCTCTTTCCGGCCTTGATGCGGCCCTCTCCGGTCAGGCCGCGTTGCAGGCCCGGCTTTCAGGCCCCTTGGCCTCGCCGGGCGTGGACGTGACCCTGACAAGCCCCGCGCTCGGCGTGGAAAGCGCCACCTTGGAGGGCCTGCGGGTGCACCTTTCAACGCCCTCCGTGGGGGCGCACGGCGGCGCGGGCACGCTGCGCGTCGCAGCCACCCTGCGCGACGGGAGCATCAAGACGCTGGCCTCGGGCGCGCCTTTGCGTTTCGATTCGGGATGGCGTTTTGCCGAGGGGCGGCTTCAGCTCAAGGATACGCGGCTGGACGCGCCCGGCATGGCGCTGTCCGGTTCTCTCGACGCCGCCTTTGCCGAGCGGCGGCTTGAAGGGGGCTTCCGTCTGAACATCACCGATTGGGCCGCGCTTTCCTCGCTGACGGGCGTTCCCATCAGCGGCAGCCCCGCCGCGATCAACGTGAGCCTTTCGCCGGGGACCTCGCAGGGCGTTGCGGCGGACTGGTCCTTCGCCTCGCTGAGCGTGGGCCCCCGCGTCCTTTCTTTGAACGACTTCAAGGGCAGGCTCAACGTCAGCGACGTCTTCGGCTCCCCCAACGTGCGGCTGGCCGCGTCGCTTGGCCGGGGATCGGCTTCGGACTTCTTCTGGAAAAGCGGCAAGGCCGACATTTCCGGTCCGCTCAGTGCGTTACGGGCGTCGCTGAAGCTGGAAGGCAGGACCGCCGCCGACGTGCTGGCCACACTGGATATTCCCGGCGGTACGGCGCGGGTGCAGCGCCTTGAGTTTACGGAAAGGCGCAAGCGTACGCGCGTCGGCCTTCGACTCAACCAGCCCGTGGAAATCGGCTTTGCCAAGGGGCTGGCCGTGGACGGCCTTGACCTGTCGATCCTGCCCAAAGGGTCATTGACGGCGCGGGCGCGTCTCGACGGACGGGCCCTGTCCTTGAGCGCCCAGGTGCGCGACGTGCCCATCGGCACAGCCCGATTGTTCACGGATTCGCCCGTGCCGGACGGTGTGCTCGACGCTTCCGTCGATCTGTCCGGCACCCCTGCCCGCCCGCAGGGGGCGCTTGAGGTTTCCCTGTCCGGCATCGCTTTCCCGGACAGCCAGTTTCCTCCGGCCTCGGTGCGGATCGAGGGCACGCTGCAACCTTCCTCGATCCTTGTCCTCAATGTGAAAACCGACGGTACAGACACCTCGCCCGCGACGGCCACCGTCTCCCTGCCGCTGGCCTTTTCCGCTTCCGGCGTGCCTTCGCCCGCCATGACGAAACCTCTCAGCGGCCATGTGTTCTGGGAAGGTTCCCTCGCCTCGCTGTGGCGTTTTGTGCCGCTGGCCAATTCCTCTCTTGAGGGTCAGGGGTATCTCGACGCGACGCTTTCCGGCACCTTGACCGCGCCCCGGCTGTCAGCGTCCATCCGGGTGCAGGGCGCCTCCTTTGAGGACGTGCTGGCCGGGCTGGAGCTTTCGGACATCAACGCCAGTGCTTCGCTGCAATCCGAAGGGCTTTCCCGTCTGAACCTTTCCGCCGGAGACGGGCAGGGCGGGGCGGTGAGCCTCAACGGGACCATCGGTCAGATGGCCGCCGGCTTCCCCTTGGCCGTGCACGGCTCGATCAAGGACCTTTCGCCGCTGCACCGCAATGATCTGTCCATCATCCTTTCCGGCACGGCGGACATTACCGGGCCGCTGACGTCCCCCGCCGTCCGCGCGGCGCTGACCGTGAATCAGGGGCAATACCAGATCGTGCGCTCCTTCGGCACGAGCATTCCGCTCCTGCATGTGGTCGACGCCGGGCAGGACGAGGAGACGGAGAAGGCTTCCTCCGGGGCCGGGCCGACGCTTGACGTGACGGTGGAAATCCCCAATCGTTTCTTCGTGCGCGGCAAGGGGCTGGAAAGCGAATGGAAAGGCGATCTGCACGTGCAGGGGGCGGCGTCCGATCCCGCCATCACGGGCAACATCAGCTCGATCCGGGGGCAGTTCGGCCTGCTCGGGAAGGAGTTCACCCTCAGCCGGGGCGTGGTTGAGTTCAGCGGGGCCACGCCGCCCGATCCCCTGCTCAACATCCTCGTCGCCTACAACGCCTCCAACATCACCGCCGAGGCCATCATTTCGGGGACGGCGTCCTCGCCTTCCCTCACCCTGACCAGCGAGCCGCCCTTGCCGCAGGACGAAGTGGTCGCACAGGTCCTTTTCGGGAAGAGCGCCTCCAGCCTTGGCCGTCTGGAAGCCTTGCAACTGGCTGCGGAGCTGGCGACTCTTTCCGGCTTCGGTTCGGAGGGCTTCGGCATCCTCGGCGAAGTACGCGATACGCTCGGCGTGGACGTGCTGCGTTTCGGCAGCATGGACGGGCCGCGCCGTCAGTCGCACAACAACGTGGGGCTGCTCCAGGCTCCGGGACAGGACAACGGGCCCGGCACAGGAGAAGATGCCATTCCCTCCCTTGAAGTGGGCAAGTACGTCATGGACAACGTCTATGTGGGGCTTGAGCAGGGCATGACCGGAGACGCCAGCGGCGTGCGCGTGGAAATCGAGCTTTCGCCTCGCCTCAACCTCGAAGGCGTTTCCACTCCGCAGGGTTCGGAAATCGGCTTGAACTGGAAGAAGGATTATTGAGACTGTATAGAGATGAGGGAAGGGAAACGTTTCTCGAGCAGATGAACGTTGACTTTTTACAAAAGCCAAAGGTGGCATTCTGCCCCAAAACGTCGTTTTTTGGCAGAATCCACGCCATATTGTGGCGGGCCACACCTGCGTGTGCCAGAGCCCTTTCAAAATGAAACGGCTCTGCAAGGGGAAGCCCCCCCTGCGTTTCCCTCCCCTCTCCTCAAAATGGCCGACGCAGCTCCCTTTCTCTTCAAAGGCTTTCGGCTGGTGGAGAAGGTGCGCGGCGGCAGCGCGTTTTCGCGAAAAAACAAGCGGTCACCTTTTCCGCAGCCGTCGCCCGTGCCTTGAGAGGACGGGCGGCGGTTTTACGGCCGTTCTTTTCCTCCCCAGAAGAGGCGGATGACTTCCGGCGAAGCCGGGCTTCCGAGCTTCGCCCCGACGATGAAAGCGGCGAGGGCGACGAGTGCCGTTGGGACGATGGCGTGGATGCCGCCCATCGCGGGTTTCAGAAGACTCAGGGCGAAGAAGCAGGCCACGCCCGCCGTGATGGAGGCCACCGCGCCGGAGGCGTTGGCCCCCTTCCAGTACAGGCCGAGGATGATGGGCCACAGAAAGACGGCTTCAAGGCCGCCGAAGGCGAAGAGGTTGATCCACACGAGCAGGTCCGGCGGCTCGATGGCCGCGAAGAAGACGACCAGTCCGATGCCCCCGGTGCACCAGAGGCTCAGGGAACGCAGGCGGGAGGGCGTCAGGCGGGAGGCGTCGTCCTTGAGGCGGTAATGGATGTACAGGTCCTTGATGATGGCCGCCGAAGCCAGGAGGAGCATGGAATCCACCGTGGACATGATCGCCGCGAGCGGCCCGGCGATGAAGACGCCCGCCCAGAAGGGCGAGAGCAGCTTCATGATCAGCGTGGGCATGGCGAGGTCCCCGGCGGGCAGATCGGGGATGACCGCCCGGCCGAGCGTCCCGGCCAGATGCACGCACAAAAGCAGAAAGCCGATGATCAACGTGCCCATGATCATGGCGTCGTGCATGGAGCGCGAGTCCTTGTAGCCCATGCACTTCTGCGACGTTTGCGGCAGCCCGAGGACGCCGAGCCCCACGAGCACCCAGAAGGAAAGGATCATCGGCTGCGGCACGGCGTCGCCGGGGCCGGTGGGCGTGATGAGCCCCGGATCGATGGCCTTGAGCGAGGCGACGCAGCGTTCCATGCCGCCGCCCGCGTTCACCACCGCCACGAGCACCACCACCGAGGCGAAGACCATGACCATGCCCTGTATGGCGTCCGTGAGCACCACGGCCCGGAAGCCGCCCACCGCCGTGTACAGGATGACCGTAAAGCCGAAGAGCGCCAGCCCGACGGTGTAGGGATAGCCGGTCACGGCCTGAAAAAGGCGCGCCCCGCCGATGAACTGCGCGAGCATGGCCGCCATGAAGAAGACGAGCAGGGCGACGGAACAGAGGATGACCACGGCGTCGCTGCGGTAGCGAGCGCGCAAAAAGTCGGTCAGGGTCACGGCCCGGGTTTTGCGGGCCATGATGGCGAAACGCTTGCCGAGCACGCCGAGGGTGAGGAAGGTGGTGGGCACCTGAATCATGGCCAGCAGCACCCAGCTCAGCCCGAGCTTGTAGGCCACGCCCGGGCCGCCCACAAAGCTGCTCGCGCTGGTATAGCTGGC
Organism: Candidatus Bilophila faecipullorum; assembly: GCA_944326695.1. Classification (GTDB taxonomy): domain Bacteria; phylum Desulfobacterota; class Desulfovibrionia; order Desulfovibrionales; family Desulfovibrionaceae; genus Bilophila; species Bilophila faecipullorum. The sequence goes on along the minus strand of CALVEZ010000003.1, from coordinate 94,899 downwards.
GATGATGGACATGGCGAGCACGAAGCCGCCCATGGAACGGCTGCCGATGAAATATTCCTCGATGAAGCCGCCGGAGTCCGTGCCGCGGTGGGACTGGTTGCGGGCCCACAGCGCGGCAAGGAAGGACAAGCCCAGATAGATCGCCACCGGAACGAGCGTATTGAGCTGTTGCGTCATCAGAAGGCCTCCGGGTGGCGTTCATCGGTGATTTCCGTGCCCTCGGCGGGGTGTTCCTCCTCGTCGAGCGGAATATCCTTGAAGCAGCGCCGCACCATCACCCACAGGATGACGGACAAGAGCGGGTAGCCCGCTATGCAGCTTGTGAAGAACCACGCCGGAAGGCCGAGGATGTAGGAGTAGTCGTCGGGGTCGCCGCTGCCGAGGCCGTAGGCGCAGACGTACCACCATACGAAATAGAGTGCGTAGGCGCCGAGCGTCAGCAGGGCTTCACGGTTGGCCTGCGCGTAACGCCAATCCTGCTTGAAAGAGTTGTCCATGTCGTTTGCGGAGGGTTGAGGTGGGAAAGAGCGGGGAAAGAGGGAGCGTTTCCCGTGCCGGAAACGTCTTGTTGCCGGGCGCGCCCTGCACATGGCGGGAAAGAGCGTCACAATGCGCTCGCCCTCGCGGGCAAGCGGGCACACCCTGCACATGGCGGAAAAGGGGCGTCCGCACGGGAAAGGTCAGCCACTCGGCCTCACGGGGAGGGACCGCCCGCATGGGAAACGTGCCGCAGTGTCGGAGGCAAGGCCCGGGGCGTTTCCTTGCGCCGGACCGTCTTTAGCCGGAAAGGGCGTGAAAAGGGAAGGAGCCCGCGCGGGGCTCCCTCTACCACGAAAAGGCCGTCATTACGGTTTGATGTAGGCGAAGCCCTCGCGCTGGAGGCGCACGATTTCCACGACGCCCGCAGGCACGACTTCGGCGCAGGGCAGGAGGTCCTCTTTGGTGAGGGGAACTTTCTTCATGGCGTTGGCGCAGACGCGGAAGGAAACCCCGGCTTCGGCCAGCTTCTGGATGGTTTCGGTCTGGGCGTTGTCCTTGCTGGCGAGGAATGGAGCCGCGCCGCCGTTGGCGAGCAGGACGATGCGGCAGCTTTCGCCGGGGAGTGCCGCCAGATAGTTGTTGATGTTGCCGAGGGCCATGGCGAAGCGCGCTTCGTCGGGCAAATCCACGTGGACCAGCAGATCATAATTCATGGTTGTCTCCTTGTGGGCGGGCCGCGGCCCGGCTGGGGTTTGGTTACCTTGTCGAAGGAGTAAAGGATAATTATACCGATGGCAATACAGAATAAATAGTATCAAAGGAGCGGCTTTTTTCGCATGATGCTTTTGCGGGCCTTCGGGGTCTTTGCCCGTGGCCGCGCTGGTAAACACTCAAGGAGTTTCGCTCATGCCCGTCCTTCCCGCGCCTGATGCGCCGACGCCCTCCTCTCCGACCTTGCCCGTTCTGGCGTGGCGCGGTCTGGTCACGGGGCTGGCGGCTGGAGGCGTGGTCGGCCTGCTGCGGCTGTCCCACGATCATGTGGCGGCGCGCACGGCCTTGTGGCTGGACGGGTGGCACGTTTCGCTGTGGCTGGTCCCGTTCTGGTTCGGCGTGCTGGTCGCCCTCGCGTGGGGCCTGCGCTGGATCGTGCGCGTCGAGCCCATGATCAGCGGCTCGGGCATCCCGCAGACCGAACTTGCGCTCAAAGGACGCCTTACCTTCCGCTGGTGGCGGGTGCTGCTGGCCAAGTTTGCCGGAAGCTGGCTTGCGCTTTTCGGCGGCCTCGCGTTGGGCCGCGAGGGGCCGAGCATCCAGATGGGCGGCGCTGTGGGCGCGGGCTTCGATGCGCTGTGGCGTCCGGGCGGGGAGGAGCGCCTGCTGACCGAGAATCCCTATGTCGTGGCCGGTGCTGTGGCCGGGCTGGCAGCGGCCTTCGGCGCACCCGTGGCGGGCGTGCTTTTCGCGTTCGAGGAAATGCGCTGCCCCCGCGTCCCGTCGCTCATCGTCATCGCCTGTACTGCGGCCATCGGCGCGCACATCATGGTTTTCGGCGTCTTCGGCATGGGGCGCATCCTTCCTTTCGCCTCCTTCGTCACGCCGGCGCTGGCGGATTTCTGGATTGTGGCCGCACAGGGGCTCTTCTTCGGCGTGCTCGGGGTGATGTACAACCATACGCTCCTCTGGCTTCACGATGTCGAAGCGCGGCAGACGCTCATACCGGATCATTGGCGGGCCCTGCCGCCGCTTCTGTTCGCGGGGCTGGCCGCGCTTTTCCTGCCGCTGCTCGTGGGAGGCGGCGAGAACCTGATCATTTTTGTGGGCGAGAAGCCCGTGGCTATCGGGGCGCTGGTGCTTCTGCTTGTCCTCAAATACCTTTTTGCGCAGTACAGTACGGTCGCCGCCATACCCGGCGGCCTGCTCATGCCCATCCTCTGCCTCGGCGCGCTCTGGGGCCGCACGTGGGCCGAGCTTGGCGTGGCGGTTTTTTCTCCGGCGGGGATGCTCTCGCCGGACATCGCGCAGCCGTGGGTGCTTTTCGGCATGGTGGCCTATTTCGCGGCCACGGTGCGCGCCCCGTTGACGGGCATCGCGCTGGTGACGGAAATGTCGGGGGCCTATACCTGCCTGCCCGGGAGTCTGCTGGCGGGGTATGTGGCCGCGGCTGTGGCGAACGGCCTGCGCTGCCCTCCGATTTACGATTCCCTCAAGGCGAGGATACGGCTCTAGGCGGTTGGCGTGGGCAAGGAGCGTGAGGTGAAGCAGGCGGCTATCGCAGGGGCGGCGCGGGAAGAACGTACTGAGGTCCATCGCGTGGTGTGGAAGGGCGAGATCATTGAGTTCGTCATCCGCCGCGGATCGCCCCGCCGCAGGCGCACGGCCATCAGAGTGACCCGGGAGGGCGAGGTCCAAGTGCTTCTGCCGCCGCGCGCCGCAGGGATGCAGGCTTTCGCCGCCGTGACCTCGCGGGGAGACTGGATCGCCCGCCATCTGCGCGACGTCAAAAGCCGTCCCCCCGTGCGGCCTCCGGCCTACGCCGCCGGGGAAGAACATCTGGTATGGGGGGAATGCTACCGCCTTGAGCTTGCCCTGCCGGGCGGGGACGCGTTTTTTCCGGACGGGGAAAGGGCCGTGCTGGAGGACGATGCGGCCAAGAGGATGCTGCGCCTGCGGGTGCGCTCAGCCGATGCCGAGACGGTGCGCCGCCAGCTTTTCCTCTGGTATCGGGAAGAGATCGCACGACGCATAGCGCAGAGGATGGACGCGCTCTGTCCCTCCATCCCGTGGCTCGCGGTCCCACCGGTCTGGCGGGTACGGGTCATGCGCCGCCGCTGGGGAAGCTGTACGGGAAACGGCGTGCTGACGTTGAACACGCAGCTCGTCAAGGCCCCGCCCCGCTGCCTTGATTACGTCCTCCTGCACGAAATCGCTCATTTGCGGGAGCATAACCACAGCAAGCGCTATTACGCTGTTCTGGACCGGCTTTTGCCGGAATGGAAGGAGGTACGCCGCGAACTGGAACGCTGGGCCCCTCTCATACTGGCCTGAAGCCGCGCGTGGGGCTACGCCGTTGCAACGCCGCGTGTGCCCCGCAGGGATGAGGAGGCGGCAGGGCATCGTGCGAGGGCGTGGGGCCTCCTGAAAAGAACGATCCGGCCCGCCGGTGGAGCGGCCTGATCTTTCGCGGCCAAGGTCGCCCGGCCCGCGCGCCGGGTTTCGGCCTCACATCTGGGACAGGAGATCGGGGTGATCGCGCAGGACGCTTTCCGGCACCAGCCCATGCACGGGGACGGGAACGAAAAGCACCCGTTCCTCGACGGTGCAGGCCTTCCCTCTTTCAAAGAGCAGGGGGCCGCATTCGGGGAAGCGGCGGTTCAGCAGGGCGCGGATGGCGGGCGACGCTTCCGAGCCCTGCGTGGCCGAAACGAGGAAGCGGTAGGTGGCGAGCCATTGATCCCCCTTGCGGCGCAGGCCGGACAGACGCACCTCGTCGCAATGCACTTCGGGGAGCGTCCACGTCATGAGCAGGCGGAAGCGTTTTTCCAGCAGCGGCAGATCGGGGCGGTTATTGGCATGGATGAACAGCCCCACGCCCCCGGCCAGAAAAAAGAAGAGCGAAAGGGGAAGCAGCAGTCTCCAGCGCAGGCGCAGGCGGCTGGCGCACAGCCGCAGCCCCTCCGGGAGGGAAGGGCCGAACATGGAGGCCGTATTAAGGGCGTCGGGCGGGGGAAGGGGTTTCACGGCAAGTCCTTTGGCATGGCGAAAATGGGGGAGGCCTTTGGGAGGCGCGTCGTTTCAGGCGTTGCATACCCGAATGAAGGCCGATTGGTAAATAGAAAATTGAATATAGATTATATGTTGATTTTTGCGGTTTCTTGTGCTGTGGTACAGGCTATCCGCACGTAGTTCAGTGGGGGAATCCCTGGAAAGCGCGGGAGCGCGCGTCGCTTCGTCCCATCCATAGGAAAAGGGGCGGGGTGAAGGGGAAAACGTGCGCCCGGCGGTTGGGTCCGGGCGACTTGGGAAAGAGAGCGCCGAGGATGGAAAACCGTCCCGGGGCCTGCGTTCCAAAACGCCTCTATACCAACGATGGATGCCATAATGAAACAACAGGAACCCTTGAGTGCCGAACGCCCGGCCTCGGACGCCCTTTCTCCGGATGCGTCCGCTTCCGGGAAGCTTCGGATAACCCTCTTCATACGGGCGCTGGCCACAGCGCTCGGATTTGCTCTGTCCGCGGGATGGGACTGGCTGCCCTCCATGCATTCCCTTTGGCTGCGCGACTACACACGGATTTTAGGTCAACCCGGCTCCTCCGAGGGGCTGGAAACGTTTTCGGGGATCGTTTTTTTCAAAATCCTCATGCTGTTGCTTCTCTGTCCCCTGATCGAGCGGCTTTTTCTGGCCTTCCCGATGGAAAAGAATGCCCGGGCGTGGGAAGCCCCCGGCCATGAGGCGGCGCTCATGTCGCCCCAGACGGGGGAGCGCCTGTATATCATGTTTCCCCTGATGCTGGTGCAGGGGGCGGCCATTGCCCTGGCTGGGCTGGCGTCCCTGTTCATGCCGTCCTCCTTCCACACCCTCTATCCGTGGATACTGGGCACGACCTCGGCGCTTTTCGGGCTTGTCTGGTTTGTGCTCATCGCGCTGCTTCCCGGGGCGTGGGGCTGTCTGGCCTACGCCTTCACGCTGTGCTCAAGCGCCGTGCTGGCCCTCCTGCTTGATGAAGCGCCGGTACAGACGCTCGGACGCCTCCGCATCCTCCTGCCCATGCTGGCGGTGCCGCTGCTCTTTTTCGCCGTCCCTCCGAGGGACGACCTCCTGCGCCGGGTCAGTCGGCATCGCCGCCAGCGCCTCTTCAGCACGCGGATGCGCGGGGTTTTCCTGCGCAACCTGCTGCTGCACCGCGTGTCGCTTTTGGGCGCGCTTTCCAAGTCGGGCAACGGCCTTCTGGTGTTCTTCCTTTTTCCCGTGTTCTACGGATTGCAGCAACTGCTCGACTTCTCGTCCGGCTGCCCTCTGATCTGCATCCGGCAACTGTCCAGTCCACCCTTGCAGCAGCATGTGTTTGTGAGCCTGTCCGGGCAGGCGTCCGGAGCCTTTCTGGCGGCGGCGTTCCTCGCCTTTTTTCCCGGGCATCATTTGCTTGTGCCCATGCTCGGCCTCTCGCTCTTCGGCTGCGGCACGCTTTTGACCTCGGTCCTGCCCACGCCGCCGTTCAATTCCCTGCCTTTTTACCTCATGCATTTCGCGGCGGGCCTGTGCGCGGCGTTCGCGCTGTACATCCTGCACTGTTTTTTTGAGCGCAGCAATTTTCTTTTCCGCACGGTTTCACGGTCCCTTGTGCTGGTCACGCTGCTCGGCTCGGCGGGCAGCTATCTGCTGTGGATGGTAGCCGAAAGCATCAACAACCGTTTTCTCGGGTCCCATGCCCTGTTCATGCACCTCCTGACGCTTTTTTCCATTGCGGCCCTTTTCTGCATCTACCTTGTGCGGGAGCCGCTCATCCGGCTGCTCGATCCGAAAGCGACGGCAAGGAATGAGCGTCTGGTCTTTTTGGGCAATCTGCCGCCCGCCGATCCGCTGGAGCCGTTGACGCCCCGGGAGCGGGAAGTCGCCGAACTGGTGGGCACGGGCATGAAGAATCTGGAAATCAGCCTGCGTCTGAACATCAGCGAGACGACGCTGCGCGTTCATTTGCGACGCATCTACCGCAAGCTGGGCATCCGGGGCCGCGCCAACCTGCGGGATTTCAACTATCCCGGCTGACGGGCCCGTCCTGTCCCCGTCATTGCCGTCTCCGGCCTCCCGAGCAGCGGGGAGGCGGCTATTTCCAGACGGCCCGGCGTTCTTCGTAGATGTCCTCGAAGCGCTTGAGGCGTTTTTGCTCGTCCGGCGTGTGGGCAAGGGGCCTGGCCTGCTTGAGCCAGCTTTCCGTCTTGCGCTTGTCGTTCTGGTAGAGGGCGCTGTAGGCGAGGTGGAGGTAGGCGTCGAAAACCTGCCCGGCCTCACCGAGGGAGCGGCCATAATAGTAATGGACTTCGGAGTCTTGAGGCAGGTGGCGCAGTATCTCGCGGTAGTATTTGTGCGCGGAACGCTTGTCGCCGCTGCCGTCGAGCAGGCGGGCGTAGAAGAACTGGGCCATGATGTCGTTTGGATCGAGCGTGAGCGCGCGCAGAAGCGTCTGAGCGGCGCGGGCGTCGCCCTTGTTGTAGTAGAAACGCCCGGCTTCGCGCACGACCAGCGCGTCGTTGGGTGCGCAGGCCAGCGCCTTGGCAAAGGCGGCGTCCGCCTCCCTGATCTGGTTGCGGCGTTCCGCGAGGATGCCCTGCCCCATGAAGGCGAGGCAGTCCGGCTTCTTGCCCCCGGCGCGCTGCGCGAAAAAGCGGGCCGCGGGCTCGGGCTCGCCGTAGCGCGCCCAGATGAGCGTTTTGACGCGGTTGAAGCGGGCGTCGTCGTCCTTGCGGTTGCGCATGGCGGTGGACAGGCCCTGAATGCGGGCGTGGATTTCGTTGATGCGGCCGCCCACGTCCGGGTGGGTGGAGAGGTATTCCGGGATGTCGATGCCCGTCGCCCACTGCTTGCGCCGGATTTTCTCGAAGGCCCCTTGCAGGCCCTGCGGCCTGTAGCCCGCCGCCGTGAGGTATTGCAGCCCTATCTGATCCGCCTCGGTTTCGTCCATGCGGCTGTAGTTGAGCATGGCGGCCTGTCCCGCGGCCATGCTCCCGGCCATCATTGCGCCGGTGCCCTGCCCGCCGCCGAGCAGGGCGGCCGCGAGCGCGCCCACGATGCTCGCAGCGGTCACGGTCTGCGCCCGTTCCATGCGGCTGGCGATGTGGCGCTGCGTCACGTGGGCCAGTTCGTGGGCCAGCACGCCCGCAAGCTCGGATTCGTGCTCAAGCTGCATGATGAGCCCGGTGTGCACGAAAACGTAGCCGCCAGGGACGGCAAAGGCGTTCATGCTGTTGTGCAGCAGCACGTTGGCGGTGAAGGGGAAGGGCTGGGGCGGGAAGGTCTTGACCAGCTTGTCCACGATGGACTGGATGTATCCCTTGATTTCGGGGTCTTCCACAAGGGGTAGGCGGGAACGGACGAGAACGTCGAACTGGCGTCCGAGTTCCTTTTCGTCTTTGACGCCGAAACTGCCGAAAAGCGCGGCCCCGGCCGGAATCACGCCCTGAAAGAAGAGGGTCAGGGCGAGAGTCAGGGCCACGAGGCCGCGCCAGAGGCGGCCGGAGGTCTGTCCGGCCGCGATATGATGCTGTTTTTTCAGATAATATCCCATACAGGGCCTTCGGGTGTGTCGCGGACCTCCACCCCGAGCGCGGCCAGCTCGTCGCGGACGGCGTCGGAACGGGCGAAGTCCTTGGCGGCGCGGGCTTCCTGCCGCTCGCGGAGGAGCTCGACCACCTTGTTCATGTCGAGGCCGCGGCGCCGCGCGCGGATTTCGCGCAGCGAGGCCAGAAAGGTTTCCGGTTCCTGATTGAAGAGGCCGAGGAGCGCGTCCCAGCGCGTGGTGGCTTCGCGGAAGCGCGCGAGCAGGTCGCGGCCCCCTTCGCTGGCGCGCAGCTTCTTGTCTTCAAGCACGCGCCCGGCGATGCGGACCATGTTGAAGAGGTGGCCGAGGGCGGCGGCGGTGTTCACGTCGTCCTCAAGCGCCTCCATGAAGGCCTTGTCCTGCTCTTCGAGTTCCTGCGTCAGCTCCGCCGGAGCCGCGCCCGGCTTCCATTTTTCCCGGGCGAGGGCCTTGTCGGTTTCGCGCAGGCATTCGTAGACGCGCTTCTGGCTGCGCTCGCTCTCGTCCATGGTGTCGAGCGAGAAGTCGATGGGGCTGCGGTAGTGCTTCCCGGCGAGGAAGTAGCGCAGGGTTTCAGGCAGGTAGGTTTCCAGAATGTCGCGGATGGTCTTGAAGTTGCCGAGCGACTTGGACATCTTTTCCGAATCCACCTGCACGAAGCCGTTGTGCATCCAGATGTTGGCGAGCGGCTTGCCGAGCGCGGCCTCGGTCTGGGCGATTTCGTTCTCGTGATGGGGGAAGATGAGGTCGAGGCCGCCGCCGTGGATATCCAGCGGAAGCGGGATGTACTTTTCGCTCATGGCCGAGCATTCGATGTGCCAGCCGGGGCGTCCCCGTCCCCACGGGCTTTCCCAGTAGGGCTCACCGGGCTTGGCGCTTTTCCACAGGGCGAAGTCCAGCGGGTCTTCCTTTTCGTCGCCGGGCGTCACGCGCGCGCCGGAGCGCAGTTCGTCGGGCGTGCGGCCGGAGAGCTTGCCGTAGCCGGGGAAGGAGCGAACCCGGAAATAGACGTCGCCGGAGGGCGTGGCGTAGGCCTTGCCGTCCTCGATGAGGCGTTCGGTCAGGTTGAGCATTTCCTGAATGTGCTCGGTGGCTTTCGGCTCGATGTCCGCGCGCATGACCCCGAGGCGGTCCATGTCCTCATGGTAGGCCGCGATGTAGGTTTCCGCGATCTCCGTGCTGCTGACGCCCTCGTCGTTGGCGCGCTTGATGATCTTGTCGTCCACGTCCGTGAAGTTGCGGACGAAGGTGACTTCGTAACCCTTGTAGCGCAGGAGGCGCACCACGATGTCGAAGGCCACGGCGGAACGGGCGTGTCCGATGTGGGAGAGGGCGTAGGCCGTGATGCCGCAGGCGTAGAGGCCGACCTGCCCCTTGCGGACGGGCGTGAAGGTTTCCTTTTTCCGGGACATGGTATTGTAGAACTGCATGAGGACTCCTTTAAGGCCGGTTCGAGAGGTAAGGCCGTGCAACAGGCGCTTCCAGCCGCGTTTGGCCGCCTCCGTCACAACAGGCGGAAGGACGGGGCACGCCTTGGCCGGGAAGCGGAACAATCAGGCTTCGATCTGGTTGACGCGGCGCAGGTGGCGGCCGCCTTCAAAGTCGGTGTCGAGGAAGATGGACGCGATGTCGAGGGCGACGCCCGGCCCCGTGACGCGCTCGCCCAGACAGAGGACGTTGGCGTTGTTGTGCATACGCGTGGCCCGCGCCTGAAATTCGCAGCCGCAGAGGGCGGCCCGGATGCCGGGGATGTGGTTGGCGGTCATGCTCATGCCGATGCCGGTTCCACATATGAGGATGCCGAAGGCGGGCGGCACGTCGCCGGGCGCGGCGTCCCTGGCTTCGGCCAGCACCTGTTCGCACACCTTTTTGGCGTAGACCGGGTAGTCGCAGCTTTCCGAAGTGGCGGGGCCGAGGTCATGGACCTGATGCCCTTTCCGGGCGAGCTGTTCGACGAGCGCGGCCTTGAGCCCGAGTCCCGCATGATCGGAGCCGATATAGACGATAGCCATCGTTTCTGTCCTCGTGAGGTAAACGTTAGGGACGGGCCTTGCCGTAGCGCAGGCCTTCCGTCCTTTCATAAGCCCGTATGACGGCGAGTCAACACGCCGCGGATGATTGTCGCCGCCTCTTTTCCCCGCAGGGGGCCGTTGCTTTCCCGCAGGGAAGGCAAACGACGCCGGGCGGCTACCCGGTCCGTGGGAAGCCGGGAGCAGGAGGCGTGAGAAGGCACCTTTTTGAGGAAGCCTTCTTTTCAGGCCAGCCAGCGGAAACGTTGGCGCAGCGGCGCGAGGGTCCGGGCGCGGTGCGCGGCCCGGTCGCTTTCCAGACGCCGCAGGTCTTCCTCCAGCAGCGAAAGATCGCCGGCGGCCTGCTCGCGGCGGGGATCGGCCAGCGTAGCCATGCGCGCGACCTCGTCCTGCAGGGCGTCCCTGCGACGGCGCATCAGCGTCAGGCGGCGCTGGTAGCCGATGTCGGGCCCGAGCAGCCAGCGGCTTTCGGTCCACAGGACCCACAGGCCGAGATGCACGGTCCGCAGGATGTCCTCAACACGGTTCAAGGCGGTTGGCATATCCATCATGAGCGCCCCTGTTTGATGGGTTCCACATCCACGCCTCCCGGAAGGTCCAGCGCAAGCTGGGCGTCGCTGAAACGGCCTTCGGGTTTCTGGCGCTCCTTGACCAGCAGGATGGCGGTGTAGCCGTCCGGATGGGTCAGCCTGAATTTGTAGGGCAGCGGCGGGTTCCCGTCGTCATAGCTGATGTCCATGTCCCAGCCGCCTTCTTGCGACCAGTGCACGGGCAGGCCGTCGGGCCGCAGCTCAAGGGTGCCTCCGAGCAGGCCGCCCGTCAGCGTATAGGCGATGTCGCCGTTGGGCAGACGGCGGGGCGAGGTCCCCTCCGCCATGCCGAAAACCTCATGGAAGCGGCCGCGCATGAGCGAGGAGAAGTCGCGCAGGGCAAAGGGGACCGGCTTGCCGAAATTGAGCTGCACCCGCTGCGTGCCCGTGTGCACGAGCGCCTTGTTTTCGCGGGGCGCGTAGGCGGTGAAGCTGTCTTGCGTTTCCTGAATGCGGGCCACGAGCGCGCCCACCCCGGCCATGACGTCGAGACGGATGGGCAACGTGCCGTTGCTCCAGAGCAGGATGACCACGCGCCGGGTGTCGCCGGGCGAGCCGTAGCGCAGGCTCGCGTTCAGGCGGTAGGGATCGTGATCGGAGGCGCGCGCCGAGGCGTAGCTCTGATAGGCCCGCCATGTGGTTTCGGCGGCGTCGGGCGCGGCCTGGCGGACGAGGTCGGCGCCGCGCGGGGCGCAGGCCTGCACGGTCAGGACGAGCAGGGCGAGCAGCGCGAGGCGGAGCGGATGGAAAAATCGGGTGTTCATGGCGATTGCAGCTTCCTGCGGATGGTTTCGGGTTCCGGATGGCCGAGTTCGAGGGCCTTTTCCCAGCCCTTGCGGGCATCGTCCCTGAGCCCTTGCGCGTGGGCGATGTCGCCGTAATGGTCCCAGATGGCGGGATCGCCGCCGTCGGGGAGGCTGGTGGCCCGCAGGATGAGTTTCCACGCCTCGGCCGCGTCGCCGCGCCTGAAATAGGCCCACGCCAGCGAATCAAGGATATAGGCGTGATCCGGGGCCTGCTTCAGGGCCACGGTGAGCAGGGCAATGGCCCGGTCAAGGTCCTTCCCCTGTTCGGCAAGGGCATAGCCCACGTAGTTGAGGGCCTGATAGTCCTCGGGATTGCGGACGATGATTTCTTCCATGACCTTGAAGGCGTCCCGTTTGCGGCCCAGATAATCCAGCACGCTCCCGTAGAGATAGGCTATTTCGTCGTCGGAAGACCAGATGTGCCGGGCGGCGTCGGCGGCTTCGAGGGCATCGGCAAGGCGTTCCTGCAGGAGGTACAGGTGGACTTCCATGAGCCGGAAATCCCGGACCGTGGGAAACTGTTCCTGCCCTTCCTTGATGAGCCGCATGGCCTCTTCATAGCGCCCCTGATCGTGCAGGAGCTGAATGCGCAGGCGCAGGGCGCGGTCGTAGAAGCGGTTGCCCGAAGGCACGGCTTCCAGATAGTCGAGGGTTTCCTGCACGTCCTTGTGGGACTCGTAGGCGATGGCGGCCAGATAGAAATTGACCTCGTCCGGCGCGTTGGGATCGTTTTTGAGATCGGCCAGCAGGCTTTCGGCCTCCCGGAAGAGCCGGGCGTCCAGAAAGAGAGTGGCCGCCGTGAGCTTGTAGCCGTAGGTGGCCGGGCCCGTCCGCGCGTATTCGAGGGCCTTTTCGGGCTTGCCCGCCTGAATCTGGCCTTCGAGCATCCGTATCCAGGTTTCTTGATTGTCCGGGTCCTGCTCAATCAGGCTCGCGTAGATGTCTGCGGCTTCCTTGTACTGCTTCCCGCCTTCGAGGAGGCGGGCCAGCTCGAACCACGCATCAAGGAATTCCGGGCTTTCCTGCACGGCCAGACGAAGCTGGCGGATGGCCTTGTCCGTCTGGTTGAGCCCGACGAGCGCCTGCGCGTGGGCATAGCGCACGAAGGAGGTGCGCTGTTGCTGCGGCAAGGTGCGGAAAACCTCGTCCGCTTCTCTGAAATGGCCGGTCTTGACGTAGAGGATGCCAAGTTCCTGCTGCACCATCTGGGAGTCGGGACGCAGGCGGCGGAAATCCTGCAAGACCTTGAGGGCCTGCTCGTTGTCTCCCTGCTCCAGCCACGTTTCCGCGAGCAGGAGGTGCATCCCGAGATCGCCGGGCACGCGCTTGACGGCCTGCTCAAGGAATTTCTGGGCTTCGGCGTTCTCCCGGTTGAGCATGAGCCACGCCGCCGCGTCGATGAAGGGCTGCGGGCGGTCTTCGAGGGTAAGCAGGAGCTTCGCGGCTTCGAGCACGCCTTCGCGGTCATCGTTGCGCACGGACTGGTCAAGGAGGAGCGTGGCGTAGGTGCGCTGCGCTTCCGGGGAGAGGTTCCATTCGACGGGGGACGGCGGAGTGCTTCGGGCGCAGCCGGTGAGCATCTGTACGGCGAGGACGGCGCAGGCGGCCCCCCGCAGAAGATTGCGGATCAGCCGCCCGCCGCGCCGGGAGGCCGGTGCCGGAGGCGTCGGGACGGTGCCCGGGAGCGGGGCCGCGGGCGTGAAGAGGCGAACGCAGAAGCTCATGAATGACTCTGGGGTTGAAACGCGATAACAGGGGATAACGAATATCCTAAACGGCGGCGAACAACAACCGGAGAATGCCGTCCATCCCCGCGCCGGAGGGGAAATCCTCCAAGCTTCGTGCCCTTTTCCGGCTTTGGCCCGCGCCCCAGCGCCGGGAAGCAACGCCCCATGCCGCCGGAGGCGATGGGCCGCCGCTCTCCGTCCCCCGTATAGGGCAAAGCCCGGGGGACGAAAGGGCAGGTGCGCCTTTGCGCCGGGGAAACCTGTTCGCTGTGGCCGTCTTCCGCCCGGTCTCGAACGCGCCTCCCCCGCTGCTGGGGAAAACGGGCGTGCCCGCGCCGTGGCCCGGACGTCTTCCCCTGCTGCAAAGCGGGGAAAAGCCCCGTCCTTGTAACGCCGCCGGGCCAAGGGTGCGCCCGTCAATGGGAAATCCAGTCCTCGGAAAAGTCCTCGATGTCGTTTGAAAGGTGCGTCTTCAGCTTCTGGAGGAGGCGGGCCTCAAGCTGGCGGACCCGTTCGCGGGTGACGTTGTAACGTTCCCCGATTTCCCGCAGCGTGACCGGATCGTCGGTCAGCAGACGGTGTTCGAGGATGTACGCCTCCTTTTCGGACAGGGAGGGCAGGATGTCGCGCAATTTGTCCTGCAAAAGCTGCGCTATCTCCATGCCCGCCAGCTTTTCTTCGATGCCCGGCCCGAGCGCAGGGAGGAAGTCCATGCGCGTGGCGTTGCCGGACTCGTCGCCCACGGTGGCGTCGAGGGACATGTCCGAAGCGTCGAGGCGCTGCTGCATCTCCACGATCTGCTCTTCGCCCACGCCGAGGCGTTCGGCAAGCGTGGCCGCGTCCGGGTCAAAGCCTTCCGCGATGAGCTTCTGGCGTTCTCGGTTCAGGTTGTAGAAAAGCTTGCGCTGCGCCTGCGTCGTGCCGATCTTGACCATCCGCCAGTTGTCCATGATGAACTTGAGGATGTAGGCCCTGATCCAGAACGCCGCGTAATACGAGAACTTGATGCCCTTGTCGGGATCGAACTTGTTGACGGCCCGCATGAGCCCCACGTTGCCTTCCTGAATGAGATCAAGCACGTTCTGCATCCAGCGGCGCTGGAAATCCATCGCGATCTTGACCACGAGGCGCAGGTGCGAGGAAACCAGACGGAAGGCCGCATCGCTGTCGCCGGTTTTCTGCACGCGGCGGGCCAGCTCGAATTCCTCGTCGGGCTTGAGCATGGGGAAACGCCCCACCTCGCGCAGGTAGAGGTGGAGGGAATCCTTGCTTGAGGAAAGCGAGGGCAGGTGCGGCTGCGCGGGCACGGGCAGATCGTCGCCGAGTTCGGGCTCAATAAGCTCGGCGTCGGGATCGAGCGGCGCAACGTCGTCCTCGGGGACATCCTCCACAAGGACTTCTTCGGCCTCGTCGTCGGGGGCGACCTCCACGGTCTTCGCGGCTACGCGGGATTTGGGCTGTTTGGGGAGCACCTCCGGCTCGATGATTTCAGGTTCCACAACAACAGGTTCGGCGGCCGCATGGGGAGCGGCGGCGTCCGGGGGAGGGGAAATCGCGCTGGCGGCGTTTTTCCGCGCTGTCCGGCCGCCGTCGGCGTTTTTGGGGGGAGAAGTGCGACGGCTCATGAGGTTTGTACGTCCTTTTGCCATGCCGTGTATAAAAAACTTGTGGGCGCGTCTGGACGTTCCGACGCCGGGCAGGGCGCTTTGCGTCCGACACGCCGCATGGTGTCACGAAAAAAAATCATATCGGATGAGTCGGCATTCAGCCGCTTTCCAAGGGAATGCTATAGTTTTGGTTTGTCCTTTTCAACGATTTTCAGTAGACAGGGACCGAAGGGAAGGGACGGCGGCGGCCTTGCCGGACGCGCCGCGCCCCGCATACGGAGTCATTCAGACCTGCCGCACGAGGCAGGAACCAAGGAGAACCGCGTGGCGGATTTTCGTAGCGCACTCGCATCCGGTCGTATTCTCGTCCTCGACGGGGGCATGGGGACCATGCTTCAGGCTCGGGGGCTGCCCGCCGGGGAGCACCCGGAACAGTTCTGTCTGGACCGCCCGGACGTGCTCAGGGGCATCCATGCCGACTACCTCGCCGCCGGAGCGGACATCATCCTGACCTGCACCTTTGGCGGCTCGCGCCTGAAACTTCCCGCCGGGATCGAACCCGTCCCCTTCAACCGGGAGATGGCCCGCATCGCCCGTTCCGCCGCCGAAGCCGCGGGGCGGCCCGTTTTCGTGGCCGGTGACATGGGGCCCTGCGGCCGCTTTGTGCGGCCCCTCGGCGATCTCCACCCGCTTGAGCTTTACGAAGCTCTCCGCGAGCAGGCCCGTGGCCTCGCCGAGGGCGGGGTGGACCTCTTCCTCGTGGAAACCCAGTTCGATTTGGCAGAAGTGCGCATCGCCGTGGCCGCCATCCGCGCCGAGAGCGATTTGCCCGTCATGGTGTCCATGACCTTCGAGCAGGGCACGAGCCTGACCGGGACGACGCCGGAAATTTTCGCGGAAACCATGCAGAATCTCGGTGTGGACGCCCTCGGCCTCAATTGCGGTCTCGGGCCCGAGGAAATGGCCCCGCTCATGGAGCGTTTCCTCGCCTGTTCCTCCGTGCCCGTGCTGGCCGAGCC
This sequence comes from Candidatus Bilophila faecipullorum, assembly GCA_944326695.1. Lineage (GTDB taxonomy): Bacteria > Desulfobacterota > Desulfovibrionia > Desulfovibrionales > Desulfovibrionaceae > Bilophila > Bilophila faecipullorum. The sequence goes on along the minus strand of CALVEZ010000003.1, from coordinate 79,346 downwards.
CAACGCGGGGCTGCCCGAACTGGTGGACGGGAAAACCGTGTTCCGCCTGCCTCCCGAGCCCTTTGCGGAAAAAACCGCCGCCTTCGTGGGCATGGGCGCACGGCTGGTGGGCGGCTGCTGCGGCACCACGCCGGATCACATCCGGGCCCTGCGCCGCGCCGTGGACGCCGTGGAGCGGCGCGCCGCCCCCTGCGTCACGCCTTCCGGCCTTGTGCTGACGACCCGCACCAGGCTGGTCAGGATCAGTCCCTCCCAGCCTTTTACCATTATCGGTGAACGGATCAACCCCACGGGCAAAAAGGATTTGCAGGCGGAATTGCAGGCCGGGGAGTACGGCCTTGCCCTGCGCTTCGCCTCGGAACAGGTGGCCCTCGGCGCGCCGATCCTTGACGTGAACGTAGGCGCGCCGATGGTTGACGAAACCCTGCTGCTGCCCGGGCTCGTGGAGCGGCTGACCGGCAAGTATGCCGAGCCCCTCTCCCTCGACTCTTCCAACGCCGAGGCCATCGCCGCCGCGCTGCCGTTCTGCCCCGGTTCGGCGCTGGTGAACTCCATCAGCGGCGAGGCCGACCGCATGGAGCGCCTCGGGCCCCTGTGCCGTCAGTGGGGCGCGCCCTTCATCCTCCTGCCTATTCAGGGCCGCAAGCTGCCCGTGAAGGCCGCCGACCGCATCGCCATCATCGAATCGTTGCTCGAAAAGGCCGACGCGCTCGGCATCCCCCGCCGCCTCGTCCTTGTGGACGTGCTGGCCCTTGCCGTGGCCTCGAAGCCGGAAGCGGCCCGCGAGGGGCTGGAAACCATCCGCTGGTGCGTGGCGCAGGGCCTGCCCGCGACCATCGGTCTGTCGAACATTTCCTTCGGCCTGCCCGCCCGCGAGCTGGTGAATACGACCTTCCTCAGTATGGCGATGGGCGCGGGGCTTTCCTGCTGCATCGCCAACCCGTCCAGCGGCCGCCTGCGCGAGGCCCGCGCCGCCGGGAACGTGCTGCTCGGCCATGACCGCGACGCCGCGGCCTTCGTGGACGGCTACGCCGCATGGCAGCCGGGGAGCGGAGGAGCGGCGGAGGCGGCCGCCTTTGCCCGCGCCGCCGCCACGACCGTGGAGGAGGCCGTGATCATGGGCGACCGCGAAAACGTCATCGCGCTGGTGGAAAAGGAGCTTGAAGCCGGGGCCGATCCCTTTGAGCTCGTGCGGGGCCGCCTCATCCCGGCGATCACGGAAGTGGGCAACCGCTACGAGCGCCGCGACTATTTCCTGCCGCAGCTCCTGCGTTCCGCCGAAACCATGCAGACGGCCTTCGCCCGCCTGAAACCGCTGCTTGAGCGCGAAAGCCGCAGCGAGGAGCAGCACGTCATCGTGCTCGCCACCGTGGAAGGCGACATCCACGACATCGGCAAGAACATCGTCAGCCTCATGCTCGGGAACCACGGCTTCAAGATCGTGGACCTCGGCAAGGACGTCAAGGCCGAGGCCATCGTCGCGGCGGCAGCCGAGCACAAGGCCGACCTCATCGGCCTCTCCGCGCTCATGACCACGACCATGGTCCGTATGCAGGATACCGTGGAGCTGGTGAAGGCCCGCGGGCTCGGCGTGGACGTCATGGTCGGCGGGGCCGTGGTGACGCCCGCGTTCGCGGAACGCATCGGGGCCCATTACTCTTCCGACGCCGTGGACGCCGTGCGGCTCGCCAAAAGCCTCATCGCCGCCCGCAAAAACCGCTAACGCAAAGGAACAGCCATGCGCCGTCTTTTTCTGCCTCTTCTGCTCTGCCTCCTGTTCGCCCTCCCTGCCTTCGCCGCGCAGCCGGACAAGGCGATTCCTTCCATCGCCGCGCAGCAGGTGCTCGACATTGTGAAGGAAAACAAGGGAAAACTCGTCTTCATCAACTTTTTCGCTACGTGGTGCCCGCCCTGCCGCGAGGAACTGCCGGAACTCATCGATCTGCGCAAGGACTATCCCGCCGACAAGGTGGTCATCGTCAGCGTTTCGCTTGACACGGATCGCCAGAAGCTGGAATCCTTTGTGGAAGGGATGGGGTTTACCTACCCGGTATATATGGCGGAGCCCGACGTGGGGCCGCTCTTCGGGATTTCCTCCATTCCCTTCAACCTGCTCTACGACGCGGCCGGGAAACTGGTAGCGGCGGGCCCCGGCATGATCGGCAAGGAAGACTTGGCCGAAGCCTTTGACGGGCTGCTTCAGTAGCACTTGGTCAACGTTGAAGCGTGCCGTTTCAACGTCGGCATTCGGGTGAGAAAGGCGTTTTTTGTCTGAGTGCATGCCGCTTCCCGGCGGCTGGCGCCCTTGCGTCGGCAGAGCGGTTTCACCATGAAACAGTTCCAGCTTCCGCGCTTCCGGTTCCCCGGAAGCGCGTTTTCAACCCCCATTGAGGACGGAAACATGAACCTGAACGTGCGCAAGGCCCGCATGGGCGACATCCGGGCCATTCACGGCCTTCTCATGACCAGTTCCGCGGACGGCCTCCTGCTGCCGCGTTCCCTGACGGAACTGTACGGGCACCTGCGCGATTTTTTCGTAGTGGAGCGGGACGGGCAGGTCATCGGCTGCGGGGCGCTGTCCATCATCTGGGAAAACATGGCCGAGGTGCGCTCGCTGGCCGTGGCTGCGGACGCGCGGCGGCAGGGCTGCGGGCGGCTCATTGTGGAAGCCTGCATCGCCGAGGCCCGCGAGCTTGACATCCACCGCCTTTTCGCCCTGACCTATCAGTTGCCCTTTTTCCATGCGCTGAGGTTCGTGGAGGTGGAAAAGGACGTCCTGCCCCAGAAGGTCTGGGTGGACTGCGTGCATTGCCCCAAATTCCCCGACTGCGACGAAACGGCCATGCTGCTGGAAATCGAAACGGAGTAGTTGCCATGACGATCAAAAACCTTGTCCCCCTGATCGACGAAGAGGCCATTCAACGGCGCATTCTGGAAATGGCGGAGGAAATCAACGCCGTGTACAAGGATGAGCCCCTCGTGGTGGTCTGCGTGCTCAAGGGGGCGTTCATGTTTTTTTCCGATCTCGTGCGGCATCTGACCTGCAGGCCGGAGATCGATTTCGTGCGGCTGGCCAGCTACGGCTCGGGTTCCGAGGGCGGGCAGACCATTTCCTTCACCAAGGATGTGGAGATTCCCCTCAAGGACAAGCACGTGCTCATCGTCGAGGACATCGTGGACACCGGGCACACGATGGATTTCTTGATGCGCCAGTTCCGGGCGCGGGGAGCGCGCAGTTTGCGTCTCGCCGTTCTCATCGACAAGAACGAAAGGCGGGAGGTTGCCGTTACTTCTCACTTCGTGGGGTTTGCCTTGCCGGGTGGTTTCATCGTAGGTTATGGACTTGATTACGCCGAGACCTGCCGGGAACTTCCGGCGCTTTACGAGGCCGAACTTGAAGCGTAACGCCATGCGGAGTCTTTTATGATAGTAACATGTCCTAATTGCAGCACTAAATTTAATCTGCCCGAAGCGCAGGCCAAACCCGGGGCCAAACTGCGCTGTTCCGTGTGCAAGCATGTCTTCCACCTGCCGGAGGAGGCTCCCACGGAAATCCGGCTGGAGCCCGACCTGAGCCTCGCTTCCGCCGCACCCGCCCACCGGAAAAAAGGCGGCGGCTGGGGCTGGCTTCTCACGTTCCTCCTCTTGTGCGCCGTCGCGGGCGGTACATGGTGGGCGTGGACCTACACGCCGCTTTTCGACACCGTGAAGGAAATGATCGCCCCGCCCAAGAAGCAGGACCCCGTCGATCTCGTGAAGAACATCGCCCTGCGGGGCGTGCGCCAGTACAACATCAGCAACGAGAAGCTGGGCAACATTTCCGTGGTCGAGGGGAAGGTGGTCAACGGCTTCGACCAGCCGCGCCAGCTCATCCGCATCGAGGCGGCGCTCTATGATGCGGCGGGTAACGCGCTCGTTTCCAAGCAGCAGCTCGCCGGGACTTCGCTCTCGCTTTTCCAGTTGCAGGTGCTCGGGGAACAGGAGCTTGAGCAGGCCCTCGCCAACAAGATCGACATCATGGCGAACAACACCAATGTCCTCCCCGGTTCCGAGGTGCGCTTCATGGTGGTCTTCTACGGTCCCCCGGACAACGCCGCCGAGTATGGCGTGAAGATCATCGACGCCCAGATTCCCCCCGTGGGGAAAGACGAGGCCAAGTAGCCGGTTGGGAAACGTTTGAGATTGGGGAGGGGGAGGAGGGCCTTTCTGAAGAAAGGCCCTCCTCCCCCTCCCCAAACCCCACCCCCTTCTCCCCAAAGACTTTCGACCTTATCGAATCCCCCATCAAAGGCGGGGGGGCGTTAGAGCCGGTTCATTTTGAAGCTGCTCTGGCCACACGCAGGTATGGCCCCCACAAGGTGGTGTGGATTCTGCCAAAAACGACGTTTTGGGGCAGAATGCCAACTTTGATTTTTGTAAAAAGTCACAGTTTATCTGCTCTGAAGCGGCAAGCGGCGGTGTGACGAGAGCAAGGCCGCAGCGGAGAGGACAGCTTTACACGTAGGCCAGAACCGCCGTATGGAGAGAAGCGGAATAGCTGTATGTGAAAGGCTTGGGCGAAAAATTCACCCTGATCCGCTGTGAGGACAGCGTCTTTCGGGACGGGTGCGCCGTTTTTGCCTATTCTGGTGGAATCAAGGGAAATCCAAAAGACAGGAGAGGGCCATGAAGAAAGTAGGTATTATCCGTTGCCAGCAGACCGAGGACCTGTGCCCCGGTACCTCGGATTTTGTGGCTGCGGCCAAGGGAAAAGGCAGTTTCGAGGCATTTGGGGAATGCCAGATTGTTGGCTTCGTCTCCTGCGGCGGCTGTCCCGGCAAACGGGCTGTGGCCCGGGCCAAGATGCTGGTGGATCGCGGCGCGGAAGCCGTGGCGCTGGCCTCGTGCATCGGCAAGGGCGTGCCCATCGGCTTTCCCTGCCCCAATCGGGAACAGATGGTGCAGGCCATCCGCGCCAAAATCGGCGACGTGCCTCTTCTGGACTACACCCACTGATTGTTTCCTTGCGGTGTTTTTGGGAGAGCAGATTAACTTTAACTTTTTACATACCCGCAAGTCGATTCCAGGAGCATTTCCATGACAAGATGCTCCCTCTCATCTGTTACTGTAACGAATAGACGAAGACGCCCAATTTCGGCTGTTTCCCCGCGAAGGCGTGGCGTTCGAAAACGCCTCTATCCGAAGGGCTGCCCACCGTTCCCATCCGCCGTTCCATACATTCCGGGCGCTATGCCCTTGCCTATGTCCGGCTGGGTGCCCGCCACATTGGACGGCACGTTTATTGCCGACCTTAGCGCCTTTCTCAAGGCGCACATTTGAAGAGGCCGGATGATTATTTAGTCATCCGCACCAGACGTAAAACCATCCGCTATCGGGAAGACCTCATGGTGCTGCTCCTCCATTTCTGCGCTACGGCATCAGCCAGCGCTCTCTGTGGAGCTGTCCGAAAGCAAGATACGCTCATCAGCCCCACAGAATATTGCCCAGCATGGGGCCGGAAAACAGAGAATCCTCCGGCGAGAGGGCCGGGGTTTCCAGCAGTTCTTCCACCTTGCCGATCCATTCCGCGCAGCGGGCGGCAAACAGGTTGAGGGCATTGGCTGTTTCCCGCGCGTCCAGACGGGCCGCATCAAGCGACAGGGAATAGGCAAGGACGCGCATCGGCCCATACAGCCCTATATGCCCGCCCGCCGTGCCCGCGCCCAGGAAGTCGGCTTCCAGCAGGGCTTCATACAGGGCGGAAGGAGCGTCTTCCGGCAGCCTGCCCAGGCTGGCATAGAGATAAAGCCGATCCCGGGTTTCGTCGTATTCCACATTGACGGCCACCCCGGCCACGTGGACGAGGGCATAGCCTTCCCCATCCAGAGTGATGGGGGAGGCGTTGTCGTTCAGAGCCTTGTTCAGCAGAGCTTCCATGGTTGCGCGGGACATGTTGGTTCCTTGTCCAGTATGTTGTGTCGTCATTGTTATGTTTGAAAAACGCTTCCAGCCGGGGGCCGCCCTCCGGCCCGCAGCTTTCACGCCGGAAGCCGGGGCTTTGCGCCACACGTGCAGGGCGCATGCGACATGCCGGGGGCGTCGCGGCAGAGCCTCGATCCGCTCGGCTCTGGGAGCATTTTCAAAACGAAAAGGCTCTACACGGTAGCCGGGCGCAGCTCGATGTTGACGGCGTCCATGTTCCGCATGGTATTGGAGCGTACCAACTGCATATGCCCCATACCGGGAGAATAGGACCGGGAAATGGGCGAGGGTTTGCTGGTGCGCACGCTGATGCGGGAGAGTTCATAAGACTCCCGGTCCTTCAGACGCGTATGGATATCGGCCAATATGGCCTTCCCTTCGCCTTCTCCGGCGCGCCGGGCTTCGATGAAACGGCTGCGCAGTTCTTCCAGCACGTCGGGCTTGAGGTCATAATGTGCCACCAATCGTGCCGTGGGGGGCGCCTTTTGCAAAATCCGCTGGAGCTTGTCGTTCAGCTCCGGCTCCTCCAGAATGCGGGCCCGCGCGTCTTCGGGCAGAAGAACGCCCAGACGCCGCAGCGCCAAGTGTTCGCCTCTGCCGCATTCCAGCTCCATGCAGGTATCGGGCATAAGGCCTTTCGGGCCGGTGGACACCCTGAACCGCTGGAGCGCCTCGAATTCGGTCCCCACGCTGCCGGAAAGCGGATTGATATTGCTCATGGTGGCTTTTCTGCCGTCCTTCATGCTCAAACCCAGGCCCAGGCCAAAGCGCACGCTGCCCGAACACTCAAAAATCGCTGTTTCCCCCTGCGTGTTTTCCTCCAGCGTCTGACGCACGGCGCCCGAAAACGCAAGCGATACGGTGCCGGTAAGCGCCAGAGATTTGGCCGCGATAAGTTTCTGTGAAAAAAGGGCATGGCTTGCGGCCAGCACTGCGTTGGCCGACACCTCCCTGCCGTTGACGAAACGAATCTGATCGGCTTTCAGCCATAATTCCCGGGCCCGGGCCTGATCGCCCTTATCCGCAGGGTTGGCAAGTCCGGATTCCGGATTCATGAACGCCTTCAGAAAGGCCCCACAATCTTCCGCGCCGGAAAAACGCAACGCCACCCCCTGCGAACCTTCGCCGCCCCCGCCCGCGCCCACCTTGACGTTAAAGCCCGCAGCCAGGGGAATATTCAGCGCCGCCGCCATATTGATGGCGCTATGCCCCTTGAGCAACACCTGGTACGCACCGTCGCCCAGATTGGAAACGGCCAGGCTGTCGCCGTGCAGGGCCTCCAGTTTCCCGGTCAGCGGGTGGCTCAAGTCCAGCTTGGCTATCAGGTTGGAACCAAAGGGAGAAAACAGGCTGCCCGAATCCAGCGTCAGGCCGCGCGTTTTGTCGTACACAAAACCCTGCCCCGGACGCGATATCCCGGCCAGCAGGCCGCGTACCCCTTCCACGCGGAAGGCCTCACGCAGCCGTTCCCCACCCGAGGCTATCCGGGAGGCCGCCCGCCGCGCGGCGAAACGGTTTTTGCCGTCCTCGCGCAGCGCTTTAGCCTTTTCCCCCCGGGCGGCCTTACCCGCAAGCGCCAGCCCCACATGCCGTCTTTCCTGGCCCAGACGGGCCATATGAATACGGCCCTTTCCCGTAGTCATGTTGCCGAGCACCATGGGCACAAGACCCGCCATAATGCCTTCGTCCGCATCCAGTCCCCAGGTCTTCAGCTGGGCTTTGATCGCCTTAAGGGTGTCTGATTCCTGCACGTTGAACGAGGCGATATCCGCTCCGCCGTCCACGAAGGTCTTGAGCAGGGCCGCCACCACCGTGGTTTCCAGACGCCGGATGATATTGGAGCCGAATACCTTTTCGGCCTGGCCCGCAATAGAGAAAATGGCGAGCTGGTGTTTTTCCAGCGTGGCCATGTCTTGCCTGATGGCTTTCTGATCCGCTTCGGCCTGGCCGTCGGCGAAGTACAGTACGGCCTTGGCCCTAGGCAGCAGGACGGGCAGCACCGTCTCGATGAACGCCTCCGGTTCCGGAACCCCGCTCCCCGTCTTTGCCGTATGACGCATGGTGCGCGGGTCCACATCAGCAAGCCCGGCCAGCAGGCGGTCGCGCTCCGCAACAAGCGCGTGCCGTTCGTCGTTCATCGCCACATCCGGATTGTCCGCGCCGATCCGCTGCAACACTTCGGCCAGTTTTGCCACATCCCGGCATACCGCCTCGCGTTCCCGGCGCTGATGCGGCCAAGTGAACTTGAGCAACGCCTTTTTCGCACTGGCTTTCTCCAGCGCGGCGCGGCGCTCCACGTTTTTCGCGCGCAGTTCAAGGCTTTCTCCCGTTATCTTGGCGAATTTCTGTAATGTCTCCGCGCTGTTGATGAATGTCGCCCGCCTGCGGCGCAGGCCGTGCAGCGTCTCGGCCCGTGCACGTAGCGCCTCTTGCAGCGTCCGCTGGACCTCTCCACCGTCAAGGCCTCCCGTATGGCTTGCCTTCAGCTTCTCCACCTGCTCGCGCATGGCCGCGTCAACTTTGTCGTAATCGAGGTCCAACCCCGTGCCTTCGGCATCCAGGCGTTCATTGGCGTCGATCAGGCCGGTGAGATTGATGATATGCTTGTCCAGCACCTCGCGGGCCAGAAACGCCGGGCTGGTCCGGAACATGGCGCGAAGATGCCGGTCATTGCCCGAAAGCGCGGACATGAAAGCCGTATCCATCACCAGCCGTCCTACGCTGTCCAGCGTGGACGCGCCCTTCAATCCCTTATTAAAACGTTCCCCGGCTTCGAGCAGACGCGCGGTCGTCTCCCCTTCCGTTTCCGGATTTTCCAGGTGGGCCGCGACTCCCGAAGCGTAGGAAACCGTTTCGGCGTCCAGGCCGAGCGAACGGCACCAGTCGCCGAACCTGTCGAGCTTAAGCGGCGCGGGCTCCGCGTTCGTCGTGCCCGGGCCGTCAGGATTCTTAGCGTCAGGCACGGCATTGGTCATTCCTCCGACGTTGAGGAGGCCGTAACTTTCCGCCGCGGCCTGAAGCAGGGCCACATGGGCAATATGATAATTGAGATCGGGAATAGCCACCTTACCGTGATCATTCAGGGCCATCACCAGTTCGGGCGTCAGCAGGAAAGAGCGGGCCGAGGAGCTTCCCGCCGCCCGGCCAATCGCTCCCGTGCGCCCATGCCCTACGCCCCATTCTCCGGAGACGCGTCCCGCCTCGAGAATATCATGTTGAATGACGTGCAGAGACTGCACCAGCTCATGCTGGTAGTCGACGCCTTCCCTGTTCTTCGGGCTTACCACGGCCCGCTTGAGCAGCAGCGCCGCATCGGACCGCTCGGGGTAGGCCCCCTGAAACAGCATGTCCACATATTGCAGGCGGGAGGCGTCCGGGCCTTCGGCCATGCCCTCCAGGGCAGCTTTCAGCAGGGCCGGGCGGGCAGCCTCGCCGCCGGGGATGTTACGCAGACAGTCGGCCAGGGTCCGGCCCATTTCCATCACATCCAGGCCCGCGTCCAGACACAGCTTGCCCAGGCCATGCAAATCCTCACGCTTGAGTCCGGAAAGCACGTCGCTGCCCCGCGCGAATTCCGCCAGCCCCTCTTCCACCGCCCGACCCAGCGCATCTTCCAGCACTCGCGCATCGCGCGGGCTGATATAGCCCCGTTGCTCCAGAATATTCGATGCTTCTGTAGCCTCCGGCCGAGCGGGGGAACTGCTCTGGTCCGAAGCCTCGGCCTGTTCCCTGAACTGAAGCAGTATGCCGCGCAGCCCGGCATTCAGTTGGAGCGCGCGTTCCTCCAGAGGCCGCGACGCCGCATTAGCCAGGGCCGTGAGCGCGGCATTCAGACGGGTGCGGCTTGAGATGGCGAGATCCATCTGCAAAAGTTTCTCCATCAGCGCCCTGCGCACGGGCTGTGAAGCGGCGGGCGTGTCGGGCACAAGGTTCAGCAATTCCTCCAGCCGGGCGCGGGCGTCCTGCATATCTTCCTTCGTCGCGTCGTCGGGCAGGCCTGTGTTTCCGGACTGGAGCGACTCCAGCTCCCTCAGCACTTCGTCAGGGACAATGATTTCCTGCGTTTCGCCCTCCGCCGAAGCTACCACGCCCTCCCCGTATTCTGGCGCGATATCGTCCCCAACGTTGTCGTTTCTTCCCGTATTATTCACGTCCTGAAGTGCTTCCGTTACGGGATGTTCCGTCCCGGAACCGTTTACGGCGGCCGCACACGCACTCCGCGCGCTCTCTATGAGCGCCTGCATTTTATCGGGCTGGGGGGACGGCGTATCGGCTACGAGCCCTTCCACATGCTCCAGCGCGCCGGGCAAGGCTTCCCCACACGGCTCCAAAGCACGTTCCAACTGGCGGGACGCGCCGAGCAACAACGTTTCCTTATTGCGCCGTTCCAGGGTTTCAGTCGGAGGCAGCGCGCCGGCGTCAGGCGACTCGACGTCCGCCCTGGCCATGGCGTCTTCCACGGCAGGCGGCGCTTCGTCCAGGGTTTTCCGCACGGCATGGCGCAACCGGCTCCCCGCTTCCTCACGCTGAAACGCGGAATCCGATACGGTGGCCGGAGACGTGGGCAAAGGCATGGACGGAAGAGGAAATTGATTGGCACTCTCGATGGGCATGGCGCTCTCCAACGATAAAAGACCTGCGGACCCGAAATGGGCTTTGGTATTTTTTACCGCAACGCGGGGCGGACTGTCCATCCTCTTTGCCGTCATCCCTCAAGACGGCCGAACTGTATGTGCCTCTATAATCTTGAGGGATACGCGATTATTTCTCCATACTGACAAATGAAGAGGGCAGTGATGCGTCTCGTTCCGCTCGGCTCCGGGAGCATTTTGATGAGAAAAGGCTCCATGCGCGCGGCAGGCCCGGCAACGCTTTCCACCGGGCTGGTACGCGGCCTCACCAAGCTACTTAAGTGAATTTCAGTGGGTGGGATGGGGTTCTCAATCGCACAACGCCGCTCAAAAGCGCCATGTGAGTCACTGTGATTTTGACATTGTTCTGTCTATAAGTATGTCAATGACTCAAGGACTGTTTTATGCTTTTGTGACATATTCATGTCGATGGAACAATAATGGAACAGTATTTTTATGAAATTTGAACACTTCACCGGCTAAAATCGATGAATTTCTCTTGCGACTAAAGTCGCCGTTCCAGATCAAGCCGGGTAGGTTTCTGCTCAAGCAGACTGGGGGCATCCACCTTCAATCCGAAATGTCTCATGCGTTTCTTGCTGCTGGGGGAAACTTTCTCCAGAAAGTTTCCCCCTCCCCTCCCCAATATCCCTTCCTTCGTTACACCCTCCACTTTCCGCGCGTTTCCAGCCAGCGGCCATAGCGGGCGCAGGCGACGCCGAGGAGGAGATAGATGAGCCCGGCGCTGATCCACACTTCAAAGGTCATGCGGCTGATGGCCATGACCTCAAGAGCCTGAAAGGTCAGGTCAGGGAGGGAAATGAGCGAGGCGAGGGCGGAATCCTTGAAGGTGGTGATGACCTGCCCCACCAGCGGCGGCAGGATGAAACGCACGGCCTGCGGCAGGATGACGAGGCGCAAACGCTGGAAGGAGGAAAAGCCGAGCGCGGCGGAGGCTTCCCACTGGCCGCGCGGCACGCCTTCGATGCCGCCCCGCACGATCTCGGTGACGTAGGCCCCTTCGTAGATGCCGAGGGTGAGCACCGCCGCGGTCATGCGGTCAAGCTGCCCCTCGGGGGCAAAGGCGAAGGCGACCGTCTCCCGCAGGATGGAGGGCGCGGAACGGAGCGCCTGCTCCATATCCGAGACGGGGAGCAGGTTTCCGGCGAAAAAATAGAGAAGGAACAGAAGGACCAGCGGAGGCATATTGCGGACGCCGTTGACGAAAAGCCGGATGGGGAGAACGGCGGCCCCCTCTTTTCGCGCGGACAACGTCCCGAGCGTGCCGCCGATGAGGAGGGCAAGGGCCATTGACCAGACGCCGAGGCGCAGGGTGACGAAAAGCCCCCGGGCGAGGAGGCCGGGCTCGTAGCCCTCCGGGGTCCGGCGGATGAGGAAATCCGCCAGAAGGGGCCAGCGCCACTGATAGCCCGTCAGAGATTGCGCCCGCCAGACGAACCACGCCCCCGCCGCCATCAGGAGGACGAGAATGTAGGCGTCCCCCCGCGTCAGGACGGGAAAAGGCCGCCCGGGCCGGGAATACTCGGCGTAGGGCGACCATTCGGGACGAGGCCGGGGGCCGGAAGGCTTCATTGGACCTGCGCTTCCCAGTCCGTGGTCTTGAACCAATAGTGGCGGCGATCGGTCAGCCAGCCTTCCTCTTCCACCATGCGTATCCAGTTGTCCAGCACGTTCAGGCTGTCCATGTCGCCCTTGCGGATGGCCATGCCCACGGGCTGGCGGTAAAAGGCCGCCGTGGTCGGCTGGTAGAGCTTGCCGGGATTGCGCAGGACCTCGAAGGCGGGAAGCGGCGCGGAGGAGAACATCACGTCGGCCCGGCCCGACAGCACGTCCTGCACAGCCGGGGCTTCGTCGTCAAAGAGGCGGAAGGTGGCGTTCGGCAAAACCTTTTTGGCTACGGGAACCGGCGTGCTGCCCGTACGCAGGGCGACGACGATCTCCGGCTTGTTGAAATCCTCAGGGAATTTCAGGTTGGCCGTCTTTTCCTTGTTCGCCATGACCTCAATGGTTGCGTAGTCGTAGGGGACCGTGAAATTGACCTTCTGGTTCCGTTCCGTGGTCACGCTCATGCTGCCGATGATGACGTCGAATTTCCCGGCCAGCAGCGCCGGGATGATGCCCGCCCATTTGGTGGGCACAAGCTGGACGTCCACGCCGAGGTCCTTTGCCAGCCGTTTGGCCACGTCGATCTCAAAGCCGACGAAGTCCCCGTTCTTGTCCTGCATGGCCCACGGCACGAAGGACGAGAAGCCCACCCGCAGCACGCCGCGCCGCACCACCTCGTCAATCATGGAAGGCTGGGCGTCCTTGGCCTGCGCCAGACCGGGCAGGATCAGCGCGGCCAGCAGCGTCAATATGGCAAAGCATCGTTTCATAAGGCCTCCTCAAAGAGCTAGAGTTCTTGCGCGACACGCAGGGCGTCCCCGTCCGTGCACGCCGCCGCAAAAGAGGTGCGTCGTCACCACCCGTAACGCCGTTCCAGCCAGCGGGCGGGCACGGCCACGCAGAGGGTCAGCAGCAGGTACAGGGCCGCCACGATGAGCCATATCTCGAAGGCGAGAAAGGTATCCGCGATGACCACCTGCGCCTGCATGGTCAGGTCCGTCACCGCAATGGCGCTGACGAGCGAGGTATCCTTGATGAGCGAAACGAGCTGGCTGGTCAAAGGCGGCAGTATCCGGCGCACGGCCTGCGGCAGGACGACCAGGCGCAGGGTGCCCCAGGCGCCGAGGCCGAGGCTGATGCCCGCTTCCCACTGTGCGCGGGGCACGGATTGCAGGCCCGCACGGAAAAGCTCGGCCATATACGCGCCTTCAAAAAGCCCGAGCGCCAGCACCGCCGCGCCGAAAGGCCCTACGCCGATCATGGGCGCAATAAGAAAATACACGAAAAAGAGCTGAAGCAGCAACGGGGTATTTCGCAGGCAGCCGATATAGGCATGAGCTAGCCCCCGCCCGAGTGTCCACGGCGACAAGCGCAGCAGGGCCGCGCCAAGCCCCGCGCCCACGGCGAGGACAAGGCCGGAAAGGGCGATGCGGATCGTCATGCCGAGCCCGTCCAGCAGGGGGCCGGGGACGAACGCGCCGTCAGTCCAGCGCCCCAGATAGCGCCAGACCCGGTACCACTGCCAGTCGTAGCCCACGCCCTGCGCGCCGGAAAGCACGGCCTGGGCCAGCCACAGGCCGAGAAGCGCGAAAACGATCCCCGTCGCATGGCGTTGCAGGCAACGCCAAAGGCGGTAGAGTGGCCGCGGACGCGAACGTCCGCCGCGCCCTTCCGTCATGCGGCCCGCCCGTCGAGGGCGTTTATGACCGCCTGCGCCGTCTCCCCGATGCCCGTTTCCCCGCCGATCACCCGGCAGGTGCACCAGCGCCGGTAAAGCTCCTCGCGCTCGCGGAAGAGGTCTTCGACGGTCTGGCCCGGCGCGATGGCGAGGCCGCGATCCGGCTTGCGCGCGATGCGTTCCAGAATGATGCCGAGCGGCACGTCCAAAAAGACCAGCGGCCCCAGCGAGGCCAGATAGCGCATGGCCTCCTCGCGGTAGACCACGCTGCCGCCGGTGGCGAGGACGGCCCGCTGCATCCGCAGGGACTGGATGACCCGTGATTCCACGTCGAGGAAGGTTTCCTTGTCCAGCGCGTCGGTGACGTCCTGGAGGCGCGCGCCGTAGGTCGCCTCGATAAGATGATCCGTATCCACGTAGGCCCAGCCGAGCAGATCGGCCACGGCCCGGCCCACAGTGCTTTTCCCGGCCCCGGCCATGCCGATGAGGGTCACACATTGCCCGTCGCTCAGACCGGGCACCGTCACAGATGGAAGCATAGTGTTCTCCCCTACGCCTCGGCCAGCGCGTACAGGGCGGCGCGGCGGGCGTGGATTTCCGTAGTGTCGAAAAGGCGGACGGAGGTATCTTCGGGTCGGACCAGCAAGCCCAATTCCGTGCAGCCGAGGATCACGCCCCCCGCGCCGCGCGCGGACAGCTTTTCGATGATCTCCACAAGCGCCCGGCGTGAGGCGTCCGAGACGACGCCGAGGCAAAGCTCCTTGAAAATCACGTCGTTGACCAGTACTCGGTCCGCCTCGTCCGGCACAAGGACGTCAAAGCCCGCGTCCTCAAGGCGGCTGCGGTAAAAAGGCTCTTCCATCGTATAGCGGGTGCCGAGCAGCCCCACGGCGGACACCCCGGCGGCACGCAGCTCCTCGGCGGTCAGGTCCGCAATGTGCAGCAGCGGCAGGCGCGTTCCCGCGCACACGGCATCCGCTACCTTGTGCATGGTGTTGGTGCAGATGACCACACAATCGGCTCCGCCCCGTTCCAGCCGCGCGGCGACGTCGGCCAGCATCCGCCCGGCGGCGTCCCAGTCGCCGGAACGCTGGCAGGCTTCCACCTCATGGAAGTCCACGCTATAGAGCAGGCAGCGGGCCGAATGCAGGCCGCCGAGCCTTTCGCGCACCACCTCGTTGATGATCCGGTAATAG
Organism: Candidatus Bilophila faecipullorum; assembly: GCA_944326695.1. GTDB lineage: Bacteria > Desulfobacterota > Desulfovibrionia > Desulfovibrionales > Desulfovibrionaceae > Bilophila > Bilophila faecipullorum. The sequence continues at coordinate 64,254 of CALVEZ010000003.1, read as the reverse complement.
GTGACGGTACTTTCCCAGCTCATGCCTCCGATGAGGCCGATGGTTTTCATAGCACACTCCCTTGGCAAGCGGTCCACGGCGCGAAAACTATCATACGGCGTCCCGAGGCCGGGCTCAGCCCGCCGTTAAAGCGTCCGCAGCAAGGCTGCCCCTTCTTGAGAGGCCGCCTTGCCGGGAAAACAGGGCATTTCGGCGTGGCGCCGGTTCCGCCGCCCTTCACGCTGGGCCTTGCCGCTTTGGAAAAGCGGTTTTTCTCGGATGGCGCTTGAACGGAGGCCGGGCCTAGAGGGTCCGCTCGTGCCGTTCGCGCATGGCTTCGGGGAAATAGCGGGCGGCCATTTCGCGCAGCTTGTATTTCTGGATTTTGCCGCTCGCCGTGAGCGGGAAGGCATCCACCACGGCCACGTAGCGCGGAATCTTGTACCACGCGATTTTGCCCCGGCAGTAGTCGCGCACGTCCTCGGGGGCCAAGTCCGCGCCTTCCTTGGCAATGAGGAAGGCACCCACCTCCTCCCCATAGCGGCGGCTCGGCACGGCCACCACCTGCACGTCGAAGACGCCTTCCATCTTGAGGAGGAACTCCTCCACCTCGCGCGGGTAGACGTTCTCGCCGCCGCGGATGATCATGTCCTTGATGCGGCCGCTGATGCTGACGTAGCCCTCTTCGTCCATCGATCCAAGATCGCCGGAATGCAGCCAGCCTTCGGCATCGATGGCCTCGGCGGTGGCTTCGGGCATGTTGTAGTAGCCCTGCATGACGTTGTAGCCCCGGCAGCAGACCTCGCCCACGGTGTGGGGCGGGACTTCCTTGTTGGTTTCGGGATCGCGGATGGTCACTTCGATGCCGGGCATGTGCCGCCCCACGGTGGTGACGCGCCGTTCCACGGAGTCGTCCGTCCTGGTCTGGGTCATGACCGGCGAGCCTTCGGTCAGACCGTAGCAGATGGTGATCTCGCGCATCCCGAGCCTGTCCATGACCCGGCGCATGAGCGGCTCGGGGCAGACCGAACCGGCCATGATGCCCGTCCGCAGAGTGGTGAAGTCGAAACGCGAAAAGACGCGGTGATCCAACATGGCCTGAAACATGGTCGGCACGCCGTAGAGCGCGGTGCAACGTTCCTGATCCACGGCGCTCATGACCTGCACGGGAGAAAAGGCTTCCAGCAAGACCATGGCCGCCCCGTGGTTGACGCAGGCCATGACCCCGAGCACGCAGCCGAAGCAGTGGAAAAGCGGGACGGGCAGGCAGACACGGTCCAACTGGGAAAATTTCTGATGAAAGCCGATCCAGTAGCCGTTGTTGACGATATTGACGTGGGTGAGCATCACGCCCTTGGGAAAGCCCGTGGTCCCGGACGTATACTGCATGTTCACCACGTCATAGGGCGAAACGGAAGCCTTGCGCCGCTCATAAGCCTCGTCGCTCACGTCTCCGGCCAGGCTGAAGACCTCGGGCAGGGAATACATGCCCCGGTGTTTTTCGGACCCCAGAAAGAAGACCCGCTTGAGGTGGGGCAGGGATTCCACCTGCAACATACCGCGTTTCTGGCGGCGCAGCTCGGGGATGACCTCATAGGTGGAGGCGATGAAGTCGTGATCCCGCACCCCTTCAATAATGAAGAGATTTTCGGATTCGGACTGCTGGAGCAGATAGAGGAGTTCCGTATTGCGGTAGTTGGTGTTTACGGTGACGAGCACCGCGCCGATGCGCGCGGTAGCAAACATGAGCGTCAGCCAATGAGGGACGTTGGTAGCCCAGACGGCGACCTTTTCTCCCTTCTGTACGCCGAGAGCCATGAGCCCCCGAGCCATCGTATCCACACAGTCGGAGAATTCCGACCACGTCTGACGCAAGTCGCGATCCGCATGGATAACGGCGTCGTTGTCGGGAAAACGGGCGGCGGTATTTTCCAGAAGCTGGCCCAGCGTCAGCTCCTGCACGGCAAACTCTTTCATCGGAAACTCCCTCAGGCGGCATACGGCCTCAACGGAGCGAGAATAACAAACGAAGCTACGGCCTCGCAAGCGGAACAACGCATTCGTCGCGGGTAAAACGCCGTCTGTCACCGCTTCCTTTTGGGGGAGGGCTCGTTTGTACGCCCTGCGGATCGTCCCCTGCCTTCATACCCGGTTGCGTCTTCCCGGGCGTGGCCCTCCCGGAAGGGCAGGGGAGGCGAAGCGTCGGCAAGGGGCGGTACTTCCTCCGGGCGTTGGCCGGGCCTTCACGGTGAGGGGAGGCATGGTTGGGGTCCGGCTGGGACGCCTGCAGCGTCCGCGCTGCCGTGAGCCTATCGAGGGTGCGGCGCCTACCGCCAGCGTGCGTGCCAGCCCTTCCGTTGTTCCGAGATTCCAGAGGGTACGGCGGTTACCTCCCCGGAATCCCTGCGGCCTTGCGGCGTGCCCGACTCCATTGCGGGTGTGGCGACTACCGACACCCGGCAGGTCCTGCGGCAGGCGATGCACTATTCCATCGCGTGCGCGACGACTACCTTGCTGTCCTGCCCGCCAATATCGAGCACGACCTATTCCATCGCGTGCACGGCGACTACCAACACCCGCGAACATGAAGATGCCGCCGTGCTCTATTCTATCACGTACGCGGCGACTACTCGTATGATTGACCTATGTCATGGCCGCGTTCCCTATTCCATCCCGGGCGTGGTAACTACCTTCAGACAGCGGTGGCCAAGGGCGGAGGAAACCGATTCCATTGCGTCCATCGGCTACTCGAATCATCCCTTTTAAATCTCTTTCAAAGGATTTCCTCCTTTAGACACTGAAGAGAGACGCTCCTGTGAACAGGCGGCGGGGGCCGGGCTTGCCCGACGCCGGAGGGAAGGCTATCTTTGGAAGGACATACCTCCGACCGCGCGGCTGAAGCCCCGCGAGGGACGGCGGAATTTCCCTTCGGCGGACGGGCCTCACCTGCAAGCGCAAGGAAAACGTATGAAACGACACGGCTACATCATCGGCGGGCAGGTGCAGGGGGTTGGGTTCCGTCCCTTTGTCTACCGCGTGGCGACGCGGGAGGGGCTGACCGGGCACGTGGGCAATACCTCGGACGGCGTGCGTGTAGAAGTACAGGGAACGCCCGAGGCGCTGGCCGCTTTCGCCCGCGCGCTGGAGCGCGAACTGCCTCCGTTGGCGCGCATCACCGCCCTGCGCCGGGAAGAGCTGCCGCCTGACGAGGGCGAGCGTGCCTTCACCATTGCGCTCAGCGAGGGGCGGCATGGTCACGCCGTCCTTGTCAGCCCGGATGTGGCGACCTGCGACCGCTGCCTTGCCGACATGCGCGATCCTGCCAACCGGCGTTACCGCTATCCTTTCACCAACTGCACGGACTGCGGGCCGCGCTACACCATCACGCGCTCCATCCCCTACGACCGGGCCACCACGTCTATGAGCTGCTTTCCGTTGTGTCCGGACTGCGCCGCGGAATACCATGATCCCCTCGACCGCCGTTTTCACGCTCAACCGAACGCCTGCCCTGTGTGCGGGCCGCACGTCTGGCTGGCCGATCCCGCGTCCGGCGGCAGTCCGGGCGAAGCGATCCGGGAAGGGCAGGAAGCCATTGAACGGACGGCGCAAGCCCTGCGCGAGGGACGCATCGTGGCCGTCAAGGGGCTGGGCGGTTTCCATCTGGTTTGCGATGCCGCCAACGCCGAGGCCGTGGCCCTGCTGCGGGAACGGAAGCGGCGGCCCCACAAGGCTTTGGCCGTCATGGTCCCGGACATGGAGGCGGCCCGGCGCGTCGCCCATGTTTCCGAACGCGAAGCCGCCGTGCTCGTCTCCCCGGAACGGCCCATCGTGGCTCTGGCCTCGCGGGGCGTCCTGCCTCCCTGCATTGCCCCGGATGTGGACAGCATCGGAGTTATGCTCCCCTATACGCCCCTGCACCATCTTCTCCTTGAGGCTTTCGCGGATCACGCCGATCCGCCCGTTCTGGTCATGACCTCCGGCAACGCAGGGGGAGAGCCCATCGCCCTCGGCAATCGGGAGGCCCTTGACCGGCTGCGGCACATCGCGGACCTTTTCCTGCTGCACAACCGGGATATTCTCATCCGCGCGGACGATTCGGTGCTGCGGGTGGAAGGCGAAGGGCCGGAGGACGGTGGAATGCCCGGAGGAGGGCAGGGTGCGGGGAAGGCGGAAACAGGCCCCCTTACGGAGGACGGAAAGCGGGCTAACGGCCCGGTGCGGATGCCCTCTCTTGCGGAAGAAAGCCCGCTTGCGGAGGATGAGACTGTCCCCTTTGCCGGACTTGTGGAAGAAAGGCCGTCCACATCATTACAAAGCCCCACAAAAGGATTGTTGCCCTTTTCCACAGAGTCTTACGCACAGATATATCCACATGCCGGGACAGCCGCCGTTCCCGTGGCGGAAACGGACTGTCCCGTCTCCCCGTGTCCTTTGGAAGGAGAGGAGAGCGGGGCTGCCGGGAGAGCTTCTCGTGCCGTTTCGCTGACCCAAAAGCCCGCCTCCGGTCTTCCCCCGTTCCATTTTTTCCGTCGCGCCCGGGGTTTCGTGCCGAGGCCGCTGGAACTCCCGCGTGACCCGGGCCGCTGCGTGCTGGCGACGGGTGCGGAACTGAAAAACACGCTCTGCCTCACCCGTGGCAAGGACGCTTTCGTCAGCCAGCATGTGGGCGATTTGAAGAACCTTGAAACATTCGGTTTTTTCCGGGCCATGGCGGAACATCTGAGCGGCCTGCTGGAAGTCCGGCCCGAAACCGTGGTCTGCGATCTGCATCCCGATTACCTGTCCACGGCCTACGCGCAGGAAACGGGCCTGCCCCTCTTCCGCCTGCAACATCATTTCGCCCATCTCTACGGCGTTCTTGCCGAAAACGGCGAGAGCGGGCCCGCCCTCGGCCTCGCGCTGGACGGCACGGGCTACGGTACGGACGGCACCATCTGGGGGGGCGAGCTGCTCTACGTCGATCCGGCGCGGGCTACGCCCGAAAACTACGGGCAGCGGCTGGGGCGGCTTTCGCCCTTCCCCCTTCCGGGGGGGGAGGCGGCTATCCGGGAACCGTGGCGTATTGCCAGCGGTTTCCTGAGCTTCCCCGAAGCCGAACCCTGCCGGGAACGCTTTGCCGAAAGCCTCGGCCCGCTGCTTGGCGTAGAGGGCAAACGCCCTGTTCATGATGCCATTCTGGAAATGGCGCGCCGTCGCGCCGCGCCCCTGACTTCAAGCTGCGGCCGCCTCTTCGACGCCGTGGCCGCCTTGCTCGGCCTCTGCCCGGTCATCACCTACGAAGGGCAGGCAGCCATTCGTTTGGAGCATGTACAGGACCGTTCGGTAACGGAAAGCCTTCCGTTTCCCTTGCTGGAACGGGAAGGTCTGCTGGAGCTTGACACGGTAACCTTTTTTCTGCACCTGCTGAAAAGACGGCAGGCGGGCGTTCCCGTTCCCGCGCTGGCCCGGCAGTTCCATCAAAGCCTCGCGGAGGGGCTGGCGGAACTGGCCCTTGCCGCGTCCCGGCGCTGCGGCGTCCGCACCGTGGCCCTCTCCGGAGGCGTGCTGCACAACCGTACTCTCGCCTCCCTTCTGCCTGCGGCGCTCGTCCGGCGCGGGCTCATGCCGCTCACGCACCGCGCCCTCCCACCGGGGGACGGCGGGCTGTCGTTTGGCCAGGCTGCGTGGGCAGCCTGCGTATTGCGTTGAAACATCATTCAAAAGGAGTCGCATCATGGTTCGTCACATCGTCTGGTGGACGCTCAAACCCGAAGCCGAAGGCCGGAGCGCCGCGGAAAACGCCGCTCTCATCAAGGAACGCCTCGAAGCCCTCATGGGGCAGATTCCCGCTTTGAAATCCCTTGAAGTTTCTACGGAATTTCTCCCCACCTGCACCATGCCCGTCAACGTTGTCCTGATGACCACGCATGACGACGCCGAAGGGCTCAAGGCGTATGCCGAGCATCCCAAGCATGTCGCCGTGGGCAAGGAGCTCATCAAGCTGGTCACCGAAACCCGGCAGGCCATCGATTACGTTTTTTAGGCGCTTGCGGGGAGGGGCGTCCTCCGGGCCTTCCTCTCCGTCAGCGTGCCGTTCATGTCCCTTTTCAGGGCGTCCGCGCCCCTGAACGGTTTTCTGCGGGGAGGAAGGATGTTGCCGAACAGGACCATGCTGTCCGATGCCGAAGGAGCGGCCCTTGCGCCCGACGTATCCGGTTTGCCTTCCTCCGCCGATGTGCTCGCCGCCCGCCTTGCCTTTCCCGCCGGGCTGGAACAGCCTGAAGGTTCTTTCCGTTTCAGCGCCGACGCACTTCTTCTCGCCGCTTACGCGAGCCGACGTTTTTCTCCAAATGTTGCCACTCGGTTTATTGATCTTGGAACAGGTTGCGGCATCGTCGCCCATGCCTGTATGTTGTTGAGTGGAAACATGGCTTTGGGATGGGGGATCGACTGTTATCCCGCATTGATAGAAGCAGGAATCCGCAACGCGCAACGCCTCGGACTGGCGGGGTCTCTCCGTTTTCTTTGCGGCGATCTGCGGGACTCTGTCTTTTTGAAACAGATGAGTAACAAGATAGGGCTCGTGGATGCCGTCATCAGTAATCCCCCGTGGCGGCTGCTTGGAAGCGGGCGCTTGCCAGCCGACGAAGCCCGGCGCACAGCGCTCTTTGGAGACGCCTCCACCCTCGGCGTTTTCGCGGCGGCGGCTTCGTCTCTGCTGAAGCCGGGAGGTCGCTTTTTCTGCCTTGTAGGTGCGCACCGAACGGCTGACATGCTCGCCGCCTTGTCGGAAGCACGACTTCGCGCCTCTTCGTTACTATTTGTTCACAAAAAAGAGGACTCCCCTGCGGCACTGTCCCTTCTGGAGGCGCGCAAGGGGTCCCGGGCTTCCCTGGAAGTCGAGCCACCCCTGTTCCTCTACGGCCCCCGGCAGGTTCTCACCCCGGAATCACTGGAATTTTGCCCCTTTTTACGCTAGGTTTCCGCCATGAAACATTTTCGTGCAGACCTCCATGTCCACTCGCGTTTTTCCCGCGCCACCAGCGGCAGGCTGAATATCCGCAATCTTGCGGCATGGAGCATGATCAAAGGGCTTTCCGTCATGTCCACCGGGGACTTTACCCATCCGGCATGGCGCGACGAACTGCGGCGGGACCTCGTCTATGACGAAAACTCCGGCCTTTACCGCGTGCGGGAAGCCACGCCCGTTGAAGAGGAAATCCCCGGTTTCGCCCGGCCCGAGGGGATCAGCGATCCGCTTTTTCTCATTCAGGCGGAAATCAGCTCCATCTATAAAAAGGACGGCGCGGTCCGCAAGGTCCACAACCTCGTATTTATGCCGACGCTCGACAGCGCGGACAAGCTGTCCGCCAAGCTCGCGGCCATCGGTAACATCACCTCCGACGGACGCCCCATCCTCGGTCTTGATTCCGAGCGGCTGCTGGAAATGGTGCTGGAAACCGACGAGCGCGGCGTACTCATCCCCGCGCACATCTGGACGCCGTGGTTCTCGCTTTTCGGCTCCAAGTCCGGCTTCGACGCGCTGGAAGACTGCTTCGGGTCCTTGTCCTCGCATGTTTTCGCCCTTGAAACCGGCCTTTCCTCCGACCCGGACATGAACCGCCTCTGGTCCAAACTGGACGGCTACGCGCTGGTTTCCAACTCGGACGCGCACTCCGGGGAAAATCTGGGCCGCGAGGCGAACCTCTTTGAGGGCGCGCCTTCGTATGACGGCCTCTTTAATGCCCTGCGGCGTACCGCGCGAGGCGAAGCGCCCGAGCCGGGCTGTATTTTCCGCGGAACGGTGGAATTTTTCCCGGAAGAGGGAAAATACCATCTGGATGGGCATCGCGCCTGCAACGTGGTGCTGGAGCCGGAAGAATCCATGAAACTCGGGAATATATGCCCTGTCTGCGGCAAGCCGCTCACCGTGGGCGTGCTGCACCGGGTCATGGCGCTGGCTGACCGCAAAGCGCCCGTCATGCCGAAGGGCGATCCCGGCTTCGTCTCCCTTTTCCCCTTGCCCGAGATGATCGGCGAACTGCTCGGCGTCGGTCCCAAAAGCCGGAAAGTGCAGGAAAAGCAATCCGAACTGGTGCGCCTTTTCGGTTCGGAAATGGACATCCTGCATACCGTCCCGGAAAGTGATCTCCGCCAGCACTGGGACGCGCTCGGTGAGGCCGTGTCTCGGATGCGGCGCGGCGACGTCATCAAGGAAGGCGGCTTCGACGGCGAATACGGCGTAGTCAAGGTCTTCAGTGAGGAGGAGCGCAAAGAATTTGTGACTGGAAGGTATCGTTCTTCATCGCTCCTTGACGTGCTCCCGGAACGCAAAAAGCCCGGACGCAAACCCAAAAGCGCACCGTGCCCGGACCACGCCGCCCGGCAGGTTTCCCTTTTCGCGGCGGTGGCTCCCGCGCCCGCTCCGGCTGTCCCGCCCGATCCCACGGCGTTCCCCTATTCCGCCGCCCAGATGAAGGCCATCAACGCGGGGCCGCATCCTGTACTCGTCTTCGCCGGGCCCGGTTCGGGCAAGACGCGCACGCTCGTGGGCCGCGTGCAGCGGCTTTTGCGGGATGGCGTGCCTGCCGAAAACATCCTTGCCGTTACCTTTACGCGCCGCGCCGCCGCCGAGTTGCGCGAACGTCTGGAACTGGCGCTGGGCAAGGACGCCAGACTCCCGCAGGCCGATACGCTGCACGCCCTTGCCCTTTCGCAATGGTGCCGTTCCGATGACGAGACGCCGCCCGCCGTGCTCCCGGAAGAAACCGCCCGCAGCGTTTTTGCCAAGGCCAATGCCCTTGCCGCCGCCGAAGCGAGGCGAGCATGGGACACGCTTTCCCTTGCCCGCGAGCGTCGCTCGGCGCTTTCACCCGAGCTTGCCGACATGTTGCACCGCTACCGTGCCTTTAAGGAGGAGCGTGGGCTCGCGGACTATACTGATCTTCTCGAACGTTGGCTGGATCGGCTGCAAACCGAGCCGGGACGCCGCTGGCTTGACGTGCTGGTCGACGAGATACAGGACCTTTCGCCGCTTCAGGTCGAGCTTGTCCGGGCTCTGATGCCCGAGGACGGGAACGGCTTTTTCGGCATCGGCGACCCGGATCAGGCCATTTACGGCTTCCGTGGGGCGCATCCTGACGTGCAGGCGGCCTTGCGTGAGGCATGGCCTACGCTTGAGGCCGTGACTCTTGCCGCCAGCCACCGTTCCGCAGCGGGCATCCTGACTTCGGCCTCGGCATTGCTGGGCCCCTCCGCCGCCTGCGGAAAACTGGTGCCTACCCGGGAAACGCAAGCCAGCCTGCATCTTTTCGAGGCGCCCGACGCCAAGCGTGAAGCCGCGTGGGTGGCTGATCAAATCGCCTCCCTCCTCGGCGGCACCTCTCACACGCTGGAAGACGCCCGACGCCGCGATGCCGCGCTTCCCACGCCATGCAGCCCGGGCGAGGTGGCCGTGCTCGTGCGCATGAAGGCGCTTATACCCGTGCTCAAGGCGGCCTTGGAACGCCGGGGCGTGCCCTGCGCCGCGCCGGAGGCCGCGCCTTTCTGGACTGATCCGTCCGCCGCCTTTCTGCTCGAAATCGCGGGCCTGCGCTTCGGGCGGCCCTTTGCCGCGCCGGAAGGCCCGGGCAGGCCGGAGGCCGATGCCGGGCAGGTGGCCGCCTCTATTCCCGAGAATCTGTGGGCGGCAGGCCCCTCAGCCGTGCTGGCTCATTTTGAGGAAGCCAAACTGCTGGCTCCCCTTTTCCGGGATTCGGCGGCCTGTCACGCGCTGTTGCGGGCCTTTGCGGAACAGGGCAAGACGTGGGAAGGGCTGCTCGACTGGGTCTGTCTGCGGCAAGACCTCGATCTGGTGCGCGAGCAGGCCGAACAGGTGCAGATCATGACGTTGCACGCCGCCAAGGGGCTTGAGTTCCGGGCCGTCTTCCTGCCCGCGCTGGAAGAGGGGCTGCTTCCCTTCTTTGGGGCGGACGCCCTCCTGCACGGTTCGCCCGCCGCGCCGGACGCCGAGGCGTTGGCGGAAGAGCGCCGTCTTCTGTATGTGGGCCTGACCCGCGCGCAGGATGCCGTTTTCGTCAGTCATGCGGGACAGCGCCAGCTTTACGGCAAGGCCCTTCAGCTTCCGCCTTCGCGATTCCTCAAGGACCTGCCGGAGCTTTTCCACCGGACCCGGCTTGTGCGTCACGTACAGACTACCGCTACGCAGATGAAATTGTTGTGAAGATTGGGGAGGGGAGGAGGAAACTTTCTGGAGAAAGTTTCCTCCTCCCCTCCCCAAACCCCTCCCCTTCTCCTTCAAAGACTTTTGACTGGTGGGGAGGTTACGCGGCAGGAGTTCCTGTCGTGTGTGAGAAGAGGATAAGGCTTTTTGTGGCTCAAGGGGGCTAGGCATTGTTTCCGGGCGGGGCGCAGGGCAGCATGAGGCGCTTGTCGGGGGGCGACTCTGAGGCTGTACGGTGCAGTTTTTCGGCGTTTTTGGGAAAGCAGGTTGAGGGGATTGGCGGGAGAAAATGTTGCGACTTTTTTAGCACATGGGAGGGGATAGAGGCTCTCCGGCTGACGAGGGTGTTTCATTACGGCGCATCGGGCTTTGGCTTGCCCGGTGCTTTTTTTGCGTTCAAGAGGAGAGAGCGGCGGGGAGGGCTGGATGACTGTATTTGCATGGGTAGTCCGGGCGAGAGGGAAGAGGCCGTTTTTCCCGCGTCGGGCAAGAGAGGCATCAAGCGTCAACGCCGCAGGGCAGAAGAGGGCTGTTTTTTCCCCACTGGGAGGGGGAGGCGGTACGCACGGCGTGCTACGTGAGGAGGGCCTTTATAGGTAGGGAGGCGTCCTTGTCACGGTTGAATGGGGGCCGCACGCGGGCCATCCGACTTCCCCAAGCACGATCGTTCCATTCGTAGTGTGGGGTGCCGTACGTACGCGTAAGATAGGTCAACGGTGTGGGGATGCCATACATGCGGCGTAGGATAAGTCAGGAGACGTTCAGGCGATGTATAAGAGGGATGCCGCAAGTCGGGCTTGTAGGGAGGCAAGGCCGGGGGGCTGGGGAAGCGCTTGACCTCGGCGTGGTCTAACGCGTAATGTGCCGTTTTTGCCTACTTTAGCCTACGGATAAAGAGCATGAAGTGGTTTACGCATAAGGCGGTGGCTGTGGCCGGCGCTCTGGCGGTCGGGGCGCATCCCGCCGCGCTGGTGGCCGTGCTGGTTGGAAGCGTATTGCCGGACATGATCGATACGGCAATGGCGCGGGGGGACCAGAAGGTCTGGCGGCGTATTCATCGCCAGACGTCGCACTGGTTCGGCTGGTACCTGATCATCATTGCGCTCGGCTTTACCTTCCCCACGCAAAAGATTGTGCTGGATATGCTGCGGGCCACGCATATCACCTTCCCCGGCGTCTCGCCGGCGGCGTTGGCCGAGGTCAGCGGCATCGGGAACGATCTGCTGGTCTGGGTGGGACTCGGCGGCCTCATCCATATCCTTCTGGACGCACTCACGCCCATGCGGGTGCCGCTCTATCCCTTCGGCGGCTCCAAACGCTTTGGCATCAATCTGGTCAGCACCGGAACATGGCGCGAAACCGTCTTTCTTTTCATCGCCCTTGGAGCCATCGCGCTTCAGTTCGAACAGGCCCGGCGCGTCTTCGACGAGGCCGTGCGGGCGATATTATAGGCGTCGCCCGAGAGATTTACGTCAATAGAGGATTGTCTCTTCGTTCATCCCTTGGTTTGTAATGTCGGTGAGAGGCAAGAAAAGACACACACCCATTCTCTCTCTCTCTCTCTCTCTCTCTCTTCTATCACACGAAAAAGAACGGCCCGGAATGCCTATTCCGGGCCGTTTTCCATTATATTTTTTGATGTAGGCTCTATCAGAAAGAAGCTCGAAGAAAAAACGCGATGTCCGCCGTACTCTCCGAACAGGGATTCGATAAGGTCGAAAGTCTTTGAAGAGGAAGGGGGGAGGTTTGGAGGGGGGAAGGGGAAACTTTCTGGAGAAAGTTTCCCCTTCCCCCCTCCAATTCCCTACATCCCCAAATACGCCTTCTGCACGTCAGGGTTGGCGAGGAGGCGGTCCGCAGCGTCTTCCATGACGATGCGCCCGTTCTCCATGACGTAGGCGCGGTGGGCGATACGCAGGGCCTGATTCGCGTTCTGCTCCACGAGGAAAACCGTGGTCCCGTCGGCATTGATCTTCTCGATAATGGAGAAAATCTGCTGAATGATGATAGGTGCGAGGCCGAGGGAGGGCTCGTCGAGCAGGAGCAGCGTGGGCCGGGCCATAATCGCGCGGGAAATGGCCAGCATCTGCTGCTCGCCGCCGGAGAGCGTGCCGCCCGTCTGGGTACGGCGCTGGGCAAGGATGGGGAAGAGATCGAAGATGTATTCGAGGTCTTTTTTGATGCCGTCCTTGTCGTTGCGCAGGAAGGCCCCAAGATCGAGGTTTTCCTGAACGGTGAGATCGGGGAAGATAAGGCGGCCTTCAGGTACCTGACTGATGCCCAGCGCAACGATTTTGTTGGGCTTCATGGCATGGATGGGCTGACCCTTGAAGAAGACCTCGCCGCTGCGCGGAGGCGTTCCGCCGCAGATGGTCATGAGCGTGGTGCTCTTGCCCGCGCCGTTGGCCCCGATGAGGGTCACGATTTCCCCATCGCCGATGCGCAGGTTGACGTCTCGGAGCGCCTGAATATTGCCGTAAAAGGTATTGACGTTGCGAAGCTCAAGCATGGTCGGACTCTCCAAGATAGGCCTTGATGACCCGGGGATTCTCGCGCACTTCCTGCGGCGTGCCCATGGCGATGCGGGAGCCGTATTCCATGACGTAGATGCGATCCGAAAGGGACATGACCATCGACATGTCGTGCTCGATGAGCAGGATGGAGAGGCCGAACTCCTTGCGCAGGTGCAGGATGAGCGTCTTGAGCTCAAGGGTTTCCTGCGGGTTCATGCCCGCTGCGGGCTCGTCGAGCAGCAGCACGGAGGGATCGGTCGCCAGCGCGCGGGCGATTTCAAGCCGCCGCTGCGCGCCGTAGGGGAGATTCCGCGCCTCGTCCTTGTAGTGCATGTTCAGGCCCACCTCGCGCAAAAGCTCGTAGCTGCGGTCGATGGTGTCCTGCTCCTCCTGCCGGGTGCGCGGGTCTTGCAGCACGGCGCCGAGGATGCCCGCCTTTGTGCGGCAATGGCGGCCGATCATGACGTTTTCGAGCACGGTCATGGTCGGGAAGAGGCGGATGTTCTGGAACGTGCGGGCCATCCCGAGCGCGGTGATCTCGTTGGGCTTCATGCCGTTGAGCGTCACAGTCCCGCCTTCGGCCGTGTGCAGCTGCACCGTGCCTTCGGTAGGCACGTAGATGCCGGTGATGCAGTTGAAGAACGTGGTCTTCCCGGCGCCGTTGGGACCGATGAGCGCGACGATCTCCTGCTTGTTGATAGTGAGGTCCACTTCGTTGAGGGCGCGCAATCCGCCGAAGTTCTTGGACAGGTTGCTTACTTCTAGCACGGGGGTATTCATGCCTGACCTCCGGCGGCAGGAGCATCGAAGACCGATTCGGTGCGGTCGACCTTGTCCTTGTTCGTGATTTTGTAGGTACGCTTTTCACCCGAAATGAGCCCCTGCGGGCGGTAGATCATCATGATCACCATGACCGCGCCGAAAAGCAGCATCCGGTATTCCGAGAAGGCGCGCAGGTATTCGGGCGCAAGTACCAGAATGGCCGCTGCGATGGTCACGCCGAGCACGGAGCCCATGCCGCCGAGCACCACCATCGAGAGGATCATGGCTGATTCCATGAAGGTGAAGCTCGCGGGGTTGATGAAGGTCGTCTTGGCCGCGAAGATGACTCCGGCGAAGCCCGCCCAGCAGGAGCCGAGCGCGAAGGCCGAAAGTTTCACCTTGGTCAGGTCGATGCCCATGGCTTCGCAGGCGATTTCGTCTTCGCGCAGGGCTTGCAGGGCAAGGCCGATGCGGGAATGCTTGAGCCGTCCGACCACGATGATGGTCACGACCACGGCCGCGAGGACGATGTAGTAAATGTAGTTGGTGGCCTCGGTCACGCCCATTTCCATGCCGAAGAAGGAAGGGCGGCTGAGGTTGGAGAGGCCGAAGGAGCCCTTGGTGACATCGGTCCAGTTTTCCAGCACGAGGCGGATGATTTCCCCGAAGCCGAGGGTGACGATGGCCAGATAGTCGCCCTTGAGCCGCAGGACCGGGAAACCGAGCATGAGCCCGAACAGCGCCGCCATGATGCCGCCCACCGGGAGCACGGCCCAGAAGCCGAGGCCGAAATAGGTGTTCAGGAGGCCGTAGGTATACGCGCCCACGGCGTAGAAGGCCGCGTAGCCGAGCACGAGCTGTCCGGCGAGGCCGACCACGATGTTCAGGCCGAGGCCGAGCATGATGTAGATCAGCGCCGAGATCATGATGTTGACCTGATACATGGAGCTGATGAAGGGCATGGCGATCATCAGCGCGGCGATAAGCCCGAGGCAGGCCACGCGGGTCTTGGGTTGGCGGACCTGCTCAAGGGTACGCGCGAAAAGGGAAGGCCCGGATGACGCCCGGCCGCTGGCCTTGCGTTCCATGCTCCAGCGCCAGAAAATGGAGAGCACGAAGGCTCCCGCACCGATGGTGGCCATGTTTTCCCAGCGGAAGGAGATGGCGTTGTTCAGCGCGTCGACCTTCATGACGACGAGCGGGAAGGTGAGCGCCATGAACCACACGCTGACCATGAGCGCCTTGAGGATAATGTTCATGACGACCCCCTAAACCTTTTGGACTTTGGGCTTTCCGAGGATGCCCGCCGGACGGAAGATAAGAATGAGCACCAGCAGGGCGAAGGCGAGGGCGTCTTCGTAGGCGCTCGACACGTAGCCGCTGGCAAAGCTCTCGCACAGGCCGAGGACAAGGCCGCCGACCATCGCGCCGGGGATGGACCCGATGCCCCCGAGCACGGCCGCCGTGAACGCCTTGATGCCCGCAATGAAGCCGATGAAGAAGTTGATCTGGCCCACATGGTTGGCGATGAGCACGCCCCCGATGGCCGCCAGCGACGAGCCGATGATGAAGGTCAGCGAGATGATCCGGTCGGCGTCGATGCCGAGCAGCATGGCCATCTTGCGGTTCTGCGCGGTGGCGCGCATGGCCTTGCCCATCTTGGTGTACTGGATGAAGAGGGTCAGGGCCACCATCGTGACGAAGCTCGTGGCGATGATCAGGAAGTCGCTGGTGCCGATGATGTGGGAAATGGGGTCCAGAAACTCGAATTCGCCGATGAGCTGAGGAAAGGCCACGAAGTCGGAGGTCTGGGCCAGACTCACATAGTTCTGGAGGAAGATCGACACGCCGATGGCGGAGATGAGGGGAGAGAGCCGGGGCGCGCCGCGCAGGGGGCGGTAGGCGATCTTCTCGATGGTATAGCCGTAGGCCGCGCACCAGATGACCGCCGCCAGCGCCGCAATGACGATGATCCCCGCGGCCGGGAAGCCCATGATCCCGAGGGCGCTCGCCACGATGAGCGCGGTGAAGGCGCCGATCATGTAGATTTCGCCGTGGGCGAAGTTGATAAGCTCGATGATCCCGTACACCATCGTGTAGCCCAGCGCGATGAGCGCGTAGATGCTGCCTCTGGTGAGCCCGCCGCAAAAAAGTTCGATGAAATATTGCAAATCCATTGGCCTTGCTCGCTGGTTGCTCCGGCGAAAGGCGAAGCCCCGTCCGGGAAGCTGCTCCCTGAAACGTCCCATTCCGCCCGCGCGGTGATGGAATGCCGAAAATAGTGGAAAATAAAGGATCGTCGCCTTGTCGTCCGCCGGATATTACGTGCGGTTCACCCTGCACCTCGCGGCAAAGGGCAAGATGCAGGGTGAACGTGCGGCGTCGCGTATCCGGCGGGCGGATGCGCGTGGATCGTTACTTCAGCTCGACGAACTGGCCTTTCTGCACCTGATAGATGGAGAAGCCGATGCCTTCGGCGTCGCCCTTGGCGTCGAACTTGATCTTGCCGAGGGGCGTGTCCACTTCGTTGGTGCGCAGGGCTTCCATGATCTTCTGCGAATCGGTGCCGCCCGCGGCCTTGATGGCTTCGAGCAGCGCGATGGTCGCGGAGTAGGCGTTGTCATAGAAGGCGCCCGGCTCGGAGCCGTACTTCTTCTTGTGGTTCTCGTGCGCCTGAATGTTCATGGGCAGCTTGGAAACGTCGGTGGGGCCGGTGGCGTAGACGCCTTCGGCGTTCTTGCCGGCTACCTTGATGAACTGGGCGTCCTTCACCCCGTCGGGGCCGATGAAGGGAACCTGCACCTTCTTCTTGGCGAGCTGCTGCACGAGCTTGGAGGCTTCGGGATGGTAGCCGCCGAAGATGATGCCCTCGGCGCCGGACTTGCGGATTTTCTGGATCACCGCGCCGTAGTCCACGGCACCGGGAGTGATGCCTTCCTCAAGAACGATTTCCACGCCGCCCTTTTCGAGGATTTCGCGGGCGTAGTTGACGAAGCCGCGGCCGTAGTCGCCCTTGTCGTGCAGGAGGGCCACCTTCTTCAGACCGAGCTTGTCCTTGGCGAAGGTCCCGGCGAGATGGCCGGACATGTCGTCCGAGGCGATGGTGCGGAAGAAATAGGGATGCTCGCCGCTCTGGGTGAGTTCGGGCGTGGTGGCCGAGGGGGAAATGGACACGATCTTCGCGTCGTTGTAGATCGGCAGGGCCGCCTTGGTCGCACCGGAGCAGATGGAGCCCATCACGACGGCCGCACCTTCGGAAAGAACCTTGGTGGCGGCGTTGGTGCCGAGTTCGGGCTTGCACTGGTCATCCTGGGCAATGATTTCGATCTGCTTGCCGAGGATGCCGCCCTTGGCGTTGTATTCCTCCACGACGATGCGGGCCGCGTTGAGGCTCGGCATCCCGTAGGAAACAAGGTCGCCGGAGTGGGCGCCGGGAACGCCGATTTTGATCGTGTCGGCAGCATGCACCGGGGCGGCCATAGCCATGATGGCCATGCCCGCGACAGCCGCTTTCATCCATGCGCGTGCCATAGAAACCTCCCCCTCTCGGGTATCGTTGGTGTTGTCAGGGAGATAGAACCTCCCGCCTTCCTCCGTCCAAAAAGGCGGCAGGCGAAGGAACCCCCTTGCGCCCCCCATCCGTATTTTTAGGATGGAAAGCCTCTTAGACACGGGTTTTGTGCCATGAGTCCACAGGGCTTGTCAAACGTTGGAACACGAAAGATGATAAAAGAAAATCGGAACATATCGTTTGGACGGACAAACAGCGCCTTGGGCGCGGCAAGGAGGCGGAACGGTGGAAACGCAAGGGATGCGGGAACGCTTTGCAAGCGGTGAGGAGACAAGCCTGCGGGTGGGCTGCAAGATCAACCTGACGCTGCGGATTACGGGCGTGCGGCCCGATGGCTGGCATGAGCTGGATACGGTGTTCGTGCCCTTGCGCGAGCCCTTCGATACGCTGCGCCTCTCCCCCGGCGGCGGGGCGGGGCTGACCCTCGGCTGCGACGTGCCGGGCATCGATCCCGTGGACAACACGCTGACCAAAGCCTACCGCCTTTTTGCCGAGGCGTCGGGTTTTCGCCCGGCGGTGAAGGCGGCGCTTGAGAAGGGCATCCCGCACGGGGCGGGGCTTGGCGGGGGCAGCGCGGACGCCGCCGCGCTCCTCGGCTGGTTGAACGCCATCGCCCCCGCGCCTTTGCCAGTTTCCGATCTGGCGGCGTTGGCGGCCCGCATCGGGGCGGACGTGCCTTTCTTCCTCTATAATGTTCCCTGCCGTGCCTCGGGCATTGGGGAGCGCCTCGCGCCCTGCCCGGCATGGCTGGAGGAATCCGGGGTGGGTGGGGCAAGCCTTGTTCTGCTCTGCCCGGCCGAGCGCGTCTCCACGCCGTGGGCCTACGGCGCGTGGGACAGATGGGCGAAAAGCCGCCCCGTGCCGTTGACAGAAGGCCGGAATGAGGCTATAAACCATGCCTCTCAGAACCCTTCCGCGGGCAGGGCTTCGATCCGTTGGCTTGAAAACAGTTTTGAGCCGCCCGTGTTCGAGGCGTTTCCCCGTTTGCGCCGCCTCCGGGAACGGCTTCTTCGGGAAGGAGCGTTTGTGGCCGTGATGAGCGGCAGCGGTTCCTCCCTGTTCGGCCTGTTCAGGAGGGCGGAGGACGCCCGCAGGGTGGCGGAGGGTTTCCGGGAAAAAGACGTGGCCGTTCATGTCCACGCATTGTAAGATTTCCACCCGTCAAGGAAATCTTTGTCACGCTGGGGTGTAGCCAAGCAGGTAAGGCAACGGGTTTTGGTCCCGTCATTCGAGGGTTCAAGTCCTTCCGCCCCAGCCATTTTTTTGCGCTTTAGAGGTTTCTCAACCGGAAGGCCTCCCCTTATGTACGGCGATCTCAAAATTCTGACCGGCACCGCCAACGCGCCTTTGGCTCAGGCCATTTGCGAACACCTCGGCTGCCAGTTGACCCCGGCCCTGTGCGAGAAGTTCAGCGACGGCGAAAGCCGCATCGAAATCAGCAGCAGCGTGCGCGGCGACGATGTTTTCGTCATTCAGCCCACCTGCGCGCCCGTGAACTTCAATCTGATGCAGCTCTGCCTCATGCTCGACGCGCTCAAGCGCGCCAGCGCGGGCCGCATCACCGCTGTCATCCCCTACTACGGCTATGCCCGTCAGGACCGCAAGGTCAGCCCGCGCGCGCCCATCAGCGCCAAGCTCGTGGCCGACTTCCTGTCTACCGCCGGAGCCCATCGCGTGGTGACGGTGGATTTGCATGCGGGACAGATTCAAGGCTTCTTCAACTGCCCCGTGGACAATCTGTTCGCGTCGCAGGTGCTGCTTGAACCCTTCATGGCCATGAAGGGCGAGATCGTCGTGGTGTCTCCCGACGCCGGCGGCGTGGAACGCGCCCGTTCCTTCGCCAAGCGCATCGAAGCTCCCCTCGCCATCATCGACAAGCGCCGCGACCGGCCCAATCAGGCCACGGCGACGCACGTCATCGGGGATGTGGAAGGCAAGATCGCCGTGCTCGTGGACGACATCATCGACACCGCGGGCACCATCTGCGCCGGGGCCGAAGTGCTGCTGCGCGAAGGCGCGCGCGAGGTCTACGCCTGCGCCACGCACGGTGTCCTTTCCGGTCCGGCCCTCGAACGCCTCAACAGCTCGGTCTTTTCCAAGGTCGTCATCACGGACACCATCCCGTCCGCCGAACGCCTTGAAGTCTGCCCGAAGCTGCAGGTCGTTTCCGTGGCCAGCCTCCTTGCCAAGAGCATCCACAACATCCACACGGGCTCTTCCGTGAGCGTGCTCTTCTAGGCAACGAGGAAAAACCTCTCCGGCATCCTCCGGGATTCCGGCCATCACAGCGAATCTGCCCCCGCGGTTGCGCCGCGGCAGGGCAAGGAGAACTTACATGTCCGATCTTAAAGTGCTCAGCGTTCAGAAGCGCGCCGGTCTCGGCAAGGGCGCGAACCGCCGTACCCGTCAGGAAGAACTCGTCCCCGGCGTTTTCTACACCGCCAAGGGCGAAAACATCCCCGTCCAGATGTCCGCCCGCGCGCTGACCAAGATTTTCTCGCAGGTTGGCCGCACCACAGTGTTCAACCTTGAAATCGAAGGCGAAGGCACGCATCCCGTGCTCATCTGGCAGACCCAGCGCGACCCGATCAAGAGCAACTTTACGCACATCGACTTCTACGGCGTCGATCTCGACAAGCCCGTCAAGATCACCGTGCCCGTCGAATTCAGCGGCGTGGCTCGCGGCACCAAGGTGGGCGGCAAGCTCGAAACCTACCGCGAACAGATTCAGCTTATGGCGAAGCCCCTCGATATGCCTGCCAAGGTGACCATCGACATCTCCGGCATGGACGTGGGCACGACCATCCAGATCGCTGACGTGCAGCTTCCCGAAGGCGTCAAGGCCGCTTACGACAACAACTACGCCATTATTTCCGTGCTCATGCCCGGCGGCGGCGACGATGCGGCGGCTGAATAGCTAAACGTATCGCCTCGGGGAGGGAAGGGGCGTCTTTCCAAGGGAAAGGCCGCGCTGCTTCCAAGGGATTTCTGCCACGGCCCGTCCGGGTCGTGCCGCAGGGTTTCTCTCCCCGAGGCGATGTTGCTTCCCCCCCTTTTCGAGCGGGGGCGGCTCAAGGGCTCAGGAAAAACGGGAAGGAATCCACAGGATTCCTTTTTTTGTGGCCTGAGCTCGTCACGTCAACGATGTTTTGAGAGAGGTTTGTTATGGCTGTCGCAGGGCTGATCGTCGGTTTGGGCAATCCGGGCAGGCAATACGAGTCGACCCGCCACAATATGGGCTTTCTCTTTGTGGATGAGCTTTTGCGCGAGGCCCGGAATGTTTCTTCCATGTCGGGTGACAAGTTCCGCTGCGAGCTATGGAAGGCCACGCTTCCCGGTGGGCCGGATCAATGGCTCGTCGCCAAGCCGCAGACGTTCATGAATCTCTCGGGCGAATGTGTCCAGCCCCTCGCCGCCTGGCACCGCATCACGCCGGATCGGATTCTCGTCGTGCATGACGAGCTTGACTTGCTGCCGGGACGGATGAAGTTCAAGAAGGGCGGCGGCAACGCCGGGCACAACGGCCTCAAGTCCATCACGCAGCGTCTGGGCACGCCGGATTTTTACCGCCTGCGCCTCGGCATAGGCCGTTCTCCCCACGGTGGGGAGGACACCGTCAACTGGGTTCTGGGGCGCCTCACGCCCGCCGATCAGGACGCCTTCCGCAAGCTGGCCCCGGCCGCCGTCGACGTTGTCCGCCTCTTCGTGCAGGGCGACGTCCCCGCGGCCACCCATGCGGCGAATTCGTTTGTGTTGGAGTAGGGAGAGAAGAAGACTTGGAGAGGGGAAGGGGAAACTTTCTTCAGAAAGTTTCCCCTTCCCCCCTCCAAACCTCCCCCCTTCCTCTTCAAAGACTTTTGACGGGTGGGGAGGTTGCGCTGCGGGAGTTCGTTCCGGCGAAGAAAAAACAGGGCGGAAGCGTGCTTCCGCCCTGTTGACGTAGGAGAAAGGCCAAGCTCCTGAGCCGCCCCGCCCGTGATGACACCATAACCGAGGGGGTCCGGGGGGAATCATTCCCCCCGGACAGGGGTCAAGGGGGCGGTAGCCCCCTTGCCGCCAGAGGCTGCCCTCTCCACGATTTTCCGCGCCTGGTCCGTATCCTTGCGGATTTGCTCCATCAGGGCTTCGGGGCCGGTAAAAGAGATTTCCCCGCGCAGGCGTTCGAGAAAGGCCACTTCCAGATGCTTGCCGTACAGATCGCCGTCGAAATCCATCAAAAAGGTTTCCACGGTCAGAGCACCCGGCCCGAAGGTGGGATTGTAGCCGATATTGGTCACGGCGGGGCGGGTATCCGGCGCGGGAGCCGTGGGATCGAGCACGGCGGGCAGGCCGCTTCCGGCGGATTCGGACGGCGTGGCCAGCGTCGCGTAGACGCCCGGCTTGGGCAGCATGGCGGACGTGGGCGCGAGGTTGGCGGTGGGGAAGCCGAGAAGCCGCCCGCCCCGGTTTTTGCCGTGCACCACTTCGCCCTGTACGGAGTAAAGGCGTCCGAGCAGGGTGCTGGCTTCCCATACCTGCCCCTGACGCAGGAGGTCCCTGATGCGGGTGGAACTGACCACTTCGTCATGGACGGACAGGGCCTCAAGGCGGTCTACCCGGAAACCCTCGGCCTTGCCGATGCGCGCCAGCACCTCCGGCGTCCCTGAGCGGCCCTTGCCGAGCGTGAAGTCATAGCCGATGAGAAGTTCGCGCATGTTCAGCGTGTCGAGGAGCACGCGGCGAACGAAGGTTTCCGGCGGGAGCGCGGCCAGTTCGGGCGTGAAGGACACGAGGAGTACGAGGGCCATGCCCGAGGCTTCAAGGAGGGCAAGGCGGGTTTCCGGCGTGGTGAGACGGGGCGGGGCGTGCGGGGTCAGCACTTCCAGCGGATGCGGCGCAAAGGTGACGGCGACGGGCACGCCGCCCGTCGCCGCCGCGCGCTCAAGGGTGAGGGAAAGCAAGGCCCGATGCCCCAGATGCACGCCGTCGAAATTGCCCACCGTGACGCAGGAGCCGGGAGAAAGGTCAATGGGAAAAGGTTGATCGAGCGATTCAAGCGTACGGGTTATGATCATTACTTCTGCCCGGAAGGTGCGGCTTGCAGGGCCATGTTGATGGCCTCTTTGAAAAGTTCGGAGGAAAGCGCGCCCCGGGCCACCAGATTGTTGATGAGGAAATACGGGGTGCCCTGCACGCCGAGTGCCTGCCCTTCCGCGACGTCGGCGTCCACTTCCGCGCGCACGTCCTTTTTCTTGACGTCGGCGGCCAGCTTTTTCATGTTCAGCCCCGCCTCCTGCGCCGCCTTGAGAATGGCCGGTTCGCCGTCCTTGAGCACCTCGGCGCGGCCCGCGAAGAGCAGGTCATAAAACCTCCACGCCAGTTCGGGGCTCTGCCGGGACGCCGCCACGTGATATTCCGCGGCCATACGCGCAATGCCGGTGCTTTCGAGCGGGAAGTGCTTGAAGACGTATTTGATTTTGCCCTGATTGTCCTGCAGCACCTTCTGCATGGTCGCGGCGGCCTGCTGGCAGTAGGGACAGGTGAAGTCGGAGAAGGCCACCACGGTCACGGGCGCGTCCGCCGCGCCGCGGAAGGGACGGCCCGCGATGTCCACCTTTTTCGGCTGGTTCAGTTCGGCCTTCCACTGATTGAGCAGGGCCTTGTGGCGTTTCTGGTTGGAGCCTTCCTGCGCGATGTCCAGCACTGCCTCGCTGTTTTCACGCAGGACGCTCAGCAGCAGATCGGGGTTTTTCTGGAGCGTTTCGCGCAGCAGGTCAGCGAAGTTCTCCGTCGTGACGGCGGTGGAGGCGGCATAGGAGGGCGTGGCCGCCGAAGCCCATTTGTTGGACAGGAACAGCAGGTAGGCGGTCAGCAAAAGCCACAGAAGCAGAAAGGCCCACAAGAGCTTGCGTTTCATCGGTATTTCCGTGCGGTTGTGTTTGGGGGATGCGATAGTCATCGCTACGTCCTTGTTTGGGCCACATTACCGGGAGTGACGGCGCGTGGCAAGGGCGCGAGAATGCGAAAGGAAGGGCAAAAGCGAGGCTTGCGGCATCGCTTTTGCCCTTGTGCACGTTTTTGTCGCGTTACTGAGGAGCGTTCCGGCGGGTGGGAAAAGGTTCCGCCGGGCCGCCTTCCTACATGGCGTCGCCGCGCTTGATGAGGGCCTGCATCCCGCCGAGGGCGTTGACTACATCGGTTACGCCGTGCTTCTGGAGGTAGAGCATCACCTCATAGGAGCGCAGGCCGGTGTTGCAGACCAGCGCCACGGGGCGGTCCTTGGGGATGGAGTCGAACTTGCTTTCCACGTCCTCAAGGGCGATGGCGTGCCATTCGCCGGGATACTTGGCGGCGGTGGCGTTGCCCGCCACGGCGGGGCGGCAGTCAGCGAAAAAGACGTTGTTTTCGGCCCTGTTTTTCCAGAGTTCACCGAATTCCTTGGAGGAAATCGGCTTGAGCTGGCCGGAGAGGATGTTGTCCGCGACGTTGGCTACGGCGTTGACGGCGTCCATCGCCGAGGCGAAGGGCGGGGCGTAGGCGATTTCGGCGTTGGCGAGGTCGTCGATGGTCGGCTTGCCGAACTGGAGCATGGTCGCCACGGCGTCGATGCGGGCCTTGAGCGCGTCCCCATCCTCGCAGACACCCTGAAGGCCGAGGACGCGGCGCGTGCCGCGCTCCACGACGAGCTCAAGGGACATCATGTGCTTTTCGGGGTAGAAATGGGCGCGGTCGAGCTGTTCGAGGCTGGCGGAAACGGCGTCGAAGCCCGCGGCTTTGGCGCGTTCGATGGTCAGGCCCGTGCCGCAGGCCGACATCTTGAAGAGCTTGACGCACCACGTACCCACGGCGCCGTGGAAGGCGGCCACAGTGCCGCTTTCGCTGGCGGCGTTGGTGCCGATGACGCGGCCCTGCCGGTTGGCGAGCGAGCCGAGGGCGAGCACGAAGGGCTTTCCGGTGATCAGGTTGGGGATGGCTACGCAGTCGCCGCCCGCGTAGATGTCGGGATCGGAGGTCTGCATGTATTCGTTGACGAGGATCGCGCCGGTGCGTTCGTCCAGATCGAGCCCGGCGTCACGGGCCAGCGCGGTATTGGGCGCAAAGCCCGTGGCGAAGATGACCAGATCGGCCTCAAGCGTGCGCTTGTCGGTGATCACGCGGCGCACTTCGCCGTTTTCGCCTTCCAGACGCTGGACCTTCTCGGCGGTGTAGACGTCCACGTTGTGCTCTTCAAGATCGTGGCGCACCATGTCGGAGAGGCTCGCGGACATGACGCCGGGCATGGCCTGCGGCATGAATTCCACCACGCTCGTCTTGATGTCCCACATGTCGGCGAGGGCGACGGCGATTTCCATGCCGATGAAGCCCGCCCCGATGACCACTGCGCTCTGGACCTTGCCCGAAGCGCAGGCCTGACGCAGGGCGTCGGCATCCTCAAGGTTGTTCGCGCCGCCTACGTTCTTGAGATCGCGTCCTTCGACGGGCGGCACTTTGGGGGTGCTGCCCGTGGCGATGACGAGGCGGTCGTAGGGGAGCGTCGCTTCTTCGCCCGAGTCCAGATTCTTGGCGGTTACGGTTTTGGCGGCGCGGTCGATGGCGGTCACGCGGGTGCGGTTGAGGGTGTGCACGCCCTTGTGCTCGAAATAGTCGGGGGTGCGCACGGTGCCGTAGGTTGTGGAGCGCAGCGCATCAAGGGAATTGATTTCGCCGGAGACATAGTAGGGGATGCCGCAGCCGCCGAAGGAAATATTGGTGTTTTCGTCGATCATGGTCACGTTGGCGGAAGGATCGAGCCGCTTGAGACGGCTCGCCGCCTTGGGTCCGAGGGCCACGCCGCCGATGACGATTACGTTTTTGGACATATTGCCTCCCTTTCTGCTGATGAGGGATAAAGGTACGGGAAAGTCGATTTCGTGCATACACGCTTCCCGGCCAATTCGCAAGGCTGAGAGAATTTTGTGAGGCTTCTGCGGAAAAGGAAGCCCTACGGCGTGCGTCCCTTGAAACGGCGGGACCGAGGCGGTAAGGAAAGAGGAAAGTGTTTTTTCGGGCGGCGGACAGCCCGGAAAAGGGAGAAGCCCTTCCTGCCGCTTCTCGAAAGGGTTGCCGTCTCGCCTGTGCAGGAGAGGGGGACGGAGAGAAGGCCGAGGCTCTGAGGGACGCCGTTTGCGCACGAGGCTGCGGCGGGTCTACCTCGGCCTCGGCGGGAGCGGCTTGCGCGGGTGCGGAGGGAGGGCGAATCCGCTCCTTGGCTTCACGGCTCGCGGGAAGAAAGGCCACGAAGCCTGACGTTGCAACCGTCGGCCCGCCCACGGGTGTAGTGGGAAGTCGGTCTCGCCGTTGCAAGGGCATGGGCAGGACGGCGCAGCGCCCCGCGTGGGGGAGGAAGGCGATGGAAAATGAGCTGCTTTCTCAGGAAGAGGCGGCCACCGCCCGGGCCTGCGGCATCGGCGTGTTTGCCCCTTCCGATCCGGCGTTCGGGGAGAAGTGCCGCCAGATGAAGCTGGACCTCCCGGAAGAGGACGGGGAAGCGCTTATGCTTGAGTATGACCTCAACAGCCCGTTCATGCTCGGTATCGTGATCGTTTTCGGTGCCGTCGCCGTCTTCATTGCCTGGCATCTGATGCCGTCGGAAGTGTCGGTGCTGATGGCCGCACTCCTCATGTACGGCTGCGTAAGGCTCCTGCGTTCCCGCCAGAGGATCGTTTTTACCGCTAGGGGCCTTTACAGCGGGGCCTATCACGGCCTGTGGTGGGAGGTCCGCGAGGTGAATGCTGCCGAGGACATGGACGTGTATTGGCATCGCCAGCCCAACGTCGGAATATCCCTGCGGCTGTGCCCCCCTACAAGGAATATCGAGCTGCTGTCCCTCTTTTCATAGAAGAACGGACGCCGCCGATCGCACCGCCCTGTGTTTTCCCTGCGTTGCGGGAGATGTTTGTCTTGGAGTGCATTTTGCGACTGTTTATTGGTGTTTTCCCCGCGTTGCGGGAGATTTCCGCAATGTGTAACCAACGGAGGAAGGAGTATGGCCACGTTTTTTACGCAGGAAGACGGAAAGTCCGCGCGCGAACTCGGCATCGGGGTGTTTCGCCCTTCGGACAGGGAATTTGCGGACAAGTGCGCGGCGTTGTCGCTGCCGCCGGAGGAGACGTCCGCGCCCGGTGCGCTGATGCTTGAATACCGGTCACGGCTGCTGGTCCTCTTCGTAATGGGCATGTTTTTTTGCGGGGCGATGTTGTTTTGTCTCTTCCAGATGGTCGGAGACGCCGCCGCGACGTGGCCCATTCTGCTTGCCTTCGTCGTGCTAGCGGCGGTCGGGGCCGTGGTGGGGCTGCTCGCGCTGCTGAACCGACAGCGGCTCGTCTTTGTCGGGGACTCTCTGTATATTGGCGATTTTTCCCTGTTCCGGTGGACTGTGCAGGCTGTTGAACCGGAGGACGCGATGGCGCCGTACTGGGTGAAGCAGGGGAACCGTGGTTCCGTGCTTCGGCTGCATCTTGAAGCGTGTATAGAAGGAGAGACGTTCGAAAACGACTTTTCCGTGCTTCCTGTGGTGACACCGCTCCCGATTTTGGAATGGACATTCGATATTCTGAACCGCTGGCAGACCTCACGGAAGAGAAAGGCCGCGTCCCCGGAAGAGACGGCGTAAGGCAAGGGCCGCAGGCGG
This sequence comes from Candidatus Bilophila faecipullorum, assembly GCA_944326695.1. GTDB lineage: Bacteria > Desulfobacterota > Desulfovibrionia > Desulfovibrionales > Desulfovibrionaceae > Bilophila > Bilophila faecipullorum. Next base: position 37,579 of record CALVEZ010000003.1, on the reverse strand, counting down.
TGGAGAAGAGGGACCGAATCGATACCGGAACCGTCTGGCAGGAAAGCACGCCCTGAGAATTGACCGGGATACATTGCAAAGGATCAGCATGTTTGGCATAGTTTGTCGATACGGTCGAGCGCGTCGGTGCGGCCGGCTTTCGCAGAGGGGGAACGCATGTCAGACAGGGAAGAACAAGGATGCAGGCCGATTTCCGGCGTTGACTGGGAATCCGGCGTCAAGCGTCTTATGGGAAACGAACAATTGTACCGCAGGCTGCTCTCCAAGTTCGTTTCCGGCTATGGGGATGCGGGAGAGCGTGTCCGGGAGGCGCTCAAGGCCGGGGAGCGGCAAAAGGCCCACGCCGAGCTGCATACCCTCAAGGGCGTAGCGGGCAACCTTTCCCTTGTCCCGCTGGCCGATTATGTCCTCGCGGCGGAACAGGCCGTCAAGCACGACGACGTGAGCCATGAAGGGGAGCTTATCGACGCGATGGATCGGGAGCTCGAGGCCCTGATCCGGGCTTTGAAGGCTTCCGGCCTCTAGCGGGGAGCTACGGCTTGGCGTCCCCGATGTTCCGGCCCGGCAGGGCATCGACGCTTCGTCGGCGGGAAGTTCTGCGCGAGGCGGGAAAAGCGGCCTTTGGGGACGTTGCCCTTTCAGTTGGGGGTACGAGACCGCAACTATGCGCTTCGGCGGAGGGGCCGCGTTGCCCTTTGAGGGGCTTTTCGGTCCTTCTGTGGAGCGGTTTCATGGTTTTTTTCGGGGCGGATTTTCTTACAGGGCGGCCCCGCCCGAGCTCCGTCTTCTTTCCATAATGGAAAAGCCCGGCCAAGGCCGGGCTTTTTGTGTGTTCAACGGGATGATCAGCAGCGTGCTTCGTTGCCGGTTTCCGGCATAACGCGGCCCTTGCTGAGGAAGAGCAGCATCCCGCCCACGCCTGCGACAACGCCGATGATGGTCGCCAGTTCAAGGGACAGGCCGAAGCCGATCTTGGCATAGCAGAGATAGGAGATGCAGACCACGGTCATGAATGCGGCGGGCAGGGAGGCGATCCAGTGGAAACGCTTCCGGCGCGCCAGGTAGACGGCCACGGCCCAGAGGGTGACGCAGGACATGGTCTGATTGGCCCAGCCGAAATAGCGCCAGATGACCGCGAAATCCACGAGGGTCAGGGCGATGCCCGCGATGAAGAGCGGGATGGCTACCATGAGCCGTTTGGCAAGGGGCCCCTGTCCGATGTGCAGGGTGTCGGCCACGAGGAGCCGCGCGCTGCGGAAGGCCGTGTCGCCCGTAGAGATGGGGAGCACGATCACGCCGATGATGGCGAGGACGCCGCCCACCGATCCCAGCAGCGACATGGAGATTTCCTTGACCACCAGCGTGGGTGTCCCCTCCTTGATCACCGCGGCCAGCGCTTCGGGCGATTCATAAAAGGACAGGCCGAGCGTCACCCAGATGAGCCCGAGCACGCCCTCGGCGATCATGGGGCCGTAAAAGAGCATCCGGCCATGGCGCTCGCTTTCCATGCAGCGGGTCATCATGGGCGACTGCGTGGCGTGGAAGCCGCTGATTGCGCCGCAGGCGATGGTGATGAAGAGCAGCGGCCAGATGGGGAGGCCCGAGGGATCGGTGTTCACGAAAAAGTCGGTGTTGGGCAGGATCGGCCTGTCACCGAGCAGAAGCGCCCCGGCCAGCCCGAAGGCCATGACCAGCAGGAAGACGGAAAAGAACGGATAGATGCGGCCGATGATGGTGTTGATGGGCAGGATGGTGGCGAGGAAATAGTAGATGAAGATGATCGCCGTCCACAGCGTGATGTTCCATCCCGTCATGTTGGCGAGCAGGGCCGCCGGGCCGAGCACGAAGACCGCGCCGACCATGATCATGAAGATGATGGCGAAGATTTCCATGAAATGCCGCACGCCCGAGCCGAGATTGCGGCCGATGACCTCGGGATAGGACGCGCCGCCGTAGCGCAGTGACATCATGGCCGAGCAGTAGTCATGCACAGCCCCGCCGAAAATGCAGCCCAGAACCACCCACAAAAGCGCGGAAGGCCCGTAGAGCGCGCCGAGGATGGGGCCGATGACGGGCCCGAGCCCGGCGATGTTCAGCAGTTGGATAAGAAAAATCTTGTGGCGCGGCAGTTCGATGTAGTCCACGCCGTCCTTTTTGCTTTTGACGGGCGTGGGGCGCGCCGCGTCGATGCCGAAGACTTTCTCCACAAAGGCCCCGTAGACATAATAGCCGCCGAGCAGCAGGGCGAGGCTGCCCCAGAAATACCATACTCCAGACATGTTCCCTCTCCGTTGTGGCTTGCGGGGGACGTTCCCCCTCCTGCGGCCGGAAAAAACACCGGGCGGCTTGTCCCTTGGCCCCCATAGAATCCCCGCGAAAAACCGGATTTTCCAACAAGCGGGCGCAGGAGAGCGAAGGGGCGGGGCCCGTCCGTATGGCCTTTCCCTGTGCAACCGGGCTGATTGGAAAAGACGGTTTTGCGGCGGCTGATTTCATGCGGGCACACCCGAAGCGACCCACCGTCCCGCCGACCGTAGCGAAATCGCTTACACCGCTTTGGTCGCCTTGTACATACCTGAAATCAAGCCTGAATCGCTTTGACGTTTTTGTTATTTGGGCCGGACGAGGATGATGGTCACGTCCATGACATTGGTGCGCGTCGGCCCCGTGCGCAGGAGCGTGCCGGCGCGCAGAAGGAGAGGGTAGCTGTCGTTGCCGTCCAGATGCTTCCGGGGTTCCAGCCCGAGCGCGCGCAAACGGGCGAGATCGCCGCTGAAAGCGAAGCCGCCCGCCGCGTCGGTGGGGCCGTCCGTGCCGTCGGTGCCCACGCAGACGAGGTCGATGCCCTCATCATCCGCCAGTGCGAGGGTGGCGGCAAGGGCCATTTCCTGATTGCGGCCTCCCTTGCCTTTCCCGCGTATGGTCACGGTGGTTTCCCCTCCGGCGAGGAGGCAGACGGGCGCGTCCCCGGGCCTGAGCGCCGCCTGTGTGCGTCGCGCCTCGTCCACCAGATCGCGTGCCTTTTCGCGTGCCTCGCCCGTGAGCGTTGTGGTGAGGATGCGCGGCCTGAAGCCGCAGCCTTGCGCTTCCTGCGCGGCCGCCTCCAACGCCTGCCGGACCGAGGCCACGAGCACGTTGCGCACCTTGCCGAAAGCGGCGTCCCCGGCCTTGGGCGTGTCCGGGGTGCGGCCCTGCAAGCCTTTCTCGACGTGCGTCCAGACGGCGGCGGGCAGGCGCCAGCGCAGATCATAGTTCTCGATGACGCGCAGGCAGTCCGCGAAGGTGGAGGAATCCGGTACGGTGGGGCCGGAGGCGATGACGTCGAGATCGTCGCCCACCACGTCCGAGACGATCAGCCCGAGTACGGTAGCAGGGCAGGCCGCCGCCGCGAGCCCGCCCCCGCTGAAGCGGGAAAGGTGCTTGCGCAGCGTATTGATCTCGTGGATGGTCGCGCCGCATTCCAGCAACAGGTTCGTCAGCGTCCGCATGTCTTCCAGGGAAATGTCGGGGTGCAGTGCCGGAGTGAGCGCGCTGGCCCCGCCCGTGAACACGCAGAGGATCAGATCGTCCGGGCCGCAGTCGAGCGCCATGTCCACGATTTCGGCTGCCGCCGCCGCGCCCGCCTCGTCCGGGACGGGGTGCCCGCCCTCGCGGACGCGGATGCGGCGTGTTTTCTGGCCTTCCGGGAGGTCGTGCCCGTATTTGACTACGATGAGGCCGTCGCTGATGCGGTCCCCGAGCAGGCTTTCCAGCGCGGCGGCCATGGGCGCGGCTCCCTTGCCCGCCCCGAGCACGCGCACGCGCCGGAAGGAGCGCAGGTCGCCGGACCATGCCGTCTCACCGTCTTCTCCGATGAGCGTGAGCCGGTCGCCGTCCAGACGGAGGTGGCGGAGCACCGCTCCGTCCGGGGAAACGGCGCTCAGGGCCGCGTCCGTGAGGCGGCGCAGGACAGGGACGGGATAGCAGGCGGGAAGATCGTTCATGACGGCTCCTTGGGGGTGGAGGGGAAGGAAGAGGGAAGAGTGGGGAAGGGAGGGGGAACCTTTCTAGAGAAAGGTTCCCCCTCCCTTCCCCAAACCCCATCCCTCCCTCTCCAAAGATTTTCGACTTTATTGAATCCCTGTTCGGAAGCGTTCCCCTTTTTTTGTGAGGGTGGTCTCTGTGCGGCAAAGGGGGTTGAGGGGAATGGGGAATGGCCCTTGATAAGGGGGGCAACCGGGAAAGGCTGCCGAAGCCTTTCTTTTGGCGCAGGGAGGGGCCTCTTGTCAAAGGGCGAAGGCATCCGGTATCGTTTGCCCTCCTTTGCACCTCAACATGGAGCGGCGACATGAAAATTGTGGTCCTTGACGGCTATACCCTGAATCCCGGCGACAATCCGTGGACCTCGCTGGAGGCCCTTGGCGACGTGACCGTCTACGACCGCACGCCGTCCGAAGCCATTTTGGAGCGCAGCCGGGGCGCGGAAGTCCTCATTACCAACAAGACCCGCCTGAATGCCGAGACGCTGGCGGCCCTGCCCGATCTGCGCTGCATCGGGGTCGTGGCCACGGGCTACGACGTGGTTGACGTGGCGGAGGCGGGCAAGCGGGGCATTCCGGTCATGAACGTGGTCAACTACGGGACCGAGGCCGTGGCGCAGCACGCCTTTGCCCTTCTGCTCGAACTGTGCCGCCGCACCGCGCTGCACGACGCGGGCATCCGGGCCGGGCGCTGGGCCGCCGGGCCGGACTGGTGCTTCTGGGATACGCCGCAGGTTGAGTTGACCGGCAAGGTCATGGGCATCCTCGGATTCGGGACCATCGGGCACCGGGTAGGGGAACTGGCCCACGCTTTCGGCATGAAGGTCATGGCCGCCTCGCCGCGCAAGTCCGCCGCCGAAGCTGCCGCCTCCGCCGCGCCCGCGTCCTACCCGGTCGATTTCGTCGAGCGCGACGAACTGTTCCGGGCGTCGGACGTGCTGTCCCTGCATTGCCCCCTGACCGACCAGACGCGCGGCATCATCAACGCCTCTACGCTGGCGATGATGAAGGACGGGGCGATCCTGCTCAACCTCGCGCGCGGCCCCCTGCTCGACGAGGCCGCCGTAGCTGCGGCGCTCGCTTCCGGCAAGCTGGGCGGGCTCGGCGCGGACGTGGCGTCCGTGGAGCCCATCAAGGCGGACAACCCCCTGCTGCAAAGTCCCAACACGCTGCTGACGCCCCACATCGCGTGGGCGACCCTCGCCGCCCGCCGCAACATCATCCGTATCATGGCCGAAAACATCGCCGGATGGATGAAGGGCGAACCAAAGAGCGTTGTCAACAAGGCGTATCTGGTCTAGGCGTTCCGCCTATTTTAGAAAAAACTTGTTTGTTGATGTTCCAAACATTTTTCTGCCGGGGAAACCGTGACCCTTGAGAGGGTCAAGGCGTGGATATACGCGGGAAGATGTGGGCAGGCCACAAGAACAAGGGAGAGCCTTTCTTGCGAAAGGGCCTCCCTTGTTTTTTCCCGTATTCACGGGTTCCATCGCAGGGTGAGCTACCGCCTTTCCGCGTGTGGCCGTTCCCCGATGGAAGGCGGGCTTACAGCCAGCTTGGTTTGGCGTCTGGTTGCGTGAGTGCGGCGTCGTTCATGGTGAAACCCTCAAGGCTGCCCGCCTTGGCCTGAATGCAGATGAAGCGCATGGCGTCGCCGTCCGCGGCGCGCAGGCAGCGTTCTCCCTGCGGATCGATGCGGAAAACGTCTCCGGCCTTGAGGGGAAGCTCTTCGCCGTCGATGTAGAGCGTTCCCTCCCCTTCAAGGATGAAATAGATTTCCTCGTTTTGCGTGTGCCGATGGACGAAAGGCACGCCTGCCCCGGCGGGGAGGACGTTGTAGGAAACTTCCGCGCCCGTCAGATGCAGAAGATCGTGCAGTTCGCTGCGGTTTTGCGTGAGGTCGATGTGCGCCAAGGCGTAGTGGGCCATGATGTTTCTCCTTTTTAATTAGATGTCGAACTATTTGCCCTCGAAAAAACGGCGGCCCGCTCAGGCGTTGATGCACTTCGCGAGCAGGCGTTCCAGAAGCGCCGCTTCCTCGTCGCTCAGCCGCTGGGCGAGAAGCCCGTGCAAGCCGGAGGAAATGGCCGTGAAAGCGGGTTCGAGGGCGCGGCCCTTGCCCGTCAGACGTACAAGCACCCCCCGGGAATCCGTGGGGTCCGGCAGGCGCTCCACATAGCCGTTGCGTTCCAGCTTTTCCACCAGCGTGGTCACGGTGGACTTGGTCCGGCGTATCCGCTTGGCGAGATCGCTCATATTGCAGGTTTCGCAGGCCAGAAGGTGCACCAGAACATCCCCGTGGCTGGGGGCGAGATCGGTGAGTCCGGCTTTTCCCAGTTCCGCAAGGATGAAACGGTTGCCCATCTCGCGCAGGCGGCTGGCATGTGAGAAAATAGCGCTGTACGTCATGGAATGCAGTATTAGTTTGATATCGAATTAATGTCAAGCGCCGCCAAAGGCCACAAGGCCAGGAAGCGGTTGCCTTTCGGCATGATCAAAAAGTAAATAAACAATAATTACCATATATTAACAGGTAAAAAAATCCTGAAGAAAAAGCCTCTTTTTTACTTCTGAGAAACGACCAGCCCGGCGAGGGTAAGGGCCGTGCCGACGACGGCGAGGGGGGTGATGGTTTCGTGGAGGATGATGACGGACGAGACGACCGTGACTACGGGCACGAGATAGATGTAGACGGTGGTCTTGACCGCGCCGAGAATCCTGACGGCCCAGTTCCACGTGACGAAACAGATCGCGGAAGCGCCGACGCCCAGATAGAGCATGTTCAGGGTGTTGACGGGTGAGGCGAAGCGTTCGAGCCCGAGGCGGCAGTCGAAAATGAAGAGCGCGGGCAGCATGAAGAGGAGGCCGTAGAAAAAGACCTTGCGCGTGCACACGACCATATTGATGCGGAAGGCACCGATTTTCTTCATGAGGATGGAATAGCAGGCCCAGACGACGGCGGCCAGCGTCGCGAGGATGTCCCCGGCGGGGTGGAGCTGGAGCACGAAATTCCCGTTCAGGCCGATGAGGATGATGCCCGTGAGCGCCGCGCCGAAACCCACGAAAAAGCGTTTGCGCAGGGGCTCGCCGTCAAGCAGCCACGCTGCGAGCAACGCGGTGAAGAAAGGGGCCACCGAGATGATGACGCCCACGTTGGAGGCGAAGGTATAGGTCAGCGCGATGTTTTCCAGCAAGAAATAGAGCGTGACGCCGCAGAGCCCCGCCGCCGCGAAAAAAACTTCCTGACGCCGCGTGGTGCGCTCGCCCGCGCTGGGAAGGCGGGGCCGGATGAGCCACAGGGAAAGGTAACCGAGGGTGAAGCGGAAGAAGAGGATTTCGATGGGCGTGAAATCCCGCAGGAGTACCTTGGTCGAAACGAAGGTGGTCCCCCAGATGATGATGGTCAGGAGGGTGAGGATATGCCCGAGGACGGTTTCGTTTTTCATGCCTGTCTGCCGACGTTGAAGATTTCCGAATACTGGCGGGGCGTGACCCCGATGAGCCGCTTGAAGAAGCGGGAAAAATGGCTTTGATCCGCAAAGCCCGTCTGAAGGGCAACCTCGATTTGGGGTACGCCCCGCTCAAGGAGTTTGCGGGCCTCTGCGATGCGCAGGGTTTCCAGATAGCGATAGGGTGAAATGCCCTTCTGTTTCGTGAAGGAGCGCAAAAGGTGGTATTTGCTGAGCCCGGCCACGTCCCCGAGCCCGTCCAGCGTTACCGGCTCCGCGTAGTGCGCTTCGAGATAGGCGCAGACGGCCCCGATGCCCGTTTCGTCCCGCGTCTCTTCCGGCAGCGTCTCCCCGGCGTTGTCCTTGAGCAACTGGCCCAGAAAGAGCAAAAAAACTTCTTCTTTGCGGAATTCCCGGCTTTCTTCGACGATCATCGTATGAAGCTCGCGCAGCAGGCAGACGTACTCGCTTTGCGGCAGGATGCGTTCGCTGAAACGGGGCAGCATGGCCTGTCCGGTGATTTCGCACATGGCCCGGCGCATGACCTCCGGCTTGATGCCGATGCCCCGATAGTGGAAGGGTTTGCCGTCGTAGGAGCGGCAGCCGTGCGGCTCGTGCGGGTTGAGGGTGAAGAGATCGCCCTCCCGGGTGATGTACTTCTCGCCCCCGCAGGCCAGTTCACGGACGCCCTTCTCGACGAAGCCGATCAGGTAGTAGTCGTGGAAATGGTTCGGGAATGGCTCCAGCACGTTCTGGAGCCAGTAGGCTTCAGTCGCCAGATCAGCGTCGTAGTGGATGCTCCGTCTTTCCTTGATCATGTGTTCCCCCGTGAAGCGCCAATCTACCCCTTTCAGGCCCGGACGTCTTGCACGATGTTGCTCATCGGGGAGAAGGGGGGAGGGGGAGGAAGGCACCGGGGGAGGAACCTTTCTGAAGAAAGGTTCCTCCCCCGGACCCCCACTTCCAAAGACTTTCGACCAGTGGGGAGGTTGCGCCGCAGGAGTTCAGAAAGAGCGGAAGTTTTTAGCCTAGGGAGCAAGGAATGTGACCCCCCAGCCTTTGCTCCCGAAGGACGTTTTTCCGTGAGGAATCTTGCCGCCTCGCCGTTCTTTTGCCTGCGTGTAAGCCGCCCTGCTTAGCAGGTATGGACGTTGAAGATGCGCTCCAAAGCCGGAAGAGCGGCGTCCGCTTTCGCCCGCCGGGTCATCTTGAAGCAATACCATACCTCCGCGTTTTCCATCCACAGGGAAAGCGGGGAAAAGGGATTCGATAAAGTCGAAAATCTTTGGAGAGGGAGGGGATGGGGTTTGGGGAAGGGGAGGGGGAACCTTTCTTAGAAAGGTTCCCCCTCCCCTTCCCCAATGCCTTTTCCTCCTACAGACACCTCGCTCCGCTGACGGGATCGAAGACGTGCCCGTGTCCGGGGCGGACGGTGAGGCGGATGACGTCGCCCGGGGCGGGGCGGCGGGTGCCGGGCAGACGCACGATGATCGCGCTCTGGTCCGCGACGCCGTTGACGGCCTTGCCGCCGAGGGGATGGCAGTAGGCCAGCGTGTCCGGGCCGAGGGCTTCGATGATGTCCACGGTGACGTGGACCGCGCCTTCCGGATCGAGGAGCAGGTCCTCGCAGCGCAGGCCCACCAGCACGTCGCGGGAGGGCGCGGCGGACAGGCGGATGTCCGAGGCGGTCACGCCGGAGAGGGCCGTCCCATCGGGGAGGAGCAGCCTTTCGCCGTCCGTGGTGGCGGGGATCATGTTCATGGAGGGAGAGCCCATGAACTGGGCCACAAAGACAGAGGCCGGATGGAGATAGATGTCGTCCGGCGTGCCGTATTGCTCGATGTTCCCGGCCCGGAGGACGAGGATTTTTTCCGCAAGGGTCATGGCTTCCACCTGATCGTGCGTCACGTAGATGCTGGTGGTCGCCAGACGCTGATGCAGGCGGCGCAGTTCGATGCGCATCTGGTTGCGGAGGTTGGCGTCAAGGTTCGAGAGCGGCTCGTCGAAGAGGAAGACGCTCGGCTCGCGCACGATGGCCCGGCCCATGGCCACGCGCTGGCGCTGGCCGCCGGAAAGCTGCTTCGGCATCCGCTCAAGCAGACCGTCGAGCCCGAGGAGCCTGGCCGCTTCTTCGGCGCGGCGCTTGCGCTCCTCCGCCGGGATGCCGCGCACCTTGAGGCCGTAGGTGATGTTGTCGAAGACGTTCATGTGCGGATAAAGGGCATAGTTCTGGAACACCATCGCGATGTTGCGGTCCTTGGGTTCCTTGCGGGTGACATCCTCGTCCCCGATGAGGATGCGGCCGCCCGTGACGTCCTCAAGCCCGGCGATGCAGCGCAGGGCCGTGGACTTGCCGCAGCCCGAAGGCCCGACCATGACCATGAAGGAGCCGTCCGGGACCTCGACGTCGATGCCCTTGAGGACTTTGTTCTTGTTGAAGGTCTTTTCCACGTTCTGGAGCTGGACGCGTGCCATGCTGGTATCCTCTTGAGAGCGATCTATTTTTCGGTTTCCACGAGGCCACGGACAAAGAGTTTCTGCATCCCGAGCACGACGAGGAGCGGCGGCAGCATCCCGAGCAGGGCGACCGCCATGATCAGGTTCCATTCCGGCACGGCGTCGGGGATGTTCACCATGCGCTGGATGCCCATCACGATGGTGTACATGTTTTCCTGATTGGTAACGAGCAGGGGCCAGAGGTACTGATTCCAGCCGTAGATGAAGAGCACCACGAAGAGGGCCGCCGTGTTGGTGCGCGAGAGGGGCAGCACCACGTCGACGAAGAAGCGCCACGGCCCGGCCCCGTCGATGCGGGCCGCTTCAAGCAGTTCCGCCGGGATGGTCATGAACATCTGGCGGTAGAGGAAGGTCGCCGTGGCCGAGGCGATGAGCGGCAGGACGAGCCCCATGTAGCTGTCGATGAAATTCAGGTTCGCCGCCACCTGAAAGGTGGGTACGATGCGCACTTCCACGGGCATCATGAGCGTGATGAAGATGAGCACGAAGCACAGCTCGCGGCCCGGAAAGCGGAAGTAGACGATGGCGTAGGCCGCCGTGATGGAAATGGCGATCTTGCCTATGGCGATGCCGAGGGCCATGACGAGGCTGTTGGCCATCATCACCCACACGGGGATGCCGCCCGAGGCTTTCAGGCCCTCGGTGAGCACCGTGGTGAAGTTCTTGATGAATTCGCCGCCGAACCACAGGGGCGTGGAGCCGATGAGCACGTCGTAGGTGTGGCTCGTGGCGACCAGCGCGATGTAGAGGGGAAAGAGCACGATGGCGATGCCGAACCAGAGCACCGCGTGGCCCACGGCCTTCCCCATTCCTTTCTTTTCTACCATGCCGCGTTCCTTTTCTAGTAGGTCACTTTACGTTCCACATACCGGAACTGGAGGAAGGTCAGGACCATGACGATGAGCATGAGCACCACGGACTGAGCCGACGAGCCGCCGAAATCAAGCCCGATGAAGCCGTCGTTGAAGACCTTGTAGATCAGCGTTTCGGTGGCCTTGGAGGGACCGCCCTGCGTGACGGCGTGGACGATGCCGAAGGTCTCGAAGAGAGTATAGATGGTGTTGACCACAAGCAGGAAGAAGCTCGTGGGCGAGAGGAGCGGGAAGATGATGGTGCGGAAACGCCGCCACGGGGATGCGCCGTCGATGGCGGCGGCTTCAATGAGCGAACGCGGGATGGCGTGCAGCCCGGCGAGGAAGAAGAGGAAATTGTAGGAAATCTGTTTCCACGAGGCGGACACCACGAGCAGGAAGAGCGCTTGATCCCCGTTGATCTTGTGGTTCCACGTGTAGCCGAAGTGGTGCAGGGCCTCGGTCAGGACGCCGCCGGAAGGGTTGAAGAGAAAGAGCCAGAGCACGCCCGCGAGCGGCGGCGCGACGGCGTAGGGGATGATGAGCATGGATTTGTAGAGCGTGCCGCCCCAGTTCACCTGATCCGCGAGCACGGCGAAGAGCAGGGCCGTGCCCATCGTCAGCACGATGGTGGCGAGGCTGAACACGAGCGTCAGACGCAGCGTTTCCAGGTAGCTGGGATCGGCAAAGAGGGTGATGAAATTGTCGAATCCCACGAATTCCCGTGAAAGGCCGAACGAATCTTCCATGTAGAACGACCCCATGAGCGCTTCACCGGCGGGATAGAAGAAAAAGACCACGGTGACGGCGAGTTGGGGCAGCAGGAAAAGAAGGGGCAGCAGCAGATGTTTTCTGCCCGAGAACGCGTAACGTCCATCCTGCATGGGGGCTCCTTATGCGGTTTGGGGCGTTTCCCGGAGGAGGCCGGAAAAGAGGGATGCCCGCGGCTGGCGGGCATCTCCTCGTTGCGGCGTCGACGGGCCGTTTACTTCTTGTTGGCCTTGGCGAAACGGGCCAGCTCGGCGTTGCCGCGCTCGACGGCGGCGTCAAGGGCCTGCTTTGCGGTCTTCTTGCCCGCCCAGACAGCCTCAAGCTCTTCGTCGATGATGTTGCGTATCTGGACGAAGTTGCCGAGGCGCAGGCCGAGGGAGTTGATGGTGGGCTTCTTGTCGGAGAGCGCCTTCACGGCGATGTCCGTACCGGGGTTCTGGTCGTAGAAGCCCTGCTGCCTGGTCAGCTCGTAGCCTTCGAGGGTGACGGGCACGTACCCGGTGAGCTGGTGGAAACGGGCCTGCACTTCCGGCTTGAGCAGGAAGTTGAGGAAGGCGGCGGAACCCTTTTCGGCTTCCTTGGAGTGGCCCGCCATGGCCCAGATGGCCGCGCCGCCGATGACGGTATTCTGCGGCGCGCCCTTCACGTCGGGCCAGTAGGGGAGCAGAGCCACGCCCCAGTCGAATTTGGCCCCGGCCTTGACCGCGGCGTAGGAGCCGGAGGAATTCATGAGGATGCCCGCCTCGCCCGAGGTGAAGGCGTTGATGGCTTCGGACTTGCGGCCCACGTAGACCATCACGCCGTCCTTCTGGAGCTTGGAGAGGAAGTCGATGTGCTTGACGTGCAGGGGGCTGTTGAAGAGGAACTTGGTGTCAAAGCCGTCATAGCCGTTGTTGTTGGTGGCGAAGGGGACGTTGTGCCACGCGGAGAAGCTTTCAAGCTGCACCCACGATTGCCAGCCGGAGGTCAGGCCGTACTTGCACGCGCCGGATTCCTTGATCTTCCTGGCGAGTTCGGCCACTTCGGGCCACGTGGCGGGGAACTTGTCGGGATCGCCGCCTGCCTTCTTCACGGCGTCCTTGTTGTAGTAGAGGACGGTGGTCGAGGCGTTGAAGGGCATGGCGATGAGCTTGCCGTCCGTGGAGGAATAGTAGCTGGCTACGGAGCCGAGGAGCTTGGAGACGTCCACCGGGGTGCCGGCGGCTTCCATGATTTCGTAGACGGGGCGGACGGCGCCCTTGGCGGCCATCATGCTGGCGGTGCCCACTTCAAAAATCTGAATGAGGTTGGGGTGCTGTTTGGCGCGGAAGGCGGCGATGGCGGCGGTCATGGCCTCGTCGTAGTTGCCCTTGTAGACGCCCTTGACCTCGTACTGATCCTGAGACGCGTTGAATTCCTTGATCAGGTCGTCGGTGATCTCGCCGAGTTCGCCGCCCATGCCGTGCCAGAAGGTAATGGTGGTTTTGGCCTGCACGGGCGCGGCCAGCAACATCAGACACATGGCCAGCAGAGCCATCAGACGGAATGAACGCATGTGTTCTCCTGCAGTGGCGGACGGGGTGGCCGTCCGGTTGTAACCTCTCCGGGGCCAGTCCCCGGAACGCCCGCCGGAACCGCGTGCCGACGGGAGAGGGCCGTCCCTCCCCGCTTCAGGGGTGGAAAAGCCGAAAAAAGAGAGAGCCGCTTGTCCGAAGCTCCCGGACAGGGCTTTTCCCCGCCTAGCCGAGGGCTTTGCGGCAGGCGGCGGGAAAATCGGTGATGATGCCGCTCGCGCCTTCCGAGACGAGGCGCCGGGCTTCGTCCATGTCGTTGACCGTCCAGACGTTGACGGCGAAGCCCGCATCGCGCAGGGCAGCCAGATCGCCGGGGGCGAGGATGTTCCGGTCCGGGTGGTAGGCGTTGACCCCCAAACGGCGGCAGAGGCCCACGGGATCGGCGGGGCGCAGGTGCTCCACAAGCGCTCCGGTGGCCATGTCGGGACACAGGGCGCGGCACTCTTCCAGATAACGGTGCTGGAAGGAGGAGATGATCACCTGCTGCGTCATATCCAGACGGCGGATGAGGTCTAACACGTCTTTTGTGACGGTTTCGTGACCGACGAGCCGGGCGTGGTCCTTGATTTCCACGTTGACGTACCAGCTTTTGTCTTTGGTGAGGCGCAGCGCCTCCTCCAGCGTGGGCACGGTCAGGCCCTCGAAGCCTTTGAGCGTGGCGGCGTCGAGCTCCCCGGCGGCGACACGGCCAAAGGGATCGCGCCCGGCGTACCACGATCCCGCGTCGAGGCTTCTGATTTCCTCCAGAGTGAAGTCGCAGACGCGGTAGGAAGGACGGCCCGGAAAGGCGCTTTCCACGTTGGTGGTACGGGTCAGGGTGTCGTCGTGGACCACCACAAGACGGCCATCTTTGGTGTAGTTGACGTCAAGTTCCCAGAGATCGGCGTCCGCGGCATGGCCGAGGGCGGCGGAAACCAGCGTGTTTTCGGGGGCGTGCCCGCGTGCGCCACGGTGGGCCACGACGAGCGGAAACGGAGGACGCACATGGAAATCAATGGTTTTGCGCATGAAGGACCTGCGGAGTGCGGAAAAAGGAATGCGGGGAGGCCGCAGAGGACATCCCGGCGTTTTCTGAATGGAATCCAACATAACGTGGAAGAGCCATTTTGTCGAGAATTCAGGCGTACTTCGCCTATGCCCTGCACAGGGCGGGCGGCGTTGCGCCTTTTCTACGGACCTCAGGGGGCGCGTTGCAGTACGCAAAGAAGGCGGCGCGGCGGCTGTCCACGTCTTTATCATCACGGCGCAAGCGTTTATGGTGGACGTGTGTCTTCATTCCGAACGTTTCAAGGAGTTGCCATGAGCCGTTATCTCCTCGCCCTTGATCAGGGCACCACCAGTTCGCGCGCCATCTTGTTCGACCGTTTGGGCGGCATCGTGCACATGGCCCAACAGGAGTTCTCGCAGCGCTATCCCCAGCCGGGCTGGGTGGAACATGATCCCAACGAACTTTTCGACAGTCAGGCTACGGTGGCCGCCCGCTGCCTGCGTCAGGCGGGTGTGGAGGCGGCGGACGTGGCCGCCGTGGGCATCGCCAACCAGCGCGAGACCACCGTCGTCTGGAACCGCAGGACGGGCGCGCCCGTCTGCAACGCCATCGTCTGGCAGGATCGCCGCACGGCGGGGTTTTGCGACGCCCTGCGCGAGGCGGGCAAGGCGGACGTTTTCGCGGCCAAGACCGGGCTTGTGCTCGACGCCTATTTTTCCGGGACCAAGGTCCGCTGGATTCTCGACAACGTGCCGGGGGCGCGGGCGCAGGCCGAGGCGGGTGAGCTGCTTTTCGGCACGGTGGATTCGTGGCTGATCTGGAATTTCACCAAAGGGGAGGCGCACGTCACCGATCCCTCCAACGCCAGCCGGACACTGCTTTTCAACATCCATACCGGCGACTGGGACGAGGAACTCCTCGAAACGCTGGGCATTCCCCGCTCCATGCTGCCGCAGGTCGTGCCCTCCTCCGGCGTCATGGGCCATATGCACCCCGAATTCCTCGGGCAGCGGCTGCCGCTGGCGGGCAACGCCGGGGATCAGCAGGCTGCGGCCTTCGGCAACGCCTGCATGACGCCCGGCATGGCCAAAAACACCTACGGCACGGGCTGCTTTCTGCTCATGAACACGGGCCGGGAAGCGCGGCGCAGCGCCAACAATCTTTTGACCACCGTGGGCTGGCACTGCGGGGACGGGCTGCGCTACGCCCTTGAGGGAAGCGTCTTCATGGCCGGGGCCGTGGTGCAGTGGCTGCGCGACGGCCTCCAGCTCATCCGCGAGGCTTCGGAAATCGAGGCGCTGGCCGCCTCCGAGCCGGACAACGGCGGGGTCTTCTTCGTGCCGGCCTTTGCCGGGCTCGGCGCGCCCTACTGGGACCAGTACGCGCGCGGGGCCATCGTGGGCCTGACGCGCGGCGTCACCCGGGGGCATCTGGCCCGCGCCGCCCTCGAAGCCATCGCCCTCCAGACGCTCGACATCATGGCCTGCATGGAAAAGGATTCCGGCCTCCCCCTGACCGCCCTGCGGGTGGACGGCGGAGCCAGCCGCAACAACATGCTCATGCAGTGTCAGGCTGACGTGCTCGGCGTGCCCGTGGAGCGGCCGGTGATCACCGAAACCACGGCCCTCGGCGCGGCCTGCCTTGCGGGGCTGGCCGTGGGCTTCTGGGCGGGCGAGGACGAATTGTGCTCGCTCTGGAAACTTGATCGCCGTTTCGAGCCGCGCATGGACGAGGAGCGACGTGCTGCGCTGCTCCATCAGTGGCACCGGGCCGTGAAACGTGCGGCGGGCTGGATCGAGTAGCGAACCCGGGCGGGCGCTCGCTCTGAGACCCCGGCGGGGGAGGCGGCTTCAAAAAAGCGTTTTTTCCCTGCGGCCTTTTTTCGTCGCGGGGCGGGGCCCCGGGCGCCTTTTCTCGGGAATGAAAGGGAATGCGGCACATTATTTCGAAAAAGATAAGGGAAGCCGGGTCTTGCCTAATTCCCAAAAAATAAACATACTATGAGGAATACTTCTTGTTACGGCGCGCCGCCTCCCGCGCTCGTGCCCGTACCTCACACGTAACCAGGAAAAAACAATGGAACAGACGTCTGCTGAACTCTGGAAACAACGGTCCGTCGCTATTTCGGCCACGGTGAAGGAAGTCGCGTCCGTGGACGAGGCTTTGCAGTACGCCCTTGAACTGTGCCAGTCCGCCGAACCGCATGAACAGCTCATGGGCCCCGAACCCGAGGGCAGGGGAAAAGTCCTTGCCGCGCCCGGTCTGCCGTCCGAGCAGGCCGAAGCTCTCCGCAAGGGATGCGAGGAACGGGGGCTGACGTTTGTGGAAAAGGGTTTGCGCGACTATGCCGGAGGCATGGAAGTGGGCGTGGCGTGGGCCGCGTGCGGCTTTGCCGACACCGGGACCTGCGTCGTGGAAAGCACGGACGAGGACGTCCGCCTCGCCACCATGCTCCCCGAAACCAGCGTGCTGCTCATCCGCCGCTCCACCATTCTGCCCGGCAACGAATACGGCGCGGAAACCCTGCGCACATTCTTCGCCAAGGCCGAGCCGGAATTTTTGGCCTTCATCAGCGGGCCGAGCCGTACCGCGGACATCGAGCGTGTGCTCACCCTCGGCGTCCACGGTCCTTTGTACCTGCACGCCGTGCTGATCAACGACTAGTCTTTTCTTCCCGGGAATCATGCTTCCCGTAGACCTTATAAGGGGATACCGCCTCATGAAAGAACCCGCACGCGATATAAAAAGCTACCGTACCGACCTGTCCGCGGCCCTGAACGATACGTTCCAGCGTCGCGCTCTGGACAAGTTCGCGGTGGATTACCGCGCCAGCCGCGAACGTATCTTCTCCGGCATGGACGAGCGCGAGCTCATCGCCGACATCGCGGCCCGCAAGAACGAATCCGTCAAGCACCTCGACGAGCTGTTCGAACGCTTCAAGGAAGAGGCCGAAAAGCGCGGCGTGCAGGTGCACCTCGCCAAAGACGCCGCCGACGCCAACCGCATCATCGCGAAAATCGCCGAGGAAAACGGCTGCAAGTCGGTGGTGAAGTCCAAGTCCATGACCGTGGAGGAAATCCAGACCAACACGGCTCTTGAGGCCAAGGGCATGGAAGTGGTGGAAACCGACCTTGCCGAGTGGATCATCCAGTTGCGCCACGAAGGGCCTTCCCACATGGTCATGCCCGCCATCCACCTTTCGCGCACGCAGGTGGCCGACACCTTCAGCAAGGAAACCGGCAAGACCGAAAGCGAGGACATCGTCAGCCTCGTGCGCGTGGCCCGTCGCGAGCTGCGCCGCAAGTTCGCGGAAGCCGACATGGGCATTTCCGGCATGAACTTCGCCGTGGCCGAGGCCGGGGCCATCGGCCTTGTGACCAACGAGGGCAACGCCCGCATGGTGACCACCATGCCCCGCGTGCACGTGGCCGTGGGCGGCATCGACAAGCTCGTGCCTTCCTTCGACGACGCGGTGGCGACCCTGCGCGTGCTGCCGCGCAACGCCACGGGCCAGCACCTGACCTCCTACGTCACGTGGATCGCCGGAAGCGTGCCCACGGGCTCGGCTCCCGACGGCAAGAAGAGCATGCACGTGGTCTTCGTGGACAACGGACGCAAGGCCGTGCTGAAAGACCCCGTCCTCTCGCAGGCCCTGCGCTGCGTGCGCTGCGGCGCGTGCGCCAACGTGTGCCCGGTCTATCGGCTCGTGGGCGGCCACCGCATGGGCTACATCTACATCGGGGCCATCGGGCTCATCCTGACCTACCTCTTCCACGGCAAGGACCGCGCCAAGGCGCTGGTGCAGAACTGTGTGAACTGTCAGGCCTGCAAGAACGTCTGCGCGGCGGGCATCGATCTGCCCGGCCTCATCGAGGAAATCCGTATGCGGTACATTGAGCAGGACGGCAACAGCCTGCCCATGAACCTGCTGGCTTCCACGCTGAAGAACCGCAAGGCGTTCCATACCCTGCTCAAGTTCGCCAAGTACGCCCAGAAGCCGCTCACGGGCGGCGAGAAGTTCATCCGTCACCTGCCCGCCATGTTTGCCAAGGACAACGAGTTCCGGGCCCTGCCCGCCATTGCGGACAAGGCTTTCCGCGACCGCTGGGAGAAGATGGACCGTCCCGTTTCCGCGAACCCCTCCCTGCGTGTGGCCATTTTCGCTGGCTGCGTGCAGGATTTCGTCTATCCCGAGCAGCTTGAGGCCGCGGTGAAGCTCATGCACGGCCACAACATGCAGGTGGACTTCCCCATGGAACAGTCCTGCTGCGGCCTGCCCGTGGTCATGATGGGCCAGCGCGAGACCGCCCGCGACGTGGCGCTCCAGAACATGGACGCTTTTGAAAAGGGCCATTACGACGTCATCCTGACCCTCTGCGCCTCCTGCGCCTCGCAGCTCAAGGAAGGCTATGTGGAGCTCTTTGCGGATCAGCCCGGCCGTTTGGCCCGCGCCCGCGCCCTTGCCGACAAGGTGATGGACTTTAGCACCTTTGCCAAGGAAAAGCTTGGCCTCACCGCCGACAGCTTCAATCATAGCGACGAGAAGGTGACGTATCACGCCTCCTGCCATCTGTGCCGCGGCCTCGGCGTCAAGGAAGCGCCGCGCGAGCTCATCGCCGCCGCCGCCGACTACGTGCCTGCGGCGGAAGAGGAAGTCTGCTGCGGCTTCGGCGGCACCTATTCCGCCAAGTTCCCCGAAGTCTCCGCCGCGCTCCTGCGCAAGAAGCTGGACGGCATCGCGGAAACGGGCGCGGCGCGTGTGGTCATGGACTGCCCCGGCTGCGTGCTCCAGATTCGCGGCGGCGCGGAAAAGGACGGCAAGGGCCTCAAGGTGACGCACATCGCGGAGCTTTTGGCTGAAAACGTGAAGAAGTAGGAGAATGCCTCCGGCGGGCAGGGCGCTGCCCTGCACCCGCTGGGGGGAATGATTCCCCCCAGACCCCCTCGGAGCGATAAAAAGCGGTTCCGCATCCGGCTTGCGCCGGACACGGAACCGCTTTTTATCGCTTCGAGGCCGCCGTGACGCTCCTCGGTACAGTCAGAGGCTGAAAACATGTAAAGACCGACCATTATAAAAATGTCCGGCCTTTATTCTTGCGTTGTTTCACCCCGACTGGAGCCGAAACGAACTCCTGCCACGCGGCCTCCCCACCACGTGAAAGTCTTTGAAGAGGGAGGGATGGGCTTTGGGGAAGGGAGGGGGAAACGTGGGGGTGCTCCCCCCTTCTGGAGAAAGTTTCCCCCTCCCTTCCCCAATCTCACTCATTCCCATCCTTCTCCGAATGCAGCTTTCTGAAAATGGTACTCCGGTTGACCTTGAAGACCTCGGCCACTTTCTGGACCGAGCCGTGCACCTTGAGGGCCTTGCGCAGGATGCCGCGTTCGATGTCGGCCATGATGTCCTTGAGGGGTCGGTCGTAGTTGATGCCGTCGTCGGGGAAGAAAAGCTCCTCGTTTTCAATGCCCGTCATGTGGCGGGGGAGGTCCTTGACCGTGAGCGGGCCGTGATCCTTGGTGATGACGATGCTGTGCATCAGGTTTTGCAGCTCGCGCACGTTGCCCGGCCATGAATACTGCCGCAGGGCCTCCATAAGGCCGGGCGCAAGGTTCATGTGCTTGCGGTACTTGGTGGTAAAGACGCTGAGAAAATGCGTGATCAGGGGCTCAATGTCGTCAGGCCGCTCGCGCAGGGGCGGGATGTTCACCACGGCCACATTGAGGCGGTAGTAGAGATCGCGCCGGAAAAGCCCCTTTTCCACGCGCTCGGCCAGATTGCGGTTGGTGGCCGCGATGATGCGCACGTCAACCTTGCGCGGCTTGGAGGAGCCAACGCGCATGATTTCCCCGTCCTGGAGCACGCGCAGCAGGCGGGTCTGCATGGCGAGGCTCAGTTCGCCCACTTCGTCGAGAAAGACCGTGCCGCCGTCGGCCATTTCGAAATAGCCGCTCTTGCCCTTGTTGCCCGCGCCCGTGAACGCGCCGGGCATGTAGCCGAAAAGCTCGGATTCGGTCAGGCTCTCGGAAATCCCGCCGCAGTCCACCTTGAGGAACATCTTTTCTTTGCGCGGGCTGAGTTCGTGGGTCATGCGCGCCACTACGTCCTTGCCCACGCCCGTTTCCCCGAGGATGAGGACCGTGGCGTCCGAACTGGCGAAACGCTCCACAAGGCCCATCACGTCCTTCATTTCCCGGCTGGCGAAGACCGGCACCAGCTCGCGGGTCTGCTCGCGGGCCATGAAAGCGAGGCGGTCATGGAACTGCTCAATGAGTTTTTTCTGCGCCGTCATTTCGTCCTGCAACTGTGTGAGGACGGTGATGTCGCGCGCGAAGGTCACAACAAGGCAAAGCTGCCCCTTCTCGTCAAAGACGGGGTAGCCGGTGAGCACAAGGCGTTTGCCGTTGGCAAGCTGCTGGACGTGGGTAGCCGGTTTTCCGGTTTCCACGATCTGCGGATTGACCACGCGGTCGAAGATGCCCTGCTGTACGAGGGTGCGGATGTTTTGGCCCTGAATCTCATCCTGCCGGAGACCGGTGAGCGTCTCATACATCTTGTTGACGAAAAGCGTCGTGCCCTCCACGTCGCTGATGAACACGCCGTCGGACAGGATGTCGAGGATGCTTTCAAAGTGCAGGGCGAGAGAGCGGATGGGGTCTTCCATAGGTGGTGGGGGTAAGAAATAAAATGATTGCAGGGGAATTGATTTCTCATGCTAGTGCCTGAACACGAGAACGTCAAGGCATCTAAGCAGGAAGACCGAATGCTTCGCGGGAGTCGTGCCGCCGGAAGCGGGGCGCTGGGGGCCTCTTTTTCCGGGCGATTGCGCCCGCCGTGCCGCCTATGGGCGAAAGGGCAATAAAAATCCCCGCCCGTCGGGACGGGCAGGGACAGTGTTCGCGGAGGGGGAAGCGCCTACTTCGCGGCCGGAGCCGGAGCGCCCCGGGTTTCGTCCACGATGCGCTGGATGCGCTGGGCTACGCCGTCGGGAAGGCTGACGTCGCCCATCTCGTAGTCGCGGCTCAGGAAGTCGTACTTCTGGGTGCCGAGACGATGGTAGGGCAGGGCTTCATAACCGACGTTCTCATGGCCCTTCAGGAATTCCCCGAGGGCCACGGCGAATTCGTCGTTGTCGTTGAAGCCGGGGATGATGGGGGTACGGACCTGCACGTGCAGATTGGGAAATTCGGTGATCAGCTTCTTGAGGTTGCTGAGGATCAGCTCATTGCCCACGCCTGTGCCTTCGCGGTGCTTGGCGCTGTCCATCTGCTTGACGTCAAAGAGGACATAGTTGAGGAAGGGGGCCGCTTCCTTGAGGGTTTCCCACGGAATGCAGCCGCAGGTTTCGATGGCCGTCTTGATGCGGCGATGGCGCGCCTCGCGCAGGAGCGGGAGGGCGATGCTGGCGTGCATGAGCGGTTCGCCGCCGGACAGGGTCATGCCCCCGCCGGAACGGGCGTAGAACATGGCGTCCTTTTCCACTTCCTTGAGGATTTGATCGACGGTCTTGTCCTCGCCGTAGATGATCATGCCCTGGGCGGGACAGGCGTGCGCGCAGTCGAGCGTCTTGCAGACGTCGCACTTGCTGCGGTCCAGCTTGAGGGTACCGTCTTCATTGATGCTGATGGCATCCTGCTGACAGGCTTTCATGCAGCGGTGGCAACCGATGCAGCGGCCCTTGTTGTAGGCGACCTGCGGGTGGGAAGCCTGTGATTCGGGGTTGCTGCACCATTTGCACGAAAGGGGGCAGCCCTTCAGGAAGACGATGGTACGGATGCCGGGACCGTCATGCACGGAATATTTCTGAATGTTGAAGACGGTTCCGGTCGCCTTTCTATCTTCAAAGGAACCCATGGACTACCTCGTTTTTGATGAGCGTTGAGTGTGGAAAATGGCGGGCCAGAAAATCCGGCCCGCCATTTATTTAATCATTCATCCCGATTGCCGCAAGCGGCCAGAACTTACATCTGGTCGTGGCCGGTACGGGCGATGAGGTCGTTCTGCAGATCGGGGGTCAGGTCGACGAAGTAGGCGCTGTACCCGGCGATGCGGACGATGAGGTTACGATACTTCTGCGGGTCCTTCTGGGCCTTCTTCAGGGTATCGGCGTTGATGACGTTGAACTGGATGTGCCACAGCTTCAGGTCGCACCAGGTACGGATGAACTGCACCAGCTTTTCGGTACCGGCATCGCCTTCAACGCACTTGGGGGTGAACTTCACGTTGATCAGACGGGCGGCGCGGGCGCGCATACCGTAGTTCTTCGTGTTGTGGTTGGAGAGCAGGATGGCGGTGGGGCCGTTGTGGTCGGCGCCGTGAGACGGAGAAGAACCGTCGGACAGCGGGAACCAGGCTACGCGGCCGTTCGGGGTCGCGGAAACAACCTTGCCGAAAGGCACGTGAGAGGTGAAGGGCACGTAACGGCAGTCGTTGTTGATGCCCATTTCCTTGCCGTACTTGGCGGCGAAGCCCACGGCGATGCGGTCGAGTTCGCGACCGATTTCGTCGGCGTATTCGTCGTCGTTGCCGTAGCAGGGAGCCGTGCGGAGGAGCTGCTGGATGTCTTCGTAGCCTTCGAAGTTGGCTTCGAGAGCGTCGACGAGCTGATCCATGGTGAGCTTCTTGTCTTCAAACACGAGCTTCTTGATGGCGGCCAGGGAGTCGATGACGGTGCCGAGGCCCATGAATTCAAAGTAGCCGAAGTTCAGGCCTTCGGGAATCTGGGGCTGATGCAGGTCGATGCAGTGCTTGCGGCACAGAGCGTGCAGC
Organism: Candidatus Bilophila faecipullorum; assembly: GCA_944326695.1. GTDB lineage: Bacteria > Desulfobacterota > Desulfovibrionia > Desulfovibrionales > Desulfovibrionaceae > Bilophila > Bilophila faecipullorum. Next base: position 14,667 of record CALVEZ010000003.1, on the reverse strand, counting down.
ACGGAGCCCATGGGCTGAGCGAAGTGCTTGGCGCGGGTCTGGATGACGATGTACTGCTGGACGAACGTCGTGCGGAGCAGGAGCATGTGCTGCTGCAGGTAGGCGTTCCAGAATTCTTCCCAGGTCTTGAACTTGCGGGCGTCGCCGGTCTTGATGCCGAGCTGCACGTCGCCGTACTTCTTCATCTTGCCGTCATAGAGAGCCATTTCAACGGCAGTGGCGAAGTTGGTGTAGGCGCCACCGGAGGTGTAGGTGTCGCGGTTGGGCATACGGATTTCGATGCAGCCGGACACGGCGTAGTCAAGGGCTTCTTCAAAGGTCGCGCCCTTGGAGACGTACAGCGGGATGCATTCTTCGTCGTTGCACAGCTTGGGGAAGCCGGAGCCGAACTTGATGGTTTCGGCCACGTCCCACAGGTAACGTTCGGGCGAACGGCTGTGGATACGAGCGGCGAGGTCGGGGTAGTGCAGCGGGAATTCGCGCTTGGATTTCAGGAAGAGGTAGGTCAGATCGTTGGTCGCATCGCGGCCGTCCGGGGTCTGGCCGCCAATGGTGACGGCTTCCCAGTGAGCGTAACCTTCGTTGAAGGCGCCGCCGGCGGGGGAGATGTACATGTCGATGAACTCGGCCATGCCGACCCACATGCATTCGAGGTATTCGAGGGTCTTTTCATCGGTCAGGGTGCCGGCTTCCATGTCCTTCTTGTAGAAGGGATAGAAGTACTGGTCCATGCGGCCGTTGGAAATGGTGGTACCGGTCTTCTGTTCCAGACGCGAGAACATCTGGGTGAAGTACTGGGACTGCACGGCTTCGTAGAAGTCGCGGGCCGGGTTGGCGGGCACGTGCTCGGCGTTTTCGGCCATGCGGATGAGTTCGGCCTTGCGGACCGGATCGGCGCAGGCTTCGGCGGCCTTGCGGGCGGCTTCGGCGTGGCGCTTCGCCCACAGCACGATGGCGTCGCACACCATGATGGTGGCTTCGATGAAGGGACGCTTGTCCACCTGATCCACCGGGGAGGCGGGATCAAGAGCGGCCAGCTTTTCTTCCATTTCCTGCTTCAGGCCGTTAAAGCCGCGTTTCAGGACGACTTCGTAGTCGTGCACCCACTGGATGGAGGAACGGAACGAAGAGGTTTCGTTGACGATGAAGCGGGAGATGAGGCCGTCGGGATCGTCGTAGGTCAGCTTGTGGACTTCGGGCGGAAGAGCCTTGTTCAGAGCTTCATGGTAGGTGCGGCCCTTCCAGAAGGGAGCGATCTGTTCGACCACGATCTTGGCGTCTTCGGGGCTGATGGCGGCCGGAGACTGAGGACGGGTGGGCAGGTCGCGCACGGCGATGTCAAGGAAGTCGCCGTCGAGTTCGGGATAGAGGATGCCGTAACGGCCGTCATGACCACCGCAGCGGCCGAGCAGGAGCTGGTCGTCCTGCACCATGACGGTGATGTTCTTGGCGACGTTCATGAGAGCCTTGGCCCAGCGTAGAACCAGCGGCTGGCCAACGGTTTCGGCCATGGACTGGGTGAAGTAGAGGGCGCGTTCGACGTCGATGGCGGGTTTCTGGCCGTCGAAACGTTCGAGCAGCTTGAACACGCGCTTGTGAGATTCGCGATAGATGTCTTCTTTGCCGGCGATCTTGTCTTCAAGACGCTGTTCATGAGGAGATTTGACTTCGGTAAGCTGAGCCATGATGTTTCTCCGTATAGGTATTAAGGTTGTATGGAGGCTTGGAGCTTTCCTGTGGACAAACACGCGGAAGTTCTCGTTCGCTTCTTCACTTATCTTGCTAGAGAGTAAAGCAAGTGCCGTGCCAGAGGTTATCTGAAAAATGTTTTCTTGTGATTTCAGACTATTGTGAAAAACGGTGTTTCTTGCCTCTTTGGGGCGGAGGATGTGAGTCGCATTTTTGCATCGTCTATCAGGAATAAATCCTGAAAAGGCGAATCGGTATGATGCATTTTTGCGACAAACCTCTTTTTCGAGGTCGAATGAAGGACCTCACGCCATGCCAAAAAGGAACGTTTCCTGAAAAGGCTTTTTTATCTCTTTGATTTTACGGCTAAAAAAAGAGGCATGAGAAAGGAGAAGCAAAGAAAAAGGCCAAAAATGATGCAAAAATGAGACTGAGAGGCTGCAACGCTTTTGTGAAAAAAGGTTTTAATAGCTGAGAGAAGGCGGGAGCCAGGAAGCGGACGGCGGGGCGAAAACACCCGAGCCGGAAGTGGAAGGGGGAGGCTGGCCTCCCCCTTTTCAAGCGCAACGCAATCAGACGATGCGGAAGTTGTCGACCACGCAGCAGCGGCGCAGGCGCACGAACGAGCGGGCGCAGGTGACGCCTTCACCGGTGGGGGTGGAGATGGTCATGGTGGTCCAGCCTTCGCCGCCAGCGCCGAGGGCGGCGAGATGCGGGCCGTTCTTGACGAAGAGGCTGGTGTTCATGGCGCGGGCCATCTTGTCCATGTTGTCAATGTTGCGGGAATGGATGCCCGCGGTGTGGGACAGGCCGCGTTCGAGGATCAGGGCCCATTCGATGGCTTCATCCACGTCCTTGGCGCGCAGCAGCGGCACGACGGGCATGAGCTGTTCGGTGCGGGCGAAGACGTGGTCGATGTCGCGCTTCACGTCGATGATGAGCAGGCGGCAGCTATCCGGCACGTCGATGCCAGCGGCGCGGGCGATGACGGCGGCGTCACGGCCCACCCACTTGGGATTCGGAGAAGGCTTCTTGCCGCCGGCGACCTGCGGGTAGTCGCGCAGGACCACGCGGGCCACGGCGTCGGCCTGTTCGAGGCTGATTTCCACCGCGCCGATGGCCTTCATTTCGGCCTTGAGCTGATCGGCGATGGAGTCGACCGCGATGATTTCCTTTTCGTCGGCGCAGATGATGTTGTTGTCGAAGGAGGCGCCGTCGTAGATGCTGCGGGCGGCGCGGGCGATATTGGCGGTTTCGTCGACGACGACCGGCGGGTTGCCGGCGCCGGCGGCGATGAGGCGCATGGTGGCGACCTTACGGGCCTGCGCGACCACGCCTTCGCCGCCCGTGACCACGAGCAGCTTGATGCGCGGATGCGAGAAGAGCTGCTGCGCCACTTCGATGGTGGGTTCCTTCACGGCGACGAGCAGGTTCGCGATGCCGGTCGCTTCGATGATGGCCTTGTTCAGGACCTGAATGGCCGTCTGGGAAGAACGCTTCGCATTGGGGTGGGGAGCGAAGACCACGGCGTTGCCGCCGGCGATCATGCTGATGGCGTTGTTGATGACCGTGGCGGTCGGGTTGGTGGACGGCGTCACGGAAGCGATCACGCCCCAAGGAGCGTTTTCAATGAGGGTCAGGCCCATGTCGCCGGAAATGGCCATGGGGGAGAGGCATTCGGTGCCGGGGGTCCGTTCGCAAACAAGGATGTTCTTGGCGATCTTGTCGCTTACGCGGCCCATGCCCGTTTCGTTGTGGGCCATTTCGGAGAAGGCCTTGGCGTTTTCAAGACCGGCCTTGCGGATGACGGCGATGATCTTGTCGCGCACGGCGACGGTGGCGATCTTCTTCTGGGCAGCTTCGGCGGCCTTCACGGCGTCTTCGAGCTGATCGAAGAGGCCGAAGTCGCCGCTGTCGCAGCCGCAGGCGGAAACCATCGTCGTCGCAGCCGCGGAAGGCTGATCCGACATCATCTTTTTGAGAACTTCAACGACAATGCGTTCCACGTCTTGCTGGCGCACGTCCATATCTATCTCCTATGCTGGAAGCCCGTCAGGACCCCGCAATCCTCGCGGACTGCCGGGCGGGGGGCCTGTTTCTTCATGTTGCTGCCTTCCGGTCCAAGCGCGGCAGATGGGGGAAACATGTGGGGGGACCGCGTCCCGGCCACGGGGAGGACGGCGAACCGTCCGGCGGAGGAAGACTCCGCGAAAGGGGCTTTTACCCCTGATTCTTGCGATACAGGGCTTCCTTACCGGCATTCACATGGTCGACGATGCCGACAATGACCAAGTCCAGAGGCGCGTCCTTGTCGATGGCGAACCGCGCGGAACTGCCTCGGGAAACGATGACCCATTCACCCTCTCCCGCCCCGATGGGGTCCGCGGCCACCTGGCAACGACCGGCGGGTTCCCCCTTCCCGTTGAGCAGTTCAACGAGGAGGAGCGAGTTGTACGGCAATTCGGGGCATCGTACCGTGGAAACGACCTGACCAACGACTTTTGCGAGTTCCATGCCTTTCTCCGTTCCTGAAGGGGAAGCCCCTCAGGAGCAATTCCGTAAGGAGCCAAAGCCGTGCCGGGGCGCATAGGCCCCGGCGAGGCTGACGAGCAGTACCGGGCCCGGCTCAAGGCCGGGCGGTCGGGCTTACTTGCGGCTGAGCGGGAACACGGCTTCCAGGTCCTGATGAGGACGAGGAATGACATGGACGGCCACGAGGTCGCCGCCTACGCGCTGCACAGCGGCGGCGCCGGCGTCGGTAGCGGCTTTGCAGGCGGCCACATCGCCGCGGACCAGCGCGGTCACATAGCCGCCGCCGATCTGTTCGTAGGAGACGAGCTGCACGCGGGCAGCCTTGACCATAGCATCAGCAGCTTCGATGAGACCAACCAGACCACGGGTTTCGATCATGCCAAGAGCGTCCATTTTGAACTCCTTTAGGATTGTTGTTAGCTTGGTTACCCGGAACGGAACAACGTATCGGGTAACGCGTTACCGTTGTGTGCCGTTCCGTTATTGCTGTCCTCCGCGGTTCATGCCGAGCCCGACGACGCTGATCTTGTAGATGTCGTCGCTGCTGCATCCCCGCGAAAGGTCATGCCAACCGTGGGCAAAGCCCTGGAGCAGGGGCCCGAGGGCCGTCCAGCCGCCAAAGCGTTGCGCGATTTTGTAGCCGATGTTGCCGGCTTCGAGAGAGGGAAACACGAAAACATTCGCGTTTCCGGCCACCTGGCTGCCCGGGGCCTTCAGTCGGGCGACTTCGGGCACCACGGCGGCGTCGAGCTGGAGCTCGCCGTCGACCATCAGGTTGGGTTCGCGCGTCTTGATTTCCTCAAGGGCGGCGATGACCTTGTCGACGCGTTCGTGCTTGGCGCTGCCCTTCGTGGAGAAGGAGAGCAGGGCCACGCGGGGCTCGTCGCCCATGACGCGCTTGTAGACCCCGGCGGTGCTGACGGCGATGTCCGCGAGCTGGGCGGAGGTGGGATCGGGGATGACCGCGCAGTCGGTGAACATGCAGACCTTCTCGTCCTTCAGCATGAAGAAGAAGCTCGATACGGTCTTGGTCCCGGCGGCGGTGCCGATCATGCGCAGCCCGGCGCGGATGACGTCGGCAGTGGAGGAAAGGTTTCCGGCCACGCCGATTTCAGCTTCGCCCCGGCGGACCATGAGGGCCCCGGCTGCGAGCGGATTCTTGACGGCCTTCAGCGCGTCCTCTTCCGTGATGTCCTTGCCCTTGGCCTTCTGGATGGCCATGTACTCGGAGGCGTTGTGCTCAAGCAGGCTCGGATTGAAGGGATTGATGACCTGAAGGGAAACGCCGGTCTCGCCGCTTTCCTGGAGGGCGGCGCGGACCTTTTCAGGATCGCCGATCAGGACCGGTTCGACAAGGCCCTCACGGATCAGTTTGGCGGCGGCCGAAACCACGCGCTTGTCTTCACCGTCGGAGTAGACCACCACGCCTTTCTTGGCGCGGCACTTTTCCAGACAACGTTCGAACACGCTCATTTTACAGACCAACCTTGGTGATATCGCGGCCGGATTCGGCTACGACGGTCAGAAGCATGAGGACATAGATGGCGCTGCTCAGGCGGTTGAGGGAAGTCAGAAGGTCTTCCCGATCCATACCGACCTGCACGTAGGCCACTTCGACCTCGCGGACCTGCGCGCGCAGCCAGTTCAGGAGCGCGACGTTCGGGCCGAGCGCCACGTCGGGGACGAGGTGCCCCTGACCCAGATAGGTCATGGGGTCGTGGGAGACGAGGCGGAGCGCTTCGGCATTCATGCCGCAGAGGGCCTGCTCGGGGAGCGCTTCACCGGAGACTTCGGCCTGCAGAATCTGCCACAGCCACACGTTGACGTCGGCCAGTCCGTTTTTGAGGACGGCGGGCAGCTTGTTGTTGCCGTCGAAGCCGGTCTGTACCAGCACCGTGCTGGAAATGAGCGTATCCAGCTTGCCGCGCAGGAAGATGCGCGGGTGGGATTTGGAGACCACGGTGTCGGCGTCAAGATAGGTCCCGTCCGGGAAGGAGGAGTCCGCCGGGGCCGCGGGCGCGGCGGGAGCGGCTTCAACCGCCGGAGCGGGCTCGGGTTTTTCAGGCGCTTTGTCCGCGGCGGGCGCTTCCACAGTGCACTGACCGGGCAGGATCACCCGGCAGTTGCGGCTGCGCAACAGCTCGGTAGCCGCCGGAGTCAGGCGCTCGCCGGCCTGAAGGCAGAATTCGCCTCCCTGCCCCAGCTCGCAACGCTGTCTGACGTCTTCTTCGGTAAGAAAGATCATGGTTATTTCCTTCGTTATGGTCTAGGAACGCGGCTCGGCGGCCACGGCGACCGTCGTGCATCTCACGTGCCCGGAGGCGGAAAGGACCGCTTCCGTGCCTGCGGGAATGCTGAACACGTCTCCGTGGGCCGCGCTGAACGTCGTGCCCTCAATGCTCAGATTCAGTTCGCCTTCCAGCACGACGAGCACTTCCGTACACCGGAACGTCCAGGAAAACGAGAGGTTTTCCCATTCCAGAAAGCCCACGGCCGCAGCGTCGCCCCTGGCGGGAGACAGCACGTCCATGACAGCCACGCTGCCCTTGACGGGGACGCTTGCCCGGCGCTGGGCCCGGCTGTCCACATGGGTGACCCCGCCGGCCTGCCGGATGCCGGGGCGGGCTTCGGCCTGTACGGGAGAAGCGTCGTCCGTTTCCGCGAGGACCGACTTGATCAGGCGGTCGACGAAGGCCACATCGACGCCGCTTCCGGCGGGGAGGGCCGCCATGACCCTACCGCGGATGGCGGCGATCAGGGCTTCATCCGCCTGAGGCCGTGCCGGAGCCGGTTCAGCCATGGGGTTGACCCCGGGCGTGAACACGACCGGCGGGACGGCCGGGGCTGGTGCGTGTGCGGTCAGGGCCTGCGTGAGCGGCGCGAGCACTTCCTGAAGCTGCCGGGTGGCGGCCGCAAGCTGCTCGGCGCTGAGCGCGGGCGTCGTGACGTGCTGCTGTGCGGGCTGGCCGACAGACTCCTGAACCGCTGGCGCAGGGGTCGCAGCGGGGACGGAGGCCGCTTCCGGGACGACGGAATCTTCCGGCGTCAGGGATAGGCCGTACCGCCGGGCGTCGTCCTGCGCCTGCTGGGTGACGATGTCGCCCTCGGCGTAGACGACGGCCGATTGCCCGGCTTTCCACGCCAGCCGGACGGTTTCGGCAGTGATGATCCGTTTGGTCATGCCCCAATTCCTTTAGACGGCGTGCCGGACGCCCCCTTTCGGGAAGCGTCCGCGCCCTCAGTCAACTACTTCTTGGTCCGGCCCTTCGGGGCGCCATCCTCGGCGGCGGGAGCGGCAGGCGCGGCGGGCGCGCTGGCAGCGGCCATACGGGCCTTCTTGGCGGCCTTGCGGGCGGCTTTCTTACGCTTGATGTCCTCGAGCATGTCCATGAGAGAATCGGGCTCTTCGGCCGGGCTCGGGATGATGTTGTAGCCGTTCAGCCCGTTGAGGCTCTGGGCGAGCATGGCTCCGGTCTCCACGGCGGCCTGGCACGCGGCCACGTCGCCCTTGCAGATCACGCAGACACGCAGCCCGTCGACCTTGTGGGCGGAGATGATTTCCACTTCGGCGGCCTTGGCCATGGCATCGGCCACCTGAATGGCGATGACGAGGCCGGCGGTTTCGACGAAGCCGAGAGACGGTTTATATTCAAGGCTCATAGGGTACTCCTGACTGCGCTAGGCAATCTGTTCGAAGACGCTTTCGGCGGGGCTCGGGATGACGACCTTGCTCACGAGGAGCCCGCTTTCGGCGGCGGAGGCGGACCCGGCTTCCACGGCGGCGTTGACGGCGGCCACGTCGCCGGTCATGAGGGCATAGCCCTTGCCGCCGAGCCCGAGGGCCACGCGCACGTCGAGAAGCTGCACGTCGGCAGCCTTGACCGCGGCATCGGACGCCACCACGATGGAGGCGGCGGAGAAGGTTTCGATGATGCCGAGCGCACCGCGTTCGCTGATGGTGGTGGCGCCAGCCAACGCACCGATGACATCGCGGTGGATGTTGGGAATGATGAACCAGTCCACCAGCGCGTCAGCGTGGGTTTCGCGTCCGGCGTTGACGGAAGCGGATACGGCAGCCACGTCGCCGGTTACGGCGGCCACGAACTTGCCGGGGCAGATCGTCTTGAAGAACAGCGGATCGACCTGAGCGGTTTTCACCATCTGGTCAGCCGCGTCGATGCCGGCGGCAATGCTGTTGAATTCCACCATTCCTACGGCTGTGTATGAATCAGACACAGGGCCTCTCCTTTTTTGTCAGAGGGGCAAAAGCCCCTTTCCGTATCAATTGGGGCTACTTGCCGATGACGACGGCGCCGTCGACGCTCTTGACCACGCCGTCCATGCTGGCATGGATGCGGGCACCGAGGGCCTGTTCGGGGATTTCCCCGATGACGTCGCCGCACTTGACGCGGTCGCCGGGCTTGACCACGGCCTGCGCCGGGGCGCCGATGTGCTGGCGCAGGGGGATGCGCACTTCAGCCGGGGAAAGATCGCCCAGATCATTGGTGGGCAGGTCCATGTAGCGGCTGATGCCGATCTTGTTGACCAGACGCGGCACGGGCACGCGGCGGAATTCGCGCCACTGGGTGTAGGACTCGTCGACCTCGCGGTTGCCGTCGTACTTGATCCCGGCGGCGCGCAGTTCGGCTTTGACGGCCTGATTGATGCGGCGGGGGGACAGGCCCATAGGACAGGCCACGTGTTCGCAGACGCCGCAGTCGCAGCACAGAAGCGCGAGCTTGCCGTTTTCGGCGGTGAGTTCGGCGTTGCTGCCGAAGGCGCGCATGACGCGGTGCGTTTCAAAGGGATGGCCGATGAGGTGGCGGGGGCACAGTTCGGAGCAGGTCCGGCACTGGATGCAGGCCGCAGCCGCGCGACGGCGCATGAAGTTCAGCGGCGTGGTCGCGTTGCGGTGTAGGTAATGCCCGCGGGGGAGGATGATGAGGCCGCCGGAGGTCTTGGTGACGACTTCCTTGGCAAAGGCTTCGGCGCTGTCCACCATCCGGCCCATCATGGGGCCGCCGAGAACGAAGACGGGATCGCTCACGGTGGGGCCGCCCGCGGCTTCGAGACAGGCGGAGAGCGGGGTGCCGATGGGCACGCGCACGACGCCGGGCTTTCTCACGTCGCCGGTGACGGTCAGAAATTTGTGCGTGACGGGCTTGCCGTCAAGGGCGTGGGCCACGGACACGAGTGTGCCGACGTTGGCGACCACGGCGCCCACCATGAGGGGCAGGCCGAGCGGCGGAACCGAGCGGCCGGTCACTTCGCGGACGAGGGTCTGTTCGTCCCCGGCGGGGTAGAAGTTGGGGAGAAGGGCCAGTTCGATGGGGCGGTTGCCGATGGCTTCCGTCAGAATCTTCGTGGCTTCCTTGTACTTTTTCTTCAGTGCGATGACGCCGCGCTTGGCACCCGTGGCCTGCATCAGCTCGCTGAACGCCCGGACGATCTCGTTGGCGTGGTGCAGCATGTGATGCTGGTCGGTGTGCAAAAGGGGTTCGCATTCGCAGCCGTTGGCGATGACCGTGTCGGCGTCGGCGGCGTACTTGACGTGCGCCGGAAAACCAGCTCCACCTTCACCAACAATGCCGGCCGCCTTCACCGCCGCTATGAACGCCTGTTTATCCATGCTATCCTCTCGTTACCCAAACAGTTCGGCAGGCCGCGACGTGTTTCCACGCCGCGGCGCTGCCCGGAATGTCGATTCGCCGCGAAACCTTAGCGTCCCATGGGGGCGAAGGGCTGGAACGGCAGCGGGAACTTGGCGTTGTTGAAGCCGTTGGGGGCCATGGGCTTCGTGGTGTTGAAGGAAACGCCCTTGTCGATGCCGAGAATCTTCGCGGCGGTCTTGTACATGACCTTTTCGCGGACTTCTTCGCTGATGTTGAGCTTCTTGTAGATTTCGATGGCGTCGGCCTGCTCGATGAACGGATGGGCGGAGGCGAAGATAACCTTGTCGCCGATCATCTTGTTCAGGGCGTCGACGTAGACGTCGGCCATGGGAGCGAGTTCGTACTCGGAGAGGTCCATGTAGACGTTGGCGTTGCGCATGCAGGCAAAAATCGCTTCGTTGACGAAGGGATAACCACCGTGGCTCATGATGAGGATCAGTTCGGGGAAGTCGCGGGCGACGACGTCGATCTGACGCGGATCAATGTAGTCCATGATGGCGCGGGGCACCTGGGCGGGCGGGGCGGTGGTCACGAAGACCGGCACGCCGAGCTCGACGCACTTGGCATAGATGGGATAGTAGCGGGCGTCGCTCGGCGGGCAGTGGGCAAGATAGGGGTCGGTGGCGATACCACGCATGCCGAGGTCTTTGATCACGTGTTCGACTTCGCGGACGGCGTCCATGCCCTTGTGCGGGTCGATGCCCCAGAAACCGAGAAATTTGTTGGGATAGGCGCGGCAGAATTCAAGGATACTGTTGTTGTTGGCGGGGAAACCGTAGGTGGTTTCGCAGTCGCGGCCGGAAACGACGCACAGTTCGACGCCGCGGCGATCAAGATCGGCCACGATTTCGGGCAGGGGCTGCGGCACGCGCTTGTCGAACCCGATGGCCTCGCAGGTGGCTTTGAACATGGAGCTGTTCTTGATGCCGTTGATGATTTCCGGCGTGTTCGGACGGAAGCGGAAGTCGATTATTTTCATCAGTTGACTCTCCTGGCGTGGTGCACAAAAAGGTTTGTGAGCATTAGAGCAAATGCCGTTCCACTTTTGCGGGGGCGGAATGATTCCCCAACGAGAGCAAGGAAATGGAGACTTAACAGGAAGTATCCCTATTTAGAATAAACAGGGAATGCTTTCCGTCATGCCCGCGCAAGTATCTGGAATACAAACTTTTTGCTTGCGTTATCGCCTTGAGGCCGGAGTACGAAATGGTGCAAAATTGCATCCATGTTGCATTACTGCGACCAAGCCGACGCGCATGTGCCACCGGTTTTTTCAGTTGGTGCGTTTTTGCATCATCTGATTGTGAATAAAAACGCAAAACGGATTGATCCTTGCCGTCAACCCGCAGCAACAGGCATCCTTATGACATGATTGCGTTAGTGAAGCAAGAGAAATTCATATCCCTGTAGCTTTACAAACAAAAAAGTGAGTCTCAGTCAAGGGGGAAGGATGAGGGGCCAAGCTTCGCTTTTTCCGGCAAGCCCCTTTAACCTCTCGGTATGTCATATTATTTTCCGCAAACGTGATGAAATCGCCCCGCATACGCCTATGCGGGGCGGCAAAACCGTTGACAAACGGCCCCTGCGGAAAGTTGGCCCTTTCCGCCTAGAGCACTTCGATGGTGAAGTTGGTGTTGGTGAAGACGCACAGATCGGAGGCGATCTTCATGCTCTCGCGGGCGATGGTTTCCGCGTCCAGATCGCTGTGGCGGACAAGGGCGCGCGCGGCGGAGAGGGCGTAGGGGCCGCCGCTGCCGATGGAGGCGATGCCGTCGTCGGGCTCGATAACGTCGCCGGTGCCGGTCAGCATGAGGGTATAGTCCTTGTCGGCCACCAGCAGCATGGCTTCGAGCTTGCGGAGGTATTTGTCGCTTCGCCAGTCTTTGGCCAGTTCCACGGCGGCGCGCAGCAGGTTGCCTCCGTTTTGTTCGAGATGCGCCTCAAAACGCTCGAAGAGCGTAAAGGCGTCAGCCGTAGCCCCGGCGAATCCGGCGATGATCTGATTTTTGTACATCCGCCGGACCTTGCGGGCGGTGTGTTTCATGACGATGCTCTGGCCCATCGTGACTTGGCCGTCGCCGATGAGCGCCACTTGTCCCTTATGCCGGACGCAGAGGATGGTGGTTCCGCGAAGCTCCATAGAAAATCCTTCGTTTCGAGAGTAAGGGGGCGTGCCCCGGTCATTGTTCAAGGATAACCACGGCTGCGGCATTGTCACGCGTGTGCGTGAGCGTAAGGTGGACGCGCGACGCGCCGAGTGCCCGGGCCTTTTCCAGCGCCGCACCCGAAAGGACGAGTTCCGGCTTGCCGGAAGGCAGGGAGCGGACGGCGACGTCGCGGGGGCCGATGCCTGCCGCGAAGCCCGTGCCGAGGGCTTTGACCGCCGCTTCCTTGGCGGCGAAACGCGCGGCCACGTGCGCCGTCAGCCGTGAAGAGGGCGACGCCGTATCGCCGGGAACGGCGCGGCGTTCCTCCTCGTCCATGATGCGGTCGAGGAAGTGCTCCCCGAAGCGCCGCAGCGAGCGTTCAATCCGCGAAAGCTCCACCATATCCAGCCCGATGCCGATAATCCCCATCGTTTTCCCTTCATCAGCAGGACAGCCCTGCCGAGCCGATTGCGTTCCTTTGCATAAAGCCGCGCCGCCGTAAATGATTGATGGCCCGCTTTAGAGCCCGCCCGGGGTTCGCCCCGCACATCTTTTCCCTGCTTCCCAAGGAGTGGCGGAGGCTTCCCGCGCGGCCCCTTCCCTCATGCTCGGGCGGGGCCTTTCGCGCCTTCCCTTGCGGAAGCATTCCCGAGGCGGACGGCCTTTTTCCGGCAGGGAACGGGGCGCGATTTTTTGCTGTTCCATTCCGTGGCAGCACGGCTTTCTCCCGTAAAGGTGCCGCCCGCCGTCCCCGAAGTCAAGTTGACGCCCCGCCGCCGGATGTTTACACAGAGGCGAAATATGAGCATTCCGGGCCGTTCCTCCCCCGGCGCAGGTCGTCAGGAGCGTTCCGTCCTCTCTCGCTTTTTTTAAGGAGCATATATGCGTATCTGCATTGTCGGCACGGGGTACGTTGGCCTTGTGAGCGCGGCCTGTTTCGCGGAAATGGGCAATGATGTCCGCTGCGTGGATGTCAATCCCGATGTCGTGGCCCTGCTCGACAGCGGGCGTATCCATATTTTCGAGCCCGGTCTGGAAGACATGGTCGCCCGCAACCGCGAGGCGGGGCGTCTGCGTTTCACTACCAGCCTCGCCGAGGGGCTCCTTGACGCGGAATTCGCCTTCATCACCGTGGGCACGCCTTCTCGTCCCGATGGTTCTTGCGATCTTTCCTATGTAGAAAACGTGGCGCGTCAGATCGGTGAACACATGCAGGGGCCGCTTATCGTCGTGGACAAGTCCACCGTGCCTGTGGGCACCGCCGACCGGGTCCGCGAACTGGTGGCCTCGGCCCTTGCCGGGCGCGGCGCCGACATTGCCTTCGATGTGGTGTCCAACCCTGAATTTCTCAAGGAAGGGGACGCGGTATCCGATTTCATGAAGCCCGACCGCGTCATTGTGGGCACGTCGTCCGAAGAGACCGCAGCGGCCATGCGGGAGCTCTATTCCCCCTTCGCCCGCAGCCGCGAGAAGCTTATCGTCATGAGCGTGCGCAGCGCGGAAATGACCAAGTACGCGGCCAACTGCATGTTGGCGACCAAGATTTCCTTCATCAACGAGATCGCGACCCTTTGCGAGAAGGTGGGCGCGGACGTGCGGGACGTGCGCACGGGTATTGGTTCGGATCACCGCATCGGCTATCAGTTCATTTATCCGGGCATCGGCTACGGCGGCTCGTGCTTTCCCAAGGACGTGAAAGCCCTGATCCATACCGCGCATCTGGCTGGCATGAGGCCGGAGCTTCTCGAAGCCGTGGAGAGCGTCAACGCCCGTCAGAAGCGTTCGATGGCCTACCGCGTGGCGGACTATTTCGAGCCGCAGGGCGGAGTGAACGGCAAGACGCTGGCCCTGTGGGGCCTTGCCTTCAAAGCCAATACGGACGACATGCGCGAATCTCCGGCGCTTTCCATCATCGAAGAGCTGACTTCGCGTGGAATGCGCATCCGGGCCTACGATCCCATCGCGGCGGATAATGCCCGCAAGCTGCTGGCCCACAATCCCCTCGTGTCCATTGAGGATGATCAATATGCCATCTGCGAAGGCTCGGATGCCCTGCTCGTGGCTACTGAGTGGAACCAGTTCCGCAATCCCGATTTTGACCGCGTGAAGGCCGCCCTCGTCGCCCCGGTTCTTTTTGACGGGCGCAATCTCTACTCCCCCTCCATCCTCGCCCGGCGCGGTTTCGCGTATTTTTGCGTGGGCAGGAGGTAAGGGGTGCGAATTGGGGGAGGGGAGAGGGCACCTTTCTGGAGAAAGGTTCTCTCTCCCCTCCCCCAAACCCCCTCCTCTCTCCCTCCCAAGACTTTCGACTGATGGGGAGGCGGCGCGGAGGGAGTCCCTGTCGCGTGCAGTGCGGACGGGAAGAGGAAAATGTTTTGAGCGTGCGAGCGTCTGAGGGAAAGCGGGATGCAGAAGACACGGCTCGTAGAAGGATCGTAGAAAAGGAAAAGCCCGGCGTTGTATCTGCCGGGCTTTTTTGTGGAACTTACGATAGATTATTGAAAAAAGGCTTTCCAAGAGCCTTTTATCTGTCTAACCGGGGGACGTTTGCCGATGGTAGAGCAGGCGGGCACCCCGTACCTTCGTCGACCCTTACGAAAGTCTTTGAAGGGGGTGGGGGAGGTTTG
>CALVEZ010000002.1 GCA_944326695.1 Candidatus Bilophila faecipullorum | reverse complement strand
CTCTCTCTCTCTCTCTCTCTCTCTCTCTCTCTCTCTCTCTCTCTCTCTCTCTCTCTCTCTCTCTCTCTCTCTCTCTCAGGGCTTTTCATTTGTAAAGTATACTATTCGGCCTTGCGTGATGTCCAGAAAATTATGTGAAGTTCTTTACAAAAAAACAACCCGGACCCGGGCGTTTGTCTGAGCTGGATTGCTTGCTTTTCCGGGATGTTCCCGTTAGAAAGCCCGGAAAAGGTTTTTCTATAACACACAAAGGATTGTCTATGGAGACTTGTTCCGTAAGTACCGGGCGGCGCGAGGAGATGATCGACGTCACCGAAAGGCTGCGCGAGGTCGTGCGCCGTAAGGGTTGGCGGCGCGGCGCATTGGCCGTTTTCTGCCCCCACACCACCTGCGGGCTGACCATCAATGAAGGCGCGGACCCCGACGTCCGGCGGGACATGACCGCCTTTCTGACGGAACTTGTCCCTTTGGGGCGGGCATGGCGACACGCGGAGGGCAACAGCGACGCGCACGTCAAGGCCAGCCTCATGGGGCCGTCCCTCCTCCTTATCGTCGAGGAGGGCGACATCCGCCTCGGCACATGGCAAAGCGTCTACCTGTGCGAAGGCGACGGGCCCCGGACGCGCTCGCTCTGGCTGCAATGGCTGCCGGGTGAGGAAGGGGCGAGGTAAGGCCGGAAGCAGGCCGCACGAGGGCCGTGGTCCCGCTGTCGGCGCAAGCAAGGGAGCGTCAGCGGTGCGCCGCCTACGGGCTCTTGGCTGGACAGGCCCAGCGCCGCGGTCTCGGCGTCGGGTGCGCCTCCGTACGCGGGACGCTTGTTGCGGCGGGGTTCGGTCATCGGGAAAGGGGAGTGCTGGCGGGGCTTATCGGGAAACGGAGTGCGGCCCGTAGCCCTTTTTCCGCCGGGCGAGCCAGTCACCGGGAATCCTTGCGGCCTTTGACCGCCATACACATACGTACTCCAAGCCGTTTCCTCAGACCTCTCGCTGTGCCGGAAGGCCTGGCCGGTCTGAGGGGCATCCTTCCGGGAAGGGAGGCTGGGCTTGCCAGCTTCAACCGTTCGGGGGAGGGTACGTCCTTCCCGCCCACAACCCATAGGCCCGCCCACAGGGGCCGCGTGGGGAAAGGGTGATCCCATCCGGCGCGCGCGGTGGTCTTCGGCGCGTACAGGAACGCTTGAAGGGCACCATCCCATCGGGCGCGTGGCGGTCTTCTCACGGCGCGGCCCCGGGAAGCCGCCGGGCCGGGGCGGATTTCCATACGCCGCAGTCCGGGGCATCCGGCCCTGCGCCTTTGCGGGGGAGGGGGCCTTGCACGTCGCCGGGCCAAGGACGAGGCAGGCCGAAAACCCGTCCGAGGAAGGGACGCTCTCCCTGAAGGACGTTCCGGGCGGGCTCGGGTTTCGATACGCCGGGAGCAGCGGCCCTGCACGGGGCCGGGAAAAGGGCCTTGCCCGCAGGCCCCAGTGGTCGATGTGGCGGGCTTGCCCCTCCGTTCAGGGGCATTTGCGTCGGCATGCGGCCTCGGGCGGCGTGCGCACGGCTTCGGGGCGCTTGCTCAGGCCCGTGGACGTTTTTTGCCCGCGTGCCATTTCCTCGTGGATCATTGTCAAAAGATAGAGGCCATCCATCTTCAGAGCTACGGCGATAAGCAACAGCGCGTTGAGGGTAGCGTTTTGGCGGCGGCCCTCAAGCTGAGCGATGTGGATTCTGGAAAGACCGGAAAAATCAGCAAGTTTTTGCTGTGAAAAGCTCGATTCGCGCCGGGCGCGCCGGAGCACGGTCGCGATGGCGGCTTTCAATCCCGGTATGTCTTCCATATCGCTTCTCTAGCGCAGGCTTGACAAAAAGATGTATCTTAAAACATACAAACGCAAGACTCTAACAGGATGCCGGGGTGCGGTCCCGCAGGCGTCCACCATGAAGGCGGATTCCATGACTAACGATACATTTGATGATATTTTCCGCAGATTTCTGCAGGTGACGGGCACGAGCACCCAGCAGGAGCTGGCGGATGTCCTCGGCATCAAGCAGTCGACGATTTCCGAGTCCAAAAAGCGTAATACCGTGCCTCCGGGCTGGTACCTCACGCTTTTTGAAAAACGGGGCGTCAACCCGGACTGGCTCAGGCAGGGGAAAGGCCCCATGCTGCTGCGGACGGAGGAGGGGCGTTACGTCGAGCCGAGCATCCCGGCCTCTCCGCTCATGCAGGGCGTATCAAGGCCCTATTACAATTCGCATGATCTGGGCGGGGAAGAGTGGACGCCCTCGGGCTGCATCGTCGTGCCCGAGCCTTACGCCGGGCGCACCATCCGCATCCTGCGCATGACCGGAGACGGCTTCGCCCCTACGGTACGCAAGGGCGCGTTCGTGGGCGTGGACATGCAGGGAGTGCGGCCTTCCAGCGGCGACATCTTCGCGGTCTACATGCCGCTTGAGGGCGTGGTGCTCAAGCGCCTCTTCTGCGACGGCGACACCCTCGTCCTGTGCGCCGACCATCCGCAGCACCCGGACATGCGCCTCTCCCGCGAAGAGGCCGGGCGGCTCGTCGGCAAGGCCGTCTGGGTGTTCCAGTCCATGTAACGGTGGCCCGCTTCGGCGGGCTTTTTTTATGCCGTGCTCCCCGCCGCGCCGCAGGGAAGACCGCCTCCGCCGTGAAGGAGGCCCGCCGGTCCCCTTCCCACGGCCTTGGAGGGCGGGCCGTCTCCGTCGTTTGGAGGTCTGCGGCGGCATTGTCCGGCGCGGGGCGCGTATCCCGGGAAGTCAGGATGGCCGGAGGGACGGCCTGCCCGCGCGGGGCGGTCCTTTTTCTGCTGACAGCGCGCCGGGAAGCACGTACTTTAACGCCTGAACCTTTACCAACAAGGAGAGCGGATGAATATCGGATCGTATACCTTTGAGGAATTCAAGCGACTTGCCGAGAATTTTCACGGCTACGCCGCCCCGGGGCTGCTCATCGGCGGCTATATGGTCGAGCTTGCCAAGTCGCGCATCCCGGAGGGGACGCTCTTCGAGGCGGTGGTGGAAACGCGTAAATGCCTGCCCGATGCCGTACAGCTCCTTACCCTGTGCAGCGCGGGCAACAACTGGATGAAGGTGCACAATCTGGGGCGCTACGCCGTGTCGCTCTTCGACAAGCATACGGGCGAGGGCGTGCGCGTGAGCGTCGATCCCGCCAGGCTTGACGCCTTCCCGGAAATCCGCGGCTGGTTCCTCAAGGAAAAGCCCAAGAAGGAACAGGACGAGGCGCGTCTTCTCTATGAGATCGAAAGCGCCGGGGACGCCATCTGCAAGGTCGAGCCCGTAACCATGAAACGCCGCTTTCTTGGGCACAGCCACATGAGCGTTATCGGCGTCTGCCCGCAGTGCGGCGAGGCCTATCCCCGGGAGGACGGCCCCATCTGCCGGGGCTGTCAGGGCGAAGCGCCCTATGTGACGGCGGGCCGCGTGATCAAGGCCGCCCCCGCCGCGCGGGTGGTCCCGGTGGAGGAAGCCGTGGGCAAGACGGCGGCGCATGACATGACCCGCATCGAGCCCGGCGTCTTCAAGGGGCCGGAGTTCCGGGCCGGGCAGCGCATTTCGGTAGGCGACATCTGCCGCCTCCAGCAGATGGGGCGGTTCCACGTGGCTGTCCGCGAAGACGCGCCCGAAGCCGGGGAGCTGGTGCACGAAAACGAGGCCGCCGAAGCCTTTGCCCGGCGCATGGCCGGACCGGGCGTGGCCTACGCGCTGCCGCCGCACGAGGGCAAGATCGACTTTACCGCCGAGCGCGACGGGCTGTTCTGCGTGGACGTGGAACGGCTGCGCCGTTTCAACATGGTGCCGGAGGTCATGGCGGCAACGCGGCAGGACGCCACGGTGGTTGACGCCGGGGCGCGGCTGGCCGGGACACGGGCCATCCCCCTGCACATTTCCCGCGAACGGCTGGGTGAGGCTCTTGCCGCGCTCGGGGAAACGCCGCTTTTTGAGGTGCTGCCGCTGCGCCGGGCCAAGGTGGGCATCCTCGTGACCGGGACCGAGGTCTTTCAGGGCATCATTGAAGACAAGTTCATCCCGGTGATCACGGCCAAGGCCCGCCAGTTCCACTGTGAGGTGGTCAAGGCGGTCATCGCGCCGGACGACGTGGAGCGCATCGCCGCGGGCGTGGCCGACATCCGCGAGGCCGGAGCCGATCTGCTCGTGACCACGGGCGGACTTTCGGTCGATCCCGACGACATGACCCGCCGGGCGCTGGTGGAGGCCGGACTCACCGATGTGCTGCACGGCGTTCCCGTGCTGCCCGGGACCATGAGCCTCATGGGTCGCATTCCCGGCTACCACGGCGGAATGCAGGTGCTCGGCGTGCCCGCCTGTGCCCTCTACTATAAGACGACCTTCCTTGATCTGGTCCTGCCCCGGCTGCTCGCCGGGCGCGAAATCTCCCGCGCGGAACTCGCCCGCCTCGGCGAGGGCGGCTATTGTCTGGGCTGCAAGATTTGTACCTATCCCAAGTGTTCCTTTGGCAAGTAGGGGAACGTCAGGAATGTCCAGCGATGTTTGTACGTCGCTGGACTTCTTTATTTTTATTCCCCATGAGGCGGCAAGGGAAATTCTTTTGCGGTGCCTGTTTTTAAACGTCATATCAGAGTGAATAAAAAGGGCATGACGATACCTGATTTATCCCGGAGAACAGAATCATCCGCGCGGCCCGTTCACGCGGCTACCCGTGACGATACCATCGGCGCTGGTGAGTGCAACACGCTGGCAAAGATCACCGAGGCCCTCGTCGTGAAGGCAAAACGTCTCGATGAGGAAATGGAAGGATGCGAAAAAGAACACCTCTCCCCGTGTCCTGTGGAAAAACATGGATGGACCTGAAGCCCATACAATTAATCTTTAAAAGGCAAAGTTTTTGTTCTATCCGCCTGCCCGGCGGTCTAACATACGAAGAATCTTTAAAAATTCTAAACCACCTACGCAGTAGATAACGCGCTCTTTGGCTCTTGGTTCGGTGACGGCTGCTTCTAAACCGCCTACACGGCGGATAACAGGGGAAGAATCCCCCCTCCGCTGTACCCTCTCTTCTAAGCCGCCTACACGGCGGATAACGCCGACGACGCCGAGCCCGGCGAACGCATGGACTTCTAAGCCGCCTACACGGCGGATAACGGTGCGCGTCGCCTCGCTGGTGCCGCCCTCAACTTCTAAGCCGCCTACACGGCGGATAACGAACGGGAAGACTGGGGAGACCTTCTCGGAATCTTCTAAGCCGCCTACACGGCGGATAACTACAACTCTACAAGGCAACATCCTTATCTTTCAAGGGATTGCATTGTAGGGTTCTCCAATGGCTTCGTTTTCGCTATGTAGTTTCAATTACCTTATTCCAAAAGCTTTTTCCAAACAACTTTTTTATGAAGCCGAAAGGAAGCTGTAAAAAAGATCAGGTACGGTTGCCGTGCAGTATTGCTCTAGACTGTATAAACCGCTATCTTTTCTCCTATGCATGTTATCTTCATTTCCGCTTGTCAGAAACGGGCTCTTCCGCGCAGTCGGGCCATACTTGATAGTTATGCCCTGCGCGCAGGGGAACGTTGCTGGATGTCGCCTATGACGGCCGAAGGCTTGCAGGAAGTGCGTACCGCTTTGGCCCGGAGTGCCACACGGCAGACTTCCGTGGCCTGTTACCAGAACGACGGACGCCGTCGTATGAAGTTGCTTTGGATAGTGGGGGCGCGGGGACGTTTCGGGCCGGAGGGCCATTTTCCGGTGGGGCATCGCCGGGTTGCCGCTCCTGTGGGCGTGCCCGAGTGGGTTCGACATGCGGGATTGGCGGCGCGTTTGGCGGGCCTGCTGCATGACGTGGGCAAATACTCTCTGAAGTTCCAGAAAAAGCTACGAGGCAAGGCCGAACTGGCTGATGCCGTGCGGCATGAGTGGCTATCGCTCAAGCTGTGGCAGGCGCTGCGATCCGGGATGGACTGGGAGTCTGCGTGGACAAGCGCCTACGCAACACGCCTCCGCCTGTTTCTTGGAGAGCGTGAAATCATCAATGCCGCTCCCCACGGACTTGCCTCGGCGCAAGAATGCGTGGATGCGCTTGTTTCCACACATCATGGATTGTTCTCCTCTCGCTTGCCCAGCCCGAGAGGAAGGCTCGTACGGGAAAACCTGTGCTGCTCGTCCAATGATCCCCTTTTCACTCCGTGGTCTGATCCGGAAGATTCCTTTTGGGAACTCGCACACCGGCTGGACAAGCGCCTTTCCGAAGCGACCGCGGCTATGGCGGGCGAGAGGTGGATTCCGTATTGGAGGGCCGTTTTCCTTTATGCACGCGCGGCTCTTGTCCTTGCGGATCACACGGTATCGGCGCTGGAATGCCCGCCGAGCGACAATGTTTCCTCCGCCTTCGCCAATACGTATGCCACACCCGATGGACGCCGTTTGAATCAACGCCTTGCCGACCATTTGTCCCGCGTTTCGGAAAAAGCGGCGGATATGGTCTGGCGCATGGCGAATCTTGCGGAACGTCCCGAAGCCTCCCTGACAGGGCTGCAACCCTGCTCGCTGGAGGCCGTCTTGCGCCCGGCGGCTCCGGAAAGCCGTTTCGCATGGCAGAATACGGCGGCTGAGGCGCTGGCCGAAGCCCGGGAAACGTATCCCGAAAGCGGCCTCCTTGTTTTCAACATGGCGGGAACCGGCAGCGGCAAGACGCGCATGAACGTGCGCGCGGCCTGCGTCCTCTCCCGCAGCGCCACTCCCCGGCTTTCCATCGCCTTGAACCTGCGTAGCCTTACGCTGCAAACGGGGCGGGCCCTGCAATGTCAGCTTGGCCTTTCCGACAGCGATCTCGCCACGGTCATCGGCGATGACGTGACGCGGACGCTTTTCAATGCTTCCCACCTTAAAGAAAAGGAACATATTGCCGCATCGTGGTCGGATGATGACGGCAACCCTGCGGAACCGGAAGCCCTGACTTCCGGCGGAAACTGGCCCCTGCCCGCATGGTTGGAATCCTTCTTCCCCAAAGCGCAGGAACGCCGCATCGTCGGCGCGCCTTTGCTGGTTTCCACCATCGACTACCTGATCGCCGCCGGAGAACCGCATCGGCAAGGCCATCACGTCAAGGCCCTGCTGCGCCTTATGAGCGCCGATCTTGTCCTTGACGAGACCGACTCCTATGAGCCGGAATCTCTTGTGGCCGTGCTGCGCCTTGTGCAGTGGAGCGGTTTTTTCGGACGCAACGTCATCTGTTCTTCAGCCACGCTGTCCCGCCCCGTGCAACAGGCCGTGGAAGCGGCCTATGCTTCCGGCGCGGAAATGGCGCGCGCCTTGCGGCAGGGCAAGAACGGCTGTCCTGACGAGGAAAATCCCCTTTCCGGGACAAGGCCGCTGTATGTGCGGGCCTTCATTGATGACGCCGTGCCGCCCTCTGTAAAAGCCGTGCCTCATATACCGGAGCAGGGCCCGGCGGAAAAGGCCGCGGCCTTGCTGGAACTGTACGACAGCCGGGTGTCCGAACAATTGAAGGCCATAGCCGGGCTGCCTGTGTACCGCTATGCCGAACTGCTTCTCATGACTGAAGAAAGCGTGAGCGCATGGATGAAGGCCGTAACGACGGGCGTTCGGAAACTGCACGCCCGCCATGCCCTGACGGATGCCCGCTCCGGCGTGGCGTATTCCTTTGGTTTGGTACGCGTGGCGAATATCGCCACAGCCGTGGACGTGGCCCGGCATCTGGCAAAGGAGCTGCCGCAGGCGCGTGTTGCCTGTTATCATGCGAACGACTGGCGCATCGCCCGCTTTCACAAGGAAAAAAGGCTGGATTTTCTGCTTTCGCGGGCGGAAGGCGACGGGCATATCGTGGCCGACCCTGAGGTCCGCGCCTTTTTGGATGAAGCCGCGCGCGAGGGACGGCCGGATGTGCCTTTCATCGTAGTCGCCACGCCGGTGGAAGAGGTGGGACGGGATCACGATTTCGACTGGGCCGTGCTGGACGTGTCGAGCGCTCAGTCGCTGGTGCAGGCCGCTGGCCGGGTCAACCGGCATCGTCTGCGCCCGTGCGAGGATGCCCCCAATATTGCCGTGCCGCAGTTCAACTGGCGGCATTGCCGCAACCACGACAGAGGCACCACCAACGCCCCGGCGTTCTGCTGGCCCGGCTATGAAGGAGAGGGCAAGGAACGGTATAAGATTCATGATCTGGCCCAAATCCTGCCGTGGCGTGCAGGGCGGCTTGTCATAACGGCGGATGTACGTCTTGGCAAGGCCTGCCGACTGGCTCTGCGCGACGACAAGGCCATTGAAAAGCGGCTCGCTTCTTATTTCGGGCTGGAAACCGCGGACTGCTCTTTTGTTGCGGAGCGTTCGTCGGCCGCCCTGCTTTCCGAATATGTTTACGACGAAACCCCGTTGCGCAATCGCACGGGGAAAACGGAAACGTGGCGTCTGGGGCGCGATGCCGAACGCCTTAAGGATGTTTACGAAACGTTTGTGTATCAAGGGGAACGGCGCGGTATGGGCGGCCAGTGGGTGGAGCGCGATGAACGCTCCTTTCGGGAAGTCGATGCCCTGCCCAACGCGTGGCTGTGGCTGGATGCCGAAACCATGCGCGCGCAATGCGATGCCGTCGGCGTGGACGAGGCGCGGGCGCTCGTGGCTGAACTGGTTTCCTACGGCGACAGGGACAGATGGGAATATGACAAGGGATTCGGGATTGTCCGCCGTCAGGCGGCGGAATGACAAGGAGAGAAGGAATGGATGAACCCAACATGGAGGCGGACGGCGGACGACAGAAACGCCAGGCCAAAAATGAAAAACCGTGGAAAGCCTATCCACCGGAAACCTATCGCGACACCATTGCGGAACTGGTTCACTTCAGTTCCAAAACGGTCAACTCCAACGCGGCCCTTGTAGGGGTGCGCCTCGCTTCGGATGATGCGCTGGATGCCCCCTATGTCTCGGCGCGTACGCTGATGGCGAGAAACATATCCCTTTCGCTGGATTATGGCAAAGGCGGCGCGGCGATGGCGGGTATCTGCAAACAGGTCAATGCCGTGGTGCGGAATACCCCCTTTGCGAAAGACGCATCCCCCGAAGAACGTGCGGCTATTGAAAAGGCCATGACCGATGCCTGTTCCTCGTCTTTCAGTGTGGGCCTTGGCTATGTGGATCACCGTTTACGCCAGATATTGATCCCAAAAGAAGGTTCTGAGGGCGGTTACGTGTCCATGACGCCCATCACTGCGGGCGGCGTATGCGAACTGTTGTTCGAGAAGAACAACGGGCTTGTTTCCAGCCATAATGCCGCATGTGAAGAGGCACGAAAACACGCCGGAAAACCCGAAGGCGACGAGAATGGGGGAAGCGCCCCTCACATGGAGATATGCAAGTTGCGGCAGGCGCAATTTGGCATCGGCGGCTCCAATCCCCAGAACGTCGGCGGGCTTGTGCGGGCCATGCAGCGTCCGCTTTTTGTGGATGCGCCCCGCAGCACGGATGATTTGCGGACGGCCTTTTCCTTCTATTATAAGGGAATTTCCCTTGATTTCTCTCCCTCCGGCCCATTGGGGCAAGCCTTGCGCGCCTATGTGGATTTTCGACAGCCGAATGGGCTGGACGATGGGCCCGCCAGGCCTGGGCGGACCACCCTGAAAGTGCGGCAGGAAGAGGAAGCCCTTCTGGGAAACATTGCGGCTATTGTTCTGCAACGCGCTGAAGAAGCAGGGGAACTCTTACGGGACTATGCCGCTATGCTGCCGCAGGCGCGGAATCCTGAAACAGGGGACAGGGCGCTGGTTTCCCCGAAATTAAGGCCGCTTGCGATGCGCGCCCTGCTTGATCCTTCTTTGCGTGACAGTACATGGCCCCGCGACATGGCATGGTTGGTAATCGACGGCATGGAACGGGCTCCCTCTGTCAAGGGGAACCTTATGCTGGTTCTGGACGTGACGGCGACCGCGACGGTTGCGGGGCTTTTGGAGGAGGCGTTTCGATGAGCTACCTTGTCTTTCCCCGCGTGCGGGTTCAGGCCGCCAATATGCTTGCCGCCTCTTTCCTGATGGGCGGGCCGCCGGTGTTCGCCGCCTACGGCCTCGGAGAGGCGCTCTGCTTTCATCTGGGCGGAGGGGCGAAAGTGACGGGCATGGCCCTCATCCATCACAACCGCGAGGCGCTGGGACAATCTTTTTACGGCGTCTTTTCGCCGCAGCAACGGAGGGCGGCAGCGTTCACATTCGGCAAGTCAGCCAATGGCAGCGACTATTCTTCAAAAAATCCGCACGCCCTTTCCTTACAGCCTGTGGCCTGTACCCATCTGCACGTGAGCATTATTTGGGAACTGGAGCAAGTGTCGGATGTGACGGAAGCACGGGATTTCCTGCACGGGGCTCGGCTGTCCGGCGGACTCGTAACCGGACATGGCGAAATCGTGTTTGAGAATTCCTTGAAGGCCGCGTTTGATCGCGTCGGGAACGGGTATGTCGTCAAGGACAGGCGGGACATGCTCGAAAACAAGGCCAAGAATCAGGCCGAGCTTTTGGTGGAAGCGTTGGGAGCGAAGCCCGTGGCGGGAGAGGACAACACATGGCTGTCCGCAACCTGCCTCGGTTATGCGGCGATCACGCCGTTCGAGCATCGCGGCGGAGCACGCGGCGGCTATACGCATGCCTTTGCCGAACCTCTGGTGGGCATGGTGCAATACCGCTCTCTGCGCCAGTGGCTGAAGGAGGCGGATGCAGAAGAGGCCCTCTGGCGTCCTGTCTGGCTGGATGATCGGCTGGGCGCCTTCGTGCTGCGGCAAGAACAAACGGAACTTGAAGATATGTAAGGAGAGACTTTCATGGCAAAAAAAATGAATAAACTTCCGGGCGTCCTGTCCTTTCAGCGTTGCCTTGTGGTGACTGACGGCCTCTTTTACAACGAATTGGACAATGGGGACCTGAGTCCCTTGTGGGTGGTGAGGCACGGCATCCGCGGAACGCAGAACATCAACAAAGCCAGCAAGGAAGGGCAAGCGGCTTCCGCCAGCGCCAAGCGTGAGGAAGTAACCAATATCCAGACTACGGACAGCGCCAAACTCGACGCAAAGGCGTCGGCTCTGCAAGTTCGCTTCAATCTGCGCGGCATGGATGTGAAAAAAGCGTTGTTCGCCTGTGCCCCGGGACAAACGGATTCCATAGATGATCTGAATGCCTTCAAGTCCGATCTGGCGGCATTTGTCGAGCGGGCCCAGAGCAGCGATGCGCTGGTTGACTTGGCGTGCCGCTATGTGCGCAACATCGCCAACGGGCGTTTTCTGTGGCGTAATCGTACGGTAGCAAGCGCCGTAACGGTTTCGGTGGCGTTGCCCAATGGTCAGGAAAAAATTTTTGATGCATTGGCGAT
Source organism: Candidatus Bilophila faecipullorum (assembly GCA_944326695.1). GTDB lineage: Bacteria > Desulfobacterota > Desulfovibrionia > Desulfovibrionales > Desulfovibrionaceae > Bilophila > Bilophila faecipullorum. Next base: position 137,843 of record CALVEZ010000002.1, on the reverse strand, counting down.
GCCTTTCAATTCTTTTGAAAACGTGAGTGCTGACGAGCGTGCTGTGGCCGAAGTGCTGGCGCAAGGCTGGAAAGGCGACCGGGCCACGGAATTGCGTGTGACGGCCCGGGTCGATTTTGGGGTCGGTGGAGCCGTCGAAGTCTTCCCCTCGCAAAATTATCTTGAAAACAAGGCACGGGGCTTTGCCCGCCCCTTGTATTGCGTGGGCGGCTCGCCGGACGGACAGGATCAGCACAGCGTGCGCATCATGGGGCAGGCGGCCTTGCGTGATCAGAAGATTGGCAACGCTCTGCGCACTATTGATACATGGTATCCGGACTATGCGGATCGCCGCGTGCCGTTGCCTGTGGAGCCCAACGGCGCGAGCCTTGATGCGCAAGAGTTCTTCCGCAACAAGGGAGCTGAGTCCGGCTTCAAACTGATGCTGCGCGTAGGCGAGCTCGACCCCATGACTCCTGAAGGGCTGTTCCTGCTGGCCTGCATCATCCGCGGCGGCGTCTTTTCGGGGAGTGAATGATCATGAGGCCCCAATGGTATTGTGACGCCCTGCCGCTGATCGTGGGAGGCGACACGGGCACAAGCGGGCCGGTGCTGCGCAACCGTATGCTTGGCTTGCTGCACGGCCTCTTCGCCCAACGCCCCGGGACATTTGCCGTGGCCTTCCCCGGGAGGGATCGGCTGGCCGCATTGCCTCCCCTCTGGACGGGGGCGCTGCGCGTTTTCGCTTCCTCCCGTGAAGACATGGATTGGCTGGCGGAAAACGTGATGTCGCAGCCGTGGTTCCGCGATTACGTACGCTTGTCCTATCCGCGTGCTGTTCCTGATGATTTTTGCGGAGACTGGGTGCGTTTCGTCAGATACAGAGTGCCCTCGCTTTCTTCGGATCGTCATGAGGGTGAGGAACATGGACAGTTGAGGAAACGACGCATGGAAGCCGCCAGCAAGAGCCAAATGACCTATTTCATCCTGCGCAGCGCAGGGACGGGGCAACGGTTTTCACTGGTGGTGAATCGCGAGCAAGGAGAACCGCAACGGGAGGAATGTACACCCAACGGTTATGGTTTTTGCGTAACCAGCAGCCCCTTTAGCCTGCCGGAGTTGCCGTGGGCATAAAAAGGTACAGCGAACCTCGGCCCCTTCAACTCTCCAAACGGGCGAATGTCTTTTATCTCGAACATGCCCGGGTGGTGCAGCAGGATGACCGTATCGTCTACTTGACGCAGGACGGGGGAGAGTTCGAGCAGATATTCAACATTCCCGAACGGAACACGGCCTTTCTGTTGCTCGGTAAAGGCACGTCCATCACGGATGCCGCTATGCGGCGTATGGCGGCATCCAACGTGATGGTGGGCTTTTGCGGTACGGGAGGCTCGCCGCTGTTCAGCGTATGCGACATCGCCTTCATGACGCCGCAGAGCGAGTACCGTCCGACCGAATACATGCAGGCATGGGCGGAAATGTGGTTTGACCCCGTGCGGCGACTGGAGAAAGCCCGGTGGTTCCTCAGGCGGCGCGCCCAGGTGACGTCGGAGTGCTGGCGGGAAAACAGTTACCTGCAAAAGCTGGGAATAGCCCTGCCCGATGCCGTCGTGGAGCGTTTCCATTCGGACCTGGAACAGGCCAGGGATGTTCAGGAACTTTTGCTGGCAGAGGCACGCTGGGCCAAACGTTTGTATGCGGCTCTGGCGCGTGGGCATGGATTTTCATTTGTCCGCGAAGAGGGGGCGCGGCGTTCAACCTCAAAAGCGGATGTCTGCAACGGCTTTCTGGATCATGGCAACTACATCGCGTATGGCTATGCCGCCGTAGTGCTTTGCGGTCTTGGGATCAGTTTCGCCATGCCCATTCTGCATGGGAAGACGCGAAGAGGCGCGCTGGTATTTGATCTCGCGGATGTGGTCAAGGATGGTTACGTCATGCCGCTGGCCTTCGAGTGCGCTAAAGAAGGAGACACGCAAAAAGATTTCCGGCAACGCCTTATCGAGCACTGCCAAGAAAAAGAGGTCTTGGACTTCCTGTTTGACTTCATGAAAAACTTGTGTGTAAAAAGCCCATAATATAAATAGGTTATATCCAGCTCACCAAAACGAAACCTTTAAAAGGTTTTGAAAGCCAATCTACTGAAAAATAAGGATATTGTTTTCAAAATCTCTAGTTATCCGCCGAGTAGGCGGTTTAGAAGAAGCTCGTCCCCTTCACCGAACATCTTCCAAAGTTATCCGCCGAGTAGGCGGTTTAGAAGCCCATGTCAAAGGATGCAAGGCGCTCGAAGCCGTTATCCGCCGAGTAGGCGGTTTAGAAGGGATGAGTACAATGTGCCCGGCTTCCCTTCCTGTTATCCGCCGAGTAGGCGGTTTAGAAGACCCGTCCCCGGGAGGCGAAGCCGCCACGGTTGTTATCCGCCGAGTAGGCGGTTTAGAAGTAACCGCAATGCACGCGAGCACACCACACCCCGTTATCCGCCGAGTAGGCGGTTTAGAAGCTGCTTATGAGCTGCAACACCACTGATCCCGAGTTATCCGCCGAGTAGGCGGTTTAGAAGCAACCGCACCGAACCACGGCATCGTCGGGGTTGTTATCCGCCGAGTAGGCGGTTTAGAAGGAAAGATTGCGCACCAGAGTCCCCGCCTCATTGTTATCCGCCGAGTAGGCGGTTTAGAAGTGACGGAGCGGTACGGTCATCATCCAAAAATCGTTATCCGCCGAGTAGGCGGTTTAGAAGTGTGGCCTTCGGCGGACGGACGGGAACGGGTTGTTATCCGCCGAGTAGGCGGTTTAGAAGCTCAAGCCCGGCAAGGAAAGACATACTTCGATGTTATCCGCCGAGTAGGCGGTTTAGAAGCTGCACTGTCCGTTTGCCTGTGGAGATGTGGCGTTATCCGCCGAGTAGGCGGTTTAGAAGATCCTCACCGGGGACATGGGCATTCAGCAGTCGTTATCCGCCGAGTAGGCGGTTTAGAAGAGAAGCCCGGCGGGAAAGAGAAGAACAAGGCCGTTATCCGCCAAGTAGGCGGTTTAGAAGAGCTTGTGCCATGCAAAGGCGTTGACCACGCGGTTATCCGCCGAGTAGGCGGTTTAGAAGAGATTGAGCAGGAACGAGACAGAGACAGAAGGGTTATCCGCCGAGTAGGCGGTTTAGAAGTTTCCGGAGTGGCGCAATACCCTGCGCTTTGAGTTATCCGCCGAGTAGGTGGTTTAGAAGTCAGCATGATCGCGGCGCTGTGCCGGGTGATGGTTATCCGCCGAGTAGGCGGTTTAGAAGATTGACGAAAAAAGTAGGAACTAGACCGTCCAGTTATCCCCCAAGTAGGCGGGCTTAGGGAGTACATAATAAAAAGGCGGTAAGTGCGCGAACACTCACCGCCTAAAAGCTTTTTTTGGGCATTTTGCAGCCAATGTATGTGAAAAAGTACTCCACAAAGAAGGAGTACTTTTTTATTTGAAGATATTTACTCTATAATTTTTCTTTGTGTAAACGGTATATTTGGACAAAATCTCATTCCATGTATAGTAAGGGATATGAATTTTGGCTTTTACTACATATTCATAGACATCTTTACCATATAGATATGAATAAATTTTGTTTACACTGCGTAAACAATTCTTTTTAGCGTTTTCCTACTATTCAAATAATTCAAAACCATATTTTCTTTTCAGAAAAATACATTTTTGGAGGGCCCGCTGCGGAGGCGGGAGGTTTTGCGGGGGTGGCCGCGCCGCTTTTTCTCTTTCAGGAAGGCGCGGGCAGAGGGCTGGCCGTCAGGTTTACCTCTCCGATGCCTCGGGCGAGGTTATATCCTGAAAGGCCGGGACTTCCGGCGCGTCGTTTCCCCGGCCCTGCGTGAAGAGCAGGGCTTTTCTTTTTACGCGGAAACCAGCCTCTTTTGGTCGAAGTCGTAATAGAGCTTGAGGTACTTCTTGTGCACTTCGTAGGACCAGTGCTCGATGCGGAAAATGCTGACGGCGGCCTGACGGTTGCCGAGCTTGACCGAGTCGATGAAGCGCTGGTGGGTGTTCAGGTTCATGGCTTCCCATTCGTAGGAGTACTGGCGGCGGGGGAAGTCGTAGAGGCGGCGGCGCAGGGGGATAAGGGTCTGTTCGAGGAGGGTGTTTTCGGAGAGGGACAGGAAAATGTTATGGAAACGGATGTTCTCGTCATAATAATTGACGTAGTCGTTTTTCTTGAGCAATTCCCACTGTTTTTCGTTGGATGCCTCGAAGAGGCGCACGTGGTAGGCGGTGAGCTTGTCGAAGACCTCATTGAGGCAGTCCGCCTCGATGGACCCGATGATCTGGTAGGCGCTCTTGATGAAACTGGGGGTGATGGGATTGATGTAGACGCCCTTGCGAGGGAGGATGGTCACGAAGCCCTCGGCCTCAAGCCGGATGAGGGCGTCGCGCAGGGGAGTCTTGCTCACCTCAAGGGTTTCGCAGATGCCGTCCTGATCCAGAAATTCGCCGTAGCGCAGCTTGCCCGCGCTCATGGCGTCCTTGAGATATTGATAGACGCGCTCGCGCAGGGAGTCCGGCCGCGGCTCCTCTTTGGGGGCTGTTTCCTTGACTGCGGTTCTGGTACGCTTCACGGTTTTCCTTCCATTGATATATGAGTTCGGTCCTCTGTGTGCCATGCCGCCCCCCGGAGGTCAAGGGGGGATGGCCCCGCATCGCCTAAATAACATCCAAAAGCGGAAATCGAAGGACCGTATCATCGTAAGCGCTTGTGTGCCGCGCCCGCTTTTGATATATAAGAGGGGTCCGAAGAAGACAGTAGCGTATTCATCGGACCGGGTAAAGCGCATGTGCGCGCCCGTCAGACGTCACGTTTCGGGTGCCCGGCGTCCGCGCCGGGAGAATTGGAAAGTTCGGTAGAAAACCGACGCTGGCCCGCAACCGTGAGAGGGGACGACTCCGCGTAGGCCACTGCGGCCCTTGGCCGTGGGAAGGTGCGGAGAAGGATGATCCTCGAGCCGGGAAGCCAGCCCGAAACGTTTTTCCTCTAACCAGGGTCGTCCGGGAGGGCGTCCCGCTTGTCCACGCGGCATGGACGGGAGGTCACCATGAAATCGTATTGTGAAGAGGCGCGCAACGCGGATTCGCTGAGCGCACGGGTCTACCGCCATCTTGAGGCCGCCCTGCGCGAGGGGAGCGTGCGGCCCGGCATATGGCTTGATCAGGACGCCCTCTGCGCCGAACTCGGGGTAAGCAGGACGCCTTTGCGCGACGCCCTCATCCGGCTTGAGGCCGAGGGGCTTGTGGTCATCCGGCCCCGTAAGGGCGTCTATGTCCCGCCCGTTTCCGACGCCTACGTCAAGAGCGCCTGCGCGCTGGCCGGATCGCTCGAATCCGGTTGTCTCGACACCGTTTTCGAGCGGATCACGCCCCGGCTTTTACGGCACATGGAGGACGCCTTGCGCCGCCAGTCCTTTTTTCTCGAAAAACGGCGGCTGGCCGACTTCGACGCCGAGGACGTCCGTTTCCATGATCTCTTCCTTTCCCTTTCCGACAACACCCTGATCGGGGGCATCCTGACCCCTCTGCGGCGGCGCTTGAGCCTCCTGCCGCAACACCCCCTTTCCGTGGAACAGGCCGAAGCGCGGCTGGGGGATCATGGCCGGATTGTTGACTCCATCCGCGTCGGCAACAGGGTGGCGGCGGTCAGCATCCTGCGGCATGAGCACTGGCTGCCCGCGCGCTTTCTGTGCCCCAAGCCGGGCAAAGTCCCACGGCTCGTGCACGCCCGGCGCAACGCCGCCTGAAGGAGGCGCGCCGGAGGGCTCCACACAGGGGGGGCTTGTCCGGCGCATCCCGGGCCGATCTTAAAGAGGGCGGCAATGTCCCTCCCCTCCGCGTCCGGGGGGCGCGCCTGCGGAAACCTCGCCGTATTTGTAAGGGGTATTCATCCGCGTCTCCGGCAAGGCTGTCGCTCTCCATGACGAACCTTCCCCGCAAGGAATACCCCCTCGCCGTTTCAGCAATAGCCCCTTGGCCTTCCTAGCACGGAACGGCTCCCCGCGTTTCCGGGAGGGACGGACTTGCCGCCGTCCGACGCGCGGCCTCCCCACCAGTCGAAGGTCTTTGAAGGGGAAGGGGGAGGTTTGGAGGGGGAAGGGGGGACTTTCTCCAGAAAGTCCCCCCTTCCCCCTCCAATAGCCGTTTCCCCAATCCCTCAGCGCAGCAGCAGGATGGCGGCCCCGGCGCAGGCGATGCAGGAGCCGATGATGGAATTCACGGAGGGGACGCGGCGCTCGATGATGCCGGTGACGATGAGCAGGGCAATGGGCTCAAGGCCGATGAGCATGGAGGCGATGGCGGCGGGGAGGTAGTCGAGGGCGAGGCAAGAAAGCCAGATGCCCCCGGCCGGGCCGAAGAGACAGCCGAGCGGGAAGAGCTTGAGGACGCCGGGATTGGCGCGGATGCCCTCAATGGCGGGGCGGATCGCGCCGATCATGAAGGCGATGATCCAGATGCCGACCGTAGAGATGGCGTTGCGGTAGAAGGCGAGGGAGAGGGCGTCCATGCCTTCTTGAAGGGCCTGTTTGGAAAAGACCATACCGAGGGCGAGCAGGATCGCGGAGAGCAAGGCCAGCGCCACGCCCTTGTTGCGCCGCCGATTGTCCACAGGCGGGTTGTGCGTGTCCTTCTGCTCGGAAACGACCACGAGGATGACCCCGCAGGTGGCGACGAACATGCCAAGCCAGCCTTGCATCCCGATGTATTCCCCGAGGTAGAAGGAACCGATGAGGGCGGTGAAGCAGGAGGAAAGCGACTGGCAGACGAGGGTAGGGCGCAGGCCCATGGTGAGGGCTCCGGCGTAAAAGCAGGCGTCACCGATGATGATCCCGAAAAGCCCCGAGGCGGCCGCCAGCCAGAAGAGGCGCATGGACGGCAGGAGCAGATCGCCCGCGAGAAGGCAGCACAGCCCGAGCGCGACGCTGGCCAGCGGCTGGCGTATGAGCATGACCGCGCGGATGCCGGCCATGCGGGAGGCCGTGGTATGGATGACGCCCGCCAGCGCCCATGAGAAGGCCGTGGAGAGGGCCAGAAAGACGCCGAATTCCGTTCCGTACATGTGGGATACCTGCCTTGCATTAGAAACGTGGAAAGTGTCGGTAGCACGTCGCGGGGCCGCTGTCACCTCCTTGCGGCCCTGCGGCGCAGGAACGGCGCGGCCCTCAGGGAACCGCGGCGGGAAAAACGGCTTCATACGGAAAGAAACGACAGAATTCCCCTGTTTAAGAGCCTTTTCTCCGGTAAGGACATCTCTTGAATTGATTCTGAAGTATGAAAAATTGTGATGATCTTTGTGATGAGCAATGAAGAAAGTAGGTAAAAGGACGTACGCTGATAAAAAAAGCGTGAGACATTGGGCATGTCCCACGCTTTCCCTCTGTAGGGTAATACGTTTTGAAATGACTCAAGGAATTACAAACGTTTTATACATTGATCATTGACTGTTTGCTGGGCAGTGCCGTAGCTATCGAAAGCATGCGCGTCCATGAATAGAGGCGTCTTCATTTGTACGCAGGGTTTACTTTTGCGGTTTCAGGGGACCGTAGAAGTAAGATGCCGTGGCGCCTCCATCGATCAGAAAATCCGCGCCGGTGATGAACGCGCCTTTGTGGCTCATGAGCAACTCCGCAACATTGGCAATTTCATCAGCGGTTCCGGGACGCCGGGCCGGGCACTTGGCAAACATATTCTTGTAGAAATCGCCTCGTGGCCCCTTGAATTCATCAAGAGCCAGCGGGGTTACGACAATGCCGGGGGAAATGGAATTGATCCTTGCCCCTCTCGCTCCCCATTTGACGGCTTCGGCCATAACCCTTTTTACATTGCAGCGTTTGGCCATCTGGTAAGCGTGCAGGGTATCCCTGATGTTTGCCGCTTGGAGGACTTCAAGCTCAAGCAATTCTTCCGTGGGGCTTGTCGCAAGCTCTTCATCCACCTCTATACCGAGAGCAGGCATCCGATGCCCGGACTGGCTCGAAATGGTGACGCCAACACCGCCTTCTTTGATGACCTTGCCGACTTCTTCCAGCAAAACAGCCGTGCCGTACAAATCCACTTTCAAGATCGTTTCGATGGGGGCCTGACTGGGAGAAACGCCCGCCGCATTGACGAGCATGGCAATGTCCCCGTAGCCCTGGGCCTCGTGGATCAGGTTCAGAATGGATGCCCTTGATGAAAGGTCCATTTCTACGGGAACGGCATCAAATCCAGCTTCATTCATGACGTTGCAGACGGCAAGGGCCTTTTCCCTCTTGGCATCACCTACAACGATTTTCTTGCCGGAGCCCATTCTACGGGCAATCGCCAGACCTATTTGACCGGCACCCGTTAACACCATTACATCTTTCATGGAAGTTCTCCGACGCAAAAGTGGGGCCCTTGTCGGCTCTATAATGGGAGGGGAGCCTGAGGGCGCTTATTTCAAGACCGCATATTCCTTATCGGCTACGGCTTCCAGCCATTCGTTGGCGGCTCCCTCGGCGGGAACGGCCACGGCAAGGTGGGAAAACCAGGAGTCGGGCGCGGCTCCGTGCCAGTGCTTCGTTTCCGGCGGGATATGGACCACGTCGCCGGGATGGAGTTCCCGCGCCGGTTCGCCCCATGCCTGATAGTACCCGCGCCCGCCGGTCACCAGCAGTATTTGCCCGCCCTTGTGGTGGATATGCCAGTTGTTCCGGCATCCCGGCTCAAAGGTGACGTTGGCGATGGCAACGCCTTGGGTGGACAGCATCTGGAGGTAGCTTTGCCCGCTGAAATACTGTGCATACGCCTCGTTCTTTTCACCCAGAGGAAAAACGCTTACTTCGCGCGCTTCCATATTCATGCTCCTTTTTTGACCACATAGCGCAGCCACAGGCTGTCGCCTGCCAGCGTGTCTACGCCTTTCAGCGCAAAGGCCACGGGCGGCGTCTGCGGCAGATGCCCGGATTTTTCAAACAGGGTGACGGTATTGTTTTCCCCGTCGGCAACCGGGGCCAGAACAAGGCTCAATTCGTCAATAAGGCCCGCCTGCAAAAAGGACCAGTTGATGAACCCGCCGCCGGAAACCATCAGCGTTTCGATGTGGAAGAGTTCTTTGAGTTTTTGGGCCGCCAGCGCACAGTCCAGATGTTCCTTCCCGGCGATGATGTAGGATATTTCCATTGTACGGAGGAAAGCGCGGTATGCGTTGGACGCCTTTTCGGTCAGCACTTCGATCACATGCGCCGCCGGACGATCCGCATACTGCAGCGTATTGGACTTCCAGCCGATTCTTCCCGAAGGATCGACGGAAACATAGTGCATTTCCGCCCCTTCCACCGCTGTGTAATCGCCATCCGGCACAGCGGGAGACGTTTCGTCCAGATCGGGTTGCCGGTAAAAGGTAAAATTTTCATCCGTGGTGACGCGGCCGCACAACCACGCCTGAGGATGATACAGTTCGTTTGTGCGTTCGTATTCCTCACCCGCGGGGATGACGGCGGGGCTTTCCATAAACGGGCCGGTGATTTTGCCGTCCAGCGCCGTCAGCATGTGGCATACGATATAGGGTCTGTTCATAGGCTGTCCTTTCAGGATGCGGCTTGTTCCTGTTTGAGATTCCGCCGGATCACTGGCCGTTGTATTGCGCGTCGGTCACGGGCTCCATCCATTCCACGACCTTGCCGGGTTCCTTTTCTTCGCAGATGGAGATGTGGGTCATGGAGGTGGTCGGGGAAGCGCCGTGCCAGTGTTTGATCCCCACAGGGCAGATAATGATGTCTCCGGCCTTGATTTCCTGCATCGGCTTGCCCCATTCCTGCGTCCGGCCCACGCCGGAGGTGACGATCAGGACCTGCCCCACGGGATGGATATGCCAGTTGGAGCGCGCGCCCGGCTCGAAGGTCACGCTGCCGCCGCTGGAACGCATGTCGTTGTTGGCCGAATAGAGGGGATCGATGCGGACCGTGCCGGTGAAGATTGTGTCGGAGCCTTTGATGGCGGCCTGTTCGCCGTTGCGGATGATGGTCTGTCCCACGCGGCCCGGTTCAGCGGCCAGGGCGGGAAGGGAAAGCACGCCGGCAGTTGCGGCAAGGGCCAGGGTTATGGCCAGAGGTGTGAAGCGCAGCACAGGTTCTCTCCTTAGGTTCAGAGTAGTCATGAGGAAAATAGAGCCAAGCGGGACAGGGAATGGCAGATACGATTCCCTTGTTTTCTTGCCTGATTCTGCCGTTGCGGTTTATTGGGCAGACTCCCGCCCTCTCGCTTCAAAGAGGTTGGGCCCGGGCGCAGGCGGCAGTTTTTCCAGAACGTTTCAGTTTATCGGCTCAAACCGATGCGGCGAAGCCATTGATCCACATCCTCCTGCGCCTCGGAAGCATGGGAACCGCGTATGGCGAGCCCGTCCAGTATCTTGGCGTTCGGGCACAGTCCGGCCATATCGCGCGGGCCGCGTCCCAAGGCGCTCCCTTCATGGGTGCAGAAAGGAACCAGCGTCTTGCCGGCAAAGTCATGTTTTTCAAGAAACGTGAACAGGGCCATCGGCATGGTGCCCCACCAGTTGGGATAACCGATGAAGATCACGTCATACGGTCCCACGCTTGCCACATCCGCCGTGAGCGTGGGCCGGAAATGCTCTTCCTGTTCCCGCTTCGCCTGTTCCGTCGTGGCCCTGTACGCTGCGGGGTACGAATGAGCCGTTTTCAGTTCCAGCATGTCGCCGCCGATTCTCTTGTGAATCTGCCCGGCGACTTCGCGGGTATTCCCTGTGCGGGAGAAGTAGACAATCAGAACCTTGTTGCCGGACGCTTCGGCGGCGCAGGCCGAGAGGCGGGGCAGCACGGGGACGGCGAGCCCTGCCGCAATCCCGGCAAACGCCGCTTTCAGAACGCGCCTTCTGGACAAGGCGATGGCGTTTTCAGCTTGAGAACCCATCTCCGAGTACCTGTTTTTCTTATCATGCGTCATGGATGCACTCCTTTTCGGTTAACGTTTTTCCTGTTTTCCTTGTAGCGCACCCCTGTTCCGATCCATAGATACGATACTGCCGTATTCTTGCCCAATTCTCTTGGCGTTGGCTTCCACCGTTGCGCGGACTTCCCGCCGCAATGAGAACACGCTTGCTCATGGTTCCTCTTCTTTTTTGCAGTCAGTCCAACAGGCCCCAAAAGCCTTATCCCAGCGAAACGATTTCATACCGCCGGCTGCCAAGCCCCAATGCTTCGGCGGCTTCCACGGTATGGATGCCATGCAGGGAATCCATACGTTGCACCAAAGCCGCTTTGCCCGGATCGGGCGAATTGACCACGGCGTCATAGCAGGCTTGATCCAGCGCCACCGGATCGGCGGAAGCGAAAAGGCCGATGTCCGCCATTTCCGGCGCATGGGGGTGGGAATCGCAGTCGCAGTCAATGGAAAGGTTGTTGGCTACATTGATGTAGAGGATGTTTTCCTTTCCCTTGTAGTCCACGACGGCTTTGCAGGCGTCCGCCATGGATTCGAGAAAATGATCCTGTTGCGGGAGGGTGCTGAAGAGTTTTTCATGATCTGTGGTCACGGCGGCCGTATGGATGTTGGTTTTGCCTCTGGTGGACGCTATGCCGATGCTCATATTCTTCAGCGCGCCGCCGAAGCCGCCCATGGCATGCCCCTTGAAGTGCGAAAGGATGAGCACCGAAGCGTAGTTTTCCAGATGTTTCCCGACGATGTTTTCCTTCAGGTGGAAGCCGTTGCGCACGGGAATGAGCATGTCGTCGAACTCGTCCATGATGTCGCAGGGGGCAATGGCCTTGAAGCCGTGGTCTTCAATGGCCTGCCAGTGATCTTTGGGATTCAGCCGTTTTCCGCTGTAGGCGGTGCAGCATTCCACGATGGTTCCGTTCAGCTTCCTGACCAGCGGCGCGATGAGGGCCGGTTGCAGGAAATGATGTCCGCCGGGTTCGCCCGTGGAAATTTTCACCGCAACGTTGCCCTTCAGCGGATGTCCCAGAGCTTCATAGAGCTGGATCAGGCTTTCCGGCGTGATGGCGCTGGTGAAATACACCTTCGCCGTTTCCGCTGTCCCGGTGGTGGAAGCGGCATGTGCCTTGTTCCAGTCCGTGGGCACGCCGTTGAGAGCGACGCCTCCCACGGCCAGAGCACCCGCTTTCAGGAACGTCCTTCTGGAAAGATTCGTTTGTTCGCTCATGATTGCCTCCTTGGGTCAGGCGAGCCGTGCCGCTCGGATGTGGTATCCGGCCGGACTCGGCCCGCTCACGATTTTCGGGTCATAGTTTGAGAAAAAGCAGTTTTTGCCGATAGTAACACGTTGATGTCCTTCATGTTCCTGCCGTTCGGCATGACGCCGACGATCACGAAGCCCTGCTTGATGCGTTCCCGATGTACAGCTTGGGGCATGGCAGCCGAAATCAAAGATGCCGACAGGACACCCTATGGTCATCGTACCTTTTTAGGGAAAGCGGCGGCCTTCCCGTCCCATCGGATCGTCGGAAAAGGCCGTCCGAGGCTTCGGCGTCTTCTTCTCTGAGATCAACGCTATGGTAGCTCCTCTCCGTGGCCCGGACGAGATACAATCCTCTCCATTGTTTGCCTGATTCTCTCGAAACACTGGCAGCGCCCCTGCCTCTGAGAGGTGCGAGGGACTGGCTTTTTCATGCAGATGCTGCGCCCTGGACAGCGGGATCGGAGGTGTTGGTTTCCCTGTGGAAGCTTCCTGTCTGGAGCGACGGAGAGAGGCTCCGGCGTCTGTCTGGAATAGGGCACGGGCAGCGGAGGGGACGAGGTGGGCATTCATCGGAAGCCAAGGAGGACAGGCCATGAAAAAACTCCCGTCGGCCATGTGGGGGGCATGGTCTGAAAGGAGTTCCGCAGAGGGGGAGGAATGACGGGAGCAGACCCGAAAAAGACAAAGGTTTTTCGGAAAAGAGGTGTTCTCAATAACGACGAGAACTTTTTTGGGAAAAAAGCGAGTGGCGGCAAACGGTCAAGAAAGCGGAGAAGCAACGGAGGAAAAAAGCCGGTAAAACCTGTCAGGGGCCGATTGCTGTTTCTTTAACGAGATGAAAATAAAAGGAAACTATCTTCCATAGATGTATTTGTCAGGTATGGAGGGGATTTTCTCCGGCTCACCTTTTCCATCACCTGATGGCAGCCAGATGGAAAGGTCCGGCGATGTGGCCGGGGAGTGGGAGGCTTTGGCGGTTTCCTCGCCGAGGCCGTCCGGGGCTTCGGACACGTCGGCCTCGGGAAGGCCGGAGGGTTGGGGCAGAGGCTTCGCGGGAAAGGCTGCGGGCGGGGTCGTAACCCCGGAAAAGCGCGAGGCAAGGGGAACGAAGGTGCGTAAAAGACGCAGGCGGCTTCTCATGTACGGGACGAAAAAGCCGAAAGACATGGACGCGGAGGGCTGCCCACGGGAAGCGTCAACGGTGGCCGAGGCGTGGAAATCCGGACCAGTCAAGGATTCGTGGTCTCTCTCTCTCTCTCTCTCTCTCTCTCTCTCTCTCTCTCTCTCTCTCTCTCTCTCTCTCTCTCTCTCGGCGGGGATGGAGCCGGGCTCGTCTTCATCTTCGGCGTGTTGGGAGAGCCACGGGATGAGGTTGGGGCCGGGCAGGGGACGCGCGTAGTAAAAGCCCTGAATGCTCGTCGCGCCGAGGGCGGCGATGATGTCCGCCTGTTCCCTGTTTTCCACCCCTTCGGCCACAACGGACATCTGGAAATGGCGGGCGATGTCGATGACCGCCTTGCAGACCTGCCGGTTGCTTTCCGAGGTTTCCAGATTGCTGATGAAGGAACGGTCGAGCTTGAGGGTACTGATGGGCAGGTGGGTCAGGTAGCTGAGGCTGGAGTAGCCGGTGCCGAAGTCGTCGAGGGCGAAGCGGATGCCCTTGGCGCGCAACTGCTCCATGACGGCTTTGACCTGCTCGAAGGAATTGATGAAGACGCTTTCCGTAACCTCGAACTCCAGTTGCTGGGGATCGACGCCGTGATAACGGATGATCTCCATGACCCGGGCGGCGAAATTGGTCTGGAGGAGCTGGATGGCGGAAATGTTGACGGCGATCTCGAAGGGCTGGCCGCTGCGCGGTGGGGTGGAGAGGAGCTGGCGGCAGACGGTGTCGAGCACCCGGTAGCCCACCTCCACGATGAGGCCGCTTTCCTCGGCCACGGGGATGAATTCCGCCGGGGAAATGTAGGCTCCCGCGCCGTCGCGCAGGCGCAGCAGAGCTTCGGCCTTGCGGAAACGCCCGCTTTCGATCTCGAAAAGCGGCTGGAAATGGACCTCGAAATCGTCATTGGCGAGCGCCGAGCGGATAAGCACCTGCAAAAGGCGCTTGCGCGAGAGCACCTGATCAAGCTGCTTGCTGAAGAGGTAGACGCCGCGGCCTTCCTTGCGCGCCTCGCCAAGGGCCAGCTCGGCGTGCGTGATGAGGGCGCTCGGGGTGGTGCCGTGCTGCGGGGAGACGCTGATCCCGATGTCCACGTTGCAGGTGTACTCAAGGCCCTCGATGACGAGCACGCGCTCGAAGGAGGCCCGAATCGCCTCGGCCAGTTCCTGCGCCTGCGGGCCTTCCGTGCCGGGCAGGAGGATGAGAAATTCATCGCCCCCGGAACGGTAGAGGCTGGCCTCGGGCACGAAGGCGGCGATGGCCCGGCTCACTTCCTTGAGCAGCAAATCGCCCTTGGCGTGGCCGAAGGTTTCGTTGAAGAGCTTGAAGTCGCTGATGTCGAGGAGCACGATGGCGCACTTCTCGCCGGCCCTCAACTGATGCTGGAGTTTTTTGAGCGCGGCCTGCCGGTTGGGGATGTCGAGCAGGGCGTCATGGTAGGCCATGTGCTCCAGCTTGCGGGCGTGCAGCATCCGTTCGGTCACGTCCGTCCCGCTGACGAGGAAAACGGTTTCGTCATTCAGCCAGCGGATTTTCCTCTGGCGCAGTTGCAGGTAGACGATCCCGCCCTCATACTCGACGGGGCAGTCCTTCTGGCTGAGGATCGCGCACTCCGCGCAGGGCCTGTCCTTGCGGAAAAAGGAGCGATAGCAGGCCGAGCCGGGCACGCACTCGGGTCTGAGCTTGCGTATCTGGCGGTTGGCGAAAAGGATTTCATGGCGCTCTGGGTGGACGACGAAAAGGTAGGCGTCCACGTTGTCCATAATGGTCTGCAAGGCCTTGCGCATCTGTTCCTTTTCAAGGCGGCGTTCCTCCTCAAGCAGCGTGGCGTCGAGGCGGAAGCGGTCGGCGGCGTTCTTGTCGTAAAAGTTGACGCCGCTCTTGAGGTCGCAGGCTTCCTCGGCGCGCGCGAGCAGGCCGGAGAAGGTCAGGGCGTCGTAGGGGGCTACGGCCACGCCGAGGGTGAAGTCCACGCGGTCGGGCTTTTCATCCAGACGGCAGGCGGCGGAGAGCGACTGTTGCAGGATGATGGTGAGATCGGTCACTTCGCGCAGGGTTTCGTACTGATCAGCAAAGAGAAGGAAGGCTCCGGGGCGGTAATGGATGGGCACGTCGTTTTCGCGGGCGGCGTTGCGCAGGAGGGCGGCCGCGTGCTGAAGGAAGAGCGTTTTCCAGCGCGTCCCGTGGTGGGCTTCCATTTCATCAAGGTTGCGGAAATCGATGAGGATCAGGGCTTGCAGATTGAGCCCGGTGAGCAGGTTCTTTTCAATAATAGCCTGCCCGGCTTCCAGTGTGTAGAGTCCGGTGAGGGGGGAAAGCCGGCCGGGATGGACCTCCGCGGAAAGATCGCGGGGGTTTTTGACGGTTTCGCGCATGGTGCAGAGTACGCGCCGGGCGGTACCCTGCCGATCTCGCAGGGTGACGACGCGGATTTCCATGCGCCGCCACGTGCCGTCGTTGTGGCGCAGACGGACGCAGGCACTCTCGCAACCCATAAGTTGCCGGATGCCGTGCGTTTTGATCTGCATGAGAGGAGCATCTTCGGGATGGAGCAGGGAAAAGATATCATGGATGTCGCGGAAGTGGCTGGGCGGGTGCCCGAGGACACGTTCCACGTCGTCGGTGATGGCAAATTCCGCCTCGTTGTCGAGGGACCGTTCCCAGATGATGTCGGAAACGAGAGGAGAGGGCGGCGGAACGAGATCAAGGCGGCCATCGTCCGTGGTGTCGCGGAAGCCGCCCACGATGTAGAGGGGCCGGCCATCGCTGTCCCGCAGACTGCGGGCGTAAATGTCGACGGGCAGCCAGTCCCCGCCGACGCTCAGGGCGCGGGCGGCATGGCGAAAAGAATCGGCGGCGCCGACGCTCAGAGCGTTGAGGCCGTCTTTGATGACGGCGCGATCATCGGGGTGAAGGGAAGCGAGGAACTGGGCCGGGGGCAGGCAACTATTGGCGCACGCAAAACGAGGATCGCCGGAAAAGGTGCTTTCGGCGTCAGGAAGGACAGGCTGCTCCCAGACGACTTCGGAAGACGTTTCGCCCAGAACTTTATACAGATTCAGGTAGGAAGGCGCCTGCGACGGATCACCTGTCCTGTCATGTGGCTCCTCGGCGCCTTCGCTCCTTGCTGGAGAGGAGACGTCGACCGCGGAGCACGGATCGCGCATGATCATTGACTGTCCTTACATCGTGAGGGTGTTCCCCGACACATACACGTCCAAAGCTAGCACGTTCGACGACAAAGAGCAAATACAGGAAAACTTCTCGGGTACGGACAGCGCACCTGTTCCCTGTATTCACTCCAGTGGCCCATACGGGCGGGATGACGTAACAAAACAACCTTCCAGCAAAGAAGGCTTTGAGTCGTTTTTTCCTCGGAACGGGGCCTGTGCAGGCCTTCCGCCCTTATTGTTGATAATTTATTAACGGTTCGGTAGAGTTTCAGTCATTACAACATTCCTCAACCGCCAACGGCTTTTCTAATCCGTTTTTGAGTTATTGTCAATCAAAAATGGTTATATCCCCTCGGATTGGCTTCGGATAGCATCCGTGCGCCCTTGCTCTTGCCGGGCGACCATAAGGGGAGGCAAAGGCCGTGGCTTGGGACTTTTTCGCATGGACACATTGCAAAAGCGCCTCCGCGCCGTACGCGGAAGCCTGACCCAAAGCGATTTTGCCTCCCGGCTCCAAACGCCCCTGACGACGCTGGGCCGTTACGAACGGGGGACAAATCTGCCTGATTTGGACTTTATTATCAATATGTGCACCATTTTTGACGTATCCCCGGCATGGCTGCTCTTCGGCAAGGGCTCTATGCGGGGTGGGCTTGCGGCCCCGGAAGGGGCGGACCCCTGCCGCCGCTGTGAGGTTCTGGAAAGGGAACTGCGCGAGGAACGCGTGGAACGCCGGGAAGTCTGCGCCGAAAACCGGGCGCTCAACGCCGAAAATCGCCGCCTGCTGGTAGAGAACGGCAGGCTGCGCGAAGAGAGCGCCCGGCTGCGCCTCTCCCGCCCCGGTGTCCCCTGCGACGCCCCTCTGCCCCACGTGGGCTAGGAGAAATAGGCCAGGAGAAGGGGAAATCGTGGGCATCCGTCCCACCGTCAAGACGCTCTGCCCCACGTGGGGCAGGGGGAGGGTGGATAACGGCGTGAACGTCTCAAGGCCCGCTGCTCTGCCCTGCGTGGGGCAGGGGAAGGATGGAGAAGGGGAGAGCATCGTGCGCCCGATCTTCCTGCTCCAGACGGTGGAGAAGCAGGGCGTCGCCCGAGGCATCCTCAAGATGATGCCCCTGCCCCATGCGAAGAAGGAAGGCGTCGGGCAAGACTGACGAGGCGGTCTTCCCTCCGAAGAGGGGCCGAGCCCACGAAGAGGCGGGAGCAAGTCCACGGATGAGCGGCCCTTCTACGGAAGAGAGGCAATATGGTACGGGCGTGTGAAGACTGGCCCGTCCCGCGTAGCCCGTCCTCGCCGCGCGGTGTGAGGGCCGCGCCGCCCCCGCCCGCCGGAAGGCCAACCTCCGCCGGACGGGGGACCTCCCCAAGGGATGGGCGCTCGTTGAGGCTCTTATCCGCGCCGGGGTGTAAATAGGCAGCCTCTAGTCTGATACTCATTGCAAGCCGCGGGCCTCCACCTACAATCGCCTGAAAAGACACGATTGTCCAAGGAGGCTCCATGCGTTTCCTTACCTCGCGCACGATCCGTGACAGAGGGCGGCGGGCCGTGGAACCGGAAAAGGACCTCGCCTATGCCATGCGCCACGACGAGGAGCGGCGGAGTGGCCGGGCATGGGAGGACTCTTGTCTTCGCCGCTGGCCCTACGACAAGGCGGTGCGTTTCACCCACGGGGCCAACTGTCCAGACTTGTGCTCCTTCGACGTCTTCGCCAAGGACGGGATCATCGTCTGGAAATCTCAAAAGACCGATAATCTTACCCCGTATCCTGATGTTCCCGATTACGAGCCGCGTGGTGGCTCCCTGACCCTTTCGACCGCGTGGCACGTAGCCCCCTGCGCGTGGGGTATTCCTCTATCCGTGGCAAACGCCTCCATTTGTGGCGCGAGGCCAAATCCGGCAGGGATGCCGATCACGTAGCTGCGCGGGAGTCCAGCCAGAATCTGACCCGCCGCGACATACTAATCCGCTCTCCCGTGGCCGCGCGGGAGTCCAGCCAGTCCGGACCGGGCAGTTGCAGGACCTCTCAGCGGGCACGCGGCAAGGGCGGTTTCGCGCGCTTCTCGGGGGAGAATGGGGTGAAAGCGGGCCCCTCGGGGGAGCCGTCCCGTGCGGCCGTGCGGGCGTGAAGGCGTCGCGGAAGGCCTTTCCGCGGCGAGGGATTCCCCCTTTACATACAGCAGGCAGTCCTTCGGGGCTGCCTGTCTTGCGTGGAGCTTCGGATTGCGGTTTCTTCTTTCGATACCTGGGAGGGCGGTGAAGTCCCGCCGCATGGCCGTCCCACCAGCCGGCCTTTCCGTACCGGGGAAGAGTGCGCGTTCACGAAAACGGATAAAGGAAGCTCTCTCTCTCTCTCTCTCTCTCTCTCTTTCTTCTCTTTTCCCTCCCTCCCTCCCTCCCTCCCTCTCGCATCCTCGCAGTCGGTCTTTCACTCGAACACGCCTCATGTTTTCAGGTGCCCTTCCGGGCAGAAGGCAGGGATGGTCTTCAGGCCCCTCTCTGCCGCTGGTTTCTTCTTCTTCTTCTTCTTCTTCTTCTTCCCGTCAGTTTTCTGCCCGCAGGTGCGTCCACAGACCTGCCGGGGAAGGGCTGTCACGTGTGAAACCATCCGGCTACCCGGTACCTGTCTCCGCCAGTATCGGCATCACGCTGGCCCCGGACGACGACACCCCCTTCGCAGGGCTTTTCCGCAAGGCGGATGCGGCCCTTTATCATTCCAAGCGGCTGGGCAAACAACGTTTTTCCTTCTATGGAGAGGTCTGCGGCCCGGATTTTGACAAGGCCGGTACCTTGTCGTAGCCTGCCGCCCGGCGGATGGGGACGTTATCCTTGGTCCGCCTGCTGTTTTCCAAAAGCCGCCCGTACCGGGGCTTGCCCCGCTCCCGCAGCGACGCCGTGGTCTTTCTTTGCCGAAAGCCGTCCCTGTCGGGGCTTGCCCTCGCCGTTTTTCCCGGCTTCGCCGTCCCTTCACCTTTACCCCGCCTCAGGTTGCAGCCGTGATTGAAAAGTTCGAGCCACTGACTCATGTCTATGATGCCATTCATCATTTTTGGCAGCACCCGCGCACGCGGCGCGGGCTGGCGGCGGGGATTTTCTTCGTCTATCTGGCGGGGCTTTTCGGCATCGAGGCCAACCGGCAGGGCTGGTTGCCGCCGTGGATGGCTCAAATCACGCCCCTGAACCACTTTCAGGCCATCCATCTGGCCTTCACGCTCATCCTCGGCATGGAGGTCATCGAACTTATCCTGACCATCGCGGGTTCGCTCTCAAAGTCACTCGGCAAGCAGTTCGAGGTCATGGCCCTCATCCTGCTGCGCGACGCCTTCAAGGAGCTTTCGCACCTGCCCGAGCCGGTCAACCTGACGGCGGGGATCGGTCCGGTGATTCATATCGCCTCGGCGGGGACAGGGGCCTTGTGCATCTTCATCTGCCTTGGCTTTTACTATCAATGGCGCACGCATCAGAACTACATTACCGATCCCGACGAGCGGATGCGCTACGTCATGTCCAAAAAACTCATTTCCCTTGGCCTGATTGCGCTCTTCGTGGGCATCGCCCTGCGCGATCTGGCCGTTTTCTCCCGCACCGGGGCGGACATGGCCTTTTTTGAAACCATCTACACCGTACTCATCTTCGCCGACATCGCGCTGGTGCTCATTTCACAGCGTTTCATGCCGAGCTTTCATGCCGTGTTCCGCAATTCGGGCTTTGTCATCGGAACGCTCATCATGCGGCTGTCTCTTTCCGCGCCGTGGCCGTGGGACATCGCCGCAAGCCTCTTTGCCGCGCTCTTCGTGCTCGCCCTGACGTGGGCGACGTCCTATTTCGGCCCGGCGCGCCTGCGCAAGCCTTTACCCCGCTCATAACCGCCGACAACAAAGCATTCTGCGCTGCGGTCTTCCGACGGCTCCCGCAAGAGGGTGGCCGCGCAGGAGGGCTGCGTCCCGACTCTTGCCGGTTCTATAAAAAGTCATAATCAATTTTACATTATGTTACTTTTAAACCGCAACCGCCATTCCCCCCACACCAAACGAAAACCACCGACAAAAAACATCCCGCCCCGCCATCTCTGGAGGGCGCGAAGGCCGGGACCGGCAACACATGAGGCGGCGCGGGCCCGGAAGTGTTCACAGGGAATGGACGCGGGGCTGAGAGCGCAAGGCGACGCTGTGATCGGGGATGGCGGCGTGGGATCGGGGAAAGCGGGGCGGCTCGGGCCAGCCTTTGCCGTCTTTGTTTGGCGGGAAAAGTGCTTTTTTCTTAACAATGAGCCCCTAGGCATGTTGCCCGGCGGCTCGGAAGAGGATAGCATGAGAGAAAGAAGAGGATTAGGCAAAGGCCTTTTGCGGGCAGGCGCGGCTTTGCGCAGGCGCCGATCCGGGGCGCGATGGGCCTTCTGACTGCCAATGGAGAAAAAGCGTGTACCAGTGCAGGATTACGATTACTCTGTTCGGCAAGGACTTGGCGATTGAGGAGCGGCTTCGGCGCATTGTGCCCTTGGAGCGCTTCGAGCATGAAATAGCCTTTTGTCCTTCCCTGACGCCCGAGGCTCTCGGTGCGGCGGACATCGCCGTCATCGACCTGCCTTTGCGTCAGTCCCTGCACGAGCTGCGCGGCGGCTGCAAGCCCGGTGCGCTCCTTATTCTCTGCATGGAGGCGGAACGGCTGGCGGCTCTCGACGAGGCCGAGCTGGAGGCCGTTGACGACGTGTGGCTTTCTCCCCTCACCTCCGCGCGGCTGGCCTCGGGCCTGCGGCGGCATCTGGCCGCCCTCAAGGAACGCAAGGACCGGCGGCTTACGGAAACCTATCTGAACACCACCATTGACAGCATTCCCGATCTGGTCTGGTTCAAGGACGTGCGGGGCGCGCATCTGAAGGTCAACGATGCCTTTTGCGACGCCGTAGGCAAGACCAAGCGCCAGATAGAGGGACGCGGCCATTATTATATCTGGGACCTCAAAAAGGAAGAGTACGAAAAGGGCGAATACGTCTGTCTGGAAACGGATGATACCGTGCTTGAGAAGGGCCGCACCTGCCTTTTTGACGAGATGGTGAAAAGCCGCCGGGGGATGCTCCAGTTCAAGACCTACAAGTCGCCCCTTTTTGACGAGGACGGCGCCATCATGGGCACGGTGGGCATCGCTCATGACGTGACGGCCCTGAAGAACATGGACGTCGAGCTTGAGATCATTTTGGGGAGCATTCCCTTTGCCGTGCTCATCCGCGACGCGGCCGGGCGCGTCGTCAAGGTGAACGCCAAGTTCGAGGAATATTTTCAGATCGCCGCCGAGAAGATCACCGGGAGCGATTACGCCGACTGGAAGCGCGCGGCCCTTGGGGAAAACCTTCCCGTGGGGCCGGACGGCAACAGGGAGTTCACGGTCCGGCTGGGCGGCAAGACGGCCATCATGGAAATCCACGAGGAGCCGTTGCTTGACGTCTTCCAGCAGGAGGTGGGGCGGCTGTGCCTGTGCCGCGACGTAACCATCGAGCGCACCTTCGAGCGTGAATTGCTGCACAGCGCCAATACCGACGCCCTGACCGGCCTCTACAACCGCCGCTACTTTTACGCCGCCCTCGACAAGAACAGGAACCGCGAGCGGGTCAGCCTGCTCTATCTGGACATCGACAATTTCAAGTCCGTCAATGACCGCTACGGCCACCAGTGCGGCGACGAGGCGCTGATCATCGTGGCCCGGCTCCTGCGCGAAAGCTTCCCCGATGATCTCGTGGCCCGCGTCGGCGGCGACGAATTCCTGATCGCCCTGCTCGGTGACTGCGGCCTGCGGGCGCTTGAGGAACGGGCCCGGGGGCTGCTCGACCGGATAGCCGACTCGTTTCAGAGTTCGGCACGGCTTGAGGGCCTTTCCGCGAGCATCGGCATCGCCCAGTCGGACGATTCTTCCCTGAACATCGACGAGCTGATCCGCCGCAGCGACATGGCCCTTTACAAGGCCAAGGCCAGCGGCAAGGCGCGCTGCTGCGTCTTCATCCCCTGCTGCCCCTCGCTGAGCGAACCGGCGCCCGCAACGCCGGAATGGGGGCGGCGAAACCTCCGCGGAGGGTGACGAGGAACCATGTACTGCATTCTGAATGGCGAAACCTTCGGGCCGCTGGGACGGCGCGGCATGGAGCTGACCAGCGAGATCATGCGTCGCCACTACCGCCGCGACTGGGATTTTGTATGGGATCAACTGGCCGAGAGCGTCATGTGGATCGGCCCCTTGCGCACGCAATTCACCAACGGATTGCGTCAGCTTCAGGACACGCTGGAGTGCGAGAAGGATTTCACCTTCACGATGGAGCGGGAACACTATCAGGTCGTCTGCGAGGACGCCGTTTCCTGCATCGTGGCGGGCCATTATTATGTAACGTCCGATCCCGGCACGGATTTTTTTCTCCGCACCCTGCAACGGGTTTCCTTTTGCTACCGCCTCTGCGGGGATCGGCTCAAGGTCGTCCATATGCACGTTTCGCATCCTTACGAGGTCATGGAGCCGGACGAGGTTTTCCCTCTGCGTTTCGGCAAGGATGTCTACGAATACGTGGAGCATACCCGGCGGATGGCCTTTACGGACAGCCTCACCGGGCTCGGCAACCGCAACGCCTACGAAGCGGGCCTTGTGTACCTCTCCCGCGAGGCCGACAAGCAGGGCTTGTGCTTCATCCTTTTTGATCTCAACGGCATGAAGGCGGTCAACGACACCCTCGGGCATCTGGCCGGGGATGATCTGCTGCGGCGTTTCGCCGCTCTCGTGCGGGACTCCATGCCGCCCGAAGCCCATGTATACCGTTACGGCGGGGACGAATTCGTCGTGACCCTGCGCTCCGGCGAAAACGCCGCCGTGGAAGCGTATCTCCGTGACCTCGAACGCCGCCGGGAGGCCGCCAACGCCGGAAACGTCGTCCCGTTGAGCTTTGCGTGGGGCTATGCCTTTTACGACCCCGCGACGGATCGCGGGCTTTCGGAAACCGTGCGCCGTGCGGACGCCATGCTCTACGCCCGCAAAAAGGCGTCCAAAGGGGCTACGCTTTCCTGAGGAGGCCGGGGCCGCTTTCCGCCGAGGGGCCCCCTGCAAAGACGCCGCCTTTGATCTGAGGCGGCGTTCCTTTCCCTTGAGTAAAGAACCGTTGCCTGCCGGAAGCGGGGTCTTTGGGGAGCAGCCTGATTCCTCTGAGGGGGCCGCCTTTTCCGATCAGCCGCGTTTCGTTGCGGTGTTGCAGCCCTTCCCGCGTGAAGGCTTTTCCCATCAGCCGCGTTCCGCTGAGGCGGTTTCCGTTTCCCGTCAGGCGGATGCCGCTGAAACGGGGTCCGGCGTTGCCGCTGAAACGTCCGTTTCCGACACATGGGCGGCGATGGCCGCGAGGAAGGCCTCGCCGTACTGACGCAGCTTCTTTTCGCCGACGCCCGGAACGTCGAGAAGCTCCTCCGGGCTGGCTGGCTTGCGCGCGGCCATTTCCCGGAGTGCCCTGTCGTGGAAGATGACGTAGGGCGGCACCTGCGCGGCCTCGGCCAAACGCCGCCGCTCCTCCCGCAGGCGCTGGAAGAGGCTTTCGTCCGCGCTTCCGGGGTCCGCCGCCGTCTTTTCCCGCGTGCGTTTGGCGCGGGTTTCCACGATCCGCAGGGCCCGGAAGGGGTTTTTCCCCCGCAGCGTTTCCCATCCGGCCTCAGTCACGCGCAGGACCGGATAGTCTTCGCCCTCCGTGGCGGCCAGCCCGTGCCGGAGCAGGGCGTCGATGAGATAGCGCCAGAAACGGCGGCTGCGATCCTTGCCCACGCCGTAGGTGGGCAGGCTGTGGAAGCCGGTTTCCCTGATGCGGCGGCTGTCCGCGCCCATGAGGATGTCCATGATCAGCACCCGCCCGAAGCGGCAGCCGCTGCGAACCATCGCGGACAGGGCCTTTTGCGCCTCGATGGTGTAGTCCTCCTCCCGTATCTCGCCCGTACACACGTCGCAGCCGCCGCAGGGAGCTTGGTAGGCTTCCCCGAAATAGGCCAGAAGCGTCTTGCGGCGGCACTCGTTGCGGTCGGCGTAGTCGAGCATGGCGTATGCCTGCCGTTCCGCCACGGCGCGCTGGTCCTCGTCCTCGCTCTGGCGGGCGAAGTAGAGCAGTTGCGCCATGTCCGCCGGGCTGTACAGCAGGAGGCAATGGGCGGGGTCGCCGTCGCGTCCGGCGCGCCCGGTTTCCTGATAGTAGCTCTCCAGATTTTTGGGCAGATCGAGGTGGGCCACGAAACGCACGTCCGGCTTGTCGATGCCCATCCCGAAGGCGACGGTGGCCACCATGAGCGGGCACTCGTCCCGCCGAAAGGCTTCCTGCGCGCGTGCCCGCTCCGCATCGCCCAGTCCCGCGTGGTAGCAGCCTGCGCGGAAGCCCTTTTTTTGCAGGAAGGCCGCCGTCTCTTCCACCTTTTTGCGCGTGGAGCGGTAGACGATGCCCGATTCCCCGGCGTGCCGCTCAAGAAAGGCGGTGAGCTGGGCGTGCACGTTTTCCTTGGGCTGGACGTGGTAAAAGAGGTTGGGGCGGTCGAAGGAGGAGCGGATGAGCAGCGGGTCGCGCAGGCCGAGGCGTTGCAGGATGTCCCGCTCCACCTCGGGCGTGGCCGTGGCGGTGAAGGCCGCCACCGGGCAGCCGGGGAACCGCTCCACAAGCCCGGACAGGGCGAGGTAGTCGGGCCGGAAGTCGTGCCCCCATTGCGAAATGCAATGGGCCTCGTCTATCGCGAAGAAGGCGAGGGGCAGGGCGGCCAGCGTGTCCCAGAAGCCGGGGACGTTCAGGCGTTCCGGCGAAATATAGAGGAGATCGAGCGCGCCTTCGCGCAGCGCCGCATGCACGGCGCCCCGTCCGGCGGCGTCGAGGGAACTGTTGAGCGCGGCGGCCCGCAGGCCGTTGGCGCAGGCGGCGTCCACCTGATCCTTCATGAGCGAGATGAGGGGGCTGATCACCACGCAGACGCCGTCCCTGAGGGCGGCGGGAAGCTGGAAGCAGAGGCTTTTGCCGCCGCCCGTGGGCATGATCGACAGCGAGTCCCGCCCGTCGAGGATGCCCCGGATGATGTCCCGTTGCTGTGGCCGGAAGGACGTATAGCCGAAAATCCGTCTCAGGGCCGCGAGAAGATCGGCGTCGTTCCACGTTTCCCGGCTGTCCAAGGCGTGCATAGGTCCCCCTGAGGCTTGCACATGGGGCCGCCCGGCGCGGCGGACACGGCCTCGCGGCGCAAAACGGCAGGAGGGGCCACGGTATCGCTCTTGCCGGGGCTGCGCAAGCGAAAGCCGGGCTTGCGGGGAAATCCGGCGGGAAGGGGTCTTGGGGGGAAGCCGCCGAGCCCGCGCCGATTCCCCGCCAGCCGGAAAACCTGGAACCGCCGGGCGGGAAATCCTCCTTCTGCCGTGGCGTGGGGAAAACCCGCCGCGTCTCCGGTATCCTGTGGCGTGAGCCCTCCAGACTCCGAGGAGAGAGGAGCGAAGCTAGACCCCCTTGTATCCTGCGGCGTGGGCTCTCCAGACTGATTCTTCTTCTTCTTCTTCTTCTTCCTTTTGGAGGCGCATGTGACCAGGGTGGGCGTTTTCCCGGCCCCATTTCTGGTATCTCCTCCGGGAGTTGGGCACAGGGTGGGCGCTTCTGCCGCGCAGGGCGGCCTTCGTTGGGAGGTCGTATTTCACTCTAGGCAAAAGGGATAAAAGCGGCTATATTGCACGACCGTTTGGAAGCCGCAGGGCGAACCGGCATCTTTTATCTCCCAGAGAGGTGGTTGGAATGGCAAGGGTTCCCGTTTTGGCGCTGCATGGCGGCGCGGGCACGATCAACCGGGCGGCGCTGTCCCCGGAAGCGGAAAAGGAATATCGGCGGGCCTTGCGGTCCTTCCTCGAACAGGGGCGCGACGCGCTGGCGGCGGGGGCTTCGGCGCTCGACGCGGCAACGCTGGTCGTTTCCCTGCTGGAGGATTGTCCGCTGTTCAACGCGGGGCGCGGCGCGGTGTACACCAGCGCGGAAACGCATGAGCTTGACGCCGCCGTCATGGATGGCCACACGCTCAAAAGCGGCGCGGTCTGTTGCGTGCATGGCGTCAGGAACCCGATCAGAGCCGCCCGTGTGGTGATGGAGCAGTCCCCCCACGTGCTGATGACCGGGGAAGGGGCCATCGCCTTCCTGAAAGAGCGGGGCGTGGCTTTTGAGCCGGAGTCCTATTTCGATACGGAAGAGCGGCTCGCGCAGTTGCGGCGGGCGCGGGACGGGCAGCCCGGCAAGGCCCTGCTCGATCATGACGGCGCGGCTGCGCTGGCGGGACGTCCGCTCAACGAGATGAGCAAGATGGGAACCGTGGGCGCGGTGGCGCTCGACGCCGAGGGCCGCCTTGCCGCCGCCACCTCTACGGGCGGCATGACCAACAAGCTGCCGGGCCGTGTGGGGGATACGCCACTTGTGGGCGCGGGCTGCTACGCCGACGACGTGGCCGCCGTGTCCTGCACGGGGTCCGGGGAATATTTCATCCGCGCCGTGGTCGGGCACGATCTCGCCGCCCGGATGCGCTATCAGGGCGTCGGGCTCGACGAGGCGGCACGGGCCGTGCTGGAAAACGTGGGGCGGCTCGGCGGCACGGGCGGCCTCATCGCCGTGGACAGCGCGGGCAACGTGGCCCTTCCCTTCATTTCGGAAGGCATGTATCGCGGCTGCGTCCGCCCCGGTGAAGAGCCCCGCGTGGGCATTTACGGCGAGGAGGAACGCATTTCCTGAGGAGCTTCCGCCGCAGGGAGGACACCCTTCCTCCCGTGGAAAGAGGGCCGGGAGAGCCTCAGCCTTTGGGATGAGCGCGATGGGCGTTCAGCTCAGGCCCGTATTCGCGGTGCTGTCTGTTTGGCTCCCCCGCCCCCCCACAAGCGGGGCGGGCCGTCGGACGGCGTCAGGGCCGGCCCCCGCCCCGGGGGACCAAGGGCGGCAAAAAAAATGTGGACATTTTTTCCATGCTTTTACGGGTTGTTGAAGTCGAGAAAGCCGGAGGGCCGGACGGCGGATGCCGGGCGGGTATTGACAGGGCATAGCGCTTCGCTTTTATTAACGTAAAGCCGATACCTGCGGGCGGCGGACTTTGCGCGGCGGCCTGGGCCCCCGCGCCGGACGGAGCTGCGGGATCGGCGGGCCTTTGAACATCGTTGCGGGCGACGGCATCCGCCGGAAAGCGCCGCAGGGCGGGAGAACGGGAGAAGAATCTAGTGAAGGATACGAATGTCTTGGAAGTCGATGGCCTGACCGTGCGTTTCGACACGTCCGAAAGGAGCGTCGTGGCCGTCAAGAACCTCAACTTCCATGTGCGGGCCGGGGAAGTGCTGGCCATCGTGGGCGAGTCCGGCTCGGGCAAGTCGGTGACTTCCCTGTCGATCATGCGGCTTATCGAGCACGGCGGCGGCACCATTGCCGAAGGGAGCATCGCCTTTACCCGCCGCAACGGGCAGACGCTCGATCTCGCCCGCGCCAACGACGCCACCATGCGTACCATCCGGGGCGGGGAAATTTCCATGATTTTTCAGGAGCCCATGACCTCGCTCAACCCCGTCTTCCCCGTGGGGGTGCAGGTGGCCGAGGCGGTCATGCTCCATCAGGGCCTCAGCCGCGCCGAGGCGCAGGCCGAAGCCCTGCGGATGCTTGAGCTGGTGCGCATCCCCGAGGCCAAACAGGTGCTGAAACGCTATCCCCACCAGCTTTCTGGCGGGATGCGCCAGCGCGTCATGATCGCCATGGCCCTCTCGTGCAAGCCTTCCCTGCTCATTGCCGACGAGCCCACCACCGCGCTCGACGTGACCATTCAGGCGCAGATACTTCAGCTTATCCGCCAGTTGCAGGAAGAAATGCACATGGCGGTCATCTTCATCACCCACGATATGGGCGTGGTGGCGGAAGTGGCCGACCGCGTGCTCGTCATGTACCACGGCGAGGCCGTGGAAGAAGGCGACTGCACCCAGATTTTCCACGAGCCGCGTCATCCCTACACCCGCTCGTTGCTCGCCGCCGTGCCGCGCCTCGGCTCCATGCGGGGGACGGACGATCCCGCGCCCTTCCCCTTGCTGCACCCCAAAGACCCGGAGGCCGAACGCATGGGCCTCGCCGTTGACGCCAAGGCCTCCGCCCCGTCTACCGAGGCGGCGGCTCCGGTCCGGCCCGGCACCGAACCCGTGCTGCGCGTGAACAAGCTCGTCACCCGCTTCGACGTGGAAACGAGCTTCTGGGGTACGGTCAAGCGCCGCGTCCACGCCGTCGAACAGGTCAGCTTCGATCTCTATCCCGGCGAAACCCTCGGCCTCGTCGGGGAATCGGGCTGCGGCAAGTCCACTATCGGCCGTTCGCTCATCGGCCTTGAAACGCCGCGTTCCGGGGACATCTTCTTCGACGGCCACGACCTGATGCGCCTGTCGAGCGCCCACCTCCAGAAGCTGCGCCGCAACATTCAGTACGTCTTTCAGGACCCCTACGCCTCCCTCGACCCGCGCCTCACGGTCGGCTTTTCCATCATGGAGCCCCTGCTCATCCACAAGGTCTGCTCCCGGCAGGAAGCCGAGCGCAAAGTCGCCCAGCTTCTGGAAAAGGTCGATCTCGATCCCGGCGTGGCGGTCCGCTATCCGCACGAGTTTTCCGGCGGCCAGCGCCAGCGCGTGTGCATCGCCCGGGCGCTCGCCATGAACCCGCACATCATCATCGCGGACGAATCCGTCTCCGCCCTCGATGTCTCGGTGCGCGCGCAGATCATCAATCTGCTGCTCGACCTTCAGCGCGAGTTCCGCATCGCCTTTTTGTTCATCTCGCACGACATGGCGGTGATCGAGCGGGTCTGCCACCGCGTGGCCGTGATGTACCTCGGCCAGATCGTGGAACTCGGCTCGCGGCGGGACGTCTTTGAAAACCCCCTGCATCCCTATACCAGGCGGCTCATGTCGGCGGTGCCCATCCCCGATCCCTCGCGCCGCAGCATGTCGCGCACGCTCCTGTCCGGCGAAATCCCCAGCCCCGTGCGCCCGGCCGACTACAATCCCGTGGTGCCGCCGCTCGAAGAGGTCACGCCCGGTCATTTCGTGTCCCGGCAGCAGGTCGCGGACTGGATGTGATCCCGCCCGCGCGCCCGCGCATCCGCCCATAAGGGGCGCGGGAGGCGGGAGTGTTCCCGGCTTGTGCGCCTCACCCGGCGCGCCCCAGGGGGGCCGCCGTCATCTTCATCCCTATGACGAAGGAGGAATAGGCATGGTTTTCCGTCATCAATGGAAAAAATTCGCTCTGGCCGCGGGGCTGGCCGTCGCGCTCTGTGCGCCCGGCCTTGCTCAGGCGCAAAAAGAGGTCGTGCTCACCGTGGCCTCGACCCTGACCACCACCGACCCCTGGGACGCCAACGACACCATCTCGCACGCCTGCGCGAAAACCTTCTATGAAGGGCTCTACGGCTTCAACGAGAAGATGGAACTGCGCCCCGTGCTCGCCGAGAGCCACGAAGTCACCCCCGACGGGCTCGTCTACACCTTCCACCTGCGCAAGGGCGTGAAGTTCCACGACGGCACCGATTTCAACGCCGAAGCCGTGAAGGTGAACTTCGACCGCGTCACCAACCCGGACAACAAGCTCAAGCGCTACAGCCTCTACTCGAACATCGCCAAGACCGAAGTGGTGGACGAATACACCGCCAAGGTCACTCTGAAGACCCCCTTCTCTCCCTTCATCAACCAGCTCGCCCATCCCTCGGCGGTCATGATCTCCCCCGCCGCGCTCGCGAAGTACGGCAAGGACATCGCCTTCCATCCCGTCGGGACCGGCCCCTTCACTTTCGTGGAATGGATTCAGACCGACTATTTGAAGGGCGTCAAGAATCCCAACTACTGGCGTCCGGGCCTGCCCAAGGTCGACGCCATCAAGTGGGTGCCCGTTGTCGACAACAACGCCCGCTCGGCCATGATGCGCACCGGCGAAGCGCACTTCACCTTCCCCGTGCCCTTTGAACAGGCCGCCGTCCTTGAGAAGGAACCCAACATCAACATGGTGGCTGCGCCTTCCATCATCGCGCGCTACCTGAACATGAACATGCTCCAGAAGCCCTTCGACAACCCGAAGGTGCGTCAGGCCATCAACTACGCCATCAACAAGCAGGCGCTGGCCAAGGTGGCCTTCAACGGCTACGCCATTCCCTCCGAGGGCGTCGTGCCCGCGGGCGTCGACTACGCCGTGAAGCTCGGCCCCTGGCCCTACGATCCCCAGAAGGCCAGGGAGCTTTTGAAGGAAGCCGGCTATCCCAACGGCTTTGAAACCACCCTGTGGTCCGCCTACAACCACACCACCGCCCAGAAGGTGATCCAGTTCGTGCAGCAGCAGCTCGCGCAGGTCGGGATCAAGGCGCAGGTGCAGGCTCTTGAGGCCGGGCAGCGTGTGGAAAAGGTCGAAAGCCATCAGGACCCGGCCACCGCGCCCGTGCGCATGTACTACACCGGCTGGTCCTCCTCCACGGGTGAGGCCGACTGGGCCATCCGTCCGCTGCTGGCCGGGGACAAGACCCCGCCCTTCATGTACAACATCAGCTATTACAAGAACGACACGGTGGATGCGGACATCATCAAGGCCCTGAACACCACGGACCGCGCCGAGAAGACCAGGCTCTACACCGAAATCCAGAACGAAGTATGGAAGGACGCGCCGTGGGTCTTCCTCGTGACCGAGAAGCTCCTCTACGCCACCAGCAAGAATCTGAAGGGCATGTACGTCATGCCTGACGGCAGCTACTTCTTTGAACAGATCGAACTGAACTGATCCTGAGGGGCGGGGCCTTCCCCGCCCCCCTTCCCATGAGGTTTCGCGGATGCTCCATTATCTCGTCAAACGGCTCCTCGGGCTGATTCCCACGCTTTTTCTGGTCGCGGTGCTGGTCTTTCTCTTCGTTCACATGCTCCCCGGCGATCCGGCGCGCCTCGCGGCCGGGCCCGAGGCCGATCAGACCACGGTGGAACTGGTCCGCAAGGACCTCGGGCTGGATAAACCCATACCGGAACAATTCGTCGCCTATTTCGGCAAAATCCTGACGAAAGGGGATTTCGGCACCTCGATCCGCACCAAGCGGCCGGTGCGCGACGAAATCGGGGAGCGTTTCGCGGCGACCTTCTGGCTGACGGTCTGGAGCATGGTCTGGTCGGTCTTCTTCGGCCTCGTCATCGGCATGGTTTCGGCCACGCGGCGCAACAAATGGCAGGATCACGCGGGGATGGCCCTTGCGGTTTCGGGCATTTCCTTCCCCACCTTCGCGCTGGGCCTGCTGCTCATGGAGATTTTTTCCGTGGGCCTCGGCTGGCTGCCCACCGTGGGCGCGGACACGTGGAAACACTACATCCTGCCTTCGATCACCCTCGGCGCGGGGGTGGCGGCGGTCATGGCCCGCTTCACGCGCGCCTCGTTCGTGGAAATCCTCCAGGACGACTATATCCGTACGGCCCGGGCCAAGGGCCTCAGCGAGTGGAAGGTCATCGTCAAGCACGGCCTGCGCAACGCCCTCATTCCGGTCGTGACCATGATGGGCCTCCAGTTCGGCTTCCTGCTCGGCGGCTCCATCATCGTGGAGAAGGTCTTCAACTGGCCGGGCCTCGGGCGGCTGCTGGTGGACGCCGTGGAAATGCGCGACTACCCGGTCCTGCAGGCCGAAGTGCTGCTCTTTTCGCTGGAGTTCATCCTGATCAACCTGCTGGTGGACGTCCTCTATGCCGTCATCAACCCGCGCATCTGCTTCAAGTGATACCATCATGCAAAATACCGACATCTCGACGGCAACGGCCGGCCCCGCGAAAGTCCGCACCCCGTGGAGCGAGTTCTGGCGCAAGTTCAGGCGGCAGCGCATGACGCTCTTTGCCGGGGGCTTCATCGTCGTCCTCGTGCTCGTCGCGGTCTTCTGGCCGTGGCTCGTGCCCTATGATCCCGAGAATTTCTTCAACTACGACATGCTGAACGAAGGCCCCTCGGCGGCGCACTGGTTCGGCGTGGATTCGCTTGGCCGCGACATTTTCAGCCGCATCCTCGCCGGGACGCGCATCTCGCTGGCGGCGGGCTTCTCCTCCGTGCTCGTGGGCGCGGTGGTCGGCACCTTCCTCGGCCTGACCGCGGGCTATTTCGAGGGCTGGTGGGACCGCGTGGTCATGCGCATCTGCGACGTGCTCTTCGCCTTCCCCGGCATCCTGCTGGCCATCAGCGTGGTGGCGATCCTCGGCAGCGGCATGGCCAACGTCATCCTCGCCGTGGCCATCTTCAGCATCCCCACGTTCGCGCGCCTTGTGCGCGGCAACACGCTGGCCCTGAAACGCCAGACCTTTGTGGAGGCCGCGCGCAGCCTCGGGGCCGGGCCCATGACCATCATGCTGCGCCACATCTTCCCCGGGACCATCTCCTCCATCGTGGTCTATTTCTCCATGCGCATCGGCACCTCCATCATCACGGCGGCGAGCCTGTCCTTCCTCGGCCTCGGCGCGCAGCCGCCCACGCCCGAATGGGGGGCCATGCTCAACGAGGCCCGCGCCGACATGGTCATCGCCCCGCACGTGGCGATTTTCCCGAGCCTCGCCATCTTCCTGACGGTGCTCATGTTCAACCTCTTCGGGGACGGCCTGCGCGACGCCCTCGATCCGAAGATCGATCAGGAATAGCCATGCCGGAATGCCTTTTTCCCCGCGTGGGCTCCCTGCCGAGCGGGCCGCTTGACGCGATCACCGACGTGGGCGAGGTCCGCGTCGGGCATTGCACCCTCGACGCGGGCGCGATCCAGACCGGGGTGACGGCCATCCTTCCCAACGCCGATCCCCTGCTGCGCAAGCCGCTGGCCGCCTGCCGCGTCTTCAACGGCTTTGGCAAGAGCGTGGGGCTCATGCAGGTAGCCGAACTGGGTTGCCTTGAAACGCCCCTTGCGTTGACCAATACCTTTTCGGTGGGCGAGATCGCCACGGCGCAGATTCGGCAGGCCGTGGCCGCCCATCCCGAGGTGGGGCGCGAGTGGCCCACGGTCAACCCGCTGGTGCTGGAGTGCAACGACGGCTATCTGAACGACATTCAGGCGCTGGCCGTGCGCGAGGAGCACTACCTCGCCGCCTGCGCCGCCGCGGATCGCCGTTTCGCGCAGGGGAGCGTGGGGGCCGGGCGGGGCATGTCCTGCTTTCATCTGAAGGGCGGCATCGGCTCGGCCTCGCGCCGGGCGGACTGCGCGGGAACAACGTTCACGGTGGGCGCGCTGGTCCTGTCCAATTTCGGCAAGCCCGGGCACTGCCTTCTGGCCGGGCGCCCGGTGGGGAAGCTGCTTTGCGAGCGTCTGGCGGCGCAGGGCGGGGCGGGATACCCCGCGCGGGAGGCCGCCGCGCCGGAAAAGGGGTCCATCATCATGGTTCTGGCCACGGACGCGCCGCTCGATATCGCCCAGCTCGGGCGTCTGGCGCAGCGGGCCGGGAACGGGCTGGCCCGCACCGGGTCCATTTACGGGCACGGCAGCGGGGATGTGGCCGTCGCCTTTTCAACGGCCCACGCCCTGCCGTGGCCGGAGGCGGGGGAGCCCGTCCTCTTGCCGCACGCGCCGGACTCGTGGCTCGACGTTCTCTTTCAGGCCGCCGCCGAAGCGACGGAACAGGCCGTGTTCAAAGCGCTTTTTCTGGCCGAGCCCATCGTGGGCCGGGAAGGGCGGCGACGCCTCTCCATCCGCGAGGCGCTCCCGGAATGGCGGGAAATCGTGGGCAAGGAGGCTTTATGCGCGTTTTGATTTCCGCGGACATCGAAGGCATCAGCGGTATTTGCGACCCTGAGCAGACCCGGCCCGGCTCGCAGGAGTACGAACGGGCGCGGCGGCTCATGACCGGCGAGGTCAACGCCGCGGTCGAGGGCGCGCTTGAGGGCGGGGCCACAGAGGTGTGGGTCGCGGACGGGCACGGCACCTACCGCAACGTCATCCTTGAAGACTTGCATCCCGCCGCCTGCCTTGTCTCGGGCAAGCCCCGGCTCTGGGGCATGATGGCGGGGCTGAACGAGGGCCGCTGGAACGGCCTGTTCATGATCGGCTACCACGCCCGGGCCGGGGCTTACGGCGTCCTCGCGCACACCATCAACGGGAGCGCCTTTGCGGAAATCCGCGTCAACGGCGTGCCCGTAGGCGAATATTTCCTGAACGGCCTTCTGGCCGGAGCCTGCGGCGTCCCCGTGCGGCTCCTGAGCGGCGACGACTGCCTCGCCGCCGAAGCCGCCGCCGTCTTCCCGCACGCCGAGATCGTCACCGTGAAACGGGCGCTGAGCACCCGGGCCGCCGTGCACAGCCACCCGGAGATCGTGCACAAGGCCCTGCGCGAGGCTGCGCGCCGTGCCCTGCTCAACCCCCTGTGCCGTCCGCTGTCCCTCCCCGGGCCCTTTGCGGTGCAGCTTTCCACGGTGCGGACCTACCATGCCGATCTCTTTGCGGCCATGCCGGGCGTGGAACGGCTTTCGCCCGTCTGCGTGGGCTTCACGGCGGCCACGCCCCTTGACGTCTGCCGCACCCTGAACACCTTTTCGGCAATGGCCGCTTCCGTGGCCTGAGCCGCCTTTTCGCCCATACATACAAAGGCATCCGGTACTCTTGCGAGGCCGGATGCCTTTTTCATGCGCCGCTTCCCGGAAGAAAAGGCTGACCCCTCCCGCCGGGTCTATGCCGGGCCGCAACCGGGAGGGCGCGCGGCTACAATGCGCGAAAACGGATTTCTTTGAGAAGGGAAGCTGTTAGGAATAGATTTTCCGTTTCTTTTCCTCCTTTTAGGTATTTTAACAAAAATACGCAAGCATTATAACAGAAATACGCAAGCGTTTTGAGGGAGAACGGCAGACCCTCCCGCACCCCGAGAGGGAAATCCGCTTCCTGCCGCACGCCCGGGCGTCAACCCCGTGCCTGCACGTGCTGGAAGCAGGGGGATTTGCCGGGCAGGGCGAGGGTCAACCCGTGCTCGCACGGGCTGGAGCAAAGCAAGAAAAGCCACCTCGTCAATGGACCGGGTCAACCCGAGCCCGCACGGGCTGGAGTGCCGGGTCCATGCGCGGGAGGACGAAAAGGAGTCAATCCCGCGCCCGCACGAGCTGGAGGGATCGGGCGGCTTAAAAAGAGAATGGGATTGTGACGGGCCTGTCCCGCACGGGCGGGGAAATCGTGCAGATCGGCGTCTTCCGGCGCGTCCACCGGGACCCGTCCACGCACGGGCGGGGGGATCGTGGAGACGCCCCCCGAATGGCCCGTGGTCAATCTTGTGCCCCTCCTGTGGGCCGCCGCCCACTCGCTGGTGCTGGCCCACAAGGTCGGCTACCCCTGCCCCTACGGGGGCCACCGTACTGCTTACGCAACGGCAAGTGGAATCTTCCATCCCGGTCTGCACGGGTGGGGCATCACTTCTTCGTCAAGGCGTCGAGGGCGATATTCAGTTCCAGCACGTTGACGATGGGGGCGTTGGTGAGCGGGCCGCCGGGGATGGTGGCGTGCTCCTGAATGAGCCCGCGCACAACGGCCTTGTCGAGGCCCCGCGCGGCGGCCACGCGGTCAAGCTGGTATTCGGCCCCGGCCAGCGTGATGTGCGGGTCCATGCCCGCGCCCGAGGCAGTCACGAGATCGGCGGGTATTTTGTTGCTTTCCGTCGCGCCGTACAGGGCGATGGTCTTTTCCGCCCGTTCGCGCAGTTCCTTGCTGGCGGGGGAAAGGTTGCTGCCGCCCGTGGCCGCGGCGTTGTAGTCCACGGCGGAGGGGCGGGGCCAGAAGTATTCGGGTTTGGTGAAGGACTGGGCGATCTGCGAACTGCCCACAAGCTCGCCCTTGTCGTTGTAGAGCAGATAGCCGTTGGCCGAGAAGGGCGTGAAGGTCTGCCCGATGCCGAGGATAAGCAGCGTGTACAGCACGCAGCAGACGAACATGGTGGCGACGACCAGACGGGCGTTGGTCCACAGGTGGTCGAAGATGCTCAGAGAAGGCGTTGCGGTTGTCATATCGTTTCTCCCGAGCCCGCCGGGGCGGGTTCCGCTGGATGATTGAATGATGCGGCGCGGGGCGGCGAGGCGATGCCGCCTCCGCGCCGGGGGATTGAAAAGCCTCTCCACGGGCACGCCCCGCGGAAGCCGCCTTTCCCCTAGAAAAGCCCTGATGCGCTCAGGAGCATGTCGATGAGCTTGATCCCGGCGAAGGGCACGAGCACCCCGCCGAGGCCGTAGACCAGCAGGTTGCGGCGAAGGATGCCGTCCGCCCGCATGGGCCGGTATTTCACCCCCTTGATGGCGATGGGGATGAGGATCGGGATGATGATCGCGTTGAAGATCAGGGCCGAGAGGATCGCGCTCTCCGGCGTGGCGAGGCCCATGACGTTGAGGGCCGAGAGCTGGGGAATAGCCAGCATGAACATGGCCGGGATGATGGCGAAGTACTTCGCCACGTCGTTGGCGATGGAGAAGGTGGTCAGCGCGCCGCGGGTCATGATGAGCTGCTTGCCGATCTCGATGACCTCGATGAGCTTGGTGGGGTCGGAGTCGAGGTCCACCATGTTGCCCGCTTCCTTGGCCGCCTGCGTGCCGGAATTCATGGCTACGCCGATGTCGGCCTGCGCCAGCGCCGGGGCGTCGTTGGTACCGTCGCCCATCATGGCGATGAGGCGGCCGGCGGCCTGTTCCCTGCGGATGTAGGCGAGCTTGTCCTCGGGCCGGGCTTCGGCGATGAAGTCGTCCACGCCCGCCTCGTTTGCGATGGCGGCGGCGGTGAGGGGGTTGTCGCCCGTCACCATGACGATGCGGATGCCCATCGCGCGCAGCCGGGCGAAGCGGTCCTTGATGCCCGGCTTGAGCACGTCGGCCAGCGCCACCACGCCGAGCACCTCGGCGTTGCGGATGACCACGATGGGCGTGCTGCCCCGGCTCGCCACCTCGTTGACGAGTTCTTCAAGGCCCTCCGGCAGGGGGGCGTTCATGCGCTTGACGCAACTGCGGATGGCGTCGGACGCGCCCTTGCGGTAGAGCGTGCCGTCCGGCAGTTCAAGGCCGCTCAGACGGGATTGCGCGGTGAAGGGAATGACCTTCGAGCCCGGCTCCTCCTTGGGCGCGGCCGCGCCGAGCAGCCGATGGGCGAGGGCCACGATGGACTTGCCTTCCGGGGTGCGGTCCCCGAAGGAGGCGCGCAGGGCGGCTTCGGCCAGCTCGCTCTCGCTGTGGCCGGGAAGGGGATGGAAGCGCATGGCCTGCCGGTCGCCCATCGTGATGGTCCCGGTCTTGTCGAGGAGCAGGGTGTCGATGTCGCCAGCCAGTTCCACGGCCTTGCCGCTTTTGGCAAGCACGTTGGCGGAGAGGGCGCGGTCCATCCCCGCCAGGCCAATGGCCGCGAGCAGCGCGCCGATGGTGGTCGGGATGAGGCAGACGAGCAGGGCGATCAGCGTCGGGATGGGCAGGCGCACGTCAAAGTAGAGGCCCATCGGGTACAGCGTCCCGGTCACGAGCAGGAACGCCAGCGTCAGCCCGGCGAGGGTGACGGTCAGGGCGCATTCGTTGGGAGTCTTCTGGCGCACGGCCCCTTCCACCAGCGCGATCATGCGGTCGAGGAAGGAGTCGCCCGGCGCGGCGGTGATGCGCACCACGATGGAGTCGGAAAGGACGCGGGTGCCGCCGGTAACGCCGGAACGGTCGCCGCCCGCCTCGCGGACCACGGGCGCGGATTCGCCCGTGATGGCGGATTCGTCCACGCTGGCCGCGCCTTCCACCACTTCGCCGTCCGTGGGGATGACCTCGTCGGCGCTGACGACCACAAGGTCGCCGGGGCGCAGCAGATCGGAAGTCACCTTGACGGGCTTGCCGTCCACCAGTTTGGTGGCCGCGGTGTTGGAGCGGGTGCGCTTCAGGGTGTCGGCCTGCGCCTTGCCCCGCGCCTCGGCCAGGGCTTCGGCAAAATTGGCAAAGAGCACGGTGGCCCAGAGGATGAGGGTCACGGCCAGCGTGTAGGGTACGGAGGCGCTTTTCTGGACGATGTCCATGACGAGGGTCAGGGTGGTGAGCAGCGCGCCGATTTCCGTCACAAACATGACGGGGTTACGCATCATGGCTTTCGGGTTGAGCATGGCGAGGGACCGGAAGAAGGCGATCCTGACCAGCTCGCCCTCAAAGAGGGAGGGACGGCGGCTCGCGCGGCGGTCCGTCAAGGCAGTGTTGGTTGCGTTCATAGAGGTATTCCTTCTGTGCGGTCGGATCACTTGGCCATGACGCCCGCGACGTTGACGAGATGGTCCGCGATGGGGCCGAGCACGGCGGCGGGCATGAAGAGCAGAGCGCCCACAAAGAGCACGCAGCCGAAGAGCACGTAGCCGAAAAGGGGCGTGTCCGTGCGCAGGGTGCCCGCGGATTCGGGGCAGGCCTTCTTCGCGGCCAGCGAGCCTGCGATGGCGAGCGGGAAGACGATGGGAATAAAGCGGTTGAGGAGCATTACGAGCCCGGTGGAGATGTTCCACGGGATGGTGTTGTCCCCAAGGCCCTCAAAGCCCGAACCATTGTTGGCCGAGGCCGAGGTGAACTCATAGAGGATTTCAGAGAAGCCGTGGAAGCCACTGTTCAGGACGGTATCCCGGCCCCACGAGGTGGCGGCGAACAGCGCCGTGCCGCCGAGGATGAACAGCGGATGGGCCAGCACGCCGAGCAGGGCGAATTTCATTTCGCGGGTTTCCACCTTTTTGCCCAGATATTCCGGGGTCCGCCCCACCATCATGCCGCTGATGAAGACGCCGATGACGATGTAGAGGAACATGTTGACGAAGCCGACGCCCACGCCGCCGAAGGTGGTGTTGAGCCACATGCCGATCATGGGGATGAGGCCCGCCAGCGGGTTCAGGCTGTCGTGCATGGCGTTGACCGAGCCGTTGCTGGAGCAGGTGGTGAAGACGCTGTAGGTGGGTCCGGCGGCCACGCCGAAGCGCAGTTCCTTCCCTTCGAGGTTGGAGCTTTCAGCTACGGGCAGGTTGTGGAAGGCGGCGGAGGGCTCGCTTTCAAAGGCGACGGAGAAGCCGATCTTGAGGACCATGAAGGCCAGCATGACCGCGAAGATCACGGCGGCGTGCCGCATGCGTCCGGTGATGCGGCCGAACATCCACACGCAGCCCATCGGGATGACCACAAGGCACATGGTTTCGATGAGATTGGTGAAGAAGTTGGCGTTTTCAAAGGGATGCGTGCCGTTGGGTCCGAAGAAGCCGCCGCCGTTGGTGCCGAGGTCCTTGATGGTCAGGAAGGCCGCCACCGGGCCGCGGGCGATGGTCTGCTTCGCGCCTTCGAGGGTGGTCGCCACGGCGGAACCGTCGAGCGTCATCACGAGGCCGCCGAGCACCAGCATGGTGGCCGTGATCACGCAGATGGGGATGAGCACAAGGAAGGTGGCCCGCATGAGGTCCATGTAGAAATTGCCGAAGACGGCCTTGCCGGAAAGCCCCCGGGCGATGGCCGCGAGCACGCACAGGCCCGTGGCGGGCGTGACGTACTGGAGCCACATGATGCTGAAAAGCTGCGAGAAGTAGCTGAGCGCCTGCTCGCCCGAGTAGTGCTGGAGATTGGTGTTTGAGGTGAACGAGGCCATCGTGTTGAAGATGAGGCTCGGCTCCAGCGGCCCCATGCCGTCCGGGTTGAGCGGCAGGAGGTGCTGAAAGCCCATCACCAGAAAGGCCACGGTAAAGATGATCGCATTGAAAAGCAGCATGGCCAGCGTGTACCGTTTCCAGTCCTGCCCGACCGTGGCCGCCCGCCCGCCGATTTTGACGAAGAGGGCGTCGAGGCCGTGCCGGAATCCGCTTTTTTCCTGCGGATCGCACATGCCCCACGTGGCCAGTTTGCCGACGGGCCATGAGACAAGGATGGAAAGCGCAATGACCAGCGCGGGATACAAAAGAGACTGCATGGTGTCCTTCCGTTATTTTTGTTCCGTGGAAAGAATGACGTAGACGAGATAGCCGACGCAGTAGGCCAGCGCCACGGCAGCGATGATGAGCATGGGGCACTCTCCTTTAGAGCCGGTCGCACAGACAGGTCAGGCCCACCATGCAGACGAAGGTGAGCAATCCGAGCAGGATCATTCCAATAAACATAGTCTCCTCCATACAGATGATGATCGATGTTCCCGACGGCTTCCGGCGCGTGCGGCGCAGGAGTGCCGCCCCTGTCCCGAAGGCGCGGGCCGTGCCTCTTGGCAAGGCGACGGGCCATCCCGCAGCGCAGGCCCGGCAGCCCGGTTTCGGATAGCCGGGCATCCAGACCCGGGGCCCCCTTGCCCATCGGATAGCCGGGCATCCGGTCCCGGGGCCCCCCTTGTCCAAAGGCGGGCAGGGCCTTTCTCCAACCTCCGGGGGCGTCGTGCAGCCGCCCTGACATGGGATTGGAGATTCCCGGGCGCACGGCCCGCGCCGCGCAAGGAAGCGGCCCGCCGCCCGGGAGGGGACGGGGAACACTCCCCTTAAGCATAGGGCGTGCCAAGGAAAGAGAGTGTTCTTTTTCAGTATGATAGGAAGAAAAGAAGAGCGCGCTTTGCCTACAAAACGCAAGGGAAGGGTCGTTTCCCCCTGCATTTTGCAATGGCTCGCAAAGTGGAGAGAGGAGGACAGATGAAGGCAGAGGAGGCGGAAAAGAGCAGGCGGCAAGAGAAGAAGGCCCCTGCGGCGAAGGGGCATCCTGTCGCGGCTTCAACGTATGGGAGGAAAGCGCCAAAGGTGCGGGAGGAGCTTGCCGGATGTCTTCTCCCTTCCAAATGAGCGCGTCTGCTGCATGAGAGGTGGGCCTTTCCCCTCTCTTTTTGGTTGAGGAGCCTTGCGCCGCCGCGTGCGTGATGAAAGACGGCCTCCCATGCCGAGAGGCGCGTGACCCCGCCTCCGTGGGTGGGAGGAAATACTCCACCATCCCCGCCGTGCTTCACGTGCGGGTGGCCCGCCTCGGGGCATAGGGTGAAATACTCCTTTGCAGGCTCCCTCACCGTACGTATTCGGCCCGCCTCAACGCAAGATGAAATCCCCACGCCCAACGATGCGCCAAGCGCGCAGAAGTTCGGGACAGGAGTTTCGATCTCCTTGCGGGTGGAGGAGCGGGACCGGACGTTTCCCGTCTCCTTTCCCCA
The DNA here is from genome assembly GCA_944326695.1 of Candidatus Bilophila faecipullorum. GTDB lineage: Bacteria > Desulfobacterota > Desulfovibrionia > Desulfovibrionales > Desulfovibrionaceae > Bilophila > Bilophila faecipullorum. The sequence goes on along the minus strand of CALVEZ010000002.1, from coordinate 96,208 downwards.
CTTCGGCGTGAGGCGAAAGAAGACCCGCCGGGCTATGGCCTCTGTTCGAGTGCCGTAGCGTTCCGGTGGGCCTTCTCCCGCTTTGGGGCCTGTTCACCCTTTACCTGTTCCCCTTTTGTAGGGAGAGTGGGGAAATCATTTTCCCCGACGGAGTACAGGGCAAGCCAACTAAAAAGACCCTACTTCATTTTCCCCCGTTGAGCGTTGACACGCCCTGGTCGGTTTGGGTGCAGAGCGTGCGAAGGGCGCGGTAATCGGTCTTGCCCGTGCCGAGGACGGGGAGGGCGGGGAGCCGGAGCACGCGGGCCACGGAGGAGAGGCCGGAAAGCCCGGCGCGGCGCAGGGCGGCGTTGGCCTCCTCGCGGGTGACGGGAAGGGCGGCGAAGAGCACGATGGCCGCATCGTCCCCGCTTTCCACGGCCAGCGCCGGGCCTTCGCCTTCGGCCCGTTCCCCGAAGGCCGCGAGCAGGGCGTCCTCAATCTGCGGAAGCGAGATCATTTCTCCGCCGATCTTCACAAACCTCTTCAGCCGTCCCCGGAAGGTCAGCCGTCCGTCCTCGTCCTCGCTCACCAGATCGCCCGTCCGGTACCACGTGCGGCCCTCGAAGGCCACGAAGGGCTGCTTGTCCGGCTCGACGCCGAGATAGCCGCCGAAGACGTTGGGGCCGGATACGAGCAGCATTCCGGTTTCCTCGGGGGCGACGCGGCGCGGCGGCGTTTCGGGCGTAACCACGGCGGTGCGGACCGAGGGCAGAGGGAGCCCGATGGTGCCGGGCCGGACGTCCTCGGGCCGGTTCACACTTACGGCGGGGGCGCATTCGGTGACGCCGTAGCCCTCGCAGAGGACGCCGCCCGAGATGGCGGCAAAGGCCGCGTGCAGGGCGTCCGGGCACTTTTCCGCACCCACGAAGCCGAGGCGCAGGGAAGTCAAATCGCCGGGCCGGGCCTTGCGGATCATGCCGTCGAGGAAGGTGGGCGGGGCCACCGTCACGGTGGGCCTCCAGCGGCGGGCGAGGGCGGCGAGGCGCGCGCCCTCCGTGGGGTTGGCGTGATAGACGGCGGGCAGACCGAAGAGCAGCGGCAGGGCGATGTTCCCGGTCAGCCCCAGCGAGTGGAAGGGCGGCAGCATGGCGAGCATCCGGTCGTGCGTGGTGAGACGCAGCACGGCGGCGATGTCGCGGCAGTTGGCCAGCATATTGGCGTGCGAGAGCGGCACCGCCTTGGGGAGCGACTCCGATCCGGACGTGAAGAGGATGGCCGCCGTCCCCGGCACGCCCCGCGGCATGGCCGCCGCCCCTACGAGGGGCAAGCTCAGCAGCCGTGCGCGCAGGAATGCGCCGATCTTGTCAAGAAGGCTCAGGGAGGCGGGCGCGTCCTCAAGCGCGATCCAGGCGTCGGCGTGATTGTCCACCGGGAAGCCCTGCCCGGCCAGCCGCTCAAGGAGGCGGGACGAGGTCAGGACATGTCGCGCGCCCGTGGCCTTGAGGCCGTGGGCGAAGTTGGCGGGGCCCGCCGTCCAGTTGCACATGACCGGAACCTTCCCGGCGATGAGCACGGCCAGCCACGTCAGGGCGGCGGCGGACGAGGCGGGCAGCATGATGCCCACCCGGGCCTCGTCCCGGGTCCTTGCCCGCACGAAGGCGGACAGGGCCAGTGCGCGGGTGATCACCTCGCGGGCGGTCAGCGCCGTGCCGCCGTCCGCGAGCATGAGCCGCGAGGGGGCGGAAGCGGCCTGCCGGAAGGCCGCTTCCACGAGGTCAGACCCCGCCGGGACCGAGAGCGGCAGGGCCGGGCCCGAGGCAAACCACGCGCCGGGCGCTTCGGCGGCATCCCGCGCGCTCCCCAGCCGCCCCGATGCCGCAAGGAAGCAGTCGGCCACGGTACGCAGGTCTTCCAGTTCTTCCACGGGCCGCCCGGAAAGCTCTTCCAGCCCTGCGGCCACGTTGACCAGCGCAAGGCTGTCGATGCCCAGATCGGCGGACAGGGCCGCGCCGTCAGGGATGTCCTCCGCGCCGCTTTCGTCGCGCAGCAGGGAGAGCACGGCCTCACGCAGGGCGGGGTCCATGTCCGCCGCCGGGCGCTCCTCACCGTCCGTCGCATTTTCCGCCTCCCGTGTGGGCAGGGGCCGAGGGGCGGCCCCGCGCAGGAAGTGTTCCGGCACCGCAAGAGCGGGCTCATCCCCGGCGTTGTAGAAAGCTTCCAGCGCCGCGTTGAAGGCGCGCACGCCCTCGGCGGGATCGGGCAGTTCGGGTTCGAGGAGGCTCATGCGGACTTCGCGGCGCGGCATGAAGAAAAGCCCGTTCAGGAGCAGCAGGGCCGCCCCCCTCGCCAGCCCGCGCAGGCTGTCCGGGGCCGTGCCGCGCGCCCAACTGAAGGACGTTCCCCACAGTCCCGCCGTCCTGACGAGGACCACGCGGGCCCCGGGCACGGCCTCGCGCAGGTCGTGCGCGCCCCGGTTGCCGCCGAGCCGTTCCTTTCCGTCACGGGAAAGGCCGCCAGCCGGATAGAGGAGGATATTGTCCCCGGCGCGCAGGGCTTCGGCCACGCGCCCGAGGGCTTCGTGCACGCCCTTTGCCGCACGCCGCCCGTCCCGGCGCAGGTCCGGGATGGGGATGGTCCCGAGCAGTGAGGCCACGGAACGAATCACTGGCCGGTCCATCTGATGGACGTCCCCCAGCGGGCGCGGGGTATAGTCGGCAAGAGCCGTATAGACGAGCGCCGGATCGATGAGCGCGGGATGGTTGGGCAGAAAGAGGATGGGGCGTCCGTCGTCGCGGGCGCGTACCGCATCGAGCCCGTCCACGCGCACGCGGTAGCGCAGGCCGAGCAGGGCGCGGGCCACGGGCAGGAGGAGGCGCAGCGCGAGGGAAGGCCGGAAACGCCCTCGGTCCGCCCTGTCCGAAGTGGGGCCGCCGCCCAAGCCCGAAGAGGCCGGGGCAAGGGCGGGGGAAGCGGGGCCAGCCGGGGAGGGCAGGGAAGCGAAGGCGGCAGGGACCGGGGCTTGCGGAGAGGCGGCCAAGGATGCCGCGCCCTGCGCCCCGGCGCACGCCGGAGAAAGGGCCGAAGGGCTGGCGGAAGCGTATAAGGCGGAAGCGGCGACGGGGGAGGAAGCGGCCCTGTCATCCTTGTCGGCGGCGCAGGCCAAGGGAGAGGAGGCAAGGGGAGCTGCCGCGAGGCCGCCCATCCGCCGGATGCCCATAAGGAAAATCAGCCCCGCCCCAAAGCAGAGGAGGCCGAGGACGAAATGCCCGCTCGACGCACGCAGGGCCGACAGCGGCAGATAGGCTTGCCCGGCCAGCAGGATGCCGCAAAAGGAGAGGCAGTTGTCGAGGGCGAGGATGCGCCCCTTTTCCGTGGGCGCGGGCCGCACCTGCACGAAGCTGGTGACGGGGATGAGATAGAGCCCTCCGCACGTCCCGGCGGCGGCATAGATGAGGAAGAGCAGAGGGAAGCGCCACGCTTGCGGGGCATTCGCCGCGAGGGGCACGAGGCAGAGCAGGAGCCCGATGCCGAAAAGGGAGGGCGCGAGCAGGGCCCGCCAGCTTTCGGGCGTGCCCCGGGCCGCGAGGAGCGAGCCCGCACAGATGCCGACCATGAGGGCCACGGGCAGGAGGCTGGTGACGGTGTAGGACAGGCCGAGTTCGCCGCGCCCGAGGGCGTTGATTTCGAGGAGCAGCAGGGTGGACAGGGCATAGAAGAAGGCTTCGGCCCAGATGGTGAGGTAAAGGGGCCGGTCCCGGCGGGCCTCGCGCAGATGCCGGAAGGAGTCCACAAGGGCAGACCACGGGAAGGGCCGGACGCTCCCGGCGCCGGGCCGCGCTTCGATGAAGAGGGCGGCCACGAGCCCGGCGGCGGCCACGAGGACGGCCACGGCCGCGACGAGCCAGCGGCCAAAGGGCTGGACCGTATCGAGCCACGTCTGATCAAGGGATAGCCCGGCGAGGCAGACGCCGCACAGGATCGAGGCCGTGGTGCCGAGCTTGAACAGGGCGTTGACGCGCGGCACGGCCCCCACGGGGAAGAGTTCGGGGATGGAGCCGTTGAGCGCGGGGCTGAACAGCGTGGAACTGAGGCCCATACAGAAGATCATGGCCAGCAGCCATGTCCAGTCGAGCATGACCATACCCCACGCGCCTGCGAGCATGGCGGCCAGTTCCAGCGCCTTGGCCGCGATGACGAGGCGCTTCTTGGGGAAACGGTCCGCCAGCCACCCGCTCCACGCCGAGAAGAGCACGAAGGGAAGCGCAAACACGAACGTGGCGCGAGCCTGAAAAGCGGCGTTGCCCACGCCCACCGCGAGAAGCAGGGCCGCCTGCTTGAAAAAGTTGTCGTTGAACGTTCCCATGACGTAGCTGGCCCCGAGGGGAGCCGCCTGCCGCAGGCCGTTGTCGTCAGCGCTCATGGAGCATCTCCTGCCTGAAGGTGTGAGTGGGCCGCGCCGCATCCGCAACAGGAAGGGGCTGCGCCGTAGCCGTGGATGGTTTCGCGCCGAAGCCGGGGAAGGCATGGCAGCCGCTGAAAAAACACGGAGGGTACCGTATCCGCACCCGAATCGCCCGCCCCGACAGGAGGCCCCCGGTCAAAGGCCGAGCCGGAAAGGAAACAAGCCATGCCCGCTTGTAGGCCTCTGCTTTTCGCTACGTCTTCGCGCGGTTTTCCTCGTCGGCATCGTGCGCGGCGCGGAGGAACATCAGCAAGAGTCCGTGTCCTTCTGGAGGCGGGTCAGGAAAAGGTTCCCCGGGGAAAAGGCGTTGCCGGAAGGCCGCTTCCGCCGTTCAGGGACTTCCGTCGGCGTCCTTCGCTGTGAGGGCGTGAACGGCTTTGGTTCTTCGCTTGCCTGCTTATCTTTGGGCGTCTTCCGCCCTGCGGATGCGGGCAGGTCCGGCGTCTTGCCCGTCGGCCTTTACGTCCGTTGCCGTAAGGTAGGCTGCGGCGTAATCCTTCACCCGGTCGAGGGCTTCGACAAGGCGGGCCGCGTTCAGCGTATAGGAAAGCGAGCGCCCGTGCTTGAGCGGTACGAGCAAGCCCGCCTGTTCCAGCGCCTTCAGATGGTGCACGGTGGCCGAGCGGCTGAGGGGCAGGCTGTCCACAAGGGTTTTGAGTGCGATGGCTTCCCCCGGCTCGAAGAGGAGCAGGATGGTTTGCCGCGTGCCGTCGCCCAGCGCCGCGAAGACCTCGGCTGTGGCCGCCCATTCCGCTGGGAGTCCGTTGAGGTATTGTGTATTCATGACTATATAACTAGTTTTTTAGTTATAAAGAGTCAAGCATTTTTTGCGGCCCGGAACAGAAAAAGGCGGCCTCATGCGTAACAGTCCTGCTATATTGAGAAAAAAAGGACAGCAAGGCCGAATTCTTGAGGAGCCGGATTCTGCCGACACGGACGGCAAGGGCGTGGAGGGTGGGGGAAAAGGCGGGATGTGAGGAGAAGAGGCGCAGGACAGAAGCCGTCCCGCCGCCCCCGGCAGGGGTGCTGGCCGGGGCCGGCTCCCCCCCAGCTCCTCGACGGTAACCGTTTGCCAGAGGTGAGGAAGCCGAGGGAGCGTTTTTCCCCGCAGGCAAGGGCGGTGGCCGCATCCGAACGGGCCGTTCAACAGGCTCTTCGAGCTTCCCCGCAGACGGGCTGGCGGCAAGGCGAGGGGAGGCGTCAACATGGGCCGGGTTCCCACGGGTGCTCACGGTCAAACGCCCGTCACCGGAAGGGGAGATATGGCGGATGCTCCGGCACTCAGCCGGACCGCCGCGCCGGAGATGGAATCCATCCCCAACGTCGGGCAGGCGTTGAAAGGTAAGAGCCCGTGCCGGGGCTGGCTCCTCAGACGGACCGTCCTGATCAGCGGAACAGTCCTGAAAGGAAGAGTCGGGCCGTCCGTCTCGGGATGCCCCGCCCGGCTTCTTCCGACTCGTCTTACAAGACGTTTAGAGGTTTCGGGGAAAGGGCCTCCAAATGCACGGACATATCTTGAAAAAGCAGGCTGCTTGTGATAATCTGTAATATATTTTACCGACTTTTCCGGTATGTTTCTTCCGTTTCGACGGGGAGCCCGGCCTCGCGGACCATGCGGGCGAAGACACCTTCCCCGGGGACGCGCCTGCCGGTGAAGGTGCCGTCATACACCATCCCGGCCCCGCAGGAAGGCGAGCGGGCCTTGAGGATGGCGGCGTCGCAGCCCTCCGCGAGGGCACGGCGCAGGGCTTCCGCGGCCCCGCGCGCGAAGGCTTCGCTCACGTCCCGGCCATCGCGCATGATCACGCGGCCCTCGCGGATTTCGGCGGGCGTGCGCGGCGTGGGCAGGCCGCCGAGCGTTTCCGGGCAGACCGGGACCGCCCGGCCTTCCCGGACCAGTTCCATGACCGCCTCGCAGGGCGAGGAGCCGCCGTCGTAACGGCAATGTTCGCCTGCAAGACAGGCGCTGACGACATAACGTTGAGGCATGTTTTCTCCGTGGCGGTTCGGGCCTTGTTTTTCAGGTTGCGCGGCAACGTGGAACGGGTAGTCTCGCGGTGTCTGTGATCGGCCCTGCGGTTGCGGGTCTCCTTTCCTTCCCGGGCCTGTCCTGTCAGACCACAAAGCGACACGGGCCGAGGGGAAAGGCCCCGGCAGGGAAGAAAGCATCCGCAAGGGCAAGGCTGCTTTTGACGGTTTGAGCAGGCCCCGGTCGGGCCTTGACGCGACTTTCCCGTCTTGCTCTGTGCGCGGAAAGGCGCTGAAATCTATCATGGGAGCGGCCCCTTCCGTGCTGGCAGGTTTCCTTGCGGCAGGACGCGGACATCCCGGGAAAGAGAGCAGGGTTTTACAGTGTGGGCCTCCTTAAGGCGCGGAGAGGCCCGTAGAGAAGCGCCCCTTTCCGCTGGGCCAGCCCGGCGGCTGGACGTAGCCTTAGAATATTCGGATACGGCAAGGTGGCGTGAAACGCGGTTTTCGTCAATACCGCCCTTGGCTGTCCGGCTGCGGCTGGCGTTGTTGGAACACGCCCGCCGCCGAGGACGTGCTGACTCCGGTGTCCGGCCATCGGCGTTGCCTGAAAAGGACGCTCGCTTTCTCGGCCCGGGGGCGCTTGTGCGGTACGGGATGCGCCATTTCGGGCTTTCGCGCTGGTTCCGGCCTTCCGTGTTGCGCCCCGTGTCCGACGCAGCGGATGGTCGGACAGGTCCGGGGGGCGAAGGACAGCCCGCGCCGCCCTGCCCTTGGGCGGATGTTCCGGGGGAGGTCACGAGCCTTGCCGCCGTGCGGGGGCGGGCCACGCTGGGCGGCTGGAGCGGATGGGTTTCGCCGCCTCGGAAGAGGAAACGTTGGTACGGCCTTCCTCCGCTGCGGAAAGGGGCCTGTTCAGGCGTGTCCTCCGGGAAGGGCGCGGGGGAAGCGTATCCTTTTTTATCGCGGCCTCACGGCATCCCTGTTTGAGAGGCCGCGCACCTGCGGACAGGACAACCCCTGCAGCCCGGCACGCGCCGGTCGGAAGCGCCCTCTCCAATACCGGAGAGCCCGGCCCGATGCCGTTCGTTCTGGCCTGTCCCCTGCTTGACGGTACGCCGTCTTGCGGCTCGTGCGGAAGCGGGGGAAGCTGCCACACGGAAAGTATCCGGCCTGCCGCCCCGTCGCGGCTTCCCGAAGGCCGCCCCTTTCCGTTCAACAGGCCAACAGGGGACACGCGGGAGAGGGCGCAGAGGGCTCTTTCAACCTCCGGATCGGAGGAAGAGAAGGCCCTGTACAAGAAAAGCTTCTACGCTTATGGGTAGCGAATCCGTTCCCTTGGATGCTCGCTTTGCGGGGCGGCGGATCAGGAACGGCGACCATGAAGGGAACATGATGATACGGAAGCTGTGCGACATTTCCAGAAAGATTGAAGAAGTCCTCCTGCCGTGGGCGGACCACGTTTCCAGCAGCCCGACGCTGGCGGCGATCCGTTCGGCCCTTGTGGTCACCTTGCCGCTCATGTTCCTCGGGTCGCTGGCCGAGCTTCTGAACAGTTTCCCCCTGCCGAGCTATCAGGCGTTCATGGCGGCCCATTTCGGCCCGGACTGGCCTCTTTTGGGCAATATCCTGAAAGACGGCACCTTTTCCGTGATGTCGCTCATCATGGTCTTTTCCCTTGCTCACCACCTGACGCTCCAGTTCAACGGCGCGCAAGCCGTCCTGCGGGCCAATCCGGTCATCGCGGGGCTGGTGGCCTTCGCCTCGTTTTTCTGTCTGCTCCAGCCGGAAGACGGCGCGTTGCCCCTGCGCTGGCTCGGGGTGGCCGGGCTTTTCGTGGCCATCCTCGTGGGCATCCTTTCCACGCGGCTTTTCCTCTTTCTCTTTTCCTTTCGGAAACTGCACCTGCACCTGCCCGGCGGCGCGTCGGACATCGCCATCCCGCAGGCCTTCAACGCGCTTGTGCCGGGGATGCTGACCGTCGTGGTCTTTGCCGCGTGTGGGACGCTCATGCTTTCCGAAACCGGGATGTCGCTGCACGAGGCCGTATACCGGCTCTTGCGCTGGCCCTTCGACTCCATCGGGGAAGGGCTCGGGCGGGGGATGATGTACATCCTTTCGCTGCACGGGCTGTGGTTTGCGGGCGTGCACGGCTCCAACGTCCTCGATCCGATCACGCACGACATCTACGGCGCGGCCATACTCGCCAACGAAGCCGCAGCCGCAGCAGGGATGCCTTTGCCCTACGTCATGACCAAGACGTTCATGGATACTTTCGTGTTCATGGGCGGGGCCGGGACGGGCATCAGCCTTGCGCTGGCGCTCGCCTTCTGGGGCAAGACGCAGGCCAGCCGCCGCATCGGGCTCATCGCGCTGGTGCCGGGCGTCTTCAACATCAACGAAGTGCTGCTCTTCGGCCTGCCCATCGTGCTCAACCCGCTCATGCTTATCCCCTTTCTGGTCACGCCTCTGCTGTTGTCCGCCATCAGCTACGTGTCCGTAGTGACCGGGCTCGTCCCCGGCACCAGCGTGGAAACGCAATGGACGACGCCCATCCTGCTCAACGGCTACCTGTCCACGGGGTCCCTGCGCGGCACGCTCCTCCAGATTGTTAATATCGGCATAGGGATGTTCGTCTACGTGCCTTTCGTGCTGCTGGCCAACAAGATCAGGGTGAAGCAGATCAGGAGCGCGTTCCGGCGTCTCCTTGAGCTTTCCTGCGCTCCCGCGGGGTCGTCCCGACATATCCTTGATCACGATGGCGACGTGGGGTCGCTGGCGCGCAGCCTGCTCGTCGATCTGGAATACGACTATAAGCATGGTCGGGGGCTCTATCTGGAGTTCCAGCCGCAGATTGCCTCGGCCACGGGCCGGGTGAAGGGTGTGGAGGCGCTTCTCCGCTGGAATCACGTTTCCTACGGTTCGATTCCCGCGCCGATCACCATCGCGCTGGCGGAGGATTCCGGGCTCATCGGGGCCATCGGCCTGTGGGTCTTCGACACGGCCTGCGCCGTGCGCCGGGACTGGCTCGACCGGGGAATTGAAGACCTGACCATGTCCGTCAACGTTTCCGCGCTCCAACTGCGGCGCGGTTTCCCGCAAAAGCTGCTGGAAAGCCTGCACGCGCACGGCCTGCCGCCTTCCCTCGTCAGCCTTGAAGTGACGGAATCCGCCGCGCTCGGCGCCGATACCCCGGAAAGCCGCATCCTGACCCACCTCTACGAATCCGGGCTGCTCCTCGCCATCGACGATTTCGGCATGGGGCACAGTTCCCTCAAGTACCTCAAGCAGTTCCCGGTCAGCGCGGTGAAAATCGACGGGGCCATCAGCCGGGAAGTGGTGACGAACCCCATTTGCCAGGACATCGTCGCTTCCATCACCCGCCTGTGCCGGGCGCGGCGTATGACCAGCGTGGCCGAGTTTGTAGAGGATGACGCACAGATCGCCGTGCTGCGCCGCCTCGGGTGCGACGTTTTTCAGGGCTACCGTTACAGCAGGCCCCTCCTTGCCGGGGATTGCCTGCGTTTCATCCTTGAAACCAACAGCCGCGTCGCCTCCGCCGAGGCCGGGCCTCAGCCCGTCGGCCCGCACACCGCTCCCGCCGGGACGGAAGGATCGGACGGCCCGGACGGGACACGCCGGGGCGAGGCCTGAGGAGGTCTTTTCTTGTGGCCTCGTGGCGCACCGGAAGCCTTTCTGCGGGGAACCGCCCGCCCTGCGGGGGCCGTCCTTCCGGCGGCCTTGCCCGGGGTTTGTGCCGCCTTGGTGCGGTGTTCCGTGACCTGTCCGACGGCCTTTGCCTCCTGCCCTTCCGTGGCCTTGCCCTTCCTTGCGCCTTTTTCCGCCACTTCTTCCGAGCCCGGGGCCTGATGGCCGTGGCCCCGCGTCGCCTTTGGCCCTTCGCGCTGCTTCTTCTGGCCTGCGCACTCCCGGCGCGGGCGGGCGAGGACCTTGCGCCGGAAACGGCGGGGCTGGACTCGCGGGAGACCTTCCGCACGGGCACGCGCTTTTTCGACGAAGCGCAGGTAACGGGCGGGGTCTATTTCTACCGCCGCGACCGGCGGCGCTACGACAAGGACAAGGGCCGCTACGAGGTCAACCTCAACCACGCCTCGCTTCAGGCCAATGCGGATTTTTCCTCCGGCTTCGCGGGGGACGCCCTCGGTTTCGACTTCGGGGTTTTCGGTTCCCACGACGTTTTCAACAAGGGCGCGGTGGATCACGAGATGGGCTTCGAGCCGTGGGGCGATCCGTGGCATCCCGACTGGAGCCGCCGCGCCACGGACGACGGCGTTTCCGTCTACAAGGCCGCGCTCAAGGCCAAGGCGGGCCCGGCATGGGCCAAGGCCGGCTATTTCCAGCCCACGGGACCGGGCGTGCTCGGGGTGAACTGGTCGATCATGCCGGGCACCTACCGAGGCTTCAACGTCGGGGCGGATGTGGGGGGGCTGTCCGTGGCCGCGGCGTGGGCGGACGAGTACAAGTCCCCGTGGTTCCTGCATATGAACCGCTTCCGCAAGAACGACGGCGAGACGCGCGTGCCGTGGCTGTGGAGCGCCGGGGCCCGTTACGCCTTTGGGGGCGGCCTCACGCTGGAGGCGGGCTACGGGGAATCGAAAGGCCACCTCCGAAACGCCCACTTCAAGGCCGCCCGGCGCGTGGAGCGGAAGAGTGACGTCCTATCTTTCGGCTACCACCTGTATCTTATGGATGACAGCGACGATTCCGGAGGCCCGAATGACAACTTCAACGGGCTGGCCTCGCTGCACTATCTTTTCGGCAGGTATGAGCGCAAGCCGTGGCTCTTCCGGCTGGAGGGAACCTATGTCCGCGCGCCTTTGTCCGGCCCGGAGAGTCAAGGGCAGTTCGCCTATCGTCTGACGGACAAGAACGGCAGCTCTGCCGGGGCCCTCGACGTATGGTGGGACGCGCGCTCGGACTGGAACGCCCATAACGAGAAGGCCGTCTTCGCGGGCGTGCGGCGCGAGCTTGACGACCTCTTGCCCGTGCCGGGCTTCGCGGCGGGCGCGGGCGCGGCCTTCGGTTGCGACGGGCAGGGCTACGGCGCAGCCGAACGCCTCAAGGAGTGGGCTTTTACCTTTGATCTCGACTACGTGCGGCCAGAGGGCCCCTTGAAGGGCGCCTTTGTCAAGCTTCACTACACCGAATACCGCAACGGCACGGATCAGCCGAGCTGGACCGTCTACCGCAACGTCTTTCAGTCCGAACGCGATCTCAAGCTTTTTATCGGCATCCCCTTTTCTTTATAAGAGGCTGTTTTTTGCGGAGGATAACTCCCTCCAACCCCCTTGGTAGGGGTGCGTTTCCCGCTGCGTAGGCGCGCCCGCATGGACGCCGACGGGTGAAGCGGAAATCCTCGGTGGGAAACCCGGCCCTCACGCGTCCGCGTGAGACGCTTGGGACCGCCCTTGCTTCCGCGCAACGGGACCATCATACGCCCGCGTGAGAAGCCGCACGTTTTCACGGGAAAATATTTGACATATAAATTACCGTCATCTTTACTCTTTATCTAAGTGGGGCCTTTCACCCCCTTTCATAAGGAGGCCAAGATGTGCGTATCGCCCGTCAATACTATCCGTGATCTTTCAGGGCATTCAGGGTGCCGGGTCATGCTCTGCCAAGCGGGGGGCGACCCCTTCATCAGGAAACAGTCCACCAGCTTTGCCTACAACGAGCGGCTCAAGCGCCAGCTTCTCAAACAGAAGCATTTCAATATGGACGCCGTGCGGACGCCCGCCGTGCTCGGCGCGGGGTACGACGGCGGCTTTTTCTATTTCGACATGGAATACATCCCTGCCCGGAAGATGGCCGAGTCCATCGAGCATCTGGACATTGAGGACATCCTCCATTTTCTGGATATGCTCTTTGAGAGCCTCCCCCTGCGCCGCAAGAAGCCCGGGGCGCGTGCCGCCGCGCTTTTCTCGCGCAAGATCGGCGCGGTAACCAGGAACCTGCCCCGGCGCGAGGCGACAGTGCTTGAGGCCGTGCGCAAGCTGCGGAATTTCGATTTCTCCACCGTGCCGCACAGCTACTGTTGCGGCGATCTGACGCTCGAGAACATCCTCGTCACCGAGAACAGGCGTATCTACCTTATTGATTTTCTTGATTCATTCTACAATTCTTGGATGATCGACGTGGCCAAGCTCTTTCAGGACCTCGAATTCCGCTGGTCCTACCGCAGCCTGCCGAAAGACATCCACCGGGAACTCAAGCTGCGCATCGCCAAGGAGGTGCTCGTCAAGAAGGTGGTAGACCTCGAAGAAGGCGTCTCAAAGCTCTATATGATTTATCATATCATTCTTCTCAATACTTTGCGTATTCTTCCCTATACCCATGACACCCCCACGCTGCGGTATCTGGACCGCACGATGGGCGACGTCATGAAGCGCATTGATGTGATAAAGGAGTATCTATGAGTACGCTGATCGTGCCCTGCGGGGGGAAGTCGAGCCGTTATCCGGGCATGAAACCCAAATGGCTGCTGACCCACCCGGATGGCCGCCTCATGATCGACAAGGCGCTTGACGGCCTGCCCGCCGGGCGTTTCGAGCGCGTCATCGTGACCATCGTGCGGCCCCACGCCGAACGCCACGACGCCGAGCGCATCCTCGGACAGGTTTTTGCGGGACGCCACGGGGTGGAGGTCTGCGTCCTTGACGACTTCACCGGCAGCGTGGCCGAAACCGTCCAGCTCACCCTGCGGCGGATGCGCGTCAACGGCGATTTCGCCGTCAAGGATTCCGACAACTTCATTGAGGCGGACATCCCCGCCGGGCCGCTCAACGCCGTAGCGGGCTACGACATCAGCCGCGATCCCTCCGTGCCCAACGTGGCGGCCAAGAGCTTCCTCCTGCTCGATACGGAAGGGCGAATCGAAACCATCATCGAAAAGCGGGTGGTTTCCCACGTCATCGCCGTCGGGCTCTACCTCTTCGCCTCGACAGCCATGTTCGAGGTGGCCTATCACGCGCTGGAGTCCGAGAACCGGGAAATCTACATGAGCGACGTCATCGCATGGCTCATCCGCGAACGGGGGGAAACCTTCGTACCGCTCATGGCCCGGGCCTACGAGGATTGGGGGACGCTTGCCGAGTGGAAGGCGCTGCAAAAGCGCAGCCGCACCTATTTTGTGGACGTGGACGGCGTGCTCATGAAGAACTCGGGCCGCTACGGGAAAATCAACTGGAACAACAATGCCGAGATGCTTGAGGACAACGTGGCCGCCCTGCGCGCCCTGCAGGACGCGGGCGCGCAGATCGTCGTGACCACCTGCCGGGACGAAGCTTTCCGCGAGCCGCTTGAGGCCATGTTGCGCGACTGCGGCCTGCGCCCGCATGCGGTGGTCATGGGGCTCAACCATGCGGCGCGCGTGCTCATCAACGATTTCGCGCCTACCAACCCCTATCCCTCGTGTCTGGCCATTTCGCTGCCCCGCAACGCTTCCCTCAAGGAATATCTGGCCGACTGAGCGCCTGCAAGGAGTCTTCATGCGCGTGGAACGCTGCATCATCACCCCCACCTACCGGGGGCATTTCCAGTATATCCCCAAATACCTCCAGAGCTTCCGCATGTACGTGGAGGAGCGGGATTTCCCGGTCTATTTCATCGTCAACCGGGAGGACGTGCGGCCTTTTGAAAAGATCGCCCGCGACTACAACGATCTCAACCTCAACGTGCTCTGCTTCGAGGACATCCTTGAGCACTTTTCCGTGCGCATCACGCCGGGCGTGCTGCTCGACAAGTACGGGAAGTTTTCCTTCCAGTCGCTCAAGAAGTGGTATGCCCAGCTCTACATCGATCCCGAACAGAGCCTGCTCCTCGACTCCGAGAGCATGTGGGCCCGGCCTACGCGCATGAACGCGCTGTTCGACGAGTATTTCGCCGCTCCCTTCCTCGCCTACAGCGACATCAACCGCAGGCAGCGGGCCGGCTTCCTGTTCCTGACAGTGGTCAAGAACAACAACTACCTACTGAAGACCCGCAACCACAAATGGTTTCTGGAACATTTCTGCTGGTTCTACGACACGGCCATCCTCAAGGATTTGTGCGCCGAACACGGCGATCCGCTGGAGATCGTGGATGAGCTGTACCGCAGCCCCACGCCGGACTGGTCGCTTTTCGAGACGCTTTTCTACCACGAATACATCTATAAGAACAACGGCCGCTACGGCTACAAGGTCATCGACGCGGACGAGGCCCTGCGCGAGGCCCTCGGGGAGGAGCGCGCCGCCGCCTACCTCGACCGTTTCTATCGGCTCTTCAAGGGCGAGGCGGGCATTCTCGAATACGCGGCCTCGGTGGTCACGGACAGCGACGCCGAGGCGGTGGCCCGGCTTTTCGCGGACAGCCGTTTCCGGCTGCTGCGCTGCGAGTTCCCCTCGGGCAACTACGCGGCCCAGAAACGTTTTGTGGAACTGGTCAATCCCAATATCTTCGCCGTTTCGCAGGGCCACGTCTACGGCCTGAACAAGGGCGCGGCCAACCGCGTGCTTGAGGCCATCCCGGACGTGGACCTCGGCGCGCTGCGCGATCACGCGGCGGCCTTCGCCGAGCCCGTGCGCGGCGCGGCCCGCTGGCTCAAGGAAGGGCTGCTGGCCTCGTGGCACGGGACCGGGGCCGTCTACAAGGGAGCCCGCCACGAGTGGGAGGCATGGCGCGAGGATCGTTCCTATGACGACGCGGACCGCCGCAGGCCCGGAGGCCCCTCCTAGACGCGGCCACCCTGCCTTTATACTCTGATGCTGATAGTGAAACGAAGGCTGTGCCCTGGCAATCGATTGATATATTTCCCGGGGAATTCAGAACAATACGGACGAGAGTTTCCGCATGGTGGAGCCTCTTTCCTCAACAGCGTTGAAAACTCCTGAAACTCCCAGAGCGAAAAAAGGGTCAATCATTGTCGGTGACAGAGCCAAAAGTGAATGCTGCCAACCTTCTTGATCAAGGCCGGGGCGTGAAGCCTCAATCTTTCACTGCATTGATTCCATGATGGAAACGTCGCCCATACCGTTTGGGCTTCACATTATACTATCAAGAGGCCATCGCCATTGTGACGCCGCCGGGCGGAGCCGTCAGTTTCTTGTCTAAGGAATGATGATACCGCCCCGGCTCGGCCCGCAGGGAACCGCCCGCCGCAACGCCGCTTTTCCTCCAGGGCGGCGTGGCGCCGGGTGGCCTTGCGGGGAACCGTCTTGGCGGTGGACGATCTTTTTTGTCTTTGGGCAAAAGGGGCTTTCACGGGCGGCGGGGCGTTCCGCAAGGGGCGAGCCGCCGCTTTGTTCCCCCTGTGCGTGGCTGGGCGGCGCGGGGAAAAGCCCTTTGCGGCGCGGAAGGCCCCGCCGGGCGTAGAAGATTTTCAGGCGAGGTCCGGCCTTTCCAGCCAGCGCGTGACGGCGCGGCAGACGTCGTCGCCGGAATCGGCCCGGCGCAGGACGTGCAGCAGGCCGTGCGGCGCGGCTGGGAAATCGTCGGGGACGGAGGGATCGGATTCGTCCGGGAGCGGCACGCACTGGGAGACGAGCGCGTCGCCGGGGAAGCATTCGGCCCGGAAGGTGACGTCGAGAAGCGAAGGCATGAGGCTTTCGCCGGGCTTCCACGGCAGGCATTCGAGCAGCCAGCCCAGATAGCGGGCGTTGTTGACGTGGCCGTTGATGTCGAGATCGTCGCGGCGCACAAGCACGTTCGCGCTGCGCACGCCTTCGCGCAGGCGGGGGATGGTCCGCGAGGGGAAGGGGATGCAGGGGAGCGTCTTCACCGGATACATGGCGGCCAGATGTTCCGGGAGCGACGTCAGGCGGCGGGTGGAGAGGTCCATGACCGTCCACGCGCTCACCGCCGCGACGAGGCGTCGCCCGGCGGCGTCGTAGACCTCATAGCCCCTGTGTCCCAGATGTTCGAGTTTGGCGGGCCATGTGCGGACCCGCACCTCGTCGCCCGGCGCGGGCAGATCGCGGATGCGCAGGGTCAGGCGGGTGAGTATCCATGTCTTGCCTTCGGCAAAAAGCCGTTCGTCGCCGAAACCGAGGGCAGAGGCGTTGTGCCCCGCCGCCTCCTGAAACCAGTTCGCCAGCGCGCCGAGGCGGATTTTGCCGTCCGTCCCGGCCTCGCCGTAGCGTGCCCGTACCGGCAGCGTGTATTCGGGGTTTTCAAGCATAGCGATTCCTTGCGATGGAAAAGGGAAA
The DNA here is from genome assembly GCA_944326695.1 of Candidatus Bilophila faecipullorum. Lineage (GTDB taxonomy): Bacteria > Desulfobacterota > Desulfovibrionia > Desulfovibrionales > Desulfovibrionaceae > Bilophila > Bilophila faecipullorum. The sequence goes on along the minus strand of CALVEZ010000002.1, from coordinate 79,594 downwards.
AACGGATAGCGGAAGCCTCGGCTGTACCACGCCTTGCGTACCCCCGTCCAGTTGAGCCGCCTCGCCCCGCCGGGCCGCCACCCTGCGGAAGGAACGCGGGCACGGCGGCACCGTCGCGCTTTGCCGTGCCTTGCGCGCCTCGCCCCTCCGGGCGGCCTCCTTTCAGGGCTCGCTTTTGTACGCCGCATTCCGGGTCTTGTGTCTTCGGCGCAATAGGTCTATGGTCGGCGTACTTCGACCTTTTTACCTTCAGGAATATCATGGCCGCATCGTTTGAAGAATTGGGCTTATCCCGAGAACTTTTGAAAGCCGTTGCCGATTTGGGTTTTGAGGAACCCTCTCCCATTCAGATTTTGGCGATCCCGCCCCTTTTGACCGGACGCGACGCCGTCGGACAGGCGCAGACCGGGACCGGCAAGACCGCCGCCTTCGGGCTGCCCCTTCTGGAAAGGACCACGGAAAGCAAGGGCGTGCAGGCGCTGGTGCTGTGCCCCACGCGCGAACTCGCCATTCAGGTGTCCGAGGAGCTGAGCAAGCTGGCCGCCTATCGGCGTTCCATTTTCATTCTCCCCATTTACGGGGGCCAGCCCATCGAAAGGCAGATACGGGCGCTGGCCAAGGGCGCGCAGGTGGTCGTGGGCACGCCGGGCCGGGTTATCGATCACTTGCAGCGCGGCACCCTGCGTCTGGACGGCACGCGGATGGTCGTGCTCGACGAAGCGGACGAAATGCTCGATATGGGCTTCCGCGAAGACATTGAGCTCATCCTCGCGCAGAGCCCCGAAGACTGTCAGAAGGTGCTCTTTTCCGCCACCATGCCCCAGCCCATCCGCGACTTGAGCAAGCGTTTCCTGCGTGAGCCGGAAATGTTGACCATCGCGCACAAGATGCTCACCGTCCCGGCCATCGAGCAGCTTTATTACGAAGTGCGGCCCTACCAGAAGATGGACGCCCTGTGCCGGGTTCTGGACTCGGAAGGTTTCCGCAAGGCCCTTGTCTTCTGCGCCACCAAGCGCAATGTGGACGAGATCACCGTCCATTTGCAGCAGCGCGGTTATCAGGCCGACGGCCTGCACGGGGATTTGAACCAGACGCAGCGCGACCGGGTGATGGGCCGTTTCCGTTCGGACGGCCTCGAAATTCTGGTGGCCACGGACGTTGCCGCGCGCGGCATCGACGTGGACGACGTGGACGCGGTGATCAATTACGACATCCCGCACGACGTTGAGGGCTACGTCCACCGCATAGGCCGCACCGGAAGAGCGGGGCGCGTGGGCCGGGCCTTCACCTTCGTCACCGTGCGCGAGCAGTACAAGATTCGGGAAATCACCCGCTACACCAAGGCGCGCATCACGCAGGGGCAATTGCCCACCTTGCGCGACGTCCACAATATCCGCACGTCCAAGCTGCTGGAAGAGGTGCGCAGCACGCTGGCCGAAGGCGCGCTGGACCGCTGGCGGCTGCTGGTGGAGGATTTTCAGGCCGAGAATTTCCCGGAAGGCGAGGCTGTGGCGCGGGATATGGCCGCAGCCCTGCTCAAGCTGCTCATGCAGCGCGATTTCGGCGCGCAGGAGGCTGTAAGCGAGAGCGATCCGCTGGCCGTGCCGCCCCGTCCCGCCTTTGATGACGGCCCGAGAAACCGGGAACAGCGCCCGCGCCGCCGGGAGAGCGGCCCCATGAGCCGCCTGCATCTGAACGTGGGGCGCACGCACGGCGCAACCCCCCGCGCGCTGGTGGGGGCGATCACCGGAGAGAGCGGCATTTCGGGCCAGAGCATCGGGGCTATCGACATCCGCAACGCCTTCAGCGTGGTGGAAGTCGCCGCCGAACTCGCCGAGGGCGTGCTGGTCACGCTCAACAAGGGCGTTTTCATAAGCGGCGTGAGGATATCCGCCAAGATGGACGAGGGCCCGGACCCCGCTCCGCGCCGGGCGTTCAAGCCCGGGCCGCGCCGCCAGCCTTCCGCCAAATTCAAAAAGCCGCGCGGCTCCACCACGGGCCGGAAACAGTTCGAGCAGTCCCAGGACGTCTGACCATCACCCGGTTCTCATCATTTACTATGGTGATTTTATTATAGGAACGGCGTCAGCAACGTTTGTGGTTATTCTGGAGCAAATCAACTTTGATTTTTTCCACAAGTCAAAGTTGGCATTCTGCCAAAAACGTCATTTTTGGCAGAAACTACGCCGCATTGTGGCGGGCCGCACCTGCGTGTGGCCAGAGCAGTTTCAAAATGAAACGGCTCTAAGGCCATCAATAGGCCATCCGCCTTGTGACGGCACGGCCTGAGAGCCCCGGCGGGAAACGTTTTCCGCCGTCCTTTATGCCTTTTCCGCTGCCGTGGAATGCCCCTTCCAAGAGAAGAGAGATTCCACGGCGGCCCTTTTTTCCCGCCGGAGCATGGTGCACGGGCTTTTCAGCCGCGCACGGATGCGTCCGGCGTTTTTTTATGCGCCGGATGGCGCCCGGTGTTTTGTCGCCTCCGAGAACCGTCCGCCGCCTTGGTCCGGGGCCCGCTTGGGCGAGGGACTGTTGACACTATTCTAATCCTCATTTTTTTCAGGTAGGTTAGAAACAACCATTCCCTTGGCGGAGTACAAGGCAGCACACCGAAAAACCCCGGCTTTATTTGTTGAGTGTCAACACGCTCCAGGGGGCAGTCCGCTTTGACGTGGTTCTACCGGCGCGGGAGGGTTGCGCCTCGTTGGGTGTTTCCGTGGCATCAACTTCCTGCCGACTTTGCACAAGAAGCTCGGGCGCTCGAATCAGAGGGCGTCCGTTTCCTTACGTTATGGACCCGCCGCGCAGAGCCCGCCCCAGCACGGCACAGGCCACGAGGGACGGCCTACCCGACAGGCGACGTGTTCCCGGGCGCACACAGGATGGAGGGGGCTTGCCGTCAGCTTCGCGCCGCTGTTCAGGAGTTCCCCGGAGCGCGCAGGATGAAGCGGGTTATCTCCGAGGGCACGCCGAGGCGGTAGGAGAAGCCGTTCCACAGCCCCGTGCCCGGGTGCACGTAGAGTTTCAGGCCGTCCACGTCGTATTCGCCGTTGACGAAGCCTGCGTTGAAGCGTGCGATGAGGGACTTCAGGAAAAAGATGAGCCCGCCGTGCGTGTGCCCGGAAAGCTGCATATCCACCCCTTGATGCTCCCTCGCCCCGCCCGGCTGGTGTGCGAGCAGCACCCGCGCCGTGTCGGGCGCGCCTTTCAGCGCCGCCTCAAAATCCGGCCCCGGCCCGCCGAAACGCTTTTCCGTGGGATCGGGCAAGCCCGCGATCACCACTTCCGCACCTTCGGGGCCGAGGACTCGATGCTCGTTGTGCAGCATGTCCACGCCGAGCCTTTCAAGGACCGGCAGCCATGCCGCAACATTGTAGTAATATTCATGATTGCCGGTGATGCCGTAAACCCCGTACTTGGCGCGCAGATCACCGAGGGGCGCGATGTCCGCCGCGAGCTGGTCCGGCGTGCCGTCGATGAAATCCCCGGTCAGGACCACGGCGTCGGGGTGCAGGGCGTTGGACCTCTCTACCACCGACCGCAGCCAGGGGCCTTTGAGCAGCGGGCCGATATGGATGTCGGAAAGCTGCACGAGAGAAAAGCCGTCCGCTTGCGCGGGAAGGTTCGGCAGGACGATTTCGACGGTGCGCACTGCAGGCACCTTCACCGACTGCCACACGCCGAAGACGCCGAGGGCAAGGGCAAGGGCGACCAGCCCCCCGCTTCGCTGGGCCACGGTAAAGGGCAGGTGCCATGAGCCGCCCATCTGTCGGCTCAGCCAGAGGACGAGGCCCGCAAGGTCTTTGAGGAGAAGCAGGAAAAAGAGGATCACCAGCGCGGCGTAGAGCGTTTCCATTACCAAAAGGAAGGGGCGGGGCAGATCGGGGGCGAAGAAAGCGCCGCCCAACCTCTCGTAAATCAGGAATTTCTGGCTGAACACAAGGCAGAGCAGGGCCGCCGCCGTTTTGACCGCGAGGCCGCCCGGCCCCGGCAGGATGAGGCTTATAAGGATGTAGGCGAAAAGGAAGAACGAGGTAAGGGTCAGGATCATGATGCTTCCGGGCGTAAGGGGTGATGAGGGGCCGCCTTCAGGCCCGCCTCCCTCGTGATGGCACGGGGAGGGCGGGCATGGCTCCGTACAGGGAAAGCGTCCGGCGCTTCCCGTGAACGCTTGTATCCTGTTTTGAGGCGGAAAGGGAACGTTCCTGTTTGAGTATAAGGGTTCTCACGCGGAGGGGTAGGGCCGATCCTCTTTCCTTTTTGCCCGATTCTGCCGGACATGGCCGGAAAAGGAAGAAGAGCGTCCCGCCGCCTGCGCCGGCACGCCGGGAAGACGCGCCGCAGGGCCGCGGTCGGGCGCATTCCCGGCGCAGGGGCCGGACAAGGGGAGGCGGCCCGACGGACGGGCCTTTTCCGCGTCTTTTCAAGAGCCCCGCTGGGAGGGAGAGCGTACCTGTTTGGAGAGGAGCCTTGGGAAAACCTCCTGGAAAGCCAGCCTTTCTTTACTTTGTGAAATATGTTTCTCTTCTATTCTTTTGCGACTCTTTTGTGAATATAAAGACATATTCATAAAGCTATTGACCTTGCCTTCGTTTGTGCTACGTATAGTTCAATCACCTTCCTCTATACCCTTATGCCGTTCTCCGGCATGGCTGCTGAATGTTTTTCTGCTGTCTCTTCCTGTGGGTATGCGTCTTTTTTCTGTCCATTTTTCAAGTGTAACAGTCTTTTTTCCCGTTTTTCTTGCATTTTTTCTTTCCTTCTCCGCCCAAATCTCCGCAAAAACAGGTCCGGGGTCTGCCGTTGTTCTGGTTTGGCGGCCTGAACTCCGGACAGGCCGGGAGCAGGGCGGTCGCCCCGTCTTCCGAAGCTCTTGCTTCCGGTTTTTCGTCAAGCCGTGTGGCCTTTCACGCTCGGCTTTGGCTTTCTCGTCTCTGACTTCGGCGTTTGCCGTGGACCTTCCCGCCTGTCCCGCCGCTTGGCGTGTTCCTTCTGTAAAGGAGCGGACCCATGCTTGCGATACCCTACGGATGGCGTTTTTCCTTGCTTTATAGGGCTCCCCTGCGGGCCGGACGGTCTTTGGCCCGTGCCCGGGCGCAAGACCTGCCTTGCGTCCTCGTCATGCCCCCTTCGCCAGCCCTGTGCTCTACAGGAGCCGGGCCGTGCGTTCGCGTGGGCCGTGCCCCTTTTTCATCATCCCCCAGACCCGCCCGGCCACCTGCCCGGGGCGTGCCAAGGCGCCCGGAGGCAACGGCCACAGCCCGCCTTCCGAAGTCTGTCCTCCGGGCGATCCCGCCGTGGCGCGGCGAGCCTGTGTTTCCGGCGTGGGGATGGGAGCGTTCCTCGTTCCAGAACCCGGCGCTTTACACGGTCTGCACTCCGCCGGGGGAGGCGGTGTCCGGGCGACGGCTCGAAACGGCGGGGAAGCGGAGGTGGGCTGTCCCGCGGACCTGTACGGCCCGGAGTCCGGGCTTTGGAGCGTTTCCGCAGGGCCGGAAGCGCAGGGCGTGTTCACGGCGGCGGGCGCGGTCCCGCCGGGGAGTATCAGCAACGGCGGGGCGGGGGCGTCCCGGAGGGTAGCGTATGAAAGTCCTCATCAATCGGCAATGGTGCAAGGGATGCGGGGTCTGCGTGGCGTTTTGCCGTTCGCGGGCACTTTCGCTCGGGGAGGACGGGAAGGCGGTCTGCGATCCGGCGCTGTGCGTGGGCTGCGGCCTGTGCGAGCTGTATTGTCCCGATCTGGCGGTGGAGTGCGTACGGGAAGGCGATGAAGCCGGGGAGGGCGCATGAACGGCGACGTCTTGTTTGTTCAGGGCAACGAAGCCTGCGTGCGTGGGGCGCTGTATGCGGGGCTGCGTTTTTTCGCGGGGTATCCGATCACCCCGTCTACGGAAATCGCGGAACTGCTGGCCGGAGATTTGCCCCGCGTGGGGGGCAAATTCATCCAGATGGAGGACGAGATTTCCTCCCTCTGCGCCGTCTGCGCCGCGTCCGTGGCGGGCGACAAGGCCATGACCGCCACGAGCGGGCCGGGCTTTTCGCTCATGCAGGAGGCGCTCGGTTACGCGATCATGGGGGAAATCCCCTGTGTGGTGGCGAGCGTGCAGCGCGGCGGGGAGGAGGCCCGGATGCTTCCGGGCCTCCGGCGGGATGTTACTTCGGCTGGAGGATGAAGTCGCCCTTGGCGTTGACTTCGTAGAGGCGGTAGAGATCGCCCACGCGGTCGCCCTTTTCGTCAAAGGATATTTGACCCGTGAAGCAGTCGAGGCCCTTGAGATCGTTGTGGAGGTAGTCCGCGATGGCTGCGGGATCGTCCCCCCTGGCTTTCACGGCGGCGATGAGCACGTTGTAGGCGTCTCCGGCCAGCACCGACCAGATGGAACTGGGCAGGCCGCCGTATTTGGCCTGATACGCCGCGAGGAAGGCCTTGGCCCTCGGGGTGTCGATGTCGGAGGGCATGATCGGGGAGATGAAGCGATAGCCCGCCGCGGCTTCGCCCGCGATTTTCACGAGGTCCGTGTTGTTGGTGGCGTCGCCGCCGATCATGGGCAGGGACCATTTCATTTCCTGCATCTGGCGCAGCAGCAGGCCCGCTTCGGGATAGTAGCCCGTGAAGAGCAGGGCATCGGGCTCCACGCCCTTGATCTTGGTCAGGATGGCCGAGTAATCCCGTTCGCCCGGGACCAGCGCGTCAAAAAGACGATGTCCGCGCTTTTCTTGTCCATGATGCGCTGTCTGGCCTCATCCGCCAGCCCCTTGGCGTAGGCGGAATTGTCATGCAGGATGGCCACCTTCTTGAAGCCGAGCTTTTCCAGCGTGCTTTGCGCCACGCGGCCCTGTTCGTCGTCACGGGGGCAGGTGCGGAAGAAGCGCTTCATACCCTTGTCCGTGAGCCGGATGGATGTCGAGCCGGTGCCGATCTGGACGATCCCGGCCTCGTCATAGATGTCCTGCGAGGCTTCGGTAATGGCCGAACCGTACGTTCCGATGGCCGCGCACACGTCCGCCGCCACCAGACGGCTGGCCGCCGTTGCCGCCGAGCGCGGGGTGGAGCCGTCGTCCTCCACCACCAGCCGTACCTCTTTCCCGTTGATGCCTCCGGCCTTGTTGAGTTCTTCCGTCATGAGTTCGCAAATTTTCTGCATGTCCTGCCCTTCGCTGGCGAAAGCCCCGGTGATGGGCGCCATGAGGCCGATCTTGATCGGCCCGGCCAAGGCGGAGGGACTGTACAACATTGCGGCTGCCAATACGGCGACGAGACTCATTCGTTTTTTCATGCTGTCCTCCCGGGAGGAAAAAGAGTGATGAAAAAGGCGGAATACGATGGCCGAAAGCATCAACCTCCTTTGCTGGCGTTGCATGGATGGATAGAGAAAGAAAAGAACAGGACTTTCTCTCTATGATAAACTAGTCCAATTGCCTGACAAGCGCAATATAAAGAAAAAAATCACATTAGAGATCGTCTTCAACAGAGGTAAAAAGGGTTTTACAATAGCGATAAAGAAAATTTTCACTATAAACTACCATAACGATACCGGACCACTGGAGTGTTTTGACAGTCACATCCGGCCCTTTTGGAGAGGAAAGAAGGAAAAAGACAGTCGCTGTCTCCGCCCCGGCCTTGAGGCTGTGCGGAGCAGGTGCCGGGCATTCCGTGCGCCTTCGGGGAGCCCTTCCGTTTTGGGATCGATTGGAGATTCCGTGCGCGGGCGGCGAAAACCCCGTGACCAACGCGCTCGGCTATTTCATCAATCTTGTCAGTGAGGTGGTGGGCAGTTCCGTTGATGCAGCGAACGAAGGCTTTCAACATGGGAGCCCATATTCGTTGCTCACGGAAATCACACGGACGAAAAAAGCCGAAATAGGGAAGCATCAAACTTTATTAAGTGTATTTTCACACTGTTACAGAAGCCATTCCAGCGGATATTTTTTCCCTGCTCGGAGTTTTTCAGGATACATGGGTAGCACAGACGGCGGAAAGGCTCCTCTAAGTCTTCCCTTTTGGCGAATGAAAGAGAATAATAAGGCCAAGAACGCTGTCTTGACCGTGCCGTGCGTACGTTGCCTATGCCGTCCGCACGGGAAAGCCCCTCTGAAGTCGCGTCGCGGCAGGGCTTTTATTACCGATTTTCATACGTCACACACAGGAGATACCCATGATGGACGCCAAAAAAGATGTGATCCGCGAATTGTGCGAGCTGGAATGGACGATGTTCGACCGAGTCCAGAACGAGGGAGGCCGCGCGTCCTGCCAGAATGATCCGGCCTTTTTCAAGAAGATGCGTGCCTGTCAGTTTGAGAGCTGGAGCGAGCCGCTCTTGGAGAGCTACAAGCGGGGCGTGGAGGAGGCTGCTCGACAAGGGCGCAATCCGCTCGCGGAGAAGTACGCCTTCATGATGGAAAGGACGCATCCCCGGGATTTTGAAAACATCCGTGAAAGCCTGCCTCCGGTGAGCGAGGAGGCCAGGAGCCTTATTGCCGCCATCTCTAAAATACAGCTTGACTGGGAGCGTGAGGTGGACAGCGCCTACCCGCATATGCGCGCCGGAGGCCGCCCGCTTACCAGTGACGGGGATACCCCGTGGCAGACTTCTTTTGAAACCTATCTGGACGGGGAACTGAAGACCTATTCACTGGAAACCCTGCGCCTCTACGCCGACTATGTGGAGAAATGCCGGGCGGAGGGACGCAATCTGGCCAAGGAGGTAGCGGAGCATACGGCCCGCGCCTACGGCTACGCTTCCCTTGAGGACGCCGAACGCAAGGCAGCGCAACGTTAAGCTTTTTTCGGGCCTCCGCCTGGTGGGGCGGGGGCCTTTCCGTATGCCGGGCGTGCGATGCCGTCGGACCGTCTCCGGGCTTGCCGCCGCCTCTGTGACTCCGGCGGTGTTTTTGCGCGCCCTGCCGTCCTGTGAAGCGCCGTCTTCGACACGATGCCTTGCCGAGAAAAGGTGAAAGGACACCGCCATGGAGCCGTGCAGACAGGGAGGGGCTGAGACAGCCTCGTGGAGGACAAACTTTTTCCGTTAGCTGTCCGCCATGTCGCTGCGTATCTGGGCATGGCTGATGAGGGCAAAAATGCAGGTTCCGCCTACAATGTTGCCGAGCAGCGTGGGAATGCCGAAACGGAAGACAGCGGAGGCGACGTCGCTTTCTCCCTTGAACAGGAGGAAAAACGCTTCCACGGAACCCACAATGGTGTGGGTGAAGCCGCCCGCTGAAATGAGATAGGTGATGAGGAAGATCATAAGGATTTTGGCATAATTGATCCCGGCCAGCACCCAGACCATCGTTGCGATGAGCCAGCCGGAGAGGATGCCCTTGGTGAACATCTCCCACGGGGTATTACGCATCATGTGGCGGCCTATGGCGGAAAACTGGGTGAGGACTTCGGGGGAAAAGACCGGCAGCCGGACGAAAATGAAGGCGGCCAGCGCCCCTCCCGCCAGATTGCCGGCGAGCACGATTCCCCACAGCCTGAGGACAAGGCGCAGTCTGGAAAGAGAAGGCTTGGTCATGAGCGGCAGGATGGGCGTGATGGTGTTTTCCGTGAAGAGCTGCTGCCGAGCCGTGACGACCAGAATAAAGCCGATGGAATACCCCATGGCGATCACGAGGGAAAAGGCGGCCCCGGCGGGAAGAGCAGCCTGCAAGAGGCCTTTGGCAATGAAGGACGTGCTTAGTGTCAGGCCCGCTGCGAAGGCTGACCACAAAAGCGCGAGGCCGTCCCGCCGCATTTCCTTTTCTCCTTCGCGGCGGATGATTTCATGCACCGCAGCGGCGGCGGAAGGGAGGGTTTCCTCCAGTTGCTCCACGGTCACGGGACCGCTGGGGCAGTGACGCCTGTTCGGTTTTTGCAGCATGTTTTCCTCGTATCACAGGGATGAGGCCAGCGGCCATACATACGGGCGGAGTTCAGCTTGACGGACGGTTAGCAGCTATGGCCGGCTCCGTGGCCCGCCTTCATCTCAACCATTTGTCACCATTCAGAAATGAGCGGTCGGCTTATGTCCGCTGACGGCCCTCTGGCTCCAATGGATGCCTATGCCAAACGGAAGGTGCGGGCTCTTCCGCGTCCGCCTCGTCAGCCTTTTCCTGAGTCTTTTCTTTGGTACGAGGGGAAAACCGAAAGCTTACGATGAGAGCGCGGAAAGCGGGCGCACTTCCCGTTTGCCTAGCAAGTCCTTCTTGTATTGACAATCCGGCTATTCAAAAAAACAGCTTTCCAAACAAAGAAAAAGGCCGCGTAACGGCCCTTTTCCCCGTTTGAAGTATTTTTTCGGATTCCGAGCAGGCAGGACGCCGCCTCAAGGACGGGCCGCCATCCGGCAGAGTTCCTTCTTGCAAGACGCTTTTTCCAGCGCAACCTGGAGGCACCCCGTACACCGCGCCTGAGGGAGCCATTCCGCAATCTCTATTTCACATAACCTTAATTATGTGAAATAGAGAAAACCTCATTTCTGCCGTCCATCATTTTTGGCCTGTAAATCCTTTCTACGCGCATTTTGCCAATTTACGATGTATGAATCCAGAAAACTTTTTTTCTGGCCCTACAATGGATTTTGCGAGGAACAATCTCGCGACCGAAAACGCGGAAAAACGAGATCAACATGAAGAGAAAAATCGTCCCCTCGGATGACCCACGGACTTATGTGGAAAAGGCTTTCGCCCGGAACCAAGAAACGGCGCAACGCCCGCTCCCGGGAGAAGCGGGGGCCGCGCGGGGATGGCGGGGCAAGGCCAAGCCGTGAGGTGGCCTTGCCCGGTGCGGTGCTCAAGTCTGGTCTTTAGGCGATCATCTGCCGCAAAGCCGCCTTTTCCCTGTGGCGGCGTGGGGCAAACTATGCTGAGGGCGCGTCGGCCTTCCATCTCTCAGTGTCGTATCATTTTGGAATACATTGATTTTTTGATTATCTTTTAAGGGATTTTCCCCTAGATGGCCGTCCAGCCGCCGTCGATATGGATGACCTGTCCCGTAATGTAGTCCGAAGCGGGAGAGGCGAGGAACATGGTCAGGCCCTGAATATCCTCGGCGGTACCCACGCGGCCCATGGTGGTCTGGCGGGCGAGGGCCTTGATGGTTTCCGGCTTCTCGAAAAGCGGGGCCGTGAGCCGGGTCTTGAAAAAGCCCGGCGCGATGGCGTTGGCAGTGATCCCCGTTCCGGGGCGGGACCACGCCTCGGCCATGGCCCGGGTCACTTGCGCTATGCCGCCCTTGGAGGCCCCATAAGGTGCGCCGTTGGGGAAAGCCCGCGAGCTTTGCAGGGAGGCGATGTTGATGATTCGTCCCCACCCCTTAACCGTCATGGCCGGAACGAGCGCCCGGGCGAGAAAGAAAGGCGCGGAAAGGTTAAGGCGCAGTGTGTATTCCCATTTTTCCGGCGAGATTTCGTCCCAGGGCAGACGCGGGTTCAGTCCGGCGGCGTTGATGAGGATGTCCGGCGCGCCGAAGGGTTCGGCGGCGCGGGCGGCAAGGTCCGGCAGGCTTTGCAGATCGCTCACGTCCCACGGCAGGCAGGCCAGACGGTCCCGAAGCGCCCTCCCCTGCTCAGCCGTAAGTCGGCTCTCCGCACTGGGCGGGGAATCGTGCCCGATAGGACCACCCGTTTCGAGCGTCAGAAAAAGCTCCTCGGCGGCGGCCCGCAGCCGATCCGCCGCGCGCCCCACAAGGACGACGCGGGCCCCGGCGTGCAGCAGCGCGTGGGCCATGTATTTGCCGAGTCCGGAACCGGCCCCGGTGACGAGGGCGCTACGCCCTTCCAGCGAAAAGAGCCGCGCTTGCAGGGACGAAAGGGAAGAGTTCATGAAACCTCCGTGGCTTGCCACCATTTGATGCTCTTGGTGACGTGATCGCGAATCCGCGCGAACGCCGGGCCGTCGTAGCGCCGGGGCCGGGATGGAACCCTCAGCGAAATGAAACGCGGCAGGCTGTTGAGGAGGTCGTCTTGCCGTCGTCCGTAAGACCCACGATGCGCGGCATTTCCCCTTTATAGATGTCGAAAGTGATCTTGTCGAGAACAGGCCGATGGCCAGAGCGTTTGGTCAGGTTCTCATCTTGTTCTTGCTGTCCCGCTCGCCGGGTTCCTCCTTCCGAAGGCTTATTTTTTCCGCACGAAAGGCCCATGCGGACAATTTATTCTTGCTATCAGGGAAGGCCACGGCTACCAGAGTAGGCATATCCTTGTATGGAGGCCAGTTATGAAAAATCGTTATGCGCTTGTTTGCGGCGTGCTGTGCGGCAATCTGCTGATGTTCGGCATGGCCCATGCCGATACGCTCAAGGTGCCGGTCAACGCCATTACCGATCAGGGGGTGGGCGAGGAAATCGGCACCATCACCTTTGTGGATGCCGACGGCAATGAGGCCGGGGTGGACATCCTCGTGGAACTCACGGGCCTACCGGAAGGCGAGCACGGGATGCACATTCATGAGAACGCGTCCTGCGAGCCAGCCGAAAGCAACGGCAAGATGATGGCGGGCATGGCGGCGGGCGGCCATCTTGATCCCGCCGGGACGAAGACGCACGCCGGACCCGAAGGCAAGGGGCACAAGGGCGATCTGCCCCGCATCCGCGCCGACGCCGAAGGCGCGGCCAAGGCAAAGCTCCATGCGCCTCGTCTGACCACCGCCGACCTCAAGGGCCATTCCGTGATGATCCATTCCGGCGGCGACAATTACAGCGACAATCCGCCCATGGGCGGAGGCGACGGGCGCATCGCCTGCGGCGTCATCCGTTAACGCGAAAGGTTCGTCCGAACTCCGGACAAGGCGCCTCCACACAGCAGGGAGGCGCCTTCCTTTTTGCGGAAGACGCTCTCGGGAGCTTGCGGATTTTCTTAAAGCAGTCCTTGAAGTTTTTCCGGGCCGCCATCACGCCTCAAGTTCGGCGGCGAGCGCCCCTTCCCCGCCGGGGAGCAGGCGCAGCCAAGCCTGCGCCGCGGAGGAAAGCACGGCCCCGCGCCTCCAGACGAAGGCGGCGCGCCAGCGGAGTTCTTTCTCATCAAGAAGGGCGATGCGGATATTGGGAAGCTCGCGGCGCTCCAGTTCCAGCCGGGGCAGGATGGCCACGCCGATGCCTGTGGAGACGAGGGTCATGATGAAGTCGAGCTGGCCGCTGCGCAGGCATTCGTTGAGCTTCAGCCCCCGTTGGCGGCAAACGGCCTCAATGCGGTCGTTGAGGAGGAAGCCCTGCTCAAAGCCGATGAAGGCGCTGTCCGCAAGCTCGTCCATCTTGAGACGGGGCCGATCCCCGAGGGGATGATCCGGCGGCATGATGACCATGAGCGGCTCGTCGCGGATTTGCAGCCACGCGAAGGAGGACGGCACCGGAAGCAGGGTCACGGCCAGATCGAGATCGCCGGAAAGGACCATCGGCTCCAGCGACGCGCAGCCCTGTTCCTGCAATTCGATGTTGATGCCCGGGTAAAGCTGGCGATACTTGGACAGCAGATCGGCAAAGAGGATGCCGCTCGCCACCGGGGGAAAGCCGATGCGCAGCACGCCCTTTTCCAGATTGTGCAGGGCGGCCACATCGTTCTCAAGAGCCTCGAATTCCTGAAGAATATTGAGGGCGTGCCTGTAGACGATTTCGCCCTCCACAGTCAGGCGGACGCCGTTGTTGGCCCGCTCGAAGACGCGCACCCCGAGCCGGTCCTCCACGGCTTGCACGGCCTTGCTCACCGTGGGCTGCACGGCGTGGACCGTCTGGGCCGCGCGCGAAAAGCCCCCCTGCCTGGCCACTTCCACCAGTATCTGTAAGGTACGGATATTCAGCATCTATTCTTCCCGCGCATGGCATCAATGCGGCTTTTTCATTTCCCAAGGGCGCTTTTTTGCCCTATGCCTTTTGAAGGCCGCGTATGCCTCGCCATTTCCGTGGCGCGTCACCGCGTATGCCCGGGCCCTGACGGGACCGGGGCCGTCCCGACGGCTCCACCCGCACAGCGCATGGTTCCGTGTCCGGCACCGAGACAAATCCGGCGAAGCCCCAAGGGTTGTAGCCGGATCAAAGCACATCGGGCTCCCTTTCCAAGGGATTCCTTTACCCCGGGCGGCCCTGCCGCCCTTTTTTCATGCCCGGCCCTGCCGCACTGCGCCGCAACGCAAACAGGCCCCGCCGTCCGCACGCACCAAACACGCGCCCGTCTCTTGAGATTGCCTCTTGGCCGCCGCCCTATTCGTTTTTTTCATGACAGCGTTCCCACTGACGAGTGAGGGCGCTGTGAGCGGACGCCTTCGTTTCCGCGTCGCCCATGCCGTGCGCGGCCAGCACGCCCCACGGAAGCGTGGCGCATTGGGCGCAGGCCGCATCAAGGATACGGGCAAGCAGGGCATCCCGCAGGGTGTCGTCGCGCACCAGCACGGCGGCGGTACAGGCCGCATCGAATCGCCCGGATTCAATGGATGTTTCGATAAGATTCTTCAGGCGTCCGTCCTTGTCCGCCGCCGTTGCAAAGCCGCTGGCGGCGGAGGCGATGCGCGCCTTCCATTCCCTGCCTTCGGCATCGGCGTCCAGATTGATGGTGATCGCCCGCGCCTGATTGAGAAGCGGCCCGGGTACGGCGGGTGGTTCAGGCTTGCCGCGCAGCAGCCCCACGAGGCAGACCACGGAAAGGATCACGCCGCAAAACAATAAAGGTACCTTCCACCCCGTCGACCTGTTGTCCGTCACGATCCCCATCCTCATCTGCGTTGCTTCATCGCCCGGCCTCCTTCAGGAAACCGCGCTGCCTTGCCTGTCCGTTTCCACCTGTCCGCCGGACGGAATCCGCCTCGAAAAATCGTGGCGAATCCTTGAAGCCTCCAGCCCGCAAAAACCTTTACTACAAGGGGAAAGGGCAAGAAGGCAAGCGAGGCCCCGACGGGAACATGGCCCGTGGATTGGCCTTTCCCGGCCCCGTCCGGCAGGGGATGGAGGGCTCCAGGGCAGCGCCTTCAGGGAAGCGGAGGTTCGCAAGCGGGGCAAGCCCGCCCGGAAGTTGTGCCTCCTTTCCAGGCGGGGGTAAAGGGGGAGAGGGACATTTTTCGCCCCATACTTGAGTCTAACCGTGTAAAACAAATAGTCTATTCCATTTTGGAATAGAGTTGATGGAAAAGTTTCATTTCTCGCGCCCGGCCCTCTCATCGTAAAGGACAAGAAATGTCTATTCTTTGGGATACCCCGCAACAAGCGGGCATTTCACGGAAATGCCCACGCGGGGGCCTTTCATGCGGGGCCGCCGCCCCGCCAAGCATCAACGAGGGGGGTTCCTATGCCTTGGGTTCAGCAATACGCGCCGGTGGGCGGCGTGGTTATCTCGGCCTGCCTTGCGGCCATTCCGCTGATCATCCTTTTCTACATGCTCGCCGTGCGGAAGGCGAAAGGCCATATCGCCGCCGTAGCCGGGCTCATCGGCGCGCTGATCGTGGCCGTGGCCGTGTGGGGGATGCCGCTGTCGCTGGCTGTCAGTTCTACGCTGAACGGCGCGGCCTTCGGGCTTTTCCCCATCGTCTGGATCGTGATCACGGCGGTGTGGGTCTACAACATGACTGTGGAATCGGGCGAATTTGAAATCATCAAGGACTCGCTCGCCCGCCTCACCGACGACCGCCGCCTTCAGGCCCTGTTCATCGCCTATGCCTTCAGTTGCTTCATCGAAGGCACGGCGGGCTTCGGCACCCCGGTCGCCATCGCGGCGGCCATGCTCGTGGGCCTCGGCTTCACGCCGCTCTGGGGCGCGGGCATCGCGCTCATCGCCAACACCGCGCCCGTGGCCTTCGGAGCCATCGGCGTGCCGCTCATTGTGGCGGCCTCGGTGTCCGGCCTCGATCAGATGACGGTCAGCGCCATTGCGGGCCGCCAGCTTCCCATTCTCGCCCTCATCGTGCCCCTGTGGGTCTGTGTGACCATGTGCGGCTTCAAGCGCAGCATGGAAGTGTTGCCCGCCATCATCGTGGGCGGCGTCTGCTTCGCCGGGGCGCAGTTCCTGCTCGCCAACTACCACGGCCCGACGCTCCCGGACATCGGCTCGGCCATCGCCACCATCGTGGGCCTCGTGCTGCTGCTCAAGGTCTGGAAGCCTTCGCGCACCTTCCGTTTCGAGGGCGAGCCCGAATCCAACCTCAGCGGTTCCGGCTACCCCGCCGCCGTGGTGCTGCGGGCGTGGGGCCCCTACATCGTGCTGGCGATCTTCGTCTTCTTCTGGGGCCTGCCGCAGTTCAAGGGCATCCTGAACGCCGTTCCGGGCGCGAACCTCAGCTTCGGCTGGCCCGGGCTGCACGGTGAAGTCATGAAGACCGCGCCCATCGTCGCGCAGGATACCATGTACGGCGCGACCTTCGCCTTCAACTGGCTCTCGGCGGGCGGCACGGCCATTCTGCTTTCCGGCCTCGTGTCCGTGCCCATGATGCCCGGCTACGGTTTCGGCAAGGCCGTGGCCTGCTTCATGCGCACGCTGCGCCAGTTGACCTTCCCCATCCTGACCATCGCCATGATCCTCGGCCTCGCCTACCTCATGAATTACTCGGGCATGAGCTCCACGCTGGGCCTCGCCTTCACGCACACGGGCGGCCTCTTCCCCTTCTTCTCGCCCCTGCTCGGCTGGCTCGGCGTCTTCCTCACCGGCTCGGACACCTCCTCCTGCGCCCTCTTCGGCGGGATGCAGAAGGATACGGCGGCGGCCGTGGGCATGTCCCCGGAACTCGCGGTGGCCTCCAACGCCTCGGGCGGCGTGACCGCGAAGATGATTTCGCCCCAGTCCCTGTCGGTCGCCACCGCCGCCACCAACATGGTCGGGCAGGAAGGCAACCTCTTCCGCTTCACCATCGGCCACAGCATCGCCATGACTCTGGTGCTCTGCGTGCTCACCTACCTGCAGGCCGGACCGCTGAGCTTCATGCTGCCGTAAAGCATCGGACGCCTTCTGCCGAAGGCCGTCCATGAACCAAAAGGAGCCTTTCTTCGGGAAGGCTCCTTTTTTCACGCCCTGCCCGCTGCAAGGAAAGGACGTTAAGGACGTTGCGGAGAGAGGCCAGCCGGGGAAAGGTGCCACGGCCTGCGGCGACGCCTGACGCCGGAAAGAGGGCGGCGCTTCCGGGATGCGTGACAGGCGGGACGGCATAAGGGAAAAATGCGCCTTCCCGCAGAGGCATTTCTGGGCCGTATCGACAAGGAGCTCCTTTCCTCTTGTTAAGGCGTTCCTTTTCCGGTTGTTTCAGAGTATTGGAGCGAAATGAACCAAAGGTATGATGTATCCCGATCCATATCGTAACAGGACAAAATATTTACTCAATATGGCTTATAGAATGATCGCTTGACGATATGTCCCGGCGCGGCGGGCACGATGGAGGGGCGGATCGAGAACGGCGAATAGCAGGAAGGACACGGGGGACGCGATCCGGGCCGGAATACGCCTCCCGCGCCGGGACGAAGGCCGGGGGCCGGGACACGGAAGGACGCCGTCCCGCATAAAAGGACGCCCCGCAGGAAACGTTCCGGCGGGGCGTCGTCGGGCCCTTTAAGGCCGCGTTTCAAAGCCTTACTTGCCGTTTTTGGCGGCGGCTTCCCGCGCCTGCGGGCTCATGTGGCAGGGGCGGCAGCCGGTATCGACCATCGTCCGGTGGCAGCCGTAGCAGGAACGTTCGGTATTCTTAGTGTGGTAGGCCCAGAAGAGACTTTGCACGTCCCGCTCCTTGCTGCCCTTGATGTAGTGGCATTCCTCGCTCGCGCCGCAGGACACATAGGGGGAGGCGGCGTCCGAGGGCTGGGCATGATGGCAGACGTCGCAGGCCACGGCGTCATGGGAGGCGTGGTCGAACATGACCCACATTTTGGAGGAAGCCGCGCTTTTCAGTTGCACGGGCTTGTCAGGAGCCTGCGGATCGGCGGCCTGCGCCGTCGCGCCGCAGATGAGCGCCAAAACAAAAAGCAGCGTGATCGCTTGTTTCATGAATATACCTCGCAAAGACGCAAGCGTCTCAATATGTCTTGCGGCGGGATTGCGCCCGCCAGATGCGCAAAGCCGGGTTCGGCCCACCTCCGCCTGCCGCTTCTTTCCCGATGGCCGCGCCACAAGGGAACAGGCAGCCCGGTGCAGCGCAGCCACGCCTTCGCTCCCCCTGCGTCCGCCCTTTTGAAAAAGCGCCGGGCTTTCGCGGGCGGCGGAGGAGGCCCCTAGAACGTGTTCCAGAATGAAGGGTTGAGGGGGCGCAGCTTTTTTTCCGCCGCTACCATGTCCAGATGCACAAGGCCGAGCGCGAGCACGTCGAGGTCCGGGACCGTATCCCGCTCGCGCAGGTCCACGCCCGGACAGTAGGTCTTGCAGCGCGTGCACCATTCGAGGCGTTCGCCCTGCGCGTTTCCAGACTCGCGCAGCACTTCCATGACGCCGTTCCCCTCTTCCCCGCAGGCGGGGCAGGCCCCGCGCCGGAATTTCCAGTCCGTGCCGCACAGCGAACAGTGCAGCCGTTTTTTGCCGCCGCCTCCGGCAAGGAAGGCGTTCTTCTCCTCAAAAACGGGCCTGTCCAGATAGCCGATGGAAGGAAAGGAGCCGCAGACCGGACAATAGCCCTCTTTCCACACGCCCTCCTTGTCCCACGGAGCCTCCTGGCCCGCTTCGAGGCTTACGTCTGCCAGCGCCCGCAGCGCTGGGCCGAGCAGGAAATCGAAAACGAAGGTGAGCACCTCGGGCGGGACGCCCATGCCCACCGCGCTCTTTTCCCAGCCCATTTCATCCCCGCGCAGCACGCATTCCGCCAGCGCGGTCAGGGCGGGCGCGCTGTCCGCCGCCGTTCCGCCGAGGAAGAAGCCGCGCAGCCTGTCCGCATAGGGGGCAACCGCTTCCTGCTCCATGAGGAGCGGGAGCAGGCTTTCCGCCGCCTGCCGCAAGAGCCCGCCAAGGCCCGGAAGCGGGGCCTCGAAAAGCAGGGGCCGCCCTTCCGCCGCCTGTTCCGGTTGCAGTTCGGGCAGGCGCAACCCCGCTTCCCGCACCAGCGGCGCGAGGGCCGCCGGAAGGGACGCGCGGGCTTCCAACAGCGGCTGGAAGGTTTTCAGGACGGGTTCGAGCACGGGCCTGCGGGCGAGGATGCCCGCAATGCTTTCGGCAACGCTTTGACAGGACAGGACCATGAGAAGACTCCAGTGAGGCGGGGGCTTTGCCCGGAAAACAGGTGACGCGCGGGGAAGCGCGGGAAAGAGGCGGCGGCAGGCGGCCCCTTGGCCGCAAGCCTCAGGAAGGCGTCCGCCGCAGAGCCGTCCTTGCCGCGATGGCCGCGTTGCGGGGGAAAACTCGGCGGCGCGCCGCTTTCGCCGTCCCCCTCAGGTGCGGCCCGGGAACCAACGGCCTGGCGCGGTCGGCCTTTCCATGCGAGCTTAGCCGAAGGTGGCGTACTCGTGGTAATATTCCGGCTCTTCCGCGAGAAGGTAGATCACGCTCACGGCGTCGGCGTCCGCAAGAAAAGCCTTGGGGTGCCGGCGCTTGACCGTTTCCAGCCGTTTTTTGGCCAGTTCGAGCATCTCGGCGCGCTCCCCAAAGGCCATCGCCCCGGTGGGGCAGGTCTTGACGCAGGCCGGAGGCATCCCCGCCGCAAGGCGGTCGACGCACATGTCGCACTTGGCGATGGTGCCCTTGGCCGCATCGTGCCGGGGGATGTTGTAGGGGCAGGCGTGGATGATGTCCGCGATGTCCGCCGCGCTCAACTGCCGGGCCTTGTCCGTGACCAGCACGGCCCCGGTCTTGGGGTCCTGCACCATCGCGCCGGGCACGGCCATGTCGGCCACGTCCACGCAGATGGGCTGAAGGCAGTGGCGGCACTGATCCGGGAAGAAATTCCAGACCACATTCCCCTCTTTGTCGAGGTGCTCGTGGAAGCGGACGATCTTGTAGTTGTTGGGGTTCAGGTCCGGCGGGTTCTGATGGCTCCCCCGCTGCTTGGTCTCGTTGGCGGGCAGGTCGTGCCATTCCTTGCAGGCGAGCTGGCAGCCGCGGCAGGCCGTGCAGCGGGTGGTGTCGATAAGAAACGCTTTCGGCATCTCATTTCTCCTTGGCGGGCGCGCCCGGAGAAGGGGCGCGCCCTGTGCGGATTACGCAATTTCCGTCAGCTTGTCGGCCTTGCGGATGTTGACGCAACATGCCTTCACTTCAGGGATGGTCGTGTTCGGGTCGCAGGCGGCCAGCGTCAGCCTGTTGGTGGCGTCGCCGCATTTGGGGGTGGTCCAGCCGTAGGCGAAGGGCATCCCCACGAGATGAACCGTCTTGCCCATGACCGTAAAGGGCCGGATGCGCACCGTGACCATCGCAATGGCCTCGACGCTCCCGCGCGCGCTTTCGAGGATCACGCCGTCGCCGTTGGCAATGCCCTTTTCCTTGGCCAGCTCGTGGCTCATTTCCACATAGAGCTGCGGCTCGGCCTCAAGGAGGTTGGGCACGTTGCGGGTTTCGCCGCCGCCGCACCAGTGCTCGGTGAGGCTGTAGGTGGTCAGCACGATGGGGTAATCCGGATCGGCGGCCTTGGCGAGTTTGTCCATGTCGCTCGTGTGGAACTTGTACACCGGGCTGCTGAGCTGTTTGGAGAAGGGATGCCGCGCCACGGGAGTTTCGGCGGGTTCGTAGTGCTCGGGGAAAGGCCCGTCCAGACGGCCCGGGCCGTAGAGCTGGGCGTAGCCGTCCGTGGTCATGATGAAGGCCAGCTTGCCGCCCTTTTCGGCCTGCGGCGGCCACGGGCCGTCGGGCACGTCGCCCACCCATTTCTTGCCGTCCCATTCGATGACGGCCTTTTGGGGATTGAGGGGCTTGCCGTGCACGTCCACGGAAGCGCGGTTGTAGAGGATGCGGCGATTGACCGGCCAGCACCACGACCAATTCGGGTAAAGGCCGATGTTGGCCTGCATGGGCGTCTGGGAGGGATCGCGGCGCTTGGACTTGTTGCCCTCCTCCTCGGTGTAGCTGCCCGTGTAGAGCCAGTTGAGCGAGGAGGTGGAGCCGTCTTCCTTGAGGTTCCCGAAAGCCGGGACGAGCTGCCCCTTCTTATAGGTCTTGTTTCCGATTGTGGTATCCGCCCAGAAGAAGCCGTTGATGCGGCGGGTCCATTCCTCGGGATCGTACTTTTCGGGCCAGTTCATCTTGAGCAGGGCTTCGGGCAGCGCGCCGCCCTCGGCCTTGTACATCTCGCGCAGCCGATTGATGAGCGGGACGAACATGTCCGCGAAGTTGCGGGCATCCCCGGCGGGCTCCACGGCCTTGTCGAACCACAGCAGCCAACGTCCGCTGTTGCTGATGGTCCCGGCCTTTTCCACGCGGTGCGCGGAGGGCAGGAGGAAGACTTCCGTCTTCATCTGTTTGGGGTCCACGCCCGGCCTGCGCCAGTTGTCGGTGGTTTCGGAATTATGCAGCTCGGCGCAGACCATCCAGTCCAGATTGTCGAGGGCCTTGCGCATCTTGTTGGTGTTCGGGAAGCTGTTCATGGGGTTGACGCCGAAGACGAAGCCGCCCTTCATCTGCCCATGATACATCTTGTCCATGACGTACATGTAGGAGTAGTCCACGCCCGGCTCGCCCTTGGGCACGAGGCCGTAGCAGAAGTCGTTTTCCGGGGTGGCCGCCTCGCCGTACCAGCCCTTGAGCAGGCTGGCCATGTATTTGGGCCTGTTGCCCCACCAGTTGGCGCTCTCGGGGAGCCTGGTGACCGGGGTGTTGGCCTTGT
This sequence comes from Candidatus Bilophila faecipullorum, assembly GCA_944326695.1. Taxonomy (GTDB): domain Bacteria; phylum Desulfobacterota; class Desulfovibrionia; order Desulfovibrionales; family Desulfovibrionaceae; genus Bilophila; species Bilophila faecipullorum. The sequence continues at coordinate 57,916 of CALVEZ010000002.1, read as the reverse complement.
TGAAGTCCTTGAGCGTCTGCCACGGGGAGAGCGGCAGCGCGATGTAGCCGGGCAGGATGTGGTAAAGGAGCGCGTGGTCCGTGGAACCCTGCACGTTGGGCTCGCCGCGCAGGGCGTTGATGCCGCCCCCGGCCACGCCGATGTTGCCGAGCAGAAGCTGCACCAGCGTGGAGCAGCGGATGTTCTGCACGCCTACGGTGTGCTGGGTCCAGCCGAGCGCGTAGAGGATGGTCCCGGCCTTGTCCGCCTTGCCCGTGGCGGCGAAGTTCTTATAGACCTTGAGGAGGTTGTCCTCGGAAACGCCCGTGATGTCGGAAACGTTCTTCAGCGTGTAGCGCGAGTAGTGCTTCTTCATGAGGTTGAAGACGCAGCGCTCGTTTTTCAGGCTGGCGTCGCGCACGGGCGCGCCGTCCGGCCCCTTCTCAAAGGCCCACTTGCTCTGATCGTACTTGCGGGCAGCGGCGTCGTAGCCGCTGAAAAGGCCGTCCTCAAAGGCGTAGCCCTTGCCCACGACGAAGGAGGCGTTGGTATAGTTGAGGACGTAGTCTTTCTGATAGCTGTCCGTTTCAAGGATGTAGTTGACCATGCCGCCGAGGAAGGCAATGTCCGTGCCGGAGCGCAACGGCACGTGGAAATCGCAACGGGCGGACGTGCGCGAGAACTTGGGGTCGACGTGCATGAGCACGGCCCCCTTGTCCTTGGCCCGCATGATCCACTTGAAGGAAACGGGATGATGTTCAGCGGCATTGCTGCCGATAATGAGCACCGCATCGGCATTCTTGATGTCGATCCAGTGGTTGGTCATAGCACCGCGTCCGAACGACTCTGCCAGAGCCGCAACAGTGGGGCTGTGTCAGACCCGGGCCTGGTGGTCCATCTGGACAACACCGAGGCCGCGCATGGCTTGATGGATGACGGCGCACTCCTCGTTGGAGGCGTGCGAGGTGCCCATCATGAAAATGCTTTCCAGACGGTTGACCGTCTGTCCTTTCTCGTTCGTGAGGATCAGGTCCTTGTCGCGCGTGTCCTTCACCCGGCGGGCGATGCGCTCAAGCATCCAGCCCCAGTCCTTTTCTTCCCACTTGTCGCTGTAGGGTGCGCGGTACAGGGGTTTCGTGAGCCGGTGCGGATTGGTGTACATGGAGAACAATGCCGCGCCTTTGGCGCAGAGCGAGCCCTCGTTGACGGGGAAATCCGGGTCGCCCTCGGTGCTCACGAGCTTGCCGTCGCGCACATAGGCGATGACCTGACAGCAGACAGCGCAGAAGGGACAGATGGTGATCACCTCTTTCGCGCCTTCGATCTTGAGCGATCCGGCGTAGGCCCGCGCTTCCTTGAGATTGAGACCGAACTGGCTCAGCGTGAGGCACAAGGCACCCATGCCCGCCATTTTCAGGAATCCTCTTCGGGTGCAAGTCATTCCCTCTCCTCCTTTATATGCTTGTGAAAGCATATTAAAAGCCGCGCCGCCGCACGACGGAACCTTCGCGGGGCTCTCGGCCCCGGTCTTGGGTCGGACGCACCGGCGTCCGGGCGTCTTCCTCCGGGAAGGCGCGGCAATACTCTTTTCCGTGACGGTAGACCAAAAAAAGCGATGCATCAAGGCGTTCCGCCATCTTGCCACGCTCTTTCGCCCTTTTGCAAAGAGCCTTTGATTTGAACAGATTAGAAAAGAACCGTCGCGGATGGGCCGCCCGCCGCACGGGGCACCGGGAAGACAGGCTTCTCAAAAAGCCTCTCTTTTGAAGGTATTGGAGCAAGGTGCCCCGCCCGGCGCGAAAACGCCTTTTGTGGAAAGAAAGCGTTCGTGACGTAAAGAACGAATGGCAATGTAGATTCTTTCACAATATATCATCCAGCTTATAGAACGGACGGCGCACATCCTCTAATCTCGTTTATACCAAGAGGATGCGCCGGAGCCCCGCCGGAAGAACGGGGGAGGAAGCCCATCCGGCCCGGCCCGCCTTTTCCGATATGCCTTCGCGCGTACAAGCGCCTTGCGGACGAAAACCGTTGCTCTTTTTTCAAAAAAAGGAGTATTGTCAATGTATTCTCAACCAGTGACGCAGAGGAGGAACTCCATGCGCAAACTTTCGGCCCTGCTGCTCGGCGCGGCGTTCATCGTGTCCTTGTTCCCTTCTTCATTTGCCCGCGCAGCAGCCTATCCCGACCATCCGGTGAAGCTCCTGACCATGACCAAGCCCGGCGCGCAGATCGACCTGCTCACCCGGGCGCTGGCGGAACAGCTTAAAAACGGCCTCGGCCAGCCCGTGCTGGTCAGCAACACGCCCGGCGGTTCGCACGGCAGCGTCATGGCGACGGAATTGTCCGCCTCTCCCGCCGACGGCTACACCCTCGGCGTTTCCGCGACGGCGGCGTTCACCTACTCGCCGCATTTCGTCAAGACCAAGTACGGCCTCGGAGATTTCGAGTACATAACCCTGCTCGGCCTGAACCAGAGCGGCATCATCTGTCATCCCGGCAAGCCGTGGGCCACGCTGAAGGAAGCCTTCGCGTGGGCCAAAAAGGAAGGCAAGGGGCTGACCTACATGTTTCAGGGTTCGGACGACCGCGACGCCATGAAACGCATTGCCGCCAAGGAAGGCGTGAAGCTCTCGCTCATGCCGAGCACGGGCGGACCTTCCGTCGTTTCGGCGGTCATGGGCGGCCACGCCGATCTCGGCCACACCGGGGCCATCCTCTTTGATTACGTCTTCGGCGGCAAGGTGAAGTGTCTGGCGGCCACCACCCCGGTGCGTCTCTCGGAACTGCCGGACATCCCCACGCTGCGCGAACAGGGCTGGGACGAGTCCGTCGAAATGTACGTGGTGCTCGCCGCGCCCAAGGGCCTGCCGGAAGACGTGCGCCAACGCCTCGGCGAGGCCGTGGACGCGCTCAGGGACAATAAGGATTTCAACGCCTTCCTCGTGGAAAAGCTGCGGATGCGGCCAGTCGACTATGGCGCGGACGCGGCCCGGCGCTACATGGAGGAAGCTTCGGCCCGTTACGCGGAAGAGGCGGCGCGGCCCTAGGGAATGCCTCCGGCGGCCGGGGCGCTGCCCCGGGCCCCGCCAGGGGAAATGATTTCCCCTGGACCCCTCAACCAGGTAGCCTGCTGCTCTCGCTAGCCTTTTTCTTGGCGGAAAACCGCCTTTCCAACAGGGAGAGGCGGGAAGCCCGGCGGGACGAAAAAAGGCCCCGCCGGTTTTCCCCTCCGGTGACGGCCCGTCCAAGGCCGCAAGCCGTAGCCCGCCGCCGCTTCCCCCTTCCGGGGAAGCTTGGCGTCCCCATCCACCTCGCAACCCATGCGCCCGTGACGGCGCGCGAGCCCGCCGTCCGCACAGGAGCCTTTCATGACGGAACGACAACGAGATATGCTGGCCTATGGCGTCGTCGCGCTGGCGGGCGGCACTCTCCTCCTCTGGATTATCCCGGCCTATACGCCCGAGTATCCGGGCTACGGCGTGCCCGCCTCCCTGCTGCCCGACATCGCGGCGGGCTTCATGCTGGCCCTCTCCCTGCTCGGGCTCGTCCGGGCCGTCCTCGCCTCACGTGCGGAACGGCGCGAAACCGGGGCGGCCCCCGGTCATGGCCCCGCGCACACGGCCCCCGGAAACGCCGCCACCGCATCGGAAGGCGGCCCGGCAGACTCCGCCGTGGCCTGTTCCGGCGCCTCGGCTTTTCCCACCTCAGGGGTAGCCTCCCCCGTCATGGGAAAGGCCGAAGACGGGACAGCCGGGGTACAGGGCGCGGACGGCGCAACGCGATCAGCGGAAGCGGAAGAGGCGGAAAAGACGGAAGCAGACCCTCTCCCCGCCGCCTCGCGCATACAGTGGCTGCATCTGGCGCGCTTCCTCATCCCCTGCGCGCTGCTGATGCCCGCCATGTCATGGATCGGCTTCATCCCGGCTGGTGTGGCTTTCATGGCCGTCATCCAATATTTCTGCGGCCAGCGCCGCCCGCTGGCCTTCGCGCTGGTGGCCGCGCTCCCGGTGCTGACGGTCTACGCCGTCATGCGTTTCGGGCTTGGCGTGCCCATGCCCTGACCTTCGGAGGAAGAGATGTTTGATATGATTCTTGCCGGACTGGGCGAGGCGCTCCAGATCGCCAACGTGCTCTTCGTGCTGCTCGGCGTGATCGCGGGGATGATCGCGGGCGCCATCCCGGGCGTCAACGGCCCGATGGCCATTGCCCTGTGCATCCCGCTTTCCTATTACATGTCCCCCGTCGCCGCCATCGGCTTTCTGGTGGGGCTGAACAAGGGTGCCTTTTTCGGCGGCTCGATCTCGGGCGTGCTGCTGAACACCCCCGGAACGCCCGAGTCCGCGGCCACCACGTGGGACGGCTACCCGCTCGCCACGCAGGGCAAGGGGGAAAAGGCCCTGCGCATGGCTCTCTACGCCTCGGTGACGGGCGACGCCTTCGCCACCCTCGTGCTGATCCTCGTGGCCGCGCCGCTGGCCGCCGTAGCCCTGTACATGGGGCCGCCGGAAATCTTCGCGCTCATCTGCATGGCCATGACCATCATCGCCGGGCTCGGTACCAAATCCATCACCCGGGGGCTCATCGCGGCCGCCGCCGGGGTGCTTGTCGGCACGGTGGGCATCGAGCCCGTTTCCGCCCTGCCCCGCCTGACCTTCGGCATCGTGGAGCTTGAGCGGGGCATCTCGCTCATCCCCATCGGCATCGGGATGCTGGCCTTTTCCGAAATCCTCATGCAGCTCGAACGCCGCATCGGCCGCGCCGACGATGCCGCCGCCCTCACCTTCTCCCCCCGGCCCGAGGATCGCTTCATCACCTTCAGGGAATACGCGGCCTGCCTGAAGACGCTGATCCGCTCCTCCATCGCCGGGACCGTGGTCGGCGCGCTCCCCGGCCTCGGCGCGCCGGTCGCCTCCTTCTTCGCCTACGATCAGGCGGTCAAGCACTCCAAGGAGCCGGAAAGCTTCGGCAAGGGGCGGCTCGAAGGCATTGCGGCCTCGGAATCCGCCAACAGCGCGGTGGTGGCTTCCAGCCTCATCCCCCTCTTCACCCTCGGCATCCCCGGCAACATGGCCGCCGCCCTGCTCATCGGCGCCTTCGTCGTGCACGGCATGATCCCGGGCCCGCTCATGTTCGAGCAGAACGCCCAGTTCATCTACGCCATCTACGGGAGCCTCATCATCGCCAACCTTTTCCTGCTCCTCACCGGGCGGCTCGGCCTGCGCCTCTTCTGCAAGGTGGTGCGTATCCCTTCCGTCATCCTCTATCCGATCATCATCTTCACCTGCGTCATGGGGGCCTACCTCGCCCAGTACGCTCCCTTCGACGTGACGCTGATGCTCGCGTTCTCCCTGCTGGCCTATTTCATGCGCAAGTTCGACTATTCCTTCATCTGCCTCATCATCGGCTTCATCCTCGCCCCCATCTGGGAAATCTCCCTCCAGCAGGTGATCATCGCCTCCGAGCAGGACCCGGCCATGTTCCTCACCCGGCCCGTGGCCGTGGGGCTCATGCTCCTGACCTTCCTGATCATCTTCCGGTCCGTGCGGGGGCGCGGCCCGAAACGCTGAGCCTTGCGCCAAACTATTCCCCACCCGATGGAAACGGGCGCGGCAATCCCCTATCGTCACGCAATAACCTTCCCTTCACGCACTACCTTTCAGGAGAACCACTATGGCCAACATTGCGGCGCCCCGCATGAAGTCTTTCCGCCCGCACAGCCTCGATGACGTCGAAACGCGCGTGGTGGACTGCGATCTGCTCATCGTCGGCGGCGGCAACGCCGGATGCTTCGTCGCGACCGAAGCGGCCCGGCTCGACCCCTCGCTCAAGGTCGTAATCATGGAAAAGGCGGAGATCATGCGCTCCGGGGCCTGCTCGGCGGGCATGGACGCCATCAACACCTACATCCCCCCGGACAAGACGCCGGAAGACCTCGTGCGCTGGAGCCGCGCGCAGGTGGGCGGCGGCCCGCTGCGCGAGGATTTGGCGCTCTCCAACGCCCGCGAGCTCAACGAATCCGTGGAAGACCTCGAACGCTGGGGCCTGCCCATCCTGCGCGACGAGCAGGGCAACGTGCGCTACCGGGGCAAGTGGGACATTTCCATCCACGGCGAACAGCTCAAGCCGATCATGGCGGAAAAGGCCATCGAGAGCGGGGCCGACGTCTACAACCGCGTGGCCGGGACCGCGCTGCTCATGGACGGGGGCCGCTGCGTCGGCGCAATGGGCCTCGGCGTGCGCGACGGCGCTTTTTACGTCTTCCGGGCCAAGGCCACGGTCATTGCCACGGGCGGCGCGGGCACGCTCTACAAGTCCTACACGGCGGACAGCACCGACAGTGGCGCGCAGATATGGATGTGCCCCTACTGCGTGGGCTCGGGCTATGCCATGGGCTTCAGGCAGGGGGCCGAGCTGACGAGTCTTGAACAGCGCTGGGTCGCCACGCGCACCAAGGATTTCTGCGGGCCGGTGGACACCATCTCGGTGGGCTACGGCGCGCCCATCGTCAACGCCCGGGGCGAGCGGGTCATGAGCCGCTACGCCCATCTCGGCGGCGACGCCGCGCCGCGCTACATCCGCGCCAACGCGCCGATGGAAGAGTGGCTGGCCGGACGCGGGCCCTGCTATTGCGACACCACGCACCTCACCCCGGAAACGAGCAAGGCCATGATGGAGGACTACCTCAACGAACGGCCTTCCTTCGTGCTCTTCCTCGCCAGCCGGGGGCAGGACGTCACCCGGGAGCCCATCGAGATTTACGGTTCCGATCCCTACATCCTCGGCGGGCATACCGGAGGCGGCTTCTGGGTGGACATCAACCGCATGACCACGGTGCCGGGCCTCTTCGCCGCCGGGGAGACGGCGGGCGGCAACCCCAACAAATTCGTGGGCGGCTGCTGCGCCGAGGGCAAGCTCGCCGCGCGCGGGGCCGTGGCCTACATGCGCGGCCTTGCGCTGCCGCCCCTCGACGGGGCGCAGCTTGAACGCGAGCGCGCCCGCGTCTACGCCCCCCTGCTCGCCGCCGACAAGGACGGCGTGCGGCCCGTGGAAATGAAGGAGCGGCTGCAACGGCTCATGGACGAGTACGCGGGCGGGGTGAGCCAGTTCTACCGCACCAACGAGGAGCGGCTTGACTACGCCCTGCGCCACATCGCCATCCTGCAATCGCAGTTCCCCTACCTGCGCGCCCGCGATCCGCACGAGCTCATGCAGGCGATGGAAACCATGGACCGCGTGGACGTGGCCGAGGCCGTGGTGCATCACCTGAAGGCCCGCAAAGAGACGCGCTGGGCAGGCTGGCAGACGCGCTCGGACTATCCCGAGCGGGACGACGCGCGTTTCGACTGCTTCATCGAAAGCCGCCGCGATCCGGCCACGGGCGCGGTGACGACCTTTACCCGCCCCTACGAACAGATCATCCCCGGCGACCGCCGCACGGCCTGACGCCGGGCCGGGAAACAACGAGGTGTACCATGCCCCCAAAAGTTGATATGCACAGATGCACGGGCTGCGCCGGACGCGCGGAATCCTGCTGCGAACGGGCCTGTCCCGGCGATCTCATGGCGGTTTCCCCGGAAACGGGCAAGGCGTACTGCCGGGCCGCCAACGAATGCTGGGACTGCATGTCCTGCGTCAAGGCCTGCCCCTCGGGTGCGCTCGAAACGCGCATCCCCTACCAGCTCGGCTACTACAAGGCCACCTTGCGGCCGATCATGGGAAAAGACCGCATCACGTGGAAATGCCGGGACATCCGCGGCGAGGAACACACCTACAGCTACGTCAGCCGCATCCGCTGAGCGAGGCGTCCCGTCACCAGGGCGGCCCGCCCGCGCTCTGCGGGGGGCCGCTTTTTTCGGGAGGCGAGATGGAACGCCTGTGGTATCTGGAGGAACGGGACTTTTTCGCCGGGCTTGAGGAGGAGCGGGAACTTTTCCTGCGCCGGGCCACGTGCAGGAAGCTCGAAAAGAACGACATCATCTTTTTCGAGGGCGACCGGGGCGACTCCTGCTTCTACGTCGCCTCGGGCCTTGTGCGTATCTTCAGCATCACGGAATCGGGCAAGGAGCCCATCTTCTTCCTGCGCCGCCCCGGAGAGATGTTCGGCCTCGCCGAAGTCCTCAACCACTTCCCTCGCCGCGCCAACGCGCAGACGCTGATGCCCTCGGACATCCACGTCATGTCGAGCGAGGCCTTCGACCGCCTCCTTGAAGAAAACTACGCGCTGGCCCGCCGGGTCATCACCATGCTGGGCAGCCGCGTGCGCTACCTCGGGGACCGCATCAGCAACCTCGTCACCGGCAGCGTCCTGAGCCGCCTCGTCAAAGTGCTCATCTCCCTCGTCTACGAAGAGCTTACGGACGCCGAATCGTGGGAAAGGCCGGTCACGCTGCCCGTCCGCATCTCGCAGGAACAGCTCGCCGCCATGACCGGATCGACCCAGCCCACGGTCAGTGACCTCCTCCAGAAGCTGCAAAAGGCCGGGCTCATCGCCATAGCCCATCGCCACATCACCATCCTCCGCCCCCTCCAGCTCCTCGCCAAGGCCGAGGAAATCGTGGAGGAATGAGGCGCCCGGCTTCGCTTTTTCCTTCTCTGGGCGGGAACCCTCGGGCTCGCGATGGGTGAAGCCCTCCAACGGCGAAACCGTCCTCAGACGGCAACGCGGCGGTCATCACCGTGACCAGCCTGCTGAAAAACGCCTCGCCCGAGCTGAAAAAGCCTCGCCCGAAACGTGTCAGGATTTCATTGATAAACCCCTGACCTGCTGACCACGACCTCGTCGATCTCCCGTCTGGCCGGAGACGCGGTCTAGGCGGGAGGAGCACGCCGATGCTCAGGCCGGGCACGCCGTCTGGCCGTGGGCGCGTCCTGGACAGCGCCGTTATGGATGTCGCCCGACAGCGTGCGGTTGCCGGGGAGCCCGGAACGCCCGGATAGAAGCACAGGCATTGTCCGGTTGCAGGATAGTTGAGGGGAAAGCACCGTACCTTCATAGGGGTCCCAACACCGTACGCGCTGCGGGCGGTTTTGGGTGGCCTCGCGCGTCGGATGCGGGCACCCGAAGACTCCGGCGGGCGGAGGAGGAGCGATTGACGGACCTTTCGGGGGAGTATAAAACTGACCAGTCAGTTTTTACCCCTCGGAGGGGGCATGCGGCCCCGTCCATCTTTTAACGCAGATGAATGGTCACTTTTTACAGAAGTCAACGTGGTCATTCCGCCAAAAAACGTCGTTTTTGGCAGAATCCACGCCATGTTGTGGCGGTCCACATCTGCGTATGGCCAGAGCAGTTTCAACATGAAACAGCTCTAGGGAGCACAGCATGAGCACGGACAAGGACGCCCCGGCAACGGCAACGGACACCCCTTTTTCCACCCCCCGGCGTCGGGTTTCCCACCGGGGGAAAATCATGTGTCTGCTGCTCGCGCTCTTCCTGCTGGCCGGGGCGGGCGCGGCCGCGTGGTGGTATCTGGTCCTGCGCTTTGAAGAAAGCACGGACGACGCCTATGTCGCCGGGAACGTGCTGCGCATCATGCCTGAAGTCGCGGGTACGGTGGTTTCGGTGGAGGCCGACGACAACGACAGGGTCGCCGCCGGGAAGCCGCTGGTGCGCCTTGATCCCGTGGACGCGCGTCTGGCCTATGAGCACGCCCTTGTAGCGCTGGCTTCCGCCGTGCGCGACACCTGCCGCCTGCAGGCGGAACTTCGGGAAAGCGAGGCCACCGTCCGGCTGCGCGAAGTCGATCTGCGCCAGAAAAAAGACAATCTCACCCGGCGCGAGGCCCTTGGACGGGCGCGGGCCATCGGCACGGAGGAACTGCGGCACGCCCGCGACGCCCACGAGAGTGCGGCGGTGGCGCTGGCGGCGTCCCGGGAACAGCGCAACGCGCTGGCCGCCGTGCTGCTCGACACCGGGCTCGCGGAACAGCCCGCCGTGCGTCAGGCTGCGGCACGGGTACGCGACTGCTGGCTCGCCTTGCGGCGTACCACGGTATACAGCCCCGCCGCCGGGCAAATCGCCAAACGCAGCGTGCAGGCGGGCGAGGTGGTTTCGCCCGGGACGCCGCTCATGACCGTCATTCCGCTCGATCACCTGTGGATCGACGCCAATTTCAAGGAAGTCCAGCTCCACCGCCTGCGCGTGGGCCAGCCAGCGACCATCCGCGTGGACATGTACGGCAAGGCCGTGACCTACCGGGGGCGGGTAAGCGGCTTTTCCGCCGGCACCGGGAGCGCCTTTTCCCTGCTCCCGCCCCAGAACGCCACGGGCAACTGGATCAAGATCGTGCAGCGCGTGCCCGTCCGCATCGACATCGATCCCGCCGACCTGCGCGAGCATCCCCTGCTCATCGGGCTTTCCGCCGTGGTGACGGTGGACGCCTCCGACGCCTCGGGCGAAGGGCTGGCCCAAGCGCAGCGCGCCGTGCCCGAGGCCCTTGTCTCACAGGCTCCCGCCGTGGATTTTGCCCCAGTGGAAGACGTCATCGGCGCGGTCATCCGCGACAACGCCCTGCCTGCCGCCGGGTCCGCCGCAGGCCGCCCATGAGCGCCGCATCGCAGGACATGCCGCCGTTGCAGGGGGGGATGCTCGTCATCGCCACCCTCGGCATTTCCATCGTCACGGCCATGACCGTGCTCGACTCCACCATCGCCAACGTAGCCCTGCCGACCATCGCCGGGAACCTCGGCGTGGCCTCCTCGCAGGGGACATGGGTGATCACCTTCTTCGGGGTCGCCAACGCCATTGCCATCCCGCTCACGGGCTGGCTGGCCCGCCGCTTCGGGGAAATACGGCTCTATTTCTGGTCCACCTTCCTCTTTGTGGCCGCCTCCTTTTTATGCGGCATCTCGAACAGCCTCGGGATGCTCATCGCCTGCCGCATCCTTCAGGGCGCGGCGGCGGGGCCGCTGATCCCGCTCTCGCAAAGCCTGCTGCTGGCCTGCTATCCCCGCGAAAAGCGCGGCATCGCGCTGGCGCTGTGGTCCATGACCATCGTGCTCGCCCCCATCCTCGGGCCGATCCTCGGCGGCTACATCTGCGACAACGCCACGTGGAACTGGATATTCTTCGTCAACGTGCCCGTGGGCGCGGCCTGCCTGCTGGCGCTGCCTCTGCCGCTGGCCGGGCGCGAGACGCCCACCTCCCGCGATCCCATTGACGCCGTGGGGCTGATCCTCCTGATCATCGGGGTCGGCTGCCTCCAGCTCATGCTCGACGAGGGCAAGGATAAGGACTGGTTCGCCTCCGGCTACATCGTCACGCTCGGCGTGCTCACCGTCATCGGCCTGATCCTGCTTGTGGCGTGGGAACTCACCGAAAAGCACCCGGTCGTGGATTTGTCCCTGTTCCGGCACCGTAACTTTGCGGTGGGCACCGTCTGCATCAGCCTCGGCTTCCTCTTCTATTTCGCCGGGGTAGTCATGGTGCCCATGATGCTGCAAACGCGCCTCGGCTACACGTCCATGTGGGCGGGGCTCTCCCTCGCACCCATCGGGCTCTTTCCGATCTTCCTCTCGCCAATCATCGGAAAGTACGCCTACCGACTGGACATGCGTGTCATCGTTACCTTAAGCTTCCTCGTGTTCGCGGCGGCCTTCCACATGCGCTCGCTCTTTCCGCCGGATATTGATTACGCCTCCGTCACCCTGCCGCAGCTCGTGCAGGGCATCGGCGTGGCCATGTACTTCATGCCGCTGACGAGCATCATCATTTCAGGACTCGGGCCGCGGGAGATCGCCAGCGCTTCCAGCCTCTCGAACTGTATCCGCGTGCTGGCCGGGTCCATCGGCTCCTCGCTCGCCACCACCATGTGGGAACGGCAGGAGGCCCTGCACCACGCCCGGCTTACCGAGCTCATCACCCCCTTCAACCCGGCGGCGACGCAGGGGCTGGAGCAACTCGCCGCATTCGGGCTTTCACCGGATCAGGCGCGGGCGTGGCTGGCGAACGAAATCACCCGGCAAGGCTTCCTCATCGGCTTCAACGAGTTGTTCTGGCTGGCAGCCGTGGCCTTTGTGGGGCTGGCCGGGCTGGTCTGGCTCTCCCGTCCCCTCACCGGCACCTTACGAGGCGAAACCCCGCATGGACAAAAAGAAAGGTGAAGCGAAGCGTGAGGCCATCCTCGACGCCGCGCTGGAAGAATTCGCGGAACGCGGCTACGCCTGCGCCCGCATGGAGGACATCGCCCGGCGCGCGGGCGTGGCCAAAGGGACGCTCTATCTCCATTTCGGGGACAAGGAGGGCCTGTTCAACGGACTGGCGGAATCGGCCCTCGGTCCGCTGCGCGAGATGGCCCCGGAAATCATCGGGGACGACACGCTTTCCCTGCGTGAAAAGCTGGAACGGTTCTGCGAACCCCTGCTCGCGGACAACGGCTGCTCGCGTACGGCGCGGATCGTGCGCCTCGTCTGGGCCGAAGGGCTGCACAACCCGAAGCTCGTGACCTATTTCTACCACAGCCTCGTCGCCCCCCTTCTCGAACTGCACCGCGAGAGCGTACGCCGCGCCACGCACGAGGCCCCGCACGCCGCCCTGCAAGACTTCCCGCAGCTCATGGTTTCCCCGATCATGCAGGGGCTCCTGTGGCAGGGCCTTTTCAGGGAGGCGGCCCCGCTGGACATGGCCGGGCTCTACCGCGCCTACCTCGACATGATCCTCCCCGAAAAGGCCCAAAGCCGCACCGCCGCCGAGAGGCCGGATGCGGGGGCCGCTCATCCCCTCCCCGGCCCGGGGCGGAAAGGGGACGGCCCGGATGGACTTAAAGCATTCCTTGAAGGATGGGGACGGGACGACTAGAGACACCCGCGAAACGGCGGGGGCGCGTCCCTACGGCCATGTGGACCATCTCTTGTGCAGGGCGGTGGTCTCTTCCATAAAGAACGCGTCCCTAAGGCCATGCGGACCACAAGGGAAGGCCCTTTTCGCACCGTGGCCGAGCCCGACGGCGTACCGGAGCCAGCCAGCACGGGCGGCAGGCCCCGGACAACCAGAGGCCGCGCCGCCCGATCCTCCCCCCGGATGTCCTGACCATGCGGGGCGCGCCCTTTCCTTTTGAACGGCAAGCGGTTATGCTGCGTCAAAATCCCTTCGGGCCCCGCCGCCCCTCAGAAAGGAAGAACGCGCATGTCCATGCTCCCCGATCCTGCCACCGGAACGAGCCCCGCCGAGGCGTGGCCGGAGATCGATCATCTGCGGCTGATGCGGCGTTTTGAGGAAAGCCTCGACTATGAGGACGCCACCGCCTTTGTCGCCATGCAAGACGATCTCTCCCCGGACGAACGGCTGCTTCTGCGCTTTCTCATGGCCACCTACGATCATTCCCTGCACACCATCGACGGCTATTGCCGCCATATCGCATCCTTCCTCAATCACACGCGAAAAAGCGCCCTGAACGTCAATGCCCGAGACGTGGAGGCCTTTGTCCGCCACTGCCGGGCCAAGGGCCTGAAGCCCCGTTCCATCAATACGATCATCGGCGCGCTGAAGAGCTTTTTCAACCGCCTCGCCGCCACCGGAGCCATCCCGCTCAACCCCACCGCCTTTTTGAAGCGGCGGCGCACGGACACCGCGGCCTCCATGCCGGGGCATCTCTCGCACAGCCTTTCGGAAAGCGAAATGGCCGCCCTCTTCGACCGTCTGGCCGAACATCAGGCCCCGGAACGCGACATCCTGCTCCTGAAAACCCTGTTTATGACCGGGCTGCGCGGCGAGGAGGCGGTTTCCCTGCGCTGGAAAAACATCATCGAATGGCAGGGGCACCGCTATTTCGACGTCATGGGCAAAGGCAGCAAGGCCCGGCGCGTCTACCTGCCCCGCGAAATCGACGAAGGGCTGCGGCGTTACGGCGAGCGCACCGGGACCGATTCCAACCGCCCCATCTTCGGGAACCTGCGCAAGCCGGATCAGCCCATCCAGCGTTACGCCCTCTACCAGATGGTCAAGAAATGGGTGACCATCCTCATGGGACGCCCCGAAGTCTCGCCCCACTGGTTCCGGCACTCGTGCTTTACCGCCCTCGCCTGCAAAGGGGTACGGCTGGAAAGCATCAAGGCGCTGGCCGGGCACGCCTCCATCGAGACGACCATGCTCTACAACGAGGCCGCCCAGCTCATGGCCCCCGCCGGGGCCGCCTTCGACGACGCGAAACGCGACGCCGCCCCTTGAGCGCGTGCCATCCCGAGTTTTTCGACATATTGATTTGAGTACGGAAACAGCCTTCGCACCGCTTGCAGTTTTCTTAATACTATCAAGGTAGTATATAGCTTTTGGCGATCCTGCCGAGTCGCCCGGCGGCACGGGAACGGGTCCGCCTGCCGGATGCGGCGGCGCGCCCGGCGCAGGGTAAGCGGCCCGCCCGGCTCCGGCGGGGATTGGCGTCTGACCCGGCCCGGAAAAGGCCCGCCCTCGCACAAGACGGTGCCCCGCCGCGTTTCCCAAGGGCGGCAGACCGCCCCGCCGCACGGGACGGGGCATCCCTCCGGTTCGGGTTCCCATCCGTCCTCTACAAAGCGGGCGGCTGGGGGAGGCAAACCGCACCGCCCCCTCCGTAGGAGAAGAAATGCTGCGGCCCGGATCGGACGCGGACGCGGTGATCGTGGAGCCGGGCGCGGACTGGATCATCCCCGAGAAAAACGAGCACATGGCCGTGGACTACAGCCTCTTTGCGGGCAAGCCCTGCCTCGGCAGGCACCGCACCGTGCTCCTGCGCGGCCGGGTGGCCTACGACCAAGGCCGGATTCTCGACGACGCCCGGCGCGGCGTCTTCCTCCCCGGGTGCAGGCCCTAGCCCTAGCGGATGGTGCCGTGGGGCGCCCCTTTCCTCGCGCGTGGAAAAGGCGAACCAAGGGCGGCACCTGTAACAAGGGGCACCCTCTCCCCGCGCGTGGAAAGGGTGCCCCGAGCAGCAGATGCCGGCGAGCCAGCGGGAAACCTTTCCGCGTGCGTTAAGGGAGTGCAGAGAAGAGGGTTCAAGGAAACCGACGGTACCGAACTTTTCCGTGCGCGTGGAAAGGGGAGCACTTCCTTGACGATGCGCAGCTTGCGTTCAACCTTTCCCGCACGTGGAGAAGGTGCCCCCGGCCCGGCGCGGGGGGAGCTTCTCCGCCCCTTCGACATCGGGCGCAGCATGGGCAGGGTGCCCCCGGCCCGGGGAGAGCGGCGCACGAAGGCATTCACCTTTCGGATTGTCGGTCAGGGTGCCCCGGCGCAGAGGAGCTTCGACCGGCCTTTCCCCGGACAGGGAGGGGCGGCGTGCCACGGACGCGCGGCCTTGGCGAAAACAGCCTTTTCCCCCGCGTGAAGACGGGCGGAGTACCCCCGACGGCGGGGCGTCCCCCGGCCTGAGTGATTCCATTTCGTGGAAAACGCCTTCCAATATCTGGAATTTTTCCCAAAAAAGGACGGGCCGCACCCGCCGGACGAGGAGGCCACGTCCGGTATCCCCTCTCGGCGGAGCAAGGCCCGACGCCGCAAAATCCCGCCCCCTCGGGCAGGAACCGGCCCCCTCCGCTCCGATCTTGGCGCACGCGGGGCGCGCTGGTACGGGGATTGCTTCGCCGGGCGGCATCCTCCCTTGCTTTTTGGGCGGGCTTTGCCCACTATCAATTTCCTCCGGCGGCGACGCCCTCAATTTCCAGCGCGCAGGTGCGACATGGACAAAAAAAAGATTTTCCTCGTTTCGCTCGGCCATCTCTCGTGCGACGTGAACGGCGGGGCGCTTCCGGCGCTGCTGCCCTTCCTCATCGCGGCCTATCACTTCGATTATCAGGCGGCGGCCGGGTTCATGTTCGCCTATTCCTGCCTCTCGTCCATCATCCAGCCCGCCTTCGGCTACCTTTCCGACAAGATTTCCAAGCCGTGGTTCATCCCGGCGGGCGTGCTGCTGGCCGGGGGCGGTCTGGCCTGCATAGGCTTTCTCAGCGGCTACTGGGCCATTTTCGCCGCCATCGCCGTCAGCGGCGTGGGCGCGGCCCTCTTCCATCCCGAAGGCGCGCGCTATGCCAACAAGGTTTCCGGGGCCTCCAAGGGCACGGGCATCAGCCTCTTCTCCATGGGCGGCAACGGCGGCTTCGTGCTCGGCCCCATCCTCGCCGTGGCCGCGGTCAGCCATTTCGGGATGCCCGGGACGCTTGTCTTCGGCCTCCTTTCCACGGTCATGGCCGCCGTGCTCCTGCGCCAGATCAGCCACATGGACAGCCCCCACGCCGCCGCCCGGGGCGCGTCGCCCTCTCCCGAAGCCGCACAGGGCGGCAACGACTGGAAGGAATTCTCGAAACTCACCTTCGCCATCATGACGCGCTCCATCCTCTTCGTGGGCCTGAACACCTTCATCCCGCTCTACTGGATTCACACCTTCGGCCAGTCCAAGACGGCGGGGGCGCTGGCGTTGACCTGCTTCTGCACCTTCGGGGTCATGAGCAACTTCGTGGGCGGCCTCATGGCCGACCGCTTCGGCTATCTGCGCATCATCCGTTTTTCCTACCTGCTCCTTATCCCCTCGATCTTCGCCTTCGCGCTGATCCCCGGACCCGAAGCCTCCCCGCTCTCCCTCTTCCTGCCGTTCCTGACGCCCCAGCCCGCCCCTGCGGACATCGCCGCCGCAGCCGCGCCCGCCGTCACGTCGATCCATCTGGCGCTGGCGCTGCTCCTGCCGCTCGGCTTCTCGCTCTACGCGCCCTTCAGCTCGATGGTCGTCCTCGGCCAAAAATATCTGGCCAAGAACATCGGCTTCGCCTCCGGGGTCACGCTCGGGCTGGCCACCAGCATGGGCGGCATCGTCGCACCCCTGCTCGGCTGGGTGGCCGATCATCACGGACTGCCCGCAGCCATGTTCTGCATGGGCGGCGTGGCCCTTCTCGGCACCTTCTTCGCCTTCCGGCTCGTCCCCTCGGAAAAGACGCAAGGAGCCCGAAGGAGGAGCGTATGAAACGCCTGTTCCTCTTCCTTGCCACGGCCCTGCTGCTGACCTTCCCGCTCCCGCTGCGCGCCGAAGAAGCCCCGGAAGACATCCTCGATCTCTTCCGGACCGGGATGAACCGCGAAGAGGCCCGGTCGAAAGCCGCCCCGCTCTCCGAAACGCCGGACACCCTGCATTTCCGTCTGGAATGGGCGGGGCGACCGTGGGAAGTCACGCTCAAACTGCGGCAGGGGAAAACGGCCATCGTGCGCTGGAAAACGGAACTGGACGGCAGGACCGCGGAAAAGCTGCGGGCGCTCCTGCGCAAGCGGGGCTTCGTGGCGGCATGGTATAAGGATCAGGATGGGAGGATAACGGACTTTCTGGACATCGCCCGGCACGGCGTCGGCAAGGGCGAGCGTCTGCGCCTCTTTGACGGGCTGCTCGACAACGTCCTGAAGGCCGGGGGCACGGCGGGGACCGCCATCTTCATGCCCGAAAGCCTCTTCGACGAATGCGCCGGGCTGGCCGCCCCGGAAAGCGCCGCCCTTATGGGCCGCCGTGGGGACGAGCTTTGCGTCCTCGGCATCTACAAGAAAAGCGGGCGGCTCATCTTCATGACCCCGCCCTAGAGCCTGTGAACGCTCTTCTGCCTGTCCTCATTTTCAGGAGGATGTGGAAACCATCCTGACAAAGTACAGAGAATCACGCCAAAAAACGGGCCTTTATTGGTTTAGCATGATCCCGCCCCCGGCGGCCCCGCAGCCCTGCCGGGATGTCCGGCGGGCATCGTCAGCCACTCGACGGACCGCCCGGCACGGCGGGATGTTGCGGGCATCGTCGGTGGATCAGCGGAATGCCCGGCACGGCGGGACGGAAGGGCGGCCCCCTACGTGCGGCTGTCCCGCGTGCTGATCCCGTACTGGCGCAGCTTGAGGTAGAGGGTCGAGCGCTTCATGCCGAGGATGCCCTCGGCCCCTTCCGGGCCGCAGACGCGGCCTCCGGTCTTTTTCAGGACGTGCTCGATATAGCGCCGTTGCAGCACTTCGAGAGTGGGCGTGTCCGCGTAGAGCGAGGCGTCCTCTTCCGCCTTCGTTCCGCCCCGGGCCGGAGCCGCCGCCGGGATCAGGGCCAAGGGACCGCCGGAGTGCAGGATGACGGCGCGCTCCACCACGTTGCGCAGTTCGCGCAGGTTGCCGGGCCACGCATAGGCGCGCAGCCGGGCAAAGGCCGCCTCGTCGGGAAGCGGAACGCGCTTCCCGTAACGCCGGGAAAAATAGTCGATGAAGGCGGTGACGATCTCCTCGATGTCCTCAAGGCGACCGCGCAAGGGCGGGATGGTCAGCGGTACCACGGAAATGCGATAATAGAGGTCCTCGCGGAAGCTTCCCTCGCGCACAGCCTGCGCCAGATCGCGGTTGGTGGCCGCGATGAGCCGGAAGGAGGAGCGTATTTCCTTGGTGCCGCCTACGCGCATAAAGGTGTGTTCCTGAAGGACGCGCAGGAGCTTGATCTGCATGTTCATGGGCACGTCGCCCACCTCGTCGATAAACAGCGTGCCGTTGTCCGCCAGCTCGAAAAGGCCGATCTTGCGCGTGACCGCGCCGGTGAACGCGCCCTTCTCGTGGCCGAAGAATTCGTTCTCGAAGAGCGTTTCGGAAACCGAGGCCGGGTGCACGGCCACAAAGGGCCCTTTGCCGCCGCCGTTCCGGTGGATGAAGTTGGCCATGACCTCCTTGCCCACGCCCGTTTCCCCGAGCAGGAGCACGGGCGCATCCGTAGCCGCCACCACCCGCGCCCGCTCAAGGCAGTGCCGGAACGCGGCGCTGCGGCCCCATACCTCCAGCCTGCCCTCTTCCGTCAGATCATTCACGGCCTGAATCCGGCTCGCCTCGGCCTTGAGGCGGCTCAGTTCCGCGAGCCGCAGGACGTTGCGCAGTTCGGCCCCGAAAAGGAAGCCGATGGCGCGCAAATCCTCGGGGGCGACCCGGCGCAGGCGGCTGGCCGTGGCCTCGCTGTCGACGTAGAGCAGACAGGGCACGCCCTCCCCGGCCCTCACGGGGATGCAGACGGTATCGAGGCCGTTGCGCACGGCGGCGAAAGGCTCTTCCTCCACAAGGCGGGCGGCGATAAGTTCCCGGTTCGGCGCGAAGCCCTCCGCGAAGATTTCCGAGGCCGAAATGTTGCATGAGCCCAGACAGGCCAGCCCCTCCCCCTCCCACCGGAAAATGGCGCTCCGCTCCCCGCGCAGCAGGCGGCGCAGGCAGGCGGCGAGCTGGTAGCCGAAGGCCCCGGGCGTTTCCCAGTCCAGGATGGCCGCGATCTCGCTTGAGCAGCGTTCGAGCAGCGGAAAGCCCGCGTCCGCCGGGAGCGCCGCGATCTGCCTGCCTATGCCAAGCTCGCCGAAAAGCCGCGCCGCCTCCATCTCCGCCTCCCGCGCCCGCTCCTCATCGCCCAGCCGCCGCAGCGCCCGGCCCCGCTGTTCCTGCGTGAACGCGCGCTCAAGAGGCGTGCGCGCCTCCTCAAGGCAGACAAGGCTCTCGTCAAGGAGGGCCAGAGCCTCCCGAGGCGCGCGCCCCCGCTGGAGCATACGCGCGGCTTCGCAGCGCAGGGCGTGCCCGCGCATCATGGGGCTCGGGCTGTGGCGGCTCTTTTCGAGCAGATCGTCGGCGTCGATGCCCGGCAGGGGGGCAAAGCCGTGCAGATCATAGAGAATGGCCAGTTCCAGTATCCACAAATAATTGTAGGACAGCGAAAAGCCTATGTTGCGCTTGGCGAGCCCCAGCGCGTGGGAAAAGACCTTGTAGGAAGCCTCCGCCTCCCCGGACTGCGCGTGGCAGAGCGCCAGCGCCGCAAAAGCCCGCAGCATCAGCTTGGGGTTGGCGGTCATGGTCGACTGGGCGATGACCCCCTCAAGCGCCTCCCGCGCCTCGGCCTCGCGGCGCATGTAGGCAAGCAGGATGCCCATGTGCTGGCGGCAGAGCTGCGCGCCCATGATCTGCCCGTTCAGTTCCGCCGTGCTGATGGCCGAGCGGATCATCCCGGCGGCGTGCGCGAAGTGCCCCAGATAGGCCGCCGAGGAGGAAGCCTGCAGGACGAGCTGCGAGTCCATGAAGGGCAGCACCGGCTTGTAGACGTTCTTCTGAAGCTGCTCGTACCAGAGCACCACCTGCCGGAAGTTCCCGCGCACGAAATGGATGAGGATGAGGAAGGGCATGGCCCGTGCGCTCAGTTCCTCGTCGTCGAGGGTTTCGAGCAGGTCCATGGCCTCGTTCATGGCCGCGAGCGTCCGGTCGAAGCTGACCTTCCCCGAGAAGAAGAGCGCGCAGCCCCGCACGAAACGCAGCAGCGTCAGCGTGCGCCTGTCCCCGGCGGCGAGGGCCTGCCGCGAGGCCGTTTCAAGGCAGGCCGAGGACTCGGCCACATGCTTCATCAGATAGAAAGCCACGTCCGCCGCCGCGAGCGCCGTATCCGTGAAGGCCGACGCCTCGGCGGGGTCCACCCCATCCTCCTGCCAGCCGCGCAAGAGCGAAAGCAGAAGCTCAAGGCAGGCTGCGGCCCCCGCCGTCTCCGCCCGGGTCAGGAGACGACGCATCCGCTCCACGCCGCCCGCGCAAGCCGCCGCGTATCGCCGCTGCTCGCAATCCCTTAACCAATCAGAGAGAGAGAGAGAGAGAGAGAGAGGGAGAGAGAGAGAGAGAGAGAGAGAGAGAGAGAGAGAGAGAGAGAGAGAGAGAGAGAGAGAGAGAGAGCCTTCTCCTGACCCTGCGGGGTCAGGCTCCACTGCTGCGTTTCCCTGTCCTGCGCGGCGAACCCGGCCTCGGCCAGCGACTGGAGCCCCTGCTCCACCTGTACGGCGGGGCTTTCCAGAAGCTGCGTCAGGGCAAGGGCAGAGCGTTCCTGACGCAGGTACGACAGGAGCCAGAGCAGGGGGGACGACATGAAATGAGCGGACATGGGTTTCTCCCGGGTAAGTGTGAGAAGGTTCTCGGAATGAAATGTGCGCCGAAGCGCCCGGACCGTGCGGGCGGAAGAGGCGCGTGTCGGCAGGAAGCGGACGCCGCACCTGCCTGCGAACCGTGCAAACGCGGGACATGCCGCTCGCAACCGGGCGGGCCCTCCGTCTGTCGGCATGGAGACCACCGGAACCGTAACGGGTCGGGGACCTCGGCAGCGGACCCCGCAGCCAAAGGGCTCATGGCAGGATGAGCGCCCTCTCGATGACGTTTTCCAAGCGGACCCCGCAGCAAGGAGCACCATCGGCCAGCAGGGGCACGCTGTCCGTGCCTGCTGCTCCTGCGGACGGGCGATGCGCGGAAACACAACGCGATCCCGGCGTCCCGGCGGGGTGGCCCCACAGGGCGGCGCGCCTGCCTGCATGGGGCACTCTGCCCGCACCCCCGCACCTCCGCAGCAGGGGCGCGTTCTTTTTCCTGCCCGCCCTCGCTGGAGAGGCGTCTCTCCGTCCGGCCCAGCCCAACTCTGCGGAAGGGGAGCCTACGCGGGCTCCTCTCCGGCCTTCGGCCATTCGTCCCGCCCGGCTCTTCACGAAACGCTCAAACGAAAAACGCTCAAGCGGAGCCGCCCGTGCTCTCGCGGGATATCCGGCGCAAGGCTGTTTTTTCGCAAGCGCGTCTACGCCGCAGGAGGAGGCATCCCGGACAAGGGCCGTCTCCGCCCCACCGCACGCGCCGGGCGAAAAATCCCATCCTCGGGCCGATCCTCGGCGGCACCATCCACCGCCTCCCGCGCAGAGCGAGAAATCAACCGTATAGCGGGTGGTTCCCCGTTTCACCGCGACGCCCGTTCAAGTGGCTAAAGCCGGAAAAGGGGCATGAGGGGTGACGGATGACCTGTGCCCCGCCGCTCCCCGCTGCGCCCTGTCAATTATAATCTATAGAAAAACGAATGCAAGAATTGGAATATTCCAATCCCTGGAAATCCCGGGAGCAGGGCGGAAAAGGCCCGGGCCGTCGGCAAGTCCATTTATTCACTAGCGAAAACCGCGCGCAGCCCCTTCTGGCATACGGCTTGCTCTTAGCAAGGCATCTCGACGTGTTAGGAGGCTGACGTGTTCTACGGTTGGAAAGTGGCCGCCATCGGCTCATGCGGAAATCTGCTCATTCAGGGAAGCGTCTTCTACGTGATGAACGCCTTCATCGAGCCGCTCGCGGCGCTGCACGGCTGGAGCCGGGGCGGTATCGGCCTTGCGATGGGCTTTGCTTCCATCATGATG
Organism: Candidatus Bilophila faecipullorum; assembly: GCA_944326695.1. Taxonomy (GTDB): domain Bacteria; phylum Desulfobacterota; class Desulfovibrionia; order Desulfovibrionales; family Desulfovibrionaceae; genus Bilophila; species Bilophila faecipullorum. The sequence continues at coordinate 35,800 of CALVEZ010000002.1, read as the reverse complement.
ACCCTGAGCATGCCTTTCGGGATTATCCTCACAAACCACGTCAGCATCCGCCTGATCATGACCCTCGGCGCCTTCGTGGGAGGGCTTTGCTACATCGCCCTCGGCCATGTGGATCAGTTGTGGCTCTTCGCCGGGCTGCTCGCGGTGGTCTGGGTCTGCGGCCAGCTTTGCGGGGGCGTCGTGGCCACCATGCTCATGAACCGCTGGTTCGCGCTCTCGCGGGGGCGGGCCTTCGGGCTGGTCAACATGGGCACTTCGCTCTCGGGCGCCTTCCTGCCCTTCGCGGCCCTGCTGCTCATCGAGGGCGTGGGCGTCACGTGGGCCTACACCCTGCTCGGCTGCCTCGCCTTCCTGCTCTTCCCCATCTGCTGGCTCGTCGTGCGCGACCAGCCCTCCGATCTCGGCCTCACCCCGGACGGCCTGCCCTGCCGCGCCGTGGAAAACGCGCCCCTGCAAACGGGCGAAGCCCCCTTCGGCTGGCGCGATCTGCTGCACAGCCGGGCCCTGTGGATCGTCGGCGCGTCCTTCGGCGTGGCCCTCTTCTCGCTCGGCGGCGTGCTGAGCCAGCTCAAGCCCCGTTTCGTGGACAGCGGCATGGATTCCTACACGGCCATGGCCTTCATGTGCCTGACCGCGCTCTTCGGGGCCTTCGGCAAATACGCCTGGGGCTGGGTCTGCGACCGCCTCACCCCGCTCATGACCGCCAAGCTCCTCTTCGTGTCCAACGCAATCACCCTGTCCTTCATCTTCCTTCCCCTCTCCATCCCCAACATCGCCCTGTTCGTGGCGGGATACGGCATCTGCATGGGCGGGGTGTGGACGGTCTTCCCGGCTACGGTGGCCTACCTCTACGGCAAGAGGCAGTTCCCCCACGTCTACAAGTATGTCTCGGTTTTCGCCTGCATCAAGTCGTTCGGCTACGCCGCCGTGGGCCTCTCACACAGTCTCACGGGCGGCTACGGCCCCGCCTACGCGCTCATGATCGCCCTGCTCCTGCTCGCCTTCGCCGCCACCATGACGATACGCGAGCGGGACGCGGCGGAAAGCCCCTTTTTCGTCCCTGTAACCGACTAAAGGAGAAGACATGGAAACGGCAAGCCACATTTACCGCAACGGGACCATTCTGACCATGAATTCCGGCGGCACCCGGGCCGAAGCCCTCGCCGTCCGGGACGGGATCATCCTCGCCGCGGGTTCGGAACGCCAAATCATGGCCCTCGCCGGAAAGGACACGGTCATCACGGACCTGCGCGGCCGGACCATGCTTCCCGGCTTCATCGACGGACACAGCCATTTCGTCTCGGCCGGGCTCATGGCCGCGACCCAGCTTGATCTCTCCTCCCCGCCCGTGGGCGGCGTGCGCAACATCGCGGAAATCAAGGAACTCGTCCGCCGCAAAGCCGCCGAAACCCCGAAGGGCGGATGGATCATCGGCTTCGGCTACGACGACACCGGCCTTGAGGACAAGCGCCATCCGCTGGCCTCTGATCTCGACGAGGTGGCCCCGGATCATCTGGTCCTGCTGCGCCACGTCTCCGGGCACCTGTCCACCTGCAACAGCCGCGCGCTGGCGCTGGCCAACTATACCAAGGATACCCCCAACCCCGTGGGCGGCGTCATCCGCCGCGACGAGCACGGCAACCCCAACGGCGTGCTTGAGGAACCCCCGGCACGCGAGCCCTTGTTCCGCCACATCCCCTCGCCTTCCGACGAGGACTGGATGAACGGCATCAAGGCCGCCTGCGCCGCCTATACCGCCAAGGGCGTGACCAGCGCGCAGGACGGCTTCACGGCGCGGGACGACTGGAAGGCGCTGCAAGAGGCCCACGCACGCGGGCTGCTCAAAAACCGCGTGCAGATACTGCCCGGCGCGTCCCGCATGGATATTTCCCAGTTCAACACGCACGTTTCCGGCACGCAGCTCACCGCCGACAAGAAGATCAGCCTCGGCGCGGTCAAGCTGCTCGCGGACGGCAGCCTGCAATGCTACACCGGCTATTTGAGCAACCCCTACCACAAGGTCATCTACGATCTGCCCGGCGGCGCGGACTGGCGCGGCTATCCGATGGAACACGCCTATTCCTTCACCGACCGCGTGGTCGAGCTGCACCGGCAGGGCTGGCAGATCGCCATCCACGGCAACGGCGACGACGCCATCCAGATGATCCTCGACGCCTATGAGGAAGCGCAGAAGCGCTATCCCCGCGCCGACGCCCGTCACATCGTCATCCACTGCCAGACCGTGCGCGAAGACCAGCTTGACCGCATCAAGCGGCTCGGCGTGGTGCCCTCCTTCTTCGTGGTCCACACCTACTTCTGGGGCGACCGCCATTACGAAATCTTCCTCGGGCCGGACCGGGCCGAACGCATCAGCCCCCTGCGCAGCGCGGTGCGGCGCGGCATCCTCTTCAGCAACCATAACGACACCTTCGTAACGCCCATCGATCCCCTGCTCTCGGTCTGGTCCGCCGTCAACCGGCGCACCAGCGGCGGGCGCACGCTCGGGGCCGGGCAGACCATCCCGGTCATGGAGGCCCTGCGCAGCGTGACCTCATGGGCCGCCTATCAAGCCTGCGAGGAAAACATCAAGGGCAGCCTCGAAGCCGGCAAGCTCGCGGACATGGTCGTCCTTGAGGAGAACCCGCTGGAAGTCGATCCCCTGACCATCAAGGACATCCGCGTCCTCGCCACCATCGTGGGCGACGAGATCGTCTACGGTTCGCTCGACTAGCACACCGTCCCCACGGGGCCCGGGGCGAATGCCCTTTCGGGCGACCCTGACGGGCGGGTCGGGACCAGCGAATCAAACGTCCCAAAAGGCGCGGGCCTGAGCACGGCCCGCGCGCAAGGGCAGCCCCTCCCATGGGGCAACCCTCCGCCGGGGAGCGGAAGGTCAACCCCTTCCTCGCCTTCCGCTTCCCGGCATCCCGGGCCGTGAGGACGCCCGGGGGCCGCAACCACAACCAGATGAAGGAGACGATATGGAATCCACGTTTTACCCTTACCTCGGCGCACTGTGCTGGATCGGCATTCTGCTTATGGTGGGCACGATCATCCGGGCCAAGGTCCGCATTTTCCAGAAGCTGCTCTTTCCCGCCTCCCTCATCGGCGGCATCATCGGCTTTGCCATGATCAACCTCGGCTGGATCGGGATGCCCAGCTCCATCGGCTGGAAGACCATCACCCCCAGCGTCTTCAGCACGATCACCTTCCATCTCTTCGCCTTCGGCTTCGTGGGCATCGGCCTGCTCCAGACCAAGAAGGAGACGAGCAACAAGGTGGTGGCCCGGGGCGGGCTGTGGATCGCCCTCATCTTCGGGATGCTCTTCTCGGCGCAGGCGCTGGTGGGCAAGGTGACGTTCGACGTGTGGAAGACGCTCTTCGGCGGCGACTTCTTCACCGGCAACGGCTATCTGCTCGGCGCGGGCTTCACGCAGGGCCCCGGCCAGACGCAGGCCTACGCCTCCATCTGGGAAACGACCTTTCAGGTTTCCAACGCCCTGAACATCGGGCTGGCCTTTGCGGCGGTGGGCTTCCTCGTGGCCGGGCTCGTGGGCGTGCCGCTGGCCTACTACGGCGTCAAGCGCGGCTGGTGCACCCTCGACAAGGGCGCGGTCCTGCCCAACTGCTTCCTGCGCGGCCTCATGGACAAGGGCGATAATCCCTCCTGCGCGCAGCACACCACCCACCCGGCCAACATCGACACCATCGGCTTCCACCTCGGCCTCATGGCCGCCCTCTACGGCGCGGCCTACGCCTTCGGCGTGGCGTGGTTCTGCTACATGCCCAAGGGCATCAACGGCCTCGGCATCGGGATGATCTTCGCGTGGGGCATGTTCTTCGCCATGCTCCTGCGCAAGGCGATGGGCAAGATCGACATCCTGCACCTCATCGACGGCGAAACCACCCGCCGTCTCACCGGCGCGACCGTCGACTTCATGATCTGCGGCGTCTTCATGGGCATCCACGTCACCGAGCTTGAAAGCGTGGCCGCGCCCTTCCTCATCGCCATCGTGCTCGGCACGATCATCACCCTGTTCATCTGCCTGTGGTTCGGGCGCCGCTCGCCGGAATACGGCTTCGAGCGCGGCCTGACCCTTTTCGGCTACTGCACCGGCACGGCGGCTTCGGGCCTCCTGCTCCTGCGCATCGTCGACCCCGACTTTGAAACCTCCGTGGCCGTCGAGGTGGGGCTCATGAATGTCTTCGCCCTCATCCTCTTCAAGCCGATCTCGTGGTCCATGCCCTTCGTCCCCGTGGAAGGCTTCCCCATGATGTGGATTTTCGTCGGCGTCTTCTGCGTCACCCCCATCGCCATGCACTTCCTGAAGATGATCCGCAAGCCCGCCTTCTAGCCTTCTCCAGCGGCGGGGCCTCCTCCTGCCCCGCCGGGCTCCCCGCACGCGGCACGCCGCGCGGGGGGCCTCCCGAGGCTCCCTGAACAAGAAGGCCGCCCCGGGAGACCACACGGGGCATGGGGCACAGGCCGGGAAGGAACGGTTCCCGGACAAGACAAACCCAAAACGCAAGGAAGCCGCCCGAACGGGGGCGGTGAACATACGAACCCTCTAACACGGAAGGAAGGAACATCATGAAAAGACTCGTCACCCTGCTCCTCGCGGCCGGCCTCGTTCTCGGCGCGTCCCTCGGCGCTCAGGCGGCGGACATCAAGGCTTCCGGCCTGTGGCAGCACCGCGTCTCGTGGGCGGATCGCAATTTCGAGAAAGGCAACCATGACGACAACTTCCGCGCAGCCTCGCGTTTCCGCACGCAGATCGACGTCATCGCCTCCGAAAACCTGAAGGGCGTGGTCTTCTTTGAAATCGGGCACCAGAACTGGGGCTATACGAGTCAGGGCGCGTCCCTCGGCACGGACGGCAAGGAAGTGAAGGTCCGCTACAGCTACGTGGACTGGGTCGTGCCGAACACGGACGCCCGGGTGCGCGTGGGTCTGCAAAAGTACACCCTGCCCAACTTTACGGGCATCGGCTCGCCCATCCTTGATGCGGACGCGCCGGGCATCAGCATCCACAACCAGTTCACCCCGAACGTCGGCACCAACCTCTTCTGGCTGCGCGCGGCCAACGACAACGATCCCGACCGCGCGGTCAACAACGCCCACGACGCCATGGACTTCGCGGGCCTGAGCGTGCCCCTGACCTTCGACGGCGTGAAAGTGACCCCGTGGGGCATGTTCGGCGTCATCGGCCGCGACAGCTTCAAGGGCGGCAACTTCGATCTGGGCACCATCGCCACGCAGGGGCTCCTGCCGCTCAAGGCCACGGCCGCCATCGTAGCGGACAGCGACGACACCCACGGTCAGGCGTGGTACGGCGGCATCGCGGCGGATATCACCTACTTCGATCCCTTCCGCATCGCCTTTGACGCGGCCTACGGCAGCATCGATCTCGGCACCAGCCGCCTCGACGGGCACAGCTTCGACGTCAAGCGCGCGGGCTGGTACGCCGCCCTTACCGGCGAATACAAGTTTGGCTGGGGCACCCCCGGCCTGCTCTTCTGGTATGCCTCGGGCGACGACGACAACCCCTATAACGGTTCCGAACGCCTGCCCTCCATCGACCCGGACGTCTACGTGACCTCCTACGGCTTCGACGGCACCAACTACGGCGGCGCGGCCCAGACCCTCGGCTACGGCATCTCCGGCACGTGGGCGATCATGGCCCGCCTGAAGGACGTTTCCTTTGTGGAAGACCTCTCGCACGTCCTGCGCGTGGTCTACTATCAGGGCACCAACGACAAGGAAATGGTGCGCAAGGGCATGATCGACAACCCGCAGGACACGCAGGCCAGCATGATCTACCTGACCACGGGCGACCGGGCCGTGGAAGTGAACCTCGATACCGAATACAAGGTCTACAAGGACCTCTCGCTCTATCTGGAACTCGGCTACATCCGCCTCGACATGGACGAGGACCTGTGGCGCAAGGCGGGCTATGAGGCCGAAAAGAACAACCTGAAGTGTACCCTCAGCCTTGGCTACCGCTTCTAGAAGGACAGGCCGGAGCAGGCACCGGCCCGGCCCCTGACGCGGCGTAACAGCCGGGGGAAGGCGCGGCCAGGAGCGCCTTCCCCACACGTCCCGGCGGGCGGCTCCCCTCCGCCCCGGGCAACGCCCCTTCCGGTCCGCGCCGGGAGGGGCGCTTTCGGCCTTCACGAAACGGCGGGAATCCGGCCTCCCCGCCCGGCCTGCTCACGCCTCTCACGCCATGCGCCGGGTTCTCGCGGGGCGGAATTCGGTGAGGGCTGGGGGTGAGGTCCTTCACAGGGTTCTTGACAAGCACCCGGGGCAGGGGTTCCCCACGGCCTCCCCGTCACGCTCGGGAGGGCCGCCTTCTTGCCGGGCGACACCCCGGGCTGGAAACGGGGAAGGTTCGGGAAACGCGGGCATGGGCAGGGCAGCCATGCCCGGCGGGACCGCCGGAGGCACGCCCGCCTGTGAGGGAGAGAGGCAAGGGCCGCAACCCCGCAGCGTTCCGCTTGCCGCACACGACCGCAGGGAGAAATAGAGATATATATAGATTATAGATAGAGAGACGCAGTGCCCTTGTCCCCTGCAAAATGACGTGCGGGGTACGGCTCCATGCGGCCGGAAACATACCGCAAAAGTCATTGCCCGCCCGCTCCCCTCTCCGTAAGCTGGCCCCAAAAAGGAGCCCGGATATGCGGATGTGGATGCTTCCCCCCGAAAGCCTGTGCCGCAGGCATCTGCTCGGCGAGCACGTGGAGCTGCACATGCTCCTTGGAGCCATGCGGCGCGGTACAAACCTCCGGGGCTTCCTTGAGGGCGGCCTTATCGATCCGCGCCGCCTCTACGAAAGACACGAACAGCTCGCGCGGGAGATGGAGCGGCGCGGCTACCACCACCGTTCGCCCCTGGATGAAGCCGAATGCAGGGCCGCCGCCCGGCGCTACGAGGGCACGCACGCCCGGGTGGATGCTGAAGCCAACGCCCGTGAACTCAAACGCCGCTGCCCGGACTGCGCCCGGCGGCTCTTGTCCTCGTAAGCGGTGCGCGGCCCCTGCGCCGTCCCCGGTCCCAGCTCCCGGCAATCAGACCCCCCCGGCTCCCGAAAGCCTCTTTGCCCACCTCCATGTCCACGCCATACCGTGGGTACCCTTTCCTGCGGCTCCATTGGCGTACGTCCACCGCCATGTCCCCACCGCCCCGTCTCCCGTACCACGATCCGCTTCGGGCGAGGTTCCGCAAACAAAATACTGTGTTCTATCGGTTTGACGCTACGAGCCTACCGGGACGGGCTCTTGCGGACATCGGCTTCCTCACGGCAGAGCCGCATGCTGCGGACACCGGCCGCAAAAACACGGCGGAACGCGGAAAAGGGAGGACGAGGCTACGGCAAAAGACAAGGCGGCAGGAAATGCCGGAACGTTCCGGCCCCACCGCATTTGAATGGAATGGCGCGGAAAACGGAAAGGAAAAAGTGTTTTTCCACTCTCGTACACGCTCTAAAAATATTTGGTTGTCAATAGGTTCATTTTTTTCCGTTTGTGCCAAGCCTCGGGAAAATGGTAGAGGGAATGTACGCCGAATCGCTTCCTCGGCTTCATCCTCACCGGCTAAGGCGTCTTTGCGACAACATTGTTTCCGTCAAGGAGTCCGTCATGGAAATGTTCCCGGTCATGGTCATTGCTGGCGTGTGTCTGTTGATTTCCGTTGTTGTCGGCATCTACGGAGTATACAAGTATAACTAGGTTCAGGTTCACATGCAGTATACACAACAGCCCTGATCGCCCCACGGTCAGGGCTTTTTCATGGCCCGGCACCGGGCGCGGCCCTCGCCCGAGAACGGCTTCACGAAGGCGGCTTCTCCCGCCGGACCTGCGCAGGGCGGGATACCGCCGCTTCGCCCGTACTGCGGAAACGCCGGAGGCGAGCCTCCCCGAAAGGAGGCCCTCCTTCTCTCAACCCTAGGGAAACCGCTTCCCGGCATCCCGCATCCGCTCTCCAGCGTGTCCGGGAAGGGGCAGCCCGCCACAGCGGGGCTTCTCCCTTAGAGGAAGGTTTCCGGATCGCGGCGCACTGTACAGCGGGCGGCAAGCCCGGCCATTTTAGCGGCGAAGGCTTCAGCCGCTTCCGGGCGCGGCCCCCGCACGGACACCGGGCAGGCGCGGACGCAGCCGAAACAGAAGAGGCACCGTTCCGGGGCGCTTACGAGGAAGGTTTCCGGATCGATGATGCGCACCGGGCAGACACGGGCGCAGAGACCGCAGTGCAGGCAGCTTTCCGCATCCAGCAGCGCCGGAGCGAAGGGCGTGGGCTGATAGGCGCGGTAGGGCGCATTCCCCGGCACATCGAGCGGCGGCACCTCGCCGGATACGCCGTCGAGCTTGGCCCGCAGTGCCTTTCCGAAGCCGCGCATGGCCGCCGCATCGGAAGCGTCGGGACGGCCCCGCCCCATGTCCGGGTTCAGGCTGTGCTGGGCCACGAACGCCCCCGCCCCCGTCGTGACGCATCCTGCCTGCTCACCAAGGGTTTTCAGTTCGAGCAGGGCGTCGTCGTAGTGCCGGTTGCCGTAGACGGCCACGGCCACAAAGGGCGTCCTCCGGCCCCGCACGGGAAGCCCGGCATGGAAAAGGGAGGGAATCCGGCCATAATAGACGGGCATCCCCACAATGAGCGCCTCATCCGCGCCGCAGTCCAACGGAAGCGCCCGCGTTTCCGGGTCGCCCCAGTCGTGCCACACCGTCTCGGCGCAGCCAAAACCTTCCGCCACCAGCCGCAACGTCCGTTCGGTGGTCCCTGTGGGGCTGAAATACGCCACATGCAGTCGTTTGATATCCATAGTCTTTCTCCTTGAAAAAAGTTGGCCCGGATCGCGCAGGGGCAACGCCCGGCGGCACGTGCGCCGCTGTGCCGCACGCACCGTTTTCCCGGCCCCGGGAACGGTAGAACGCCCCACCCGAAGGCCGCCATTCCTGAAGGCGATCCCTCGGACGGGACACGGCCCCATGCGATGAAACAGCCGGGGAAGGGTGCCTTCTTCCCTCAGCTTCGGCAGGGGCGGATATAAGGCCACGGAGGGCGCGGCCTGCGCCCTGCGCTGAGGCCGCCGAGGTTGCGGGCGGCGCACATCCGGGCTTGCCCGTCCCGCCGCGCGGCTGGGTGATGACGTCAAAAGAAAGATAACATTGGATAGTATGAGAAGCGTCCAAAGGCTAAAATATTATTTATCTTATGAAATCAATATATTAAAACGTAGGACGACACGCCCTAGGCCGCCGCCTCGAAAGCACGGAAAAGGCAGATGCCCCCGGCAAGGCCGATCATAACAAGGAGGATGGCCTGAAAGACGCTCTCGCGGAGGGAGCGGGCGAAGGGAAGCGAGACGAGCAGCCCGGCCAGCGCGCCCGGCATCCCGTAGAGCGCGGCGGTGAGCACCGCCGGGGTGTAAAGCCCGGCCACGGCCTGCGCGAGGCAGGTGAGGATGCAGATGACGAGAAAATAAAGCCCGAGCGTCCCGCGCGTCGTATCCTTGTCCCACCCCACGTACAGGGCGTAGATGGCCACCGGGGGGCCGCCAAAGCTGATGGCCGCGTTGGAAAAACCGGACGCAAAGCCGGAAATGGCCCCACCCCGCGCATTCTCGGGATGCCTTCCGGCCCCACGGTGCAGGCACTGCCAAAAGACGTAGGCCACGAGCGCCGCCCCGAGCACCGCCTGCAACCAGATACCCGGCACGGCACGCAGCACGAGCACCCCGGCCACCACGCCGGGCACGCAGCCCAGAAAAAGGGGAGGCAGCGGTGCAAGGCGGCAGGAGGAACGATACATCCACGCCACATAGAGGGCCACCACCGTGCCCACGAGACAGGTCGCCGGGACGGCCTCGCTCATCTCAAGCACGCAGGCTACGATGGGAAGTGCGACCATCGCCGCGCCCATGCCGCTGACGCCGTTGACGAAACCGCCGAGGAACCACGCAATGAAAACCAGCGGATACGATGAATCGAACATGGAACGTCCACCCGGCGGCGCGCCGCAAGGCTGCGGGGCCGCCTGAAGTCGGGTCTTGAAAAACGTTCCTTCCGCTCTAACAGGTGCGGGCGTGGCTGTACAGGGGCTTCCGGGGGCGCAAGGGCCTTGGGCGGCGGCGCGGTCCCGCAAGGCCCGCCTTTCCGCAGGGTCTTGAAGAAGATGATGCTGAGAAGAAGAAGAAGAAGAAGAAGAAGAAGAAGAAGGGGCGCTTCCTCGCACCGGGAAGGACCGGAAGAGGGCCAAAGAGCCCTTGCCCGCGGGGGGAGAAGGAACGGGCTTCGGCCTTGGTGAGGCGCGATACGTCGAGGGGCTTCCCGCCCTCCACGCTTCATGCTCTTTCACGGCGCGGAGGGAGGAAGGGGAGACGCCGCGCCCGGCTACGAAGCCGTTTCTCCACGGCGCGAAGGAGCCACCCTGTTCCGATCCGGCGCAGCGCCTTCTTTCCGGGAGCAAGCCCGCGTCCCGTAGCGGTCCCGTCCGCGCACGCCGGACCTTCCCTCGGAAAATCCCTTCCCCTTGAAAAACAGCACCTCACAGGGCCGGGCCGCGCCCTCGGGATACGGGGCCTCTTCCCCGGCAGGGACGCCCGTCTGAAATCCTTGGTTCTTTTCACGCAGAACGAGACGGCCCTGGAGGACTATCCCCCGGGGCCGCCCCCTTTCCGGCACGCTCAATCGTGCTTGTTAAACAGGAATTCTGAGTGCGGGTTGCAGTCCTCGTCCTCCTCGGCATCCTCGGCACAGACGTCCTTCGGCAAAAGCTGATGTACGATCATGGCCGTGACGCCGCCGGAAACGATGGCGGAATCAAAGAAGATTTTGAGGAAGCGCGGCAACTGCCCGAAGACTTCCGGCGTGGTCATGGACGTGAGACCCACGCCGATGGACACGGCGATGACGATGGACTCGCGACGGTTGATCTCGTGCTGGAGCAGGATACGGATACCCGAGCAGGCGATGGTGCCGAACAGCACCACGAGCGCGCCGCCGAGTACGGGCCGGGGCAAAAGCTGGAAGAGCACCACGATGACCGGGAAGATGGCAAAGAGGATGAAGAGCACCCCGCAGAATTTCCCCACCTTGCGGCTGGCCACGCCACTGAGCTGGATGACGCCGTTGTTCTGGGAGAAGGTCGCCACCGGGAAGCAGCCGAAAATCGCGCCAAGGGAAGTCATGAGGCCGTCGCAGAGGATGCCCCCGGCAAGGCGGCTGCGGTAAATGCAGCCATAGACGGGCTGCTCCGAAACCACGCTGGTCGCGGTCAGATCACCGATGGCCTCGATGACCACCACGAGGAAAAGGAAGCTCAGGACAAGGAAGGCATGGAGATCAAAGCCGAAAAAGCCGAATTTAAAGGGCGTGGGCACCACAAGCCACATGTGATCCTGTCCGAGCACGGCCCAGTCGACCTTGCCCATGAGCATGGCCGCCACAAAACCCGCCGCGATGCCCACGATGAGCGAACTCATGCGCAAAAGTGGATTTTTGCTGCGGTTGACGAGGATGATGACGAGGATGACCAGCGTGCCGAGGAAGAGATTGGGGACACTGCCGAAGGTGCCGTCCGCCTTGGCCGCGAAGCCGCCCGCCAGATCGACCGCGCCGACGCGCATCAGAGAGACGCCGATCATCATGACCGTGATCCCGGCCACGGTGGGGGTGATGATCCGGCGCAGGAAAGGCATGATCCGGCTTCCGGCCATGACCACGAAGCCGCCCACGAAACAGACGCCGAAGAGCGTGGACAGGGCCTGTTCCCACGGCATCCCCTGTTCCTTCATGAGCAGCGTGCCCACGGCGATGAGGGTACCGGGAAAGGCAAAGCTCGTCGCCTGAATGCTGAGCATCCCCGAGCCGATGCCGAAGGGCCGGGACACCTGAAACCAGATGCCCACCCCGGCGAAGAGCAGGGACATGCTCACCAGATAGGCGATGGCCTCGGGCGGCACGCCGAGCGCCCCCGCGACGATGGCGGGCGGAGCCATGACGCTGAGGACCATCGCCAGAATGTGCTGGATCGCCGCCAAAAGCGAAGGGCCGAAAGGAGGACGGGAGTCGAGGCCGTAAATAAGCTCGCTCTCCCGCGCATCGGGACAAGGAGGGACGGGGGCGTCCTGCACGCTGGACATGGGCATTCTCCGGGGCTTGAAGGGAAGGCCCCTCCCGGAAACGGGCCTCTTCCGCCGGGCGGGGACGGCGCGGGGCCGCCGCGACGCCCGGGGCCGGCCCGTCCGACGTCCCCAACCGCGTGGGCGAATGCCGCTGCTGCAGAGCATGACCGGCTTTGGCCGTTGCGTGCCCAACCGCGTGGGCGAACGCCGGGCGAGGGAAGGCGCGTTTCCGGGAAAGGGCAAAAGGCCTGTCGGACACAGGCCAAGGCCGCAATCTCACGCCTCCTGTACGGAATTTCGGGCCGCCTGTACAGGGGCATCCCCGGCGGGAAAGCCGATCCCGCCGCCAAAGCCCGCCCTCCCCCTTTCCTCCGCCCCCGTGCCGCCCTTTACGAGAGGCCCGCCGCCCTCACCCAGCCCCCTGCGGATGCGGGTAGGGTGATCCGGCGCTACGCGCTGCATCCTCATCCTGTACTGGTGCAGGGACGCACCGGCACGGGCAAGGAGCTGGTGGCCCACGCCCTGCACACCTCCGGGGCGCATCCGGACGGCCCCTTTGTCAGCGTCAACTGTGCGGCCATCCCGAAGGAGCTGAGGCCGAGCTTTTCGGCTACGCGCCCGGGGCCTTTTCCGGCGCGCACAAGGACGGCAAGATGGGACTGTTCGAGCTGGCCGACGGCGGCACGCTCTTCCTCGACGAGATCGGGGACATGCCGCTCTACTCGCAGGTAAAGCTTTTGCGGATTCTGGAGGAAAAGAAAGTGACCCGCATCGGGGCCGTAACCCCGAGGCAGGTCGATTTTCGGCTGATCACGGCGACGAATCGCGATCTCGTGCGCATGGTGGCCGAGGAGACATTCCGCGAAGACCTCTACTATCGGATCAACATGCTGAACATCCGCCTGCCTGCCCTGTGCGAGCGCGCCGAGGACATCCTGCCCCTTGCGAGGCACATCCTGTCTACCATCGGCTATCCGGGGCTCGACTTCACCCCGGCGGCTTCGGCGGCCATGCGCGCCTACGGCTGGCCGGGCAACGTGCGGCAGCTCTTCAACTCGCTGGTGCGCGCCTCCATCCACGCCGCGGGAAAAGCCATCGATCTCACGGACCTGCCCGCCGAAATCCCGGACCGCGCCGCCGGGGAAGGAAACGCGAAAGAAGCAGGGAAGGAAGCCCGGCGCAGCCGCAGGCTCACCGACTACATGGCCTCGCAGGAGGCGGGCTACATCACCTCCCGCCTCATCGAAAACAGGGGCAACATCTCCCTCACCGCGCAGGAACTCGGCGTCTCGCGGGTGACGCTCTACGGCAAGCTCAAAAAATACGGCATCAGCGCCGCCCCGCCGGACGAGGACGAGCCGGGCCAGTTCCCCGGCGAGGCGGGGAAAGGCTCACGGCTCTAGAGTCACTCCCTTGTCAAAGGAGAGATAAAAGAGAGGGGCGCTTGCCGATTGCGCTTCTTCCATCTTTTCGCGCATCTCCCCCCGCATGGAGGAGGGATAGCGCAAGCGCGCAAAAAAGGCACGGGCGCTTTCCCTATTGAGCAGGGCCTTGCGGATGTTGCCGTTTGCATCCCGGTAAAGGACGGGGAGGTTTTTCTCCACATCATAGCCGCCGTCGACGTTGTTTATCCTGCTGTTGAACGTCGAAGGGAGCGGATTGTACCATGCGGGGGCAAGCTCCATGACTTTCCGGGGTAAAGCCATCATGACTGTGTATGGGATGACGTTCCCTTGGTATTTGATGCAATAATAAATGGTTAAGGATGACGTATAGACGACGGAGGCAAGCAGGAGCACCCGTATGCCTTGGACGGCAGCTTTCTTTTCAAAAAACGACGCATAATAGACAATGCCGAGCGTCAGGAACGGCATCGTCCACGCAAGATACCTGCTTATAAAGCCCATGCCGCAATTGATATGGGTCATCAGGCTGAAGGACATGATAAGGCCCGCTATGGAGGCCGCGAAAAAATACCATTCCCGCTTCTTCGTGAAGAGCAGCAACAGGAAAAAAAGCAACAGCAGGAAAGGGAAATACGGCAGTATGCCGAAGTTCAGGTCGACGATATAGGCGATAAAGCGGTCCAGGAGCCCCACCGTGGACCCGAGGCCCTGCATGACCGTCATGCGCTTCCAGCGCAGCAGATTGATGATGACGGGGATGAAGCCTATGAAGGTGAAGAATACGAAGAGCAGGGCGGCCCACGGATGCCCCAACGTATGGGTAGCCGCCCGCCGTATGGCTTCTTCCTTCAGGCTGACGAAGGTATCCTTTCGGTAGAAATATTTAATGTATATAAAAGGATACAAAAGCATGAAGGTGATGTTCATGGAAGCGGCCACGCCGCTCCAAAAGGCCGCCGTCAGATACCTTCCCGAAAAAAGGGCGGCAGCAGCGAGCGTGGCGCACGCCATCAGGAAAACTTCCGCCGACGGCCAGAAAAGATAGACGAGGCTCGGGGTCCAGAGGAGCAGATACGGCAGCAGCCGGGGGCAGGCGACGGTCCTCCTTAACCATGTTTCGGCAAAATAGACGGCAAGGAGAAGAATGCACAGGTTCGCCAGATACAAGCCGTACACCGGATGGATGCCCAACAGCCCCACGAACCTTTCAAAGGGGATGCAAAAGAGCGAATAGCTGACGAAATACCAACTGTAGTAGGTAGTGCCTTCAGGGCCGCTCACGCTAATCGGCAAATGCAGGGAGCCCTCGGGGAAAAAATCCCAGTTCATCCCAGTGAAATCGCGTCGTGCCTGCTCTATATCGGTTTCCACAATCTGATCCGAAGCATGGTTCTGGAGCGCAATACTGAGGAGGATATAGTCGTCGCTCTCCCCCATATTGCAGATACGGCTTGGGCCGAAAAAGGCCATCACCACAAAAAAGAACACAACCCCCAGATAGGGGACGGCTCGCAGCAAAGACGACGGCACGGCGCTTTTGTTGGCACGGGCCGCTTCGGGCGTCACATTTTGATCCGGCATCATATCCTGTTCCTTTACGGCAAGGGGTATTCAGCTTCGGGAGACGACAAAAACGCCAAGGCAAATGATGAGTATGCCGAAGAGGCGCAGGGGGGTCACCTGTTCTCCAAGGAACAGATAGCCGAGGACCGCCACGATGACATAGCCTATGCTTCCCAGCGGAAAGGCGTAGCTCACTTCGACTTTGGAAAGCACAGCCATCCATACGAGCACGCTGACGCCATAGCAGATCAAGGCCAGCCACAGAAACGCATTGCTTACCATCAGCATGGCCGTATGCGCGGCAGGCTGGGAACCCACCTCGCCAATCTCCAGCATGGCCTTGCGCATCAGCACCTGTGCGCCGCAATTGAGGGCAACGCTGAGGAAAATAAGAAAAAAGTTCATTCAAAAAACCTCAAATGCCCTTCATCGGCATAGCGGAGCAATTCCCTGTCGCCGCGGCTGTCGCCGTAGGCCGTGAGATAATAGCAGCCCCTGTCCGGAAAGAGCGCGCGCAGCCGGGCCACCTTTTCGGCGCCGTAACAATTCGGGGAAAGGAAACGGCCCGTTATGACGCCATCCGAAACCTCGATAAGAGTCCCTTCCACCCTTCCGATGCCCAGTGCCCGGCCAAAGGGCCGGACCCAATTGACGACGCTGGCAGTAAGGATCAGCGTTTCATGCCCGGCGCGCAGATGTTCCCGCACGGCGCGCCAGGCCTTGGGGCGGATCAGAGCCCGGCCCTTCCCTTCAAAAAACGCCTCGCAGTGCGCGTCAAAGGTCTTGATAGACATCCCTTTGTAAAGATAGGAAAATATTTTTTCCTTGATCTTCCAATTGGGGTAGAGTCCGGCCTTATAGAGGAGCAGGAAGGGCGAAAAAAGGAGAAAGGCCCGGTAAAAGGCGGTCGGCCCTTTTGAAAATTTCATGAATTCGAGCAGCGTATCCCGGCAGGTCAGCGTTCCGTCAAAATCAAAGGCCACGACCACCTTTTTTTCAGACATAGATCATCCCCAGAAAGCTCGCTATCCAGCACAGGAGGCATATTTGAATAAAACCGTCACGGAGAAGAAGCTTCGTGGGATCGCCCGTCAGATTGTCGATGACGGCTATCTGCAAATACCTGATCATCCCGGCCAGGACAAAAACGGAGGTAAGATAGACGGAGGATGTCCCCATCCGTTCCATGACTTCCGAGGAAACGGTATACATAATATAGCACACCATCGTCACCGAAGAGATGAAAACGATGCTCATATCCACGAAGGGTGCCGAATAGCAATCCGTATTTTCCCGCGGTTTGACGCCCGTGCGGCTGAAAAGGAGGACATCGTCCTTCCTTTTGCCCAAGGCCAGCACGAGTGTGAGCAGGAACACCATCATGACAATCCACTTTGAAAGGACAATGCCTGTGGAGGAGCCTCCGGCGAAAATCCTCAGGACAAACCCCACGGCAATGATCATGACGTCGAGGATGGCTATTTTTTTGAGTTTGAGGCTATAGGCAATATTGATGCTCAAATAGCAAACTATAATAAATACCGTTTCATAGAACGAATGGACATGCGCCATATATAAGAGGAGCAATGCGGCGAGGATCAGCCCCAACATGAAAAGGGCGGCCCCCGGAACGGATATATTGCCCGCCGCCACCGGCCTTTTGCTTTTGGTGGGATGCTTTTTGTCAACCTCTTTATCTATAATGTCGTTGAGGCAGTAAATGGAACTTGAAACCAGTGAAAAGCAGATGAAGCCCGCCGCCGCATTCCGTAGTGAGGCAAGGTCCAGAATCTTTCCTCCAAAAAAAACAGGCAAAAACAAAAAGAGGTTTTTTACCCATTGATAGGGTCGGGCAAGCCGGATTAAATGGAAAAACATCTATCCCTCCTGAATCGTTAGAGCCCATATCCCTGCGCGGCGGCGTTGCGGCGGCAGACGCCCTGAGCAGCCCGAAACGATGCCGTCCGCTCCGTCCTTTCAAGCGTTTTCCACCCCACCCGCCAGTCCCTGCGAGGGCCCCGTAGGAGCAAAAGGCGCGCGGCTACGGATGTTCCGAGTCAGGCAGGCGCATGATCCGTCGGATGCGCAAGCGGTACGCGGCATAGGGCGGGGAAGCCCCCTCTGGCCAAAAACGGGAATCCCAAAACGGCACCGGGCCGGAAAATAATCCCGAACGGCCTTGGAGCGGCCTCCACCCGGAGCCGCCTAGCCCCCGGAACGGCAGACGGCACGGGCGCTCACTTCTCCCCCACGGGTACGCGTGCGCTTGCGGGCGTGCCGGGCGGCTTTCCCCCGCGCACCGTCCCTTCACTACAACCTGATAGAAGACAAGGCGCAGCCCATGAGACCTTCTTCCCGCGAACACTAAACGCTGTTGTAATCTGTCACAACCCCATTATATTTTTAAGGAGCCTCTCCGCTGCGGCTGACCGGCTCCCTCTATCCCGCACCGGGTCCTCTGGTCGGCATATGGAAAGTCTTCATGAGAGTGGCTGGCGAAAAAACTCGCGGACGCAGGCCTCTCCCCGTCCTTGCCCGCTCAATTGTTTCCGGCCCTCGGGCGCTGAGAGACAGTATCAGCCATGCACGGCCTCCTACGCGCTGGAGACTGTTGCGCCTCAGGAAGTATTTCGGAGTAGCTTCGGCGGATACGCCGTAAAGTCGAACACCAAAGGGCGATTGTATATCGCGCCTCCTCCGCGTTTGGGCACTCATTGCAAGCAGCCTGCCTGTCTGCCGTCTGTCCCGTACAAGCCACCTGTCAGCATCACAAGGCACGGCGCACTGTGTCTTTTATCAACGTCTGGACAAATTTTTCGTGATCGCCACCAACACAGGCGTCCCCCTGTCGCCCCGCACGCCGCAATGTGTGGCAAGCGCGGACTCGTTACGTGCTGTGTCCGGGGAAGGACGCGAAACGTGCGCTTCTCTAAAGGCCATCCGCCTTGCCGAAAGCGGATTGAGGATCGCCGGGTACGATGGGGTTTTCTAAAGGCCATCCGCCTTGCCGAAGGTCCGGTCGCCTTTTCCCTCGCGCATTGACAGAAGCGCCGAGGGCACCTATGTTCGACGAAATACAAACCCCAAACAAGGAAGCTGGATGTTCAAGTCATTGGATATAGCCCATTACGCATAGCAAGGGCTATTGCGTAAGCTGAAAAGGGCAATAGCTCTTGCTCGATCCTTATAGCTTAATGAGCTATAAAAAAGCAAGTGACGTATTGCCGCAGTCCTTATTGGATGCGGTACAAGAGTATATAGACGGAACGTATCTCTATATTCCTCGCAAGGCTGACAACAGGCTTTCGTGGGGTGCGAATACGCAGACAAAGGAAAAAAACCGGGCAAGGAACAGGGAAATTCTGGCCGCACGTCTGGCGGGGCACCCTGTAGACGAGCTGGCGGAGAAATATTGCCTGTCGGAAAAAGCTATATACAAAATTCTCAAAAACGCTCGAAATAGCTGACATACAAGCGCCCTGACGGACATCGGGGCGCTTGTTCCTTTCTGAAACAAGAAGTGGGATGACTTCACGACCCGCGCGACCTATCGTTTCCTTGCGGCCCATCCCGGGCCTTTCCAACTTCGACCAAAGGAGTTTCCCTCTTGGACATCCCACGCATCTTTACCATTACCGAAAGCGCCCACCGCATCCATAACCCCTTCACGCCGGAAAAATACGCGACGCTCGGCGCGGTGTTGCGCATGGAACCCGGAACCCGCGTGCTTGACCTCGGCAGCGGCTCAGGCGAGATGCTGTGTACGTGGGCGCGTGATTACGGCATCACCGGCCTCGGCATCGACATGAGCCCCTTATTCACCGAGCAGGCAAAGCGCCGCGCCAAGGAGCTCGGCGTCTCCGACCGGGTGACGTTCATGCACGGCAATGCCGCGGGCTACGTCGCCTCGGAAAAGGTCGATGTGGCGGCCTGCGTCGGCGCGACGTGGATCGGCGGGGGCGTCGCGGGTACCGTCGGCCTTCTGGCGCAAAGTCTGCGCAGCGGCGGGATCATCCTCATCGGTGAACCCTACTGGCTGCGCCTGCCCCCGACGGAAGACATCGCCAAAGGCTGCCATGCCCGTTCCGTCTCCGACTTCCTCCCGCTTGCAGGTCTGCTGGCGTCGTTCGGAAACCTCGGCTACGACGTCGTGGAAATGGTTCTAGCCGACCGGGAAGGCTGGGATAGATACGAGGCGGCCAAATGGCTCACCATGCGCCGGTGGCTCGAAGCCAACCCCAACGACGACATGGCGGGAGAAGTCCGCGCTCAACTGACCTCGGAACCCGAGCGCTATGCAACGTATACGCGCCGCTACCTCGGATGGGGCGTCTTCGCGCTGATGGCGCGGTGAAAGGGCCGGGAAGCGCTTCAGGCTTCGTGCCCCAGCGCCTCGGAGTAACGCCGCGTACGGCGGGAGGCGACCGCAGCTTTACCCGGCTGGGTGCAGCCGCCTGCGGCATGGCCGACCTCGCGCCTTCCGCTCCGCACGGCGGGCGCTGGGCGGGCGCGCTCGGAGGTTTTGTCTACGCGGCGCTTCGGCACGTCACGGGATACCCGCCCGCATCGAAAAGGCATAGGGTATCCCTCTGGGCGGGAAGTTCCGCAGAAAACGGTTTCAAAAAACAGGAAGACGCCCGAACAAACGTGGAGGGCGTCTTTTCCTTTTGGCTCTGTCATAGCCATCATTGATCTATTTCCTCTATGATTTCAGAAGAATGCGGACGAGTATTTTCGCCTTGTGGAGCCTGTTGCCTCAACCCTGTTGAAGCCTTCTGAAATGCCGGGATGCTAAAAAACTGTCCGTCCTTTCCTGTGACGGCGTCTTCCCTTTCCGCCCGCACTGGCTGCGGCACGAAGGCGAGAGGCAGCCCCACCATCCCAATATCTTAGCAATACGTTATTGATATATAAGGCTGTCTTTTATCTCCCCGCTCAAGAGATGAACGGCTAAAGGGCGACAAGGCCCAGCCTCCCTGATTTCGGCGTTTTCAAAAGGCGACAAGGTCCAGCCTCCCCGATTCCGGCGTTTCTAAAAAATGAATAATATTCTTTTATAACAGACATTGAAGACGGACGAATCCGCCCCTCTCGCCAGCGTGCAGTGAAAGCGCTGGACGCGCCGCTCCCCCCTTTGCTGTGAGGCAGGCGAAAACGCCGGGCATGAAAAAAGCCCCATACGGGGCTTTGTGCTTCACCTTGCGGGTGTATCTGGTTTTATCTTTGTGGGGCCTCTCGGCCCGGGCCGTGGCCTTGCGCACCTTGGGTTCCGGGATGACCAGAACCATTACGGTTTTATTGCCCATCGGAATACCTCCTGACTACGGGGAAGGGGTTTTGGGGGCCTTGGCCGCTGCCGCAAACGCTTGGGGCTTTGCCCATGATACTCCTCCTATTTTTTATCATTATAGGGGTATGCGCCTTCCTGTCAAGGCGGAGGCCACGCCGGGTAACCGTGGTATCGCATGGAATTTGTACGCCGCTCGCCCAAGGGGGAGCCCTCAGGCATGGACGCTGAAGTCGGCCTGCTGCATTGTACGCCGCTCGCCCTGGGGGGAGCCCGCGCCGGGCACCCGTAATCCCGCAACGGCGGCTCTCCCACGAAACGCGCCTGCCTTCCGGGGGAGCCGCCCGCTGCGGGGGCCTTGCTCGGCTCACCCCGGACCTTCTCTCGAACCCGTCCCCGTTCCTGTCTTCCCTCCGCACGTCGGCATATCGGTACAGCGCCGGAAGGGGTCCTTCCCTCTGACGGCGTGCCCGCCGCGTTTTTCCTCTCGCGTTATTTTTTTGCTTGACGGACGGACCGTTATTTTTTAATGAACGTTATATATTAAATGTACCCATCAACGCGGGGCCGCCCCGCTCAACGGACCGGGCCGCGCCCGGACCCTGCAAGGAGCCCGTATGCAGAACCTCTTTGAAACCCTGTCGCATATGCAGTCATGGGGCATCGCCCTGACCCGTCTCGGGATCATCATCGTCCTCCTCTGGATAGGCGGCCTCAAGATCGTCCCCTACGAAGCCGAGGGCATTGTCCCCTTTGTCGCCAACAGCCCCTTCATGAGCTTCCTTATGGACCAGCCGCAGGACTACAGGGCGCACATGAACCCCGAAGGGAAGCTCATACCGGAAAATAAGGCGTGGCACGCCGAGCACGGCACCTACACCGCCAGCTACGTCATCGGGGCCATCATCGTATCGCTCGGCATCCTCCTGTGCCTGCACCCGTGGCTGCCGCAGGCCGCAGCCATCGGGAGCCTGCTGGTCTTCGGCATGGCGCTGGTCACGCTCTCCTTCCTCGTCACCACGCCGGAAAGCTGGGTTCCAGCGCTCGGGGACGCTCAGCACGGCTTCCCGTACCTGAGCGGTCGGGGACGGCTGGTGATCAAGGACGTGATCATGATGGGCGGTGCGCTGGTAACAATGGCCGACTCGGCGCGGGCGTACCTGCGCCGCCGCGACGCCCTCGCCGCCTAGGTCCGGGGCCGCAACGCGCCACAGCCACGCCGCCGCAGCCTTCTCGGGCTCGGCGGCGTGGCCTTTCTGTCGGTGACGAACGGCCTCTCAGCCTCCGGGCCGGGTGCGCGCAAACAGGGGTTTGCTCAGAGAAACCGTTGCTTTCCGGGCTTCCGGCCCACCGCACGGAAACAGCATACCCCCCTCCCGGCAAGGAACGGCAGGGCGGCGACGGCGGGGCACACGGCCCCTGTCCGAGGGCGTAACGGGCCTTCCGTTCAAGAGAAAAGATGGGGCAGACGCTTTTCGCGCTTGATGAACCCTTTGCCTTATGCCTATACTGTCCGCTGTATCCGCCCTTCAGGGCGTGTGAGCGTATCCTTGGCGGAGGCCGGGGCGCGGTTCCTTCCCATCCTTCATCACGGGACTTGCGGTATGGACTGGTTACAGGATTTTCTCGATGCCCCTCTGCGCGCGGCGGCAGCGGTCGTCGCGGGCGACGCGACGCTGAGCCTCCTTGCCGCAAACGCGGCCTTTTACGCCCTTGCCGGGGAAGGGGACGCCCCGCTTCTTGAGCGGCTCGACGAAACCTCCGAAACCCGCCTTGCGGCTGAGTTCGCCTCCTCTCCGCCGAACCTCGAAATCCCGGTCGCCTTCCGGCACAGGAAAGAGGGCCGCGTCCTGCTTTCCGCGGTGCGCGTGGACGGTGCGGAGCACGGCGGCGCACCCCTCTACCTCCTCGCCTTCGACGACGTTTCCCGCCTTGAGGAACTCTGCCGCCACATCGAATTCGCCCGGCGCGAGTTCACCGTGCTCTCCGACATTTTCGACGACATCCCCTTTGAATACGACTACGGCGAGGACCTCATCACCTATGCCCCCAAATACCGCGAGGTCTTCGGGCTTGATCCCTCCGTACCCCGCTTTCTTGAGCGGCTGCGGGGGGCCGAGGCCGTAGACCCGGTGAGTGAGGGCCTGTGCGACGCCTTTCTCGCCGGGGATGACGACGCCGCGGCAGCCGGGCGCGCCGAATGCCTGCTGCCCACGGCCTCGGGCCAGCGGCGCTGGTTCGCGCTGCTGCGCGCCACCCTGCGCGACGCCGAAGGCCGCCCGATCAAAAGCGTGGGCGCGCTGCGCGACATCGACGCCCAGAAGCGCGAACGGCTCCTGCTGCTCGACAAGAGCCGCAGCGACCCCATGACCGGCCTCTTCAACAAGGCCACCGCCGAGGAGGAAATCCGCATCGCCCTGCGCGACGCCCGGCCTTCCGCCTTCGGCGTCCTCTTCATGATCGATGTCGACAACTTCAAGAACGTCAACGACAACCTCGGCCACCTCGCCGGGGACTCCATCCTGCGCGAGATCGCCCGCCGCATCGCCGGAGCCTTCCGCAAGGGCGACATCATCGGCCGCGTCGGGGGCGACGAATTCCACGTCTACATGCGCGACGTCGCTGATACCGCCATCGTGCGCACCCGCGCCGAACGCCTCTGCGAAACCATCCGCAACCTCTTCGCCTCCAGCGACGTGGACAAGGCCGTGTCCGTGAGCATCGGCATCGCCGTGGCCGATACGCCCGTCCCCTACGAAGACCTCTTCCGGCAGGCGGACATCGCCCTCTATCAGGCCAAGGGCAGCGGCAAGAACCGCTACCGCTTCTTCGGGCAGCGTGACGGCGAAGACGCGGACGCCTCGCACGCCTACGCCCCCAACGCCGCCCGCAGCACCGTCATGGTCGATCTCATCGACGTGCTCTTCCGCATGTGCGACACCCCCGGCGGCATCGGGGAGGCGCTCGACTTCATCGGCAAGACCCTGCGCGTGGACAAGATCACCATCTTCGAGCGCTCCATCGACGGGGCCACCATCAGCATCACCCACGAATGGTGCGCCGACCCGGCATGGAGCGAACGCGACCGCTTCCAGAACGTCCCCGTGGCGGAACTGCCCCTGCCCGAGCCCTCCGGTCCGGGCGGCATCTACTATTGCAGCGACCTTGCCGCCCTGCCCCCGGAACAAAAAACTTTCCTGCGCGATCCCTCGATCACCTCCCTCCTGCAATCCGACATCCTGCGCGAAGGCCGGGCCGTCGGGCACGTCAGCTTTGAGGAGCGCGGGCACAGCCGTCTGTGGACGCAGCAGGAAACGGACGCTCTCATCCTCATGTCCCGCATCATCGGGGAGTGCATCCGCCAGCGTCGCGCCTCCGCCCTGCTGCGCGAAAACGCCGGGGCCACGCGCGCCATCCTCGACAGCCTCACCCGCACCGCCGTCTACGTCATCGATCACGCGCGCCGCCTCCTCTACTTCAACGGCACCGTTTCCCGCCTCCTCCCCCACGTGCGCGTGGGCATGACCTGCCATGAGGTCTTCTGGGGCCATCGCGACGCCTGTTCCTTCTGCCCCCTGCACAACGCCGGGGAAAGCGACGCCTTCTCCGTCATCCTGCCGCATACCCCCTTCGCCGCCCCTTCGGACGTCTCCGTCTCACGCATCCTGTGGGAAAGCCGGGAACCGGCCTGGGTCGTGCTCATCAGCGAGCACATCCTCACGCGGGAGGAAGAGACCGAAAAGAAAAAACGCGAAATCCTCGCCCACGCCCTCGGTGAAAGCTATTCCCGCGTCCTCGACCTCAACCTCGAAAGCGGCTTTTACGAAACCCTCGCCGTGCGCCAAAGCGCCGCCGTCTCCTTCCCCGCCGCCGGAGGCTACGAAAACCTCTTTGCCAGCCTTCAGGAGCGCCTCTCCCCGTCTTTCCGCGACGGCTTCCGCCGCCGCTTCTCGCTGGAGGCGCTGCGCCGCGACCACGGGGCCGGGGCGCAGCGCCAGATGGACTTCCTCCTTGAGGCCCGCGACGAGCGCGGCCCGCAGTGGCGCAACCTCGCCACCTTCCCGTGGAGCCCCGGCGACGGCTCGCGGCATGTCCTCCAGTGCTTCCGCGACATCGACGAGCAGACCCGCCGCGAGCTGGCCCACCGGCAGGAGGAGGAAAACGTCCGCGTCGCCCTCCAGAGCAGTTACGCCAACCTCTGCCGCATCGACCTCGACGCCGGAAGCATCGCCTGCGTCTACAGCGATCCCAACCTCCTGCGCGCCTCCGAGCTTGTCGGACGCTTCGAGGAGGACAACCGCCGCATGGTCGAGACGCGCGTCCACCCCGAGGACGCCGTCGCCTTCTGCCGCTTCTTCGACCCCGCCCAGCTGCGCCGCCGCCTCAGCGCCGGGGAGCAGCCTTCCGTCGAATACCGCAAGCGCGGCGAGGACGGCGCATGGCACTGGCTGCTCGCCCTCGTCGTCGCCCTGCCCTCCGCGCCCTCGCAGGCCCTGCTCCTCGTGCGCGACATCACCGAGAACAAGGCCCGGGAAGCCAACTACCTCCTCGCCATCCAGAGCAACTATTCCGAAATCTTCCTCATCGACATCCCCAAGGGCGGCATCACACCCCTCTACACCACCGTGCGTCCCGCTCCCGCGCCTGCGGACTTCGGCGCCTTCGCCGACGATGCCGCCCGCCACGTGGACCCCGATTTCACCGAAGCCGTGCGCGCCTTCTACGATCTGCCTTCCCTCTCCGAACGCCTCGCCCGGGGCGAAAACATCGAGCTTGAATACCGCAAGCGGCACGGCGAAGGCGCCCCCTACCGCTGGACCTCCGCCGCCGTCCGGCCCATCCCCGGCAACGAGGGGCACGCCATGCTCCTCTTGCGCGACGTCACCGATCTGCGCGACGAGGAAAACAACTTTTACCGCGTCCTGCGCAGCAGCTACACCGAAATCTACGAAGTCGCGCTGGACAGCGACGCCCTGCGCCTCATCTACCGCGAGGACAACGCGCTCGAACGTCCGCCCCTTGGCCGCCGCTACAGCGAAGGCATCCGCGCCCTCGTCGAGGCCGTGCACCCGGACGACCGGGAAACGTACCTCCGCCACTACGACCCCGACGCCATCCGCCGGGGCATCGCGCAGGGCCTGCGCCTGAGCATCGAATACCGCACCCTCGGCAAGGACGGCACCTACCGCTGGGTTTCCTCCCTCCTGCTCCTCCTGCCCGGCGCGTCCACCCGCTTCCTGATCCTTTGTCAGGACATCAGCGAACGCAAACGCATGGAGGCCACCGCCCTGCGCCTCCAGCGCCGCCAGAGCGCCATCTTCCGCCAGTCCGCCGACTCGATCATCGAAATCGACCTCACCACATGGCGCTTTTTGCGTACCACCAACCTGCCCTGGCTTGGGGTCGAGCCGCGCCGGGGCGACTACCGCGCCTTTTTTGAAGACGCCTTCAAGTTCATCCACCCCGAGGATCACGAAACCGCACGCCGCGCCATTGGCCCGGAGGCTCTGCTCGCCGCCCGGCGCGAGGGTGGGCGGCCCCGCTCCTGCCAGTACCGCATGATATGGGACAAGCCCGCCGTGTGGCTGGAAAACCGCGTCTTCTTCCTTGAAGAAGGGGAAACGGCCACGGCCTTCTTCCTCATCCGCGACGTCACGGAGGCCAAACGCCTTGAAGAGGAACGCCGCCGCGAGGAGGAACGCTTCAACCTCGCCCTGCGCAACTCCTACACCGAACTCTACGAGATCGACCTGAAAACGGGCCGCCCGCACCTTGTCTACAGCAACGGCACGACGCTCATCCCCCTCGACCGCGACGGGGCGGGCGTAGAAGACGTGGCGGCGGCCTTCATCCACCCCGAGGACCGCGCGGCCTTCCTCAGCGTGACCCTGCCCGCCAACGTCCACCGCGCCTTCGTCGAGGGGCGGCAGGAAATCAAGGCCGAGTGCCGCAGGCGCGACGCCGGCGGCGGCTGGCGCTGGACCTCGGGCGCGGCCATCCCCCTTTCCGCCCACGGTTCCTGCGAGACCGACCGCGCCCTCATCCTCGTGCGCGACATCACCGAAAGCCGCGAACAGGAACAGCGCCAGCGCATCAGCGAGCAGTACGACCGCGCCCTGCGGAACATTTACGACGAGCTTTACGAACTCAACGTCACCCGCAACGCCTACCGCATCGTCTACCATACCGACGGCAAGTACGTGACCCCTCCCGACTCCGGGGCGCTCAGCGATGGGGTCAGCCTTGTGGCGGACAACATGATCTATCCCGAGGACCGCGACCGCTTCCTCCACTTCTTCGATCTGGAGGCCGTGCGGCGGCACTTCGCCTCGGGCCGGGAGCATCTGCTCGGGGAATTCCGCAAGCTGTGGCAAGATGGCCGCTACCACTGGGCCTCCCTGACCATGTTCCCCGTGGAGCAGGCCGAGGGAGACGACGAAATCTACCTCGTCTTCATCATGGACATCGGGGAGAAGAAGCAGGCCGAGGAACTGGCCCAGCAAAACGAACTCCTGGAGCGCCAGCGCCTTGACGACGAGCGCTACCGCACCATCATCGTACAGACGGACACCCTCGTCTTCGAGTGGCGCATCGAGGATGGCAGCCGCTACATCTCGCCGGATATCCCCAGCCGCTTCGCCGGGAACTACGACGGCCGGGACATCATGCACGTCTGGCGCGACGACGGCGTGATCCACCCCGACGACCTGCCCAACCTGCAGCGTTTCCTGAGCGAGGCCCGCTCGCGCCGCCACACGGAGATGACCGCCCGCTTCAAAAAGGTCGACGGCGACTATGTGTGGTGCAAGGTCGCGCTCACCTGCCTGCGCGGGCCGGACGGCAAGGCCAAGCGCTACATCGGCACGCTCAACGACGTGGACAGCGCCACGCGTTCGATCCTCGCGCTCAAGTACCGCGCCGAGTACGATCTCCTGACCGACATCTACAACATGCACACCTTCTATGCCCAAACCGAGCTGGCGCTGCGCACCCACCCGGACCGCCGCTATAGCATCGTGCGCATGGACATCGACCGCTTCAAGGTCATCAACGACCTCTACGGCCTCAAGGAAGGCGACAGGCTGCTCATCTCCATTGCGGCCCTGCTGCGCGAGAAGCTGCACGGGCACGGCGTCTACGGTCGTCTGGGCGGCGACGTCTTCTGTCTGTGCGTGGATTACCCGCGCGAGCGGCTCCTCGCGCTCATCGGAGAAATCACCGACCGGCTGGCGGCCTATCCCCTGCCCTACAAGGTGGTGCCCTCCTTCGGCATCTGCGAGGTGGACAACATCGAGACGCCCATCAACGTGCTCTGCGACTGGGCCAACCTCGCCATGAAGACCATCAAGGGCAATTATCTCAACACCTACGCCTTCTACGACGGCAAGCTGCGCGAACGCATCCTCGAAGAAAAGAAAATCGAGAACCAGATGCACGACGCCCTCCTGCAGGGCCAGTTCACCCTCTACCTGCAACCCAAGGTGCACATCCCCACCTCGCGGATCATCGGCTCGGAAGGGCTGGTGCGCTGGATACATCCGGTTGAGGGGATCATGCCGCCGGATCGCTTCATTCCGCTTTTCGAGAAGAACGGCTTCATCATCCGGCTTGACGAGTACATCTGGGAGCAGGCCTGCATCACCCTGCGCCGCTGGATCGACCACGGCCTCACGCCCACGCCCATTTCCGTGAACATGTCCCGGATGCACATCCACGACCCGCGCCTGCGCGAAAAGCTCGTCGATCTCGTCAAACGCTACGGCCTGCCCCCGCACCTGCTGGAACTCGAACTTACGGAAAGCGCCTTCCTCGAAAACGAGAGCGGCCTTTTCGAGTCCATGAAAGACCTCCAGCGTTACGGCTTTCAGTTCTCGATGGACGATTTCGGCTCGGGCTATTCCTCGCTCAACATGCTCAAAAGCATGCCTGTGGATTTCATCAAGATCGACCGGGGCTTCCTCAACGAAGTGGTCGCCACCGACCGCGGCAAGACGGTCATCCGCTTCAGCATTTCCCTCGCCAAGGAGATGAACATCCGGGTCATTGCCGAGGGCGTCGAGAACGAAGAGCAGGCGGCCTTCCTCCTCGAAGCGGGCTGCTCCTACGCACAGGGCTATTTCTACTCCCGGCCCCTGCCCGTCCAGGCCTTCGAGGACCTCGCTTTCGGCTCAACGCAACCGCCCTTCCCGATTGCGCCGCGCATCCGCGAGATCGCGGAGAAGAAGCTTTTGGGGGAATAATCCCCCCAATCCTTCTCAACGAGGGAACGTTTTTTTGGGGGGAATGATTCCCCCCAAACCCCCTCAACGCGGGTGCACTTCCCGCTGCGCGGCAAGCGCGCCCGCTCCCGGCTCGTGAGGGAGTACTCTTTTTATAGCCTGTCCTTACACCCCAGACGGAGGGGGAGAGAGTTTTTTGGGGGGAATGATTCCCCCCAAGCCCCCTCGACGCGGGTGCACTTCCCGCTGCGCGGCAAGCGCGCCCGCTCCCGGCTCGTGAGGGAGTACTCTTTTTATAGCCTGTCCTTACACCCCAGACGGAGGGGGAGAGAGTTTTTTGGGGGGAATGATTCCCCCCAAGCCCCCTCGACGCGGGTGCACTTCCCGCTGCGCGGCAAGCGCGCCCGCTCCCGGCTCGAGAGGGAGTACTCTTTATTATAGCCTGTCCTTGCACCCCAGACGGGATGAGGGGGAGAAGGAGGAGGAAGAAGGGGAAGAGGGAGACCGGTTCTTTCTCTTTTTTCTTTTGTGGGCTCTGTCACAGGAAATGATTGATATTTTTTTAGCACACTGGAATTTCAAAAGCTTTCAACACGGTTGAGGCAATAAGCTCTCTCTACCTCCCCGCTTCACACTTCCCTCCTTCCTGCCGCGCTTACATGACGCATCCGCCCCGCCCGGCCCCAACCGTTCTTCTTCCCAAAATCTCCTTTCCGATACCTGTCCTCTGCGGCAAAAACTCTCCCACGAAGCTCCATTCCACTCCCGCCGGAACGAACTCCCTGCGCGCAACCTCCCCACCGGTCGAACGTCTTTGAAGAGGAGGGGGTGGGGTTTGGGGAGGGGAGGAGGGACTTTCTCCAGAAAGTCCCTCCTCCCCCTCCCCAAGTCTTCCCACTCACCCCACCGACGCCACCGCCTCTTATTGATAATCCCCCAAGAACCCGCTAAGGGCTGTGGGAAGCGGCGGGGCTGCCGCCGTATCCTTCCGGAGGACCATCATGGGCTTTTTTCTGGGGCTTTTCTCATCCGCCACGTTCGGGCTGATCCCGCTGTTCACGCTGCCGCTGCTGCACGCGGGCCTGACCTCGGAATCCGCGCTCTTCTACCGCTTCCTCATCGCCTCGATTACGCTGGGCGGCGTGCTCCTCCTGCGCGGAGAACGCTTCCGCGCTCGTGGGGTAGACCTGTGCAAGCTGGCGGGCATGAGCTTCATGTATACGGCGGCGGCGCTGCTGCTTTTTCTGGCGCTCCACTACCTGCCGAGCGGCGTGGCGACGACCATCCAGTTCCTTTACCCCGTCATGGTCATGCTGCTCATGATCGCGTTTTTCCACGAGCGATTTTCATGGATCACGGCCTCCTCCATTGCCCTTGCCGTGGCCGGGGTAGCCCTGCTCTCGATGGGGGACGGGGAGGA
Source organism: Candidatus Bilophila faecipullorum (assembly GCA_944326695.1). GTDB lineage: Bacteria > Desulfobacterota > Desulfovibrionia > Desulfovibrionales > Desulfovibrionaceae > Bilophila > Bilophila faecipullorum. The sequence continues at coordinate 5,780 of CALVEZ010000002.1, read as the reverse complement.
ACCGGTCAGCCTTTACGGGGTGATCCTGATGCTCTTTTCCGGGCTGTGCAACGCCCTGTACATCACGGGCATCCACGTGGCGGGCATCCGGAACATGAGCGGCCTCGTCATGACCTTTTACGTGCTCTTTTTCGGGGCCGTCTATACCTTCTTCAACGCCGTGGCCACGGGCACCTTCCAGCCGCTTTCGTCATGGTGGGAACTGCTCATGGCCGTGCTGCTGGCGGTGATCACGGCGGTACTTTCCAATTTGACCCTCGTACTCGCCATCCAGCGCATCGGCTCCACGCTCACCTCGGTTCTCGGGGTCATGGAGCCGCTCACCGCCGTTTTCGTGGGCATCCTCGTCTTTGGGGAGCCTTTCACGCCCGCGCTGGCCGTGGGGGTGCTGCTGATCATCCTCTCTGTCACCCTCGTCATGCTCGGCAGGCAGGCGGAGTCGCTGGCACGCAGGATGCTGCGCAAGGGGGCATCCGCATAATTCTGCCGTCAAGGAAAAATGCCTTCCGCGCAACGAGCGCGTCCTGCTCAGGTTGAAGAAGACCGTCCCCCCGGTGGGGCTTCCTTCCGTGGAAGGCGAGCCAGCCGCGTTCAGGGCAGAAGCATTTCGCCGCGCAGGTAAGGGACGACGCGCCCCCGGATGAGCACGGCATCTTCGCGAAGCTCGCAATAGAGGGTACCGCCCCGGCGGGAAAGCTGGCGCGCCGTGAACGACGCCTTGCCGAGGCGGTCGGCCCAGAAGGGAACCAGCATACTGTGCGAGGAGCCGGTTACGGGGTCTTCCGGGATGCCCATTTCCGGCGCGAAGAAGCGGGAGACGAAATCCTCACCCGCCTCGCCCCGTGCCGTGACCACCACGGCCTTGCCCACGGGCAGCGCCCGCATCTGTCCGATGTCCGGGGTCAGGCGCTCCACATCGCGGCGGCTGTCCACAAGGACCAGCAGATCGCGGTAGAGCCACGTCTCGACGGGATTGACGCCGAGAGCCTCCGTGAGCAGCGGGGCCAGAGGCTCCAGTGGCACGCGCTCGGGACGCCGCACGGGGAAAGCCATTTCCAGCAGCCCTTCCCGTCGCGTCACGCCCAGGACGCCGCTTTGCGTGTGGAACATGACGCTGCCGCGCTCCGGCTCCAGATAGGTGAAGACCACGAAGGCCGAGCCCAGCGTGGCGTGTCCGCAGAGATCGATCTCCTCAAGCGGCGTAAACCAGCGCAAATCATAATCCCCGTCTTCCCGACGCAGCAGAAAGGCTGTTTCCGAAAGATTGTTCTCCGCCGCGATGCGCTGCATAAGCCCCGCCGGAAGCGCCGCCTCCTGCACGCACACGCCCGCCGGATTGCCTTGAAACAGCGCGTCCGCAAACGCATCCACCACAAAATACCGCATGGCCGCCCTCCTTTTTTTCCGTTTGCCCCGCGCCCCGGTTGATCCCACAGACACCGTGAATGGGACATCACCTGTCCCGCGCCCGCCCCGGAAAGGCCGGACCTTTGCGCGTCAATCCGCCGTCTTTCCGCGGGAAACATTCCGGCTGGAAAGGCCCGGCGGTTCTTCTTTCCCCAAAGCCCTGCCGGGAGGCCGGGCAAGGCGGCGTCAGGGGTTTTTATCTATCATAGGCCAAAGGGAGCCGGGAAGGGCCCGCCGTGTGGGACTGCCGCCACTGGGGAGAGGCCTGCATCCCCGGCGCGTCAGGCGAGGCAGGGTCCGGCGTGGTTCAGGGGACGCAGCAGGAGACGGGTCAGGGCCCGGCTGCGGCTCAGGGGACGAAGCGGGAGACGGCGGCCACAAAGAGCATGAGGGCCAGCGTGATGATGAAGATGGCGGCAAGGCTGGTGGCGTGGGCAACAAAGCCCATGAGCGCGGGCCCGGCCAGTATGCCGAGATAGCCGATGGTGGTCACGGCGGAAACAGCGAGGCCGAGGGGCATGATCGTCTGCCGGGCGGTGGCGGAAAGGAGCACGGGCACGATGTTGGAGACGCCGAGCCCGACCACGCCGAAGCCGAGGAAGGACAGCCACGCCGAGGGTGCAAAGATCGTCAGTCCGAAGCCGCAGGCCCCGCAAAGGCTCCCCCAGAGCAGGACGCGGGCATCTCCGAACGCCTGCACCACGCGGTCCCCGAACAGGCGGCCCAGTGTCATGGCGATGGAAAAGCAGGCGAAGGCCAGCCCGGCGCTGGCGGTTTCCGTACCGCGTTCGGCGCTCATGAAGAGCGCGCCCCAGTCGAGGATGGTGCCTTCGCTCAGATACATGATGAAGCACAGGACGCCGATGAGCAGGACCACTCCGCGCGGCATGGCGATCATCCGCGTGCCGCCGTCCGCGCCGTAAGGGAGGAAATATCCTCCGTAGAGGCACAGCAGGAGGAAGAGGCCCGCGCAGAGCACGCCCGCCGAGGCCAGAGGGCCGAGCCCCGCACCGAGCAGGAGCGCCATGCCGCCAGCCCCGCAAAAGCCGCCGACGCTATAGAATCCGTGGAAGCCGGACATGAGCGCGCGCCCGGACCCCCGTTCCACGAAGACCGCCTGAATGTTCAGGGCCACATCCGCCATACCCACGGCAGCCCCGAAGACGAGCAGGCAGGCGGCCATAGCCCACGGCGATTCGAGCATCGCCAAAAGGGGCAGAGCCACCAGAGTGGCCGGGAGGGACACAAACAGAAGCCGTCGGCAGCCGAAACGCCCGGTGAGCGGCCCGGTGAAGGGCATGGCCAGCAAGGAACCCAGCCCGATGCACAGGAGCAGCAGCCCGAGGGTCGCCTCGTCCAGCCCGAGCCGCACTTTGGCGTAGGGCACCAGCGCGGCCCACATGGAATAGCCCACCCCCACGACGAAAAACGCCACCCGTGTGGCCATCCGCTCGCCGTGCCCCGGCACGGGCCGGGAAGTGGCCTCATCCGAAAAGGTCATCTCGCCCCTCCGTGCGCGCCGCGCCGCCCAGCAGCCCGGCTTCAAGCCTTGCAACGAGGGTTGCGTAAATGTTGTTGAATTTTTCCATATCTTCCGGTGCGATGTCGGCAATGGCGGCTTCTTCGCAGCGGTTCAGTTCCTGCATGACTTCAAGGGCGAAGGCTTTGCCTGCGGGACGGATCAACACCCGCGTGCGCCTGCGATCTCGCTGGCAGCGTTCCCGCCGGATATGCCCTTCCCGCTCCAGCGCGTCGAGGATGCCGGTTACGGTCTGTTTGGGAATAAGGTGCTCTTCGGCAAGCTCGGTAGGCTCCACGCCCTCAGGCCGCCGCAGCACCGAATCAAGCACCAGAAAATGGAGGTAAGGCAGCCCGCGCCGTCGGAACCACTCGGCATAAAGCCGGTTCTCCCGCTTGGCGTATTCGTAATGACGGTACAAGGGCGCATCGAGATCGTACATGCTCGCCTCCTTCATCATTTGTACGAAGAAGGATTATCCTGATACGGATAATATGTAAAGCGGAAAGAAGGGAAAGCGCACGGGGAAAGGGAAGACTTGGGGAGGGGGAGGAGGGACTTTCTGGAGAAAGTCCCTCCTCCCCCTCCCCAAACTCTTCCCAAGGAGCATTCGCCCCGAAGAGCACGGAGGGTGGCTGTGTTATGTGAGCTTCGAGCATTGCGGCCATCGCACGCAACGCGATACCCCTTGACCCTCATTATTTAAAGATGCCGACATGGAATAGAGTGTCACGTTTTTGCTGCGCATGGTGCAGGCCGCGCCGTATTTCGCCGGTTCCTACCAACAGAGGTCTGGAAGACCACGAAACACAAGAACGAAAACGCTTGCACCGCGACGTGCGCTCCCCCTCGCAACGTCTCGCTGACGCCCTCAAGCTCGGTCAGGTGCAAAGCGGCGGCATCTTCACGGCGGGGCTGTGTCTGCTTCTTTTCCCGGCCTGCGCCACGCTGCTGTTGTGTCTCGAACTGGCGCTCTTTCTCACCTACTGCACCTGTGTAGCAATGAACGCCTGCCGTTCCGTATGCCGGCGGGCCTGTCCGATACGGACAAGGGCGATCCCCTGCCGGGCCGACGCGGTTTTGCAAAACCCGAAGGCATCTTCTTTCTCGGCAACCAGCTTCAAGACGGAAAAGAACTCTGGCTGAAGGCCAAGGATATTCTGAATCCGTGATTCCCTGGCTCGGGAAGAATGCGTGCGCTGGGCCTGCATCCTGAGCGGGATGAAGAATCCCGCGCTTTCATTCAGGCGGCTCTTGCTACTTCCGGCTGGATTGCCGGTCGCGAACTGAAAGACCAGCCGCAATCCTTCACAGAGCAGTTCGGTTATGCCCAGAGTTATTTTGGCAGCGCTTTCCAGTCTGACAGATACCTACAGCCACATCTACGGTACGAAAGATGGGGAAGTGGCCTTCGCGGATACTATCATAATGTCCATTCATGATTTCAGTGCTACCACCCGGACTCTTCAGGAAGAAGTAAGGAACGACATGACCTTATTGAACATCAGCTTGCCCATACTGTGCGCGATCCCAACGGACGTACCTATAACAGAACGTAACATCTGGATGAACGCAGACGGATGATGAACAGGGCCAACTATCTGGACAACCTGAAAGCTGCCACAGCCGGGAACAAACCGAGCGGAACGAAGCTGGCTCCTTCTCTGAAGGCATGAATGTCAATGTCATGGTCGTGAAACTCCCGGCACAGGCCCAAGTCCGGGAAAAGGATATGGGCTGAAGCCAGGGACAAAGAGAACAAATGCAGAATCAGTGCTATGACGGCATTGATATGTTCAATGTATGGTATAGTTTAAAAATTGTACAGGCGGTGACTTTTTGTGGCAAAGCAATATGTCAGGTCCACAAGATTCACCGCCTCGCTGTCTTATCATCTCTCTGTCTTCCATTATATGTGTAAGGATATGGCAGAGTCGCAAAACACATCACTGTCCACAGTCAAACGAGCCTATGGAATGAATAAATATGAAGTACAAGCTCTTTTACTAAGCTTTTATCGCATAGCATTTTCCCGTGCTCCGTATGGTGGAAAGCCTATTTCCTTTTTGGGAAAAACCCGCAGTTAAATGCGCCTTGGTGCGGAAGGGAAAATCCGTCCTTCACTCAAGGTATGCCCGCCTCCGTAACTCTCTTTCCAATGGATAACTATGCGATACTGATGATAGACTTCTTTTTGAGATAGCCCCATGTGTCCCCGTCAAAGAACTTGATGGAGACTTTGATTATATTACCGAATCAAGCTATGACAACAGATATTATCTGTTGGAATCGCAAAGAGAATATATTTTTTGCAGTCTCTTCAGGCGTAAAAAAGAATAGTCGATTACAGAAAAATAAAATGGATAAAGCATATTTCAATTCAGCTTTCCACACCTGATATTCTTTTAGGGATTTACGCGGATACCGTTGTTGTGAATACGGAAGCAGTTATCCGTCACCTCTCTGTTCACAAAAACTTTTCACTCATCAGAAAGGTAAAAAGCATCCCCCACCACTTTGTAGAAATTGTCATAAGAACCTTAAAGATTTGAGACTTTGTTACCGGGCAACCATCGCAGAAGGCCTTTCACGTCTCCTCCTTGTTATGGAAAGGCAAAACTCCAGAGGCCGTCCGAACTACCATACGTGAATCCGGCTTTGACCATGACTCTGTAGCCCACGGGTTTTCTCCAGGCGTGGCATCCGAAAGTAAAGAGACATCGGCAGGCTATTTGAGTGTCTGCACTATGCCTGATTCAGTATACAACAATATAGGAAAAAAACGTTTCGAGAAGGCATGACGCATCACAGTTGTCGATGCAGAATAGAATTTATCTGGATATACAGCTTTTTT
>CALVEZ010000001.1 GCA_944326695.1 Candidatus Bilophila faecipullorum | reverse complement strand
GTGGGGAGGGATGGGGTGTGGGGAAGGGAGGGGGAACCTTTCTCCAGAAAGGTTCCCCCTCCCTTCCCCACATGTCCCTCCATGCACGCCAAAGCCCCCGGCAATACGAAATCGCCGGGGGCTTTTCATTCAGTCAGGCTGCGAGGGGCAGTCCAAGCCGGGGCTTAGTACATGCCGCCCATACCGCCCATGCCGCCCATATCAGGCATGGCGGGCATGTCCTTCTTGGGCTCGGGCTTTTCGGCAATGGCGCATTCGGTGGTCAGAAGCAGGGAAGCCACGGAAGCGGCCTTTTCGAGGGCGACGCGGGCCACCTTCTTCGGGTCGATGACGCCGGCCTTGATGAGGTCTTCGTATTCGCCGGTAGCGGCGTTGAAGCCGAAGCCGTCCTTGCCTTCGCGGACCTTTTCCACAACCACGGAGCCTTCATGACCGGCGTTGCTGGCGATGAGGCGCAGGGGCTCTTCAAGAGCGCGGCGCACGATGTTGAGGCCGGCCAGTTCGTCGTCGTCGGCGGGCTTGATGTCGTCGAGCACCTTGATGGAACGCACGAAAGCGGTGCCGCCGCCGGGGATGATGCCTTCTTCAACGGCCGCGCGGGTCGCGTTGAGGGCGTCTTCCACGCGGTCCTTCTTTTCCTTCATTTCGGTTTCGGTGGCCGCACCGACATGAATCACGGCAACGCCGCCCACGAGCTTGGCAAGGCGTTCCTGCAGCTTTTCGCGGTCGTAGTCGGAAGTCGTCTCTTCGATCTGGGCGCGAATCTGCTTCACGCGGGCCTTGATGGCGTCGCCTTCGCCGGCGCCGTCAACGATGGTGGTGTTTTCCTTGTCGATGACCACGCGCTTGGCGGTACCGAGGGCGGACAGGGGCAGGCTTTCGAGCTTCACGCCGCGTTCTTCAAAGACCGCTTCGCCGCCGGTGAGGATGGCGATGTCTTCGAGCATGGCCTTGCGGCGTTCGCCGAAGCCGGGAGCCTTCACGGCCACTACGTTCAGGGCGCCACGCAGCTTGTTGACCACGAGGGTGGCCAGCGCTTCGCCTTCGATGTCCTCAGCGATGATCACCAGCGGACGGTTGACCTTGGCGACCTGTTCCAGCACGGGGAGCATGTCCTTCATGCTGGAGATTTTCTTTTCGTTGCAGAGGATATAGGGGTTGTCCAGCTCGCAGACCATCTTTTCGGGATTGGTCACGAAGTAGGGGGACAGGTAGCCGCGGTCGAACTTCATGCCTTCCACGACGTCGAGGGTGGTTTCAAGGCCCTTGGCTTCTTCGACGGTGATCACGCCTTCCTTGCCGACCTTGGCCATCGCTTCAGCGATGATGTTGCCGATGGTGGCGTCGGAGTTGGCGGAAATGGTGCCGATCTGGGCGATTTCCTTCTGGTCGCGGGTGGGCTTGGCGATGTTGCCGAGTTCCTTGGAAATGGCTTCGACGGCCTTGTCGACGCCGCGCTTGATGGCCATGGGATTGCGGCCGGCGGCCACAAGCTTCACGCCTTCGCGGTAAATGGCCTGAGCGAGCACCGTGGCGGTGGTGGTACCGTCGCCGGCGATGTCGTTGGTCTTGGAGGCCACTTCGCGGACCATCTGGGCGCCCATGTTTTCAAACTTGTCTTCGAGCTCGATTTCCTTGGCGACGGAAACGCCGTCCTTGGTGATGACGGGAGCACCGAAGGACTTTTCGATCACGACGTTGCGACCCTTGGGGCCGAGGGTGACCTTGACGGCGTTGGCGAGCTTGTCCACGCCGCGGGACAGTTTTTCACGGGCTTTGGCGTCAAACAAAATTTCTTTGGAAGCCATGAGAATATCCTCCAGAACGTTCTAAAATAAAATGAGGTACGGTCGCAGCAAAAAAAATCGGGCTGCTAGGCGATAATGGCAAGGATGTCGTCTTCACGCATGACGAGGTGCTCGGCGCCGTCGATTTTGACTTCGGTACCGGCATACTTGTTGAAAAGCACCATATCGCCCACTTTCACGGTCATGGGCACGAGCTTGCCGTCGTCGGCGTGCTTGCCGGGGCCAACGGCGACCACTTCGCCCTTGGAGGGCTTTTCCTTGGCGGTGTCGGGGATGTACAGGCCGCTGGCGGTTCTTTCCTCGGACTCGAGGCGCTTCACAAGAACACGGTCATTCAAAGGTTTCAGACTCATGACGACTTATCCTCCAAAAAGATATTTTTCTGTTGCAACCAGCCCTTCGTTTCCCGGCCGCCGGGGATTCCCGGTCGGCGCTCGGAAAGGCGGGCGTGTCCCGATGCAGCAAAAAGGCCGCACGTTTCAAATCGGGTGACGCTCGCCGGGGGCGTACGCCTTGCAAGCAGGCCGTTTCGGCCTCTCGGTGGAGTAAATAATCCCCCTTCGCGTCTTGGGAAGGGGGCGGAGCGATTTTTTTTCGCATTTTTTTTCTTTTTTTCTCTAACTATCAAAAAAGTAAGCCTCTTTTTCTAGAACTTCCGCGGAATGGCTAAAGTGGCGCTTGCCATGATTCCGTAATTGAGGTTATAAACGCCGTTCACGCCCGCCGGCCTGCACGAACCCTTCACCTAAGAGCAACCACGTGGGCGCTATCCGTGAAGTACACCAATCCGCTTGACAGGTTGCGGAGAAGGGGGTACTTATCCCTTCTCTTTTTTCGGAGGTTCTTAATGTACGCGATTATCGAAACGGGCGGCAAGCAGTTCCGCGTTGAAGAAGGCACCAAGATTCTCGTGGATCGCATGGCTGCCGACGTGAACAGCGAAGTGTCCCTCGACAAAGTGCTTATGGTTGGCGGGGCCGAACTCAAGATCGGCGCTCCCTATGTTGAAAACGCCAAGGTGACGGCCACTGTGCTGGATCACGTGCGGGGCGAAAAGATTCTTGTCTTCAAGAAGTGGCGCCGCAACGACTCCCGCAAGCTGCAGGGCCATCGTCAGGACTATACCGCCATTCAGGTCAAGGCTATCGAAGCCTAATCTGTTGGACTGTAAGGAGATATCCTCATGGCACACAAAAAAGCAGGCGGCAGTTCCCGCAACGGTCGCGACAGTAACGCCCAACGCCGCGGCGTGAAGCGTTTCGGCGGTCAGGGCGTCCTCGCCGGCAACATCCTTGTCCGGCAGCTCGGCACCGTTATCCATCCCGGCGAAAACGTGGGCATGGGCAGCGACTACACCTTGTTCGCCAAGATCGACGGCACGGTGAAGTACGAAACCTATGTGCGCAAGCGCAAGATTCAAAAGCGCGTGCACATTGTGCCTTTCGAAGCTCCCGCCGCCGAATAGGTTGCGGAACAGATGATTTTTCCAAGGGAAGGAGCCGTCAGGCTTCTTCCCTTTTGGTGTAGGCGCCGCTCGTGCGTGGAGGGAAACCCATGAAGGACGCCAAAATCGCTTTGTTGCTCTTTGGCGGGGCGTTCCTGTGGCACTGGGCGCTCCTCTGGAGTTCGGTGGACAGCAAAGGGCCGGACAGCCTCTTGATGTTTTTGGTGGAGCTGTATCTGCCCGTCGTGCTGGCGGCTTTCCCCCTTTTGCGGAGTTTTAGCCGCTGCACGGGGAAGCGCTACCTTTCCCTTCCGGTTATGCTGGCTTTCGGGGCAGGGTATTTCCTCCTCTTGTGCACCGTCCTCGGCGTCTTCTGGGAATGGGGCACATGGGGAGCGGACCTGACGCTGACGCTCGTGGAATGGTGCGCGGGAATCCTCGTGGCGCTCCTGTATCTTTGCATGTTTCTTCTTCACCTGTGGGCCAAGATGAAGGCTTTCGACGAGCGGCACAAGGGCGTGTGAAGCCCCCTTCCCGTACCGCCTTTGAAGCGCGCCTCATGGGGCGCCCTCCCGCAGGCGGCCCTTGCGCCGGGGCCGTTCCCGTCAACGCCAGCAAAGGAGCCGGATCATGCGCAAAGCCGTCGTGTTCGCCGTGGAAATGGGCATCTTATTGGTATTCTGCCGTGCCCTGCTCACGGATTTTTGGGCAGGCCGCGTCCCCGGCTGGCTGTGGGAAACGCTTTTTTACGGTGTGCCCGGCCTTGTGGCGTTCGGCCTTTTCCGTTGGCTGATGGTGAAGCGGCGGGAACGCTATTCCGTGGCGCAGGCCGTGGCCGCGATCCTGCTGACCCCGGTGTGTGCGGGCGTTTTTTCCGCTTTGCCCGGCTTTTTTGCGGAAAAGCCGCATCCTTTTTTCTTTCCCTCGGCCTTGGCCGTGATCATGGACATAGCCGTATTGACGGCGGCGCTGGCCCTTGCGACACTCTCCTTTCGGGGCGGGCCGCGCTCTTCCCGATGATTTTTTACGATACTCAACCCATTTATTAGGATAGAATCATGCGTTTTGTGGATGAAGCTGTGATCAGCGTCAAGGCAGGCAAAGGGGGGAACGGCTGCGTCTCGTTCCGGCGTGAAAAATTCGTACCCCGGGGCGGGCCGGACGGCGGCGACGGCGGCGACGGCGGGAGCGTGATCCTGCGCGCCGACTCGCGTCTCTTGAGCCTCTATGACTTCCGCATCCTGCGCCATTACGAAGCTCAGAATGGTCAGGGCGGCATGGGCAGCCAGCGTTACGGCCGCAAGGGAGAGAATCTTGTCCTCAACCTGCCTGTGGGCACCCTCGTGTTCGAGCAGACGCCGGAGGGCGAGCATCTCCTGACCGACCTTGCCGAGGCCGGGGACGAGTATCTCGTGGCCCGGGGCGGACGCGGCGGCAAGGGCAACGAGCATTTCAAGTCCTCGACCATGCGTGCCCCGCGTTTTGCGCAGCCGGGCGAGCCGGGCGAGGAACGGAATCTTCGCCTTGAGCTCAAGATTCTCGCCGACGCCGGGATCATCGGCCTGCCCAATGCGGGCAAGTCGACCTTTATTTCCCGCATTTCCGCCGCGCGTCCCAAAATCGCGGCCTATCCCTTCACCACGCTCACGCCCAATCTCGGGGTGGTCATCGACGAATACGATCCCGATCAGCGTATGGTCGTGGCGGACATCCCCGGCCTCATCGAAGGGGCGAGCGAAGGGCAGGGCCTCGGGCACCGTTTCCTCAAGCATGTGGAGCGTACCCGTTTCCTCGTGCACATTTTGAGCATCGAAGACGTCAACCCGGATGAAAACCCGTGGGCGGGCTTCGACCTCGTCAATGACGAACTCGACGCCTTTGACGAAGACCTCGGCCAGCGCCGCCAGTTGCAGGTGATCAACAAGATCGATCTGCGCACGCCCGAAGAGGTGGACGCCCTGCGCGCCCTTGCCGCTCGGGACGGACGCGAGATTTTCTTTATGTCCGCGCAGGCCGGCGAGGGCATCGAGGAACTGCTTGCCGCCATGTGGAAGCTCCGCGCCGAGGTGGAGGCCCACGCCCCGCTTCTGCATTTTCAGGAGATGGTCATCGAAGACGAAGAATTCCCGGACATCGAAGTGGTCTATACCCGCGAGACGGAGTAAAAGATTGGGGAGGGGAAGGGGAAACTTTCTATAGAAGGGGGGAGCACCCCCACGTTTCCCCTTCCCCTCCTCAAACCTGCCGGCGCGGCTCGCGCCCTCCCTATCCTCTTCAAAGATTTTTGACTGGTGGGGAGGCGGCGCGGAAGAAGTTCGTTTTGGTGGAAAAGGACAGGGAACATGGTCCCTGTCCTTTTTGCATGATGGGGGTATCTCTCTTGCACGGGGACTGGCGTTCGGAGACGATTTGTGGTGTAACCCCTGCGTAGCATGGACCAATCAAGCCGGGTCAAGGGGCGGCTCGCCCCTTGCGGGTGCAGGGCGGAGCCCTGCCCGCCGGAGGCATAGAGGAGTCACTCATGAATTGGCAGGAAGAACGGGACGCCACCTTGCGTGACGCCCGCTGCGTGGTGGTCAAGGTGGGGACGGCTGTCCTCAGCAACGGGCGCGACCTCAACCTTGACGTGCTCGACAACCTCGTGGAGCAGCTTTCCGTGCTCAGCGGGCAGGGACGGCGTGTCGTGCTGGTGTCCTCCGGCGCGGTGGGCGCGGGCCGCACGGCCTTGCGCAAGCTCCCCGGTGCGCCCGAGGCCGTGGGCCTCAGTGGGAAGCAGGCCGCCGCCGCCGTGGGGCAAGGGCGGCTTATGCACCTTTACGACAACGCCTTTTCGCGGCGCGGCCTCCTTACGGCGCAGGTGCTGCTCACACGCGACGATCTCAAGAGCCGCACACGTTTTCTCAATATCCGCAATACGTTCAGTGAATTGCTCTCGTGGGGCGTCATCCCGGTGGTCAACGAAAACGACACCGTCTCCGTCAACGAACTCAAATTCAGCGACAACGACAATCTCTCGAGCTTGCTGGTCAATCCGCTGGAAGCCGATCTTTTCGTCAATCTGACGAGCATCGGCGGCGTTCTCGACGCCAACCCGCTGGAAAATCCCGAGGCGCGGATCATGCCCTGCATTGAGGATATTCGCGCGCTCAATCTCGATGCCCTGTGCGGCGGCAAGTCCGCCGAAGGCACGGGCGGGATGTATTCCAAGCTGCTTTCGGCGCATCGGGTGGCGCAACTGGGCGTGCCGACCGCCATCCTGCCGGGCCGGGAAGCCGACGTCATCACGCGCCTTTTCGCCGGAGAAACGCTCGGGACATGGGTGCGTCCCGAAAGACGCACCGTTTCCCGCCGCAAATACTGGCTGGCGTATCAGGCCGATCCGCAGGGCACGCTTGTTCTGGACGCGGGCGCGGCGGACGCCGTGAGGCATCACGGCAAGAGCCTTCTTCCCGGCGGCATCACCGACGTGCAGGGCGGCTTTGAGGCCGGGGCTCTCGTGCGGCTGGTCTTTGGGCACGAAACCGTGGGCGTGGGGCTCAGCAACTACAACGCGGCGGACCTGCTGCGCATCAAGGGGCTCAAGCGCCACGAGGTCGCGGCCATTTTGGGCGATGCCCACTATCCCGAGGTCGTCCACCGGGACAACCTGTTGCTGGATGCCGCATTGTAAGGTAATCGGACGGGATGCCCTCTGATTAAGGAACCGTATTTCAAGGAGTGACCATGTACATCGTAACGGGTGGAGCGGGCTTCATCGGCAGCGCCATGATCTGGCGGCTCAACGAAGCCGGCATCGACGATATTCTGGTGGTAGACAATCTGGCTTCCAGCGAAAAATGGCGGAACCTCGTCAACCGCCGCTACCGGGACTACGTGCATCGCGACGAATTCCGGCGCATGGTGCAGGAAGGCCGCGCCCCGCAGAAGGTGGAGGCCGTCATTCATATGGGCGCATGCTCCTCCACTACGGAACGCAACGCCGATTTTCTGATGGACAACAATCTGCACTACAGCCAGATGGTCTGCCGTTATGCGATGGAAGTGGGCGCGCGCCTCATCAATGCCAGCAGCGCGGCCACCTATGGCGACGGTTCGCACGGTTTTTCGGACAGCCTGCTGACCACGCTTTCGCTGCGTCCCCTGAACATGTATGGCTATTCCAAGCAGATGTTCGACCTCTGGGCCTACCGGGAAAATCTCCTCAAGCGCATCGCCAGCGTCAAATTCTTTAATGTTTACGGCCCCAACGAATACCACAAGGGCGAAATGAAGAGCGTTGCCTGCAAAGCCTTCACCGAACTGCGGGAAACCGGATCGCTGCGCCTTTTCAAGTCCGACCGTCCCCAGTACCCGGACGGCGGCCAGATGCGGGATTTCGTCTATGTGAAGGACTGCGTCGACGTGATGTACTGGCTTTTGGAGCATCCCGAGGCGAACGGCATCCTGAATATCGGCTCCGGCAAGGCGCGTACGTGGAACGATCTGGCCAACGCCGTTTACTCCGCCATGGACAAGATACCGGACATTAACTATATCGACATGCCCGCCACCCTGAAGGGACGCTATCAGTACTACACGCAAGCCGAAATGTCGTGGCTTGAGCGGCTCGGCTGCGATGTGACCTTCCATTCCCTTGAGGACGGCGTGTCCGACTACATCAAGAACTATTTGATGAAGCCTGATCCGTATTTGTAGGAACGGAAAGGCATGTGGGGAAGGGAGGGGCAACCTTTCTGGAGAAAGGTTGCCCCTCCCTTCCCCACACCCCATCCCTCCCCATCCCAAGACTTTCGTAAGGGTTGATGGAGGGCCGGGTAGAGCGGCGTTTCGTTTCGGAGGCGCACGTCCCCCGGTTTGGCGGAGAAAAGGCGGGAGATGCTTTAAGGGGGGAAGTCCCGGCGGAGAAAGACGGGGCTTGTGGAGAACGTTTGTTTTTCTGCAAGCGCTTGCGTTGAGAAAGGGCGGGTACGTTCGGACGTGCGGGGGAGACCGCAAGGCAAAATCTCTGTTGTCGGGTTTGCCTTGGGCATGTCCGCGTGTGCGGGGAGAGCCGAATGCCGCGCTTGTTCGCGACGGCCCGTTCGCGTGAAGGAGAGCGCGGCGGGGAAACGGCTTCCCCGGTCAGGCGCGCGAAGGCACCGGCGGGGGACAAGGCGTGCATTTCCGCTGGACAAAGAGGGAAATTGGCTGTAGTTATCCACAGATTACGTTTCACTGTGAGGAGTACTGACATGGCCCATAAGAAAATCGAACGCAAGAAGGAACTTGATCGCCGCCGCAAGCGTCGCGCGGAACGCATCAAGGCCCGCATTCACGAAGCTCAGGCCGCCGCGAAGAGCGGCAAGTAAGCCTGAAGGATTTTTGCCGGTATCCGGCGTGAAGCAGCGGATGCGCTCAGGCGTTTCCGCTGTTTCTCCTTTTGTTGTAAATCCGGGGAGCCGTCAGGTTTCCCGGACGGTTTTTGTCCGGCCCGGGCCTTTGCGCCCGCGGCCTTTGAAGAATCTGCTGGAGATCACTGTATGCCGATTTACGAATATCGCTGCCGCACGTGCGGCAAGGTGTTTGAAGAATGGGTAAAGACGTTTGATTCCCCGCAGCTTGAGCCCTGCCCCGACTGTGGGGCGGAGGCCGAGCGCATCGTGTCCCATACCGCGTTCAAGCTGGAGGGCGGCGGTTGGTTCGCCTCCTGCTACGGCGGAAAATCTTCCAAGCCCGAGGGCGATTCCGCCGCGGAGAAGAAGGAGGCGGCTCCGGCGGCCCCTGCCGCTTCCGGTTCGGGCGATGCTTCCAAGGCGGCTACGGCCTGATTGTCGCGGCGTGGGCGTTGGCCCGCGCCGTTATCTGTTTCCGTGAGGAGAAGCCATGATCGAACGTTACACCCGCCCGGAAATGGGCAACATCTGGACCCCCGAAAACCGCTATCAGGCGTGGCTGCGCGTGGAAATGGCCGTGTGCGAGGCATGGAACCGTGTGGGAGAAATCTCCGATGCCGACATGGAAATCCTGCGCCGAGACGCCGATTTTACCGTGGATCGCGCCTTTGTGGACCGTGCCATCGAGATTGAGGAAACCACGCGCCATGACGTCATCGCGTTCCTTACGGCCATTGAGGAAAAGGTGGGCCCTGTTTCCCGTTTCATCCATCTGGGCTGCACCTCGTCGGACATCGTGGATACGGCGGGTTCCCTGCTCATGGTGGAGGCCGGTGAGCTTATCCTCAAAGGCTTCGACCGCCTGCTGGCCGTCCTGAAGAAGCTGGCGCTTGAGCATCAGGGGCTGCTGTGCATGGGCCGCACGCACGGCATCCATGCCGAACCCACCAGCTTCGCGCTCAAGATGGCGGGCTTCTACGCCGAGTTCAAGCGCGACCGTGTGCGTTTCGCACAGGCTCTTGACGACATGCGCGTCGGCAAGCTCTCCGGTGCGGTGGGTACCTACACCGTACTGTCGCCGCAGGTCGAGGCCATCGTCTGCGAGCTGCTCGGCCTCAAGGTGGACGAGGTGTCTACGCAGGTCATTCAGCGGGATCGCCATGCCGCCTACTTCACCGCCCTTGCCGTGACCGCCGGCACCATCGAGCGCATCTGCGTGGAACTGCGCCACCTCCAGCGCACGGAAGTGCGCGAGGTGGAGGAAGGATTCGCCAAGGGGCAGAAGGGTTCCTCGGCCATGCCGCACAAGAAGAATCCCATTTCCGCCGAGAACATGACCGGCCTTTCCCGCCTCATCCGCACCAACGCGCTGGCCGCGCTTGAAAATCAGGCCCTCTGGCACGAACGCGACATCAGCCATTCCTCCGTGGAGCGCGTGATCATGCCCGATTCCACCATCCTCACGGATTACGTGCTGCACCGCCTCTGCCGTCTCCTTGAGGGGCTGCGCATCCTGCCCGAGAACATGGCCCGCAACATGGAATCCTCCTTCGGCCTCTATTTCTCGCAGCGCGTCCTCACCGCTCTCATCGAAACGGGCATTCCGCGTCAGGAAGCCTACGTGATGGTGCAGCGCAACGCCATGAAGAGCTGGGAAACCCGCCAGTCCTTCCCCGAGCTCATCAAGGCCGATCCCGACATCAACAGCCGCCTGAGCCCGGAAACCTTTGCCGAGCTTTTCGACTGCACGTTCTATCTCCGCCACGAGAGCGACATCCTCAATCGCGTGTTCGGGGCGTAGAAAAACCTTCAGGGAAAGGGACCCCTTCCCGGGCCTTTCCCGAGCCTCCCTCTTTCTCCCCAAGACGCACACACGGGGAAAGACGGAGCGCACTCTTTTGACGGAAGTGCCGACTCCTTCCGCGCCGCCTCCCCATCAGTCAAACGTCTTGGGAAGGTGAGGGGAGGGGGTCCGGGGGAGGGGGAGGGAACCGTGGGGGTGCTCCCCCCTTCTCCAGAAAGGTTCCCTCCCCCGGTTCCGTATCCACAACCACGTTCATCCACAGGAGCCGACCATGCGCGAACTCAAAAAACGCCTTGCCAAGATACTGATTGAGCGTTCCTACCGCGAAGGGGATTTTACCCTCGCCTCGGGCCGCAAGAGCGACTACTATTTTGACTGCCGCCAGACGGCGCTGCACCCCGAGGGCTCGTGGCTCATCGGTACGCTGTTCAACGAATTGCTGGCCGATCTGGACATCAAGGGCATCGGAGGCATGACCTTGGGCGCGGACCCGCTCATTTCCGCCACCACCGTCATTTCCCATGAAAAGGGCCGCCCCCTGGCCGGGCTCATCGTGCGCAAGGAATCCAAGGGCCACGGCACCAACCAGTACGTGGAAGGCCTTTCCAACTTCAAGCCCGGCGATCCGGTGGCGATGGTCGAGGACGTGGTCACGACCGGCGGCTCGCTCATGAAAGCCTGCGAGCGCGTGAAGGACGCGGGCCTCAATGTGGTGGCCGTGTGCACGGTACTCGACCGGGGCGAAGGAGGCCGCGAGGCCATCGAAGCCGCCGGGTATCAGTTGCGCGCCCTCTTCACCCGTCCCGAGCTGGTGGCGCTGGCGAAAGAGGACTGATTCCCGCAGAGCTTCTTCAAGGAAGCGTTCCTTTTTTACGATAAAGCCTCCCGGCGTATTTCGGGAGGCTTTTTGCGTTTTCTCTCACCGTGAAAAGAATGGACAAAAAAATTTCCTCTGGTGAGGATGGCCCAAAACGCCGTCTGGAGGGAATATGCCGTTGAAACGGAGTGCAGGAAAGTGGCTCTTGGCCCTTGGTTTGTTGTGCGCGGCGGACGCCCGGGCGTGGGAGGCAAGGGTCCCGGACTCCTCCGAGGCTCCTCTCGTGGCCGTGGACAAATCGCGGCAGCGCCTTGTGCTGGTCAGCCCGGGGACGCCAAGGGATTACGTCTGCTCTACGGGGTGCAAGCCCGGCGACAAGCGCGTGCGGGGCGATCTGAAAACCCCTGAAGGCGTCTATTTTATGACGGGCAAGCGGACTTCGGGATTGGATTTTCAAGAGTACGGCGGCATCGCCTACCCGCTCGATTATCCCAACCCGGTGGACAGGTTGCGCGGCAAGACCGGATCGGGCATCTGGCTGCACAGCCGGGGGCGGCCCGTAACGCCCTATGAAAGCCACGGCTGCGTAGTGGTCGACCTTGACGACATGTCCATCTTGAGCCATCGTCTGAAAACAGGGACGCCCGTGATCATCGCGGAACGCCTCCGCACCGGGAACGGCGGAGCGGCTTTAGAAGCCGCGGGCCGGGTGGAGAGGCGAACGCGCGGCTGGTACGAGGCATGGCGCGCCGGGGGAAGTATGGAAGGCTATTACGCCGCCTCCGCGTCGGGCAGGGCCTTGGCTACCCGTCTGCAAAGGGAACAGGAAGCGTTTCGTAATAGGCCGGGAAAAACCGACATCGGCCCGGTACAGGTGCTTGAGGGGCCGGGGTATTGGGTTTCGTGGTTCTCCCAACGAGGGACCGCGCCCGGCGGAAGCGCCTTTTCCGGGATACGCCGCCTGTATTGGCAGAAGGGCGAGGACGGCGTTTTCCGTATCGTCGGGGCCCGCTGGGAGGCGGGAGCCGCTACGGACTAGGCAGAATGGTTGTAAGGCGGAGAAGATATTTCTCTTATTGGAAGAAGTATAGTGATGCCGCCGTCATTTTTTGTGATAAAATCAATTGATTAAAAGAGATGGCGACACGCGCCAGGGCCTGTTGAGGCTATTCGGCCTGTCCTCCTTTTGGGGAGAGAGCGGGAAAAATCCTTTTCTCCGACGAAATACAGGGCAACATCTCGAAAAATAGATTTTATTTGTAGCGTGTTCACATGTCCCCTGCGGCCCCGTCTCATCTCAGCACAAAGGGATAGCCGCACGGAGGAAGATGAAACCGGTGGCCCCGGCGTGAGGGCGCCGTATTGAGATGGCGTCCGCTGACGATGCGGCCAAGGGGAAAGAAGCGGGAGGCTTCCATGAGGATAAAGCGGGCGGGGTTTCAGCTTTCAGCGCCCGCATCTTCCTAGGGGAAGAGCGGAAGACGGCTTCTCAGCGAGGGGAAGGTCCCATGCCGCAATGCCGGATGCCGGGGCCGCGCGGAGACGAAGGATTGCCCGCAACCTTGGGGAGGCGTCCGGGGAGACAGGGGAGGACGAGGGGTGAAGCGCATGACCCCGCACTTTTGAGAGGTTTTGCCTGCTTCGGACACGCGGCCTTGGCGGAAGCGGCGCAAGGCGGGACAGGCTGCACAGGAGGGGAGCGGATATGAATGGCGAGAGGGTGAAACGAGCGGTGATTGGTGTTGTTGTGGCGTGGGCGGCTTCCTATATGGCTAAGTGGATTTTCCCGTTGAGCATGCCGTGGAAAGGGCTTGTTTTACTTTTTGTGGCTGCGTCACCGGCTTTTGCCATTGTGCTGGCCTACGGTCTTATCGTCGCCTTTCTTAACTGGACGGCGTCGGGATCAAAGGCCAGCCTTGTAGCCCTTGCGGCGTGCGGTCACTTGTTCGGGCCGGGCGGCTTGGCGTTTTTGGAGGTAACGCCCACGGGAGTACCGTTTCTTCTTCTCATCGCCGTCATTGGTGCCGTCACTCTCTATAAGCGTCTGACAGGCCCCAAAAAAGCCCCTTCTCCCAAGCGGAGACGGTAAGACCCTTCCCTTCCTTTTTTTCGGGGAGGCCCCAACATGGGGATGCCGTGCCCTTGATCCTGCGGGGCTCTTCTGTGCTGCGATGTGCGGGGGACGGGTCACCCCCGTATTTCAACAGAGTGCTTTCAGTACGGAAACCACGCTGGCGTTGTGAGTATTTTTTAATAATCTCACTCTATTATCTGTCTTTTGCGGGCATGGCCCAGCCTTCGGGAGGCGTCCTTTCCAGCCCGTATTTGCGCAGCAGCTCGTAGAAATGCCCGCGCGAGACGCCCGCGATGCCCGCCGCCCGGCGCACGTCTCCACCGCAGGCGGCGAAGAGCCCGGCGAGATACTCCCGTTCCGCCTTGGCCTTCATGTCGCGCAGGGTCGGGAAGCTCTCGGGGGCGCTTGGCGCTGGAGAGGCGGGCACGTCGCTTGGCCCGGCGTGGACGGCGGGGGAGGGCGCGGCAAGGTGGCCGAGGCGTTTTCTGGCCAGTTCGATACGGATTTCCGTGGGCAGGTGGCGCATAAAGAGTTGCCCGCCGTCTCCGGCGGCGGCACAGGCCCGTTCGATGGTGTGGCGCAGCTCGCGTACGTTGCCCGGCCATGAGTAGGCCGCGAGCATGTCATGGAAGCCGGAGGTTATTTCCTTGACCGGCAACCCGTGCCGTTGGCAGTAGCGGTCCACGAAATGCTCGGCCAGCAAGGGGATGTCTTCGACGCGGCGGCGCAGCGGCGGCACGTGGATGGTCATGCCGCGCAGCCGGAAGCGCAGATCGCTGCGGTAAAGGTCCATCTGCACCATGTCGTCCAGATCGCGGTTGGTGGCCGCCACGAGCCGGAAATCGCTCTCCACTTCCCGCACTTCGCCTACGGGCCGGAAGCGCCGCAGTTCCAGCGCGCGCAGGAAGGCTCCCTGTACCGGAAGCGGAAGTTCCCCCACTTCGTCCAGAAAGAGCGTTCCCTGATCAGCGGCGGCGAGGAGCCCCTCCCGCGCCCGGTCCGCGCCTGTGAACGCGCCCCGCGCGTGGCCGAAAAGATGCGCCTCGACCAGCGTCTCGGGCAGCGTGGTGCAATCTACGGTGATGAAGGGCCCCTCCGCCCGCTTGCTGTTGGCGTGCAGCGCGCTGGCGAAAAGTTCCTTGCCCACGCCCGTCTCCCCGGTGATGAGCACGTTGACGTTGCTGGCGGCGGCTTCCTGAAGTTCCGTGAGGGCTTCGTTCAGGGCCGGGCTGTTCCCGATGATGTCGGGGTGCAGCAGCAGACGGCGGGATTGCTTGTCCCGGCTGGTCCGCCACTGTGCGGCCTGCGTGAGCGCCTGCGTCAGATCGCGCGGGCGCAGGGGCTTGACCAGATATTCCCACGCGCCCGAGCGCAGGGCCGCTTCGGCGGCGTCGGCGTTGCCGTGCCCGGTGATGACGATGACGTCAGGGCGTCCCGGGAACTGCGCGAAGGTGTCCACGTGGGCCAACCCGTCGCCGTCCGGGAGCAGGACGTCCAGAAGCACGATGTCCACGCCCGTGCGGGCCAGCACAAAACCTTCCTTGATGCTCGCCGCCTCCAGCACCTCATGGCCGAGTGAGCTTCCCACTTCGGCTACCAGCGCCCGGATCAGGCTTTCGTCATCCACCACGAGAATACGGGCCATGCTCAGGCTCCTCCTTGCCGTTGCAGGGCTTCGACCGCCCTGTCCAGCGCGTCGAGCGCGGCGCGGGTCAATTCCGGCACGCGGCCTGCGTCGTCCGTGGCCGCGGCGTGTTCCAGTTCCGTGCACACGAGGCGCAAGTGTTCCAGATGCAGCATCCCCGCGCCGTTTTTCAGGCTGTGCGCGTGCCGCCGCAGTTCGGGAAGTCTGCCCGCGTCGGCGGACTCTTCTCCGAAGAAGGCAAGGCTGGCGCGGACGTTGGGCGCTTCACTGAGGAAAATACCGATGAGGCGTGCGAGCAGCGAGGATGAACCAAGGTCGCTCAGGGCGGCCTCGGCATCGAAAGCCTCGGCGTGCGCCGCCGCAGGTGCAGGAGCAGCGGCCTGCGGCGCGGCGGACGGCAGGGGCTCGGCATTGGTTTTATCGCCTTTGGGCGCTCGCGGTGCGGTGGCGTTCGGGAGCCGTCCGGCGGTTGCGGAGACGGCCTCCGGAGTGGGTGCGGGCGAGGGGGGCATGTCTGCCGTCTCGTGCGGGGCCGCTGCGGGCGGAGTCTGTACGGGGGACGCCGCATCGGACGCGTTTTCCGTCCGGCGGAGCAGATCGGCCACGGCCTGCGTGAGGCGGCCCGTCTGCACGGGCTTGAGCAGCCAGCCGTCGATGTGCAGGCGGCGCAAGGCGTTTTCATCGCCGGGGTCGAGCGTGGCGGTGAGCACCAGAATGGGCGTCTCCGAGGGCACGCCGAGGCCGCCGGACCGGATGCTTTGCGCGATGTCGAGGCCGCTCATGTCCGGCAGACGCATGTCGAGCAGCACGGCGTCGGGGCACAGCTTGCGGATGAGGAAGAGGGCGTCCTCCCCACGGTTGGCCGTATGCACCGCATAGCCGGCGTGGGTAAGGGTTTCGTGCAGGAAGAGGGCGGTTACGGCGGTATCTTCCGCCACGACCAGCCGCGGAGCGTTCGCGGGCGGGACGGCGTCCGGTGGGGCGGCCTCTTCGGGCGATACGGGAGCGGGAGGGATGCCTCCTTCGGCCCCGGCTGCGGCGCCGGGAGGAACGGCTGGTTCTTCGGCTTCACCTAGGGGGCCTTCCCCGGCAAGGCGGAAAACCGCGGTCAGGGTGAAGACGCTGCCCATGCCCGGCCTGCTCGAAAGCGTGAGATCGCCGCCGAAGCGCCGCGCGATGCCCCGGGCGATGGCGAGGCCGAGGCCCACCCCGTTGCTCTCCTCGGACTGGCGGGCGGTCTTTCCCTGCTCGAAGCACTCGAAGATGCGTTCCTGTTCCTCTTGCGGGATGCCGACGCCCGTGTCGATGACCTGAAAGGAAAGGAGAAGGCCCTCCGTGCCTTTGGACGGGGCTTCGAGGACGGCGACGCGCAAGGTGACGGAGCCTTTGGCGGTGAACTTTACGGCGTTGCCGAGGAGGTTGCCGAGGGCCTGACGCAGGCGGAAGGGGTCCCCGGCCAGACGGTCCGGCACCGAGGGATCGAGGGCGAGCGAAAGCTGGAGGCCCTTGCTCTCGCAGGCGGGCCGCAGGGGGGAGAGGCAGGCCTCCAGTTCGGCCCGCAGGGAGAAGGGCGCTGCCGTCGCGGGCTGGCCTTCGGCCTCAAGAAGCGAATACCGCATGATCCCGTCTACCACGTGCAGGAGGCTGTCCGTGGCTTCACGCAGGTTGGCGAGCAGATAGCGGTGGCGGCTGTCCCGCGTTTCCCTTTCCAGAAGCTCGGACATGCCGAGGATGCCTGTAAGCGGCGTGCGCATGTCGTGGGTCATGTTGGCGAGAAAGGCGCTTTTCGTGCGGTTGGCGGCTTCGGCCAGTTCCTTTTTGCGGTTGATCTGGAAGGTGGCCCCGCCGATGCCGATCATCCCCACAATGCCGATGAGCCCGAAGGCCTGCGCTGTGGTGCGCTTGCGTTCCGAGGCCGCCGCCAGAAGGGGTTCGGCGGAAAGGGTGACGCTGATGCCCCCGAGCACGTCCCCGCGCTTCTTGTCCTGATGGCATTGCAGGCAGTTTTCCTTGGCCTTCAGGGGAGCCATGTAGCGGTATTGCGTAACCCCTTCGCGCGGTTCCACCAGCTCGAAAGCGTCGTGCCGGCCCTCCTCGAAGGCGAGGAGCGCGCCCGTTTCCCACGGATCGGCCCGGTTGCCGGGGCGTTTGGGGGAAAGGCTCGAAATGCGGAAGCCCGCCAGCGTCGAGGTGAAGCTTTCGGCAATCTGGCGGGTCATGTAGGCGGGGTTGACCTTGACCAGCGTTGTCCCGTCCGCCGCGCGCAGGGTGCGCTCCTCTTCGGGCAGCCACGGGTTGGCCGGACAGACCGACGTTTCACGGACCCAGACGCCGCCATTGTCCGCGTTCCAGTCGCGCGTGTGTTCGATGCTTGAGAAAAAGGCCTCGGTCTGGATGCGTGCAAGCCCGGTGGCGTATTCGTCTTCGCGCTGCACCGTCCGGCAATAGAGGGCGAAGAGCAACGAACACCACAGTACGATAAGCAGAAGCGGCAGGCGCCACAAGCGCCACGACAGGGGAGTCATGCGTCCTCGCTATTGAAAACAGGATTTATTTCTATCAGGTTAGGGGAATCGGACACCTTGTCAGCTTTTTCTGAAAGGCTGTCATAAAAATCATACCGAATCAAGGGAAAAGCCCGAAAGCCTTTTCTTTCTCCGTCAGGCGGTCTTACGAAGAGCCGGGATATCAGGCTTTTTCCGTTTTGTCCGAAAAGGCGCAATCCCGGCACGGTTTTTGATAGATAAGGGAGGAAGAGGATAACCGCGCGGGCCGGGAGACGGCCGAGAGCCGCGGTATCAGTATCTGTTGCAAGAGGAGGCAATGATGTCTGAGGTGTCACCCCGCAAGTGCCCGTGGTTGAAGATGCTGCTGGGCGGCGTTGCGCTGGGCGTACTCGTGCTGGCAGGGCTGGCATGGGGTATGCGGGTGACGGATGCGCGTCCGTTCTGTTCCAGTTGCCACATCATGGAACAGGCCGCGCGGACGCACAAGCTGTCCCCCCATGCCAATCTGGCCTGCAACGAGTGTCACGCTCCGACGGCGCTGCTGTCGAAGCTGCCCTTCAAGGCGAAGGAAGGAGCCCGGGATTTCTACATGAATACTGTGGGCAATGTGGAACTCCCCATTGTGGCGGGCATGGCGACGAAGGACGTCGTCAACGCCAACTGCAAGGCCTGCCACGCCGCAACCAACATGGAAGTCGCCAGTATGGACGCCAAGCCCTACTGCGTCGACTGTCACCGCAGCGCGCAGCACATGCGCATGAAGCCCATCAGCACAAGGATGGTGGCCGATGAATAGCCGTACTGTACATACTCTGATCAGGTTGGCGGTGGTGTGCGCCGCTTTGGGACTTGCCGCGGGCTGCAACGACGTGTCCACCGCGGAGCTGAAGACTCCGGTCTACAAGACGAGCCTCAAGGATTCGGATTATAACAAGACCTCCGCCTATCGCGGGGAATTTCCCCTTCAGGCCGCCAGCTATGACCGCAACAACGAAAGCGAGGTCATGACCAAGTACAAGGGTTCCGTCAACTTCATGAAGAATGACGACGTGAATCCCCTGCCCGAAGGTTTCAAGCGCGGCGCGCAGCCGTACCTGAAGAATCTGTGGCTCGGCTATCCGTTCATGTACGAATACCGTGAAGCCCGGGGCCACACCTACGCGATTCACGACATCCTCGAAATCGACCGCATCAACCGGTACGGCGAAAAGGGCGCCATGCCCGCCACCTGCTGGAACTGCAAGACTCCCAAGATGGTGGAATGGATCAAGCAGTACGGCGACGATTTCTGGACCAAGGACTTCAACGAGTTCCGCGAGCAGGTCACGGACGACGATTCCATCGGCTGCTCGACCTGCCATAATGCCGAAACCATGCAGCTCCAGCTCTACAGCGAGCCGCTCAAGGATTATCTGAAGTCCGTGGGTAAGGACCCGGCGAAGCTGTCGCGCAATGAAATGCGCTCCCTCGTCTGCGCCCAGTGCCACGTGGAATACTATTTCAACGATCCCGGCCACGGCCCGGCCAAGCGCCCCACCTTCCCGTGGAAGAACGGCTTTACGCCCGAGGCCATCTACAGCGTCTATGAAGACAACGGCACCGTGACCATGCCCGGTTTCGAGGGCAAGTTCGCGGACTGGGTGCACCCCGCCTCCAAGACGCCCATGCTCAAGATGCAGCATCCCGAATATGAAACATGGATCGACGGCCCCCACGGAGCCGCGGGCGTGTCCTGCGCCGACTGCCACATGCCCTATCAGCGCGAAGAGGGCAAGAAGATGTCCAGCCACTGGTGGACCTCGCCTTTGAAGGACCCCGAACTGCGCGCCTGCCGCCAGTGCCACTCCGACAAGAGCGCGGCCTATCTGCGCGGACGGATCGAATACACGCAGGACAAGACCTATAAGCAGCTTCTCGTGGCGCAGGAATACTCGGTGCGCGCGCATGAGGCCGTGCGGCTGGCCCTCGAATACACCGGCGAAAAGCCCGCCGATTACGACCAACTGATCATCAAGGCCAAGGAAGCCGTCCGCAAGGGCCAGATGTTCTGGGACTTCGTTTCCGCCGAAAACAGCGTCGGTTTCCATAACCCGGCCAAGGCGCTCGATACCCTGACCAGCTCCATCACCCTCAGCCAGGACGCGATCAACGCCGCTCTGAAGGCCACCAACTACGGCATCGCGCCGCAGCTTGAAGGCGACATCAAGCAGATCGTGCCGCCCATCCTGCGCATGAGCCGCAAGCTTCAGCAGGACCCGGAATACCTGAAGACCCATCCGTGGTTAACATACCTGAAGCCCTTCCCGCAGTCCGAACAGATGTGGGAAGGCAACAAGAAGGTCCGCTGAGCCCAAGGGCGGGAAGCCGCCTTCCGTAAAAAAACTTCCCTCCGGTTCTGTGGCCGGAGGGAAGGGAAAAACAAACCCATCCTTACTTCCACTCCGCATGAAAAGCCTTCCCGTGCAGTCCCGGGAGGGCTTTTCATATATGGGCAAACGGCGTTTCCGCCGTCCCGAAGCGGTCCCGAGGGAGAAGAACCCGACTGGCCGGTTTCAGCTTTCATGACGCGGTGGCTTGGTGGTTATGGCGAAAGAGGCGCTGCGGGGGCCTCTCGGCAGGCGGCCCGCACGTGACGGCTATGCGGACCGCCTTGGGACTGATTCCTCATGAAGCCGCCAACCGCACAGCCGTTTTTTCTCTAGGCCGCGCCGGAGGAGAAAAAGACATGGCGGTCTGCCGTTCGACCTTCGCCCTTTTCCCCCGCGTCTTGATCGCTTGGAAACAAGCGCTTTGCGCGGGCATCCTTTCAGATTAGGCCGGGAGGCTCCAACACGGGGAGGGGAATGGCTTTACGCTGGCGTCCTTTCAGGAGGGCTGAGGCTGGCGGCTTTTTCCTTCCGGGGAAGAAAGGGCGGCCTCCTCCGTTTCGCTTTTTTCGTTCGGAGTGGAGGAGCTTTCCCCCGATGCGTTGCGGGATACGGGCTCGGATGTCTCCTCGGGCAGGGCTGCGGTCTCGTCCCCGGACGTGGGCGCGGGCTCTTCCGGCGAGCTTCCCGCTGAGGCGGGCAGGGCGGCCGTCACGTCCAGCGCGGGCGCCTCGGACGGGCCGCCGGGCGCGCCGGGGACGGAGGGGAGCATCCGCAGGTCGGTCGTGGGCGCATATTTGGTGTCCAGAATGACCATACCCGTGCGTTCGAGCACCTCATGGCGGAAGGCGTATTCCGCTTCCATCTGGCGCGTCTTGTAGTGCATCCACGCCCGCACGACGTAGCTGACGGTCCACGCCGCCGCAAAGCCGCCGACGATCCAGATGGCCACCAGATGGAAATGTTCCCCGAGTTTCAGCAGCAGGGCCATGACCCCGTCAAGATAGTAGATGGCCGCGCCCATGAGTACGAAGCCCGCGAAAAGAATGACCGTGGGCGCGCCCCGCACCAGCGCGTAAAAGGTTTGCAGGCGCTGCGGCACGCCTTCGAGGTCGGCCTCGCCGCCGCGCGCGTCCCGCGAAAAGCCGAGGCTCACGAGGTTGACCAGCAGCATGGCCAGTACGGGTACCATGACCACGGCCACAAGGTAGCCGAGCCACGGGAAGCGGAAGTGGGGCACGCCCGTGGAGGAGGGCTGGGCGTTGGTGATGCTGATGACGATGGCCCCCACGGTGACTGCCAGTTCCGCCAGCACGATGCCGATGATGAGATAAAGGAAGAGGGACTTTTGCTCCTTTTCCGAGAAGCGGCGGCCGAAAAGCGTGGGGCCTTCCGCAGCCGGGGCGGAGGGGGCGGCTTCCGGCTTGTCCGTCCGGCTCGTCTTGGCCGCCTCTTCGGTTTCACGGGCCTTGCGTTCCGTATAGTCGTATTTGGAGAGGTTCATGGGAGCTCCCTTGGTGTGCCGCCGTGGTGCGGCGTCGCGTTTCAGCGCAGGTGGTAACATAAAGGCGTGCCGCCCGCCAAGAAGCCGAGGCGCGCTTTTCCGGCGAAACGACAGGCAAAACGGGGGCCTTCCCGGCGGGTCATGGACTGGCGTGGGGGCTTGTGCTAAGAACAGGAGGCCGCCCCCGAGCCGTTCGAGGGCCCAACCCGCCGCCAAGGAAGGATATCGTGTCTTCTCATAAAGTTATCAAGACCATCGCGGAAATCAACGAGCGCATCAAAAAGGGGCAGGCGGTCGTCCTCAACGCCGAGGAAATGACCGAAGCCGTCCGGCGCATGGGCCCGGAACAGGCCGCCCGGGAAGTGGACGTCGTCACCACGGGCACCTTTTCGCCCATGTGCTCCTCCGGTCTGCTCTTCAACATCGGCCAGCCCGAGCCGCCGAAAATCCGCACCACCCGCGTGTGGATGAACGACGTTCCCGCCTATGCGGGGCTGGCCGCCGTGGACGCCTATCTCGGCGCGACCGAGCTTCCCGAGGACGATCCCCAGAACAAGGTCTATCCCGGGCAGTTCAAGTACGGCGGCGCGCACGTCATTGAGGACCTCGTGGCCGGGCGTTCCGTGCGCCTGCGGGCCACATCCTACGGTACGGACTGCTATCCCCGCCGCAGCCTCGACCGCACGGTTACGCTGGCCGATCTGCCCTGCGCGCAGCTTCTCAATCCGCGCAACTGCTACCAGAACTACAACGCCGCGGTGAACCGCACCAACCGTACCGTCTATACCTATATGGGGCCGCTCAAGCCCGAGATGCGCAACGTCAATTTCGCCACGGCGGGGAGCCTCTCGCCGCTGTTCAATGATCCGCTGTTCCGCACCATCGGGACGGGCACGCGCATTTTCCTCGGCGGCGGGCAGGGCTACGTCATCGGCGCGGGCACGCAGCACGATCCTTCACCCAAGCGCACCGAGAAGGGGTTGCCCCTGAGCGGTTCCGGTACGCTCATGGTGCGCGGCGATCTCAAAGGCATGAAACAGCGTTACCTGCGCGGCCTCTCGCTGACGGGCTACGGTGTTTCGCTGGCCGTGGGCGTGGGGATTCCCATTCCCATCTTGAATGAAGAGATGGCCGCCTTCACGGGCGTGTCCAACGCCGACATCCTCATGCCGGTCAAGGATTACGGCTACGACTACCCGAACGGTCTCCCCCGCGTGATCCAGCACGTGCGTTTTGCGGACCTGCTCTCCGGCGAAGTGGAGATTCAGGGCCGCAAGGTGCCCTCCGTGCCCCTGACGAGCCACGTCATTTCGCTGGAAATCGCGGATACCCTCAAGGCGTGGATCGAAAAAGGCGAATTCCTGCTTACCGAGGCCGTTGATCGCATTCCCGCCTGTTGAGCATGGATGCGGCTGTCTCGCGGCGGGGCAGGCGCACGGAGAGGGTGGCGTTTTTTTCGGCCACTCCGGGCCGGGAAAACGCTGAACGGGGCGCGGACGCGAGGTTTCGGAATTTCCGCGCGTTCCGCCGCGCTCCGGGGAATCCCGCCTTTTCGGGCCCCGGCTGGGGAGCCGCCCATTGTCTTTGGGCGCGACGGTCTTAGTATTGGAAAAAGCCGCGTGCCGCGCGGCCCCCTTCCTGTAACAACGCAGCGAGACGAGGTGTCGCGTGAAACTTCCCCAATTCGGTTTTATAGAGAAATTGAAGATCGTGCTCAAGACGCTCCTGGTGCAGGTGTGCCTTTTCTTCGGCCTGCTCCTGCTCGTCTGGGGCAGCCAGCATCTGTATTCGATGATCGACCGGACGCAGTTCCCGGAACCCGCCCCCATAGCCGACGTGTCCACACTGGACGAAAACGGCAAGGGCAAGGCGCTTGTGGACGCGCTCACGCACCAGATGCGTTATGAGCTTAACTCTACTTTCGGCTGGAGCATCAACGACATCCTGTTCAACCGTTTCGTGCTGGACAATCGGGCCTATCGGCAATACGGCGTCTACCACGCCACCAAGGTGCTCATGGACCTCTATTCCATGACCATCGCCAAGCTCGGCACCAACGACCGGGAAAACGAGCTGCTTTACAAGGCGCGGCTGAACAATTTCGCCATCGATCCCCGCAGCTTCCTTTTCCCCTCCGCCGAGTCGTCCTATAAGAAGGGGTTGAAGCTCATTGAGCAGTACAAGGCCCAGCTTGACAAGGGGACGGCGGTCTACAACTGCCGGACGGATGATCTCTACGCCTCTTTCGATCTGGTCATCGGGGAGGATTTGCTCGGTTACGCGCTTGGCCTGCTCCAGAACACGCAGGAGCAGCCCTTCTACACGCTCGACAACCGCATTTACGAAGTGCAGGGCATCGTGCTGGTCGTGCGCGACTTCGTCAACGCGCTCTATCAGCTTTATCCGGAAATCCGGGAAAAGGGCAACGCCAACAACATGGCGGCCGCTCTGGACTACATGAACCGCATCTGCAGCTACGATCCCATGTACATCACTTCGAAGCTCAATTCCGGGGAACTGATCATCTCCTACGTGCTCTTCGCCAAGAACCGTCTGGAAGACATCAGGAACAGCATCCGCATTTAACATCCAAGGTCTTGCCGTCCTGACCGGGGCCGCCCGGAAAGGCAGGGGAGGAGCCGGGCGTCATGCCCTTCTCCTCCCCTTTGTTTTGGCGTGTTCCGCTTTTCGTTTGCGTGCGTTCAGTCGGGCCGTCTTATGGGAAGGCCGTGATGGGCTGCCCCTCTGCCGCCTGCCGCCGGGCGGCTTTTGTCCCTTGGCTCAATCCCAGGGAAACATGGTGGCTCAATACCCCGTCGCCGGGCCTTTCCTGCCTTTTCCTTGAGGAAAATGCGGCTTGTGGCGGGCCTTCCCTCCAAGAGGGATGACTAGGCTCCGTAATAGCTGCGGTACCACTTGACGAATTCACCGACGCCGTATTCGACGCTCGTCCGGGGCCGGAAGCCCGTGTCTTCGATGAGGTCGGAAACGTCGGCCCATGTCGCCTCTACGTCGCCGGGCTGCATGGGCATGAGGTTGCGCACGGCCTTCTTGCCGAGGGCGGCTTCCAGCGTGTCGATGAAGGTGCCGAGTTCCACGGTATTGTTGTTGCCGATGTTGTAGATGCGCCACGGCGCGGTGCTGGTGGACGGGTTGGGATGGGCGCTGTCCCAGTGGGGATCGGGCTCGGGGATGCGCGCCATCACCCGCATGACGCCTTCCACGATGTCGTCGATGTACGTGAAATCGCGGCGCATCCGACCTTCGTTGAAGACGTTGATGGGGTCTCCGGCGAGGATGGCTCTGGTGAACAGGTAGAGGGCCATGTCCGGGCGGCCCCACGGCCCGTAGACGGTGAAGAAACGCAGGCCCGTGGCGGGAAGCCGGTAGAGATGGCTGTAGGTGTGGGCCATGAGTTCGTTGGCCTTTTTGGAGGCGGCGTAGAGGCTCACGGGATGGTCTACGTTGTCGCGCACCGAGAAGGGCATGGATGTGTTCATCCCGTAGACCGAGCTTGAGGAGGCGAAGACCAGATGCTCCACCTTCCCGTGGCGGCAGCATTCCAGCAGGTTGCCGAAGCCTACAAGGTTTGACTGCACATAGCTCTTGGGATTGATCAGGCTGTAGCGCACGCCCGCCTGCGCCGCGAGATTCACCACATGGGAAAAGGCGTTGCGGGCGAAAATGGCCTCCAGCGCGGCGTCGTCGGCAAGGTCCGCGTGTTCGAAGGTGAAGCCGGACAGGGGCAGCAGTTGCGCCAGCCGATCCTTTTTGAGCTGTACGGAGTAATAGTCATTGAGGCTGTCGAGGCCCACGACCGTGTGACCCTCGGCAAGCAGGCGTTTGGAAAGATGAAAGCCGATGAATCCGGCTGCGCCAGTGACGAGAACGTGCATGGAGAAACCTCGTTTGCTTGGTGATTGGCTTGATAAGGCGGACGCTGCCCGGCCTTGGGGGGGCGGACATCCTCGCCGCGACGGGACATGTTCCGGACCTTGCGGAATCCGAGGAGGGCGTCCGGCTCCTCCATAAGAAAGAGAAACGGCACGGGGGCCTGTCCTGTGGGGCGGGCGTGGCGCTCCCCGATGCCGCGAGTTCCTCCCGTGGGCCGTAGGGACGGGAGCCCGGGTATCGTTTTACCTCGCTACCTTCCCGCGAAAAGCGCCTTCAGGAACGTGATGAGCTGCGCGTAGCGTTGCCGTTCGCGGATCAGCACGTCGACGTGGGGGGTGACGACGAAACGCCGCCCGTGCACGATGCAGGGAAGGAGCGGCCGCAGGTCGGCAAGGCCCAGTTCCGGCGGAACCTCCCCGCACATCAGGATGACGCTGTCCGGGCCGAGGGCGTCCACGCCGCTCAGGAAGAGGCGGGCGTCCACGGTGGCCTCGGATTCCTCTTCGCCGTAGGGATAGCGGTTAAGCGGCCAGAAGGCGTGGCTCCCTTTCGGAAGCCCCATGTCCCCGAGCAGACGCCGCAGAAAATCGCGGTGTGCGTCGTCCGCAGCCCCGCCGAGGTCGCGGCTCAGCGAGGGATAGGTCCACACCACCGAGGGCTTGCGCGGCGTTTTCTGGAACAGCTCGCGCCAGTAGGCCGGCCATTGCTCGGGAGGCAGGACATCGGGGCGAGGGCGGGGCGTCCTTTCGGGCCGGGCGGACGTGGGGGAAACGTCGCCGTCCTGCGGGGCCTGCGCGGGCATCCCGGGAACGGCGGGAGCTTGCGCCGCGCCTCTCGTGGCCGGAGGGCCGGGCGGCGCGCTCGCCGGGCCGGGCTGGGCCGGGCGGCCGGGGCGGGGCGCTTCCGTGCGGGTGCGGGCGGGCGGGGCGGCTGGATCGGGCGCGGCTGCTTCGAGGGCGGGTCGCGTCAACAGACGTTCCCTGACCTCGTCGTCAAGGAGCAGATGGGTAATCCCGGCCTGACGCCACGGGCGCAGGGCAGGGGAAATGTTCAGCGGGACAGGAGCCACGAAAGCAGCCTCCACGCCACGTCGGTCTTGGACAGGCGCGTCCAGCGTTCCTCGCGGCCCGAGGCGTCGGCCACGAAAACCGTATTGTCGGCGGTGCCGAAACCGTCCTGAAGAAGGTTGCCGACCACGAGATCGGCTTTTTTGGAGACGAGCTTGCCACGCACGGAATCCTCAAGGCCCTGCGATTCGGCGGCGAAACCCGCCACCTTCTGATCCGGGCGGCGGCTCGTGGCCAAGGTTTTGAGGATGTCCGGATTGGGCGCAAAATGGACGTCGAAGCCGTCCGGGGCGTCGCTTTTCTTGAATTTGCGTGCGGCGTCGGCGGGCGGAACGGGCGAGAAGTCGGCCACCGCCGCCGTGAAGACGCCCGCGTCGCACAAAGGCCAGACCGAGGAGGCCGCTTCCAGCATCTGGCGGGCTGATACGACGTTGTGCCGGGTAATCCCGGCGGGCAGCCACGGCGTCCCCGGACCGCAGACGGCCTCGACGCGCGCGCCGCGCAGCCATGCGGCCACGGCCACCGCCGCGCCCATCGTCCCGGTGGAGGGGTTGGTCCAGAAGCGCAGGCCGTCCCAGTGCTCGCGGGTGGGGCCGAGGGTGACCATGACGCGCGTGCCCGCCATGTCTTGCGGGGCGAGGGCGCGCAGGCCGGCCAGATAAATTTCGCGCAGATCAGCCAGCCGCCCCTGCCCCTCGTCGCCGCAGGCCGTTCGCCCGCATCCCGGTTCCACTACAGCACAGCCGCGCGAACGCAGCAGGCCGATATTGGCCTGCGTCGCCGGGTGGCTCCACATGGCCGGATTCATGGCGGGCGCAATGACCGGCGTGCCCCGGAAGGCAAGGGCTTGGCAGGCCAGCAGTTCATCCGCCTGCCCCTGCGCCAGCCGCGCGATGGTGGCGGCGGAGGCCGGGGCGATGACGAGGGCCTGCGCGACCTGCCCCGGCTCAAGATGGGCGAAGGGCGTGGGGGCCTGCGCATCGTCGAAAGGCGCGGTGTAGACCGGCGACGCGCCGAGCGCGGCGAAGGTCAGCGGGGTCACGAACTTTTGCGCGGCAGGCGTCAGCGTGGCGCTTACGGAAAGGCCCGCGTCCTGCCACTGGCGCACGAGATCAAGGGCGCGATAGGCGGCCACCGAACCGCATACGCCGAGGTGCAGGCGTTTTCCCTTCCAGCCTTCCGTCCGAAAGGCGAGATGCGCGTCCATTATTGGCTCAATCCCTGCTGGTGCACGCCGCCCGCGGACGAGCCGGAGGCGTTGGCGTCGGGCGTCAGATAAAAGGAGGGGGTGGAGCTTCCGCCCGCGCTGCCGAGGCCGCCCGCGCCCGTCGTGGAGCCGCCGATGGTGGGCAGGACGCCGTCCGCGAGCCGGGTCATCACCCAGATTTCCATCGCGGCCGTGGTCGTCTGATCGTAATAGTAGATGACGGCGTAACGTTCGCCCTTCTCATAGAGATGTATGGTCTTGGTGCCGATGACCGCGCCGCGCAGGTTCCAGCCCTGCCGGTGCATGTTGGAGATCATGGCGTTGGCGAGCGAAGGCTTGTCCACGCGGCCTTCCACGGTAACGAGGCCGGTCTTGGTGCCGTCCTGCGCCACGGAAATAAGGCTGCGCGAAACGTCCACCGACATGTCCCGGGGCAGGGGCACGTCCGGGAACTGATCGAAATAGATTTCGCTTCCGTCGGAGGTTTTGGTTTCAAAGGGGTTGGGGATATCGAGATCGGCGCATCCGGTGAGGGAAAGCAGCAGGGTGATGAGAAGCACGTTGCAGAGGGCACGCATGGGGGACTCCTTCGTCATGGCTGTGTCCGGGAAGCCCGGCCTCCTGTTCATAGCCAATCTTTGGACGATGCGCAAATGGAAGGGGGCCTCCCTTGACGAAAGGGCGTGGTTCCGGCCTCTTAGACCCAGTAGTGGCGCAGGAGGGCCACCGTCCCCATGCCCACGGCCAGCGCTACGGAAAGGCTCCCCTTCTTGTACCAGCTTACGAGCAGCGTGGGCACGGCGGCGATGAGAAAAAAATTGTCCGTGCTCAGGTTAAGCCTGTCCTGCGACAGCAGAAGGTCCGGGGCGACCAGCGCGGCCAGCACCGAAACGGGTACGAAAGACAGCCAGCGCTCAAGCAGGGGAGGGAGCGTACGGCCCGCCAGAAGCGTTACCGGGAGCACGCGGGGAAGCAGGGTCACAAGGCACATGCCGGCGATGCACAGGCTGAGATCGATGTTCATGCGTTTTCCCTCTGTGTGGGACGGCAGCCGTCGGAAAGGCCCGTATCCGGCGCTTTTTCGTCTTTTTTCCCTTGTGCGCGGCGGCTGTCCCGGCGCGTGAGGAGCAGCGCGCCGATGGTGGAGGTGATCACGCTGGCGATGATGACGTTCCAGCGGCCCGTACCGCAGAGGGCCAGCACCACCGAGAGGAAGGCCGCGAGCAGGGCGGCCAGCGTGTACAGCCGTTCCTTGCACTGCGGGATGAGCAGGGCAAGAAACATGGCGGGAAGGGCGTAGTCGAGGCCGAAGCGCTGGGGATCGGACAGGTAGTCATCGGCCACGGCGCCGATGAAGGTCCCGACTATCCAGCCGGAATGCGCGGTGAAATTGGCGGCGTAGACGATGGGCAGGCGGGCGGTTTCCCCTGTAGCCATGGCCATGCTGTGCATGGCGAAAACTTCGTCGGTCAGCCCCCAGCCGATGATGGTCTGTTGCAGGCGCGTGAACGGCGCGAACCACGGCGCGACGGCGGCGGACATGAGCACGTGGCGCAGGTTGATGACAAAGGTGGTGAAGACGATGGAAAAGACGGACGCGCCCGCCCCCCACATGCCTACCGCGATGAATTGCCCGGCCCCGGCGTAGACCAGCAGGGAGAAAAGGACGGCGTAGACGGCGGGAATGCCGTTTTGCACGGCAAGGACGCCGTAGGCGAAACCGAGGGGAACATAGCCGAGAAAGATGGGGTAGCCGCGTTGCACGCCTGTGAGGACGGCGCGAAGGGTGGGGGGAAGCCGGACATCGGAAGGGAGAATGCTGTTGCTCATGATGATGCCGTGAAGGTTGGAAAAGGAACAAGCCTGGGTGCTTTCCGGCTTGTTTCCCGTACAGACAAAAAAAGGCCCCGTGGAGAGGCGAGGGAAAACATAGCTTGAAACGCCCTCCTCGTCCAGCCCGGCTGCTTCCCGAAAAGGAGGCGGAAGGCGCGGCGGGTTCCTTGGATATGTCGAACGCGCAGCGGCCTTCTGGCCGGAACCGAGGCCGGGAGCCGGATCATCCCGTCCCTGCCGGACGCGAGGAGCCCGCCTCGCCTTGGGGACGGCAGGGGCCTCGGCTACAGGGCGCGGGCGAGCCTTTTTTCCGGCGCGGCGTTTTGCCCCGCCGCGTCGGATGCGGCGCGCGGGGTCCGCATCGGCAGGGTTATGGTGACGAGCAGGAAGGGAAACGGGTGCGGCGTGCGGGGTCCGCATCCTGCCCACGCCGCCGGACGCGCTGCTTTGTGCCGGGTGCGGCGCGCGGGGTCCGCACCCCGCTGCTGGTCCGTGTCGTGAGCCCCGGGTCGGGGCGCGGCTGCAAGTCTCCGCAAGAGCGGGGCGCGCCTGAAAGAGAGCTGACCGTCTTGCCTTTCATAGCCGGCACTCGCGGGCCGATGACCGCGTCAGGTACGCCCGAATTGGCTTGGAAAACATTGCCGGGCAATGGAAAACAGGCTATAACGCGCGCGTACGATTGTCCTCTTTTCGTGCAAGCCGGCGTCGGCGCGGCGTAAGCCCGGAAAGGAAGGCACGTCAGAAAACGGGTATATTCGCTCTGCCTGTCGCGGAGACCTTGGCGCCGTTGCTGGTCTCCAAGGTCGATTATAAGGGCTGGCCCCGGTTTAGCAGCGATAAGCCGAGGCAGAAAATACCATGCAAACGCCCCAAGGAGGACTTCTCATGAAACAATCTCGTCTGATCGGTCTTCTCTGCCTGCTGTTCCTGTTTGCGCTTCCGCTGTCGGTACGCGCAGAGGACAGCCTGCGCATTTCCAGCACCATCGGCCCAGTCGATGCCGGTATTCTGCCCCTGTTGGCGACAACCTTCACGCAAGAAACCGGCATCGCTGTCGCCATGGAAAAAGCCGGGACGGGCGCAACCCTGAAAAAGGCCGAAAGCGGTACCTTTGACCTGGTGATGGTGCATGCCCGCAAGCTTGAAGACGCCTTTGTGGCAGCCGGCTTCGGCATAGATCGCCGTGACGTCATGTACAATGATTTCGTCATTCTCGGACCAGAGAATGACCCCGCTGGCATCAGGGGCATGAAGAGCGCTGCTCAGAGCTTTGCCGCCATCGCTAAGGCGGGCAAGCCGTTCATCTCGCGTGGCGACAATTCCGGCACGCACGTCAAGGAAATGGAAATCTGGCAGGCGTCGGGTATCACGCCTTCCGGACCGTGGTATGAAGTCTATGCCGACGGGGCCAAGGGCAACAAGGCAACCACGCTCTATGTTAATGAAAGACAGGCCTACACCCTGATGGATCGCGCCACGTGGCTTACCCTCAAGGACAAGGTGAGCATAACGCCGCTGGTGGAAAATGATCCGATTATGCTCAATCTCATCGCCATCATCCGTGTCAATCCCGAACGTTTCCCCGGTGTCCACAAGGATGCCGCCCTGAAATTTGCCGACTGGCTTGTGGGAGACGAGGCGCAGACCCTTATTCGTGACTTCGGCAAGGAAAAATTCGGTCAACCCCTCTTTTTCCCCAACTCTGATTCGTGGAAGGCCAAGCACGGTAACTAGAATCTGTTGACATTATTTGTCATTTTTTGGGATGGGCTGCCCAGTCGGGGCAGCCCCCCGACAGTATCACCGCATCCGCTCGGATACGATCAAGTTTGTGCCCCTGTAGATGTTGCAAGCTCTACAGGGGCACACTTATGTAGGCGACGCCTTGGCACTTATTACGGTTAAGCGCAGATCAGCAATCGTACATGCAGGCCGCAGGTTGGATAGCCGCACTGCGTCCATGGACAGGGGAGCATCTGGAAGCGTTCATAGAGAGCACCTGCCATTCGGTTGGGATGCCACTATTGTGCTTCATCTCCGCACTCCAAACTGCTGCTCTACGAACAAATCTATCACCACTTTTTGCCCGTAGGATATCAGAAAAGGACGCAGTGCGACTAGTGGCAATGTCACTTAAATCTGTTCATCTTCGCTTGAACAAGTGATTGTCAGTGCTGTCCGTATCATGTCTGCTCCCATTTTTGTTTGGGAACATTATTTAATATCTTTATTTTTGCCATGAGACACTCGTTGCCGCCACGGCCTAGTAGCGGTCCTCCTCAAGGGAGACGACCACATCCATGTTCTGCTCGATCCATTGCTTGATCCGCATGTGATCGGCCTTGCGGCGTTCGCGCTTTTCCTTGAGCATCTCGCGGTCGGCCTGTACGAGCACGAAGGCGGCCGAGGTCTCCGGGGTCTCCGCGCAGGCCAGTCCGAAGGACACCAGCGCGGGCATCTGGTCCGAGCAGGCGTTGTGGCGCTCGAAGGTCGCGCGCATGTTGGCGAGAATGGTTTCCGCCTTGTCGCGCGGGCACTCGGGCAGGAGGATGACGATTTCATCACCGCCCATGCGCGCCACGCAGTCGCTCACGCGCACGCTTTCCTTGCACAGGGCGGCGACGGACTGGAGGAGCTTGTCCCCGGCAAGATGGCCCATGTAGTCGTTGGCGAGCTTCAGGCCGTTCACGTCGCAGGAGATGACGCTGAGCGGGCGGATGTTCCTGTTTTCGATGTTCGCCAGCTTCATGTCGAAATAGGTGCGGCTGTGCAGCCCGGTCAGGGCGTCGTTCTGGGCCAGCTTTTCAAAATAGTCGCGGTCGGCCTGCGAAGCGGTAATGTTGGTATGCAGCCCCACGATGCGGGTGGCCCGGCCGTTTTCGTCCCGGTGCGTCACGTAGCCGCGCCCGAGTATCCACGCATAGGTGCCGTCGGCGCGCATGAGCCGGTAGGTGCACTCAAAGGTGTCGCCGTAGGCTGGGGAATCCGCCAGCTTGCGTTGCGGCTCCACGATTTTCTTGAGGTCTTCCGGGTGGATTTTGGCTTTCCACGTGTCGAGGTGGCCGGGGAACTGCTCGGCGGTGTAGCCGAGCATGGACAGCCAGCGGGGGCTGTAATAGACCTCGTCCGTGATGGGGTTCCAGTCCCAGAGGCCGTCGCCCGTGGAATTGATGGCCGAGAGCAGGCTGCCGTTTTCCGGCTTGCGCCTTTCCTGGCTGATCTCGTGGGCAAGGGTGTTGCGCAGGGTGCCGGACATGCTGCGCGCCCGTCCGTTCCGGTCGCGTTCGAGGATGGAGCCGTGCACCCACAGCCGGGCATAGCTGCCGTCTTCGCGCCGCACGCGCAGTTCGTCGGTGATTTCGTCCCCGAAGAGAGGCTGTTCGATGGCGAGGTGGTAGCGTTCGAGGAAATCCCCTTCGTCGGGGTGCATCCGCACTTTCCATTGGTCAAGGGTAAAGGAGCGGGAAAGGGAGTCGGCGTAACCGAGCAGCGTGGAGCAGGTCCCGTCAAGGCGCAGCGTACCGTCAGCAAGGGAGCAGGTCCAGAAGCCCACCATTTCCTTGGTCGTCTGGCTGACGGGCGGAAGGTAGGAAGACGCGCCGGAGGTGATTTCGTAGTGCCCGATGACGCGGCTGGCGCGGCCCTCCGCGTCCCGTTCGACGACCATCATCCGTTCGCGGACGAAAAAGCCCTCCACGGGATAGGCCGTTTCCAGAAAGCTCCCCTTGTGGCCCGTGAGTACGCCTTCGCGCAATTCGTGAAGGGTTTGCCGGCAGCCTTTGGAGACATGGCCGAGCAGTTCGGCCATGGTCGCGGGCGTGGTGTGCTCGTCCAGCCCCAGCGCCTCCCTTGTGCCCCTGCTCAGAAAAAGCGCGTCGCTGGAAACATGCCATTCCCATGTTTTTTCGTGGGATTCGAGGGGAATGGTGGGAGTGGCGGAAGAAGGCTGACAGTGGAGCATAGGGATTCCTGCGCGAAGGCGCCAGAGAACGTTTCGTAGGAGAGGACAGGGTATATACAATGTTTAAGGTCG
The DNA here is from genome assembly GCA_944326695.1 of Candidatus Bilophila faecipullorum. Taxonomy (GTDB): domain Bacteria; phylum Desulfobacterota; class Desulfovibrionia; order Desulfovibrionales; family Desulfovibrionaceae; genus Bilophila; species Bilophila faecipullorum. The sequence continues at coordinate 139,643 of CALVEZ010000001.1, read as the reverse complement.
TTTCAAGAGAGGCAGCAAAGGGCGGTCCGCTTCCAGAAAGGGAAGGTCACGGGCTTCTTGCGGCGTGACCCACAGGAACGCCTGCCGCTCGTTGGCGATGGGCTCGCCGGAATAGTCCGTGATGTGGAAAAAATGCACCCTGACGGAACGCAAGGGATAATCGTGCTCCACCGTGCGCCACAGGCGGGGATGCCGGATGGACAGGGACAGCTCCTCCGCCAGTTCCCGCGCAAGGGCCGCTTCCAGCGTTTCGCCCGCTTCGACCTTGCCGCCCGGGAATTCCCAATACCCCGCCTGGGGGTGCCCTTCCGGGCGCTGCGTCGCGAGAAAGGAATCGCCCCGCCACACGATCCCGCCCACCACTTCAATACGCTTCCGTTCTTTTTGATCCATGATTGAGCGCCCTTCACAAAAAAACAGGCGAATCCGTTCGCCTGTCGTTTCATTGGCCGTTGAGAGGAGAGGGCGGCCCCACCGCGCCGGGCGGAAAGGGGCCGCCTTGCCCCTGCGGAACAATTGAGGTTTTGCCCGACTCCAATCATCGGCTGCAAGGCCGCTTTTCCAGCGGGTCGGGCGGCAAGAAAAAGGAGAGAGCCTGTGCGCCGCTCCGCTGTCCGCCGCTTTCCCTTTGCCTGACTCCGGGAAAAAGCGGCGTTTCGCGGGCGGCGCGTCCACGCGGACCGGCTCTAGTTTTTCGCGAGATACTCCGCAATCATGGCGTCGTAGCGCGAGGTTTTGGCGAACGTGCGGGCGGCCATGCGCTGGCGGAAGGCAAGGGAGACGCGCATGTCGTTGGCCTTGAGTTCGGCCACGGCCTCGGCGTAGGTATCGGGATCGGACAGCACGAGCACGCTGTGGAAGTTCTTGGACGCCGCGCGCAACATGCAGGGGCCCCCGATGTCGATTTCCTCAATGGCTTCGCGTGGCTTGAGGCCCTTGGCGAGCGCGCTTTCAAAATCGTAGAGGTTCACGCAGATGAGGTCGAAGGGCTTGATGCCCTTTTCCTCCAGCACGGCGAGGTGCTCGGGGTTGTCCTTGTCCGCGAGGATGCCGCCGTGGATGTGCGGGTGCAGGGTTTTGACGCGGCCCCCGAGGATTTCGGGAAAGCCGGTGACGTCGCTCACCGCGGTGACGGGCAGGCCCGCGTTTTCAAGGAATTTCAGCGTGCCGCCGGTGGAGACGAGCTCCACGCCGTTGGCGTGCAGGAAAGCCGCGAAATCGGCCAGCCCGTCCTTGTGCGTGACGCTGAGCAAGGCCCTTTTGAGGGGAAGGAAATCCATTCGGTTCGCTCCTGAGCCGGATTACCGGGAGAAGGTCGTTTTTCGCCCATGCGCTCGGCACGGCCATCATGAAAGTATCCGCCGCCAGGCTTCCTTTCCCGGCTATGTGCCGTATGAGGGAAAGGGAGGAGACGGAACGCTGCCGCGCCTTTGCTGCCGTTGCTTCTCTTACTCTTTGGAAACAAAGGGTTTTTTGCGGGCGGCACGTTCATGGGCCGAGTCTAGTGGTGCATGTGCTCGCCTTTTTTGATACGATAGAAGGCCGTTGCCACGATAACGCAAAAATACACGAAGATAAGCGACACGCCGACGAAACCCTGCGGGGTGGAGTGCATGGCGTTGTCGATCAGTTCGGTGAGCATTTCGGACTCCTTGAAGGACGTTCGGGCCGCGCGGCGAGGGAGCCCGGCGGCTGTGGTCTTTATGAACTTCTTACATTGCCCGGCTGGACGCAAAAGTCAAGCCGGGGCCTCCCGGAGGAAGCATGGCGGATGCCTTGGTCAATCCTGTCGTTCCCGGCGATATGTGTGAGCTGTCCGTGGACGCGCTGGTGTCGGATGGCCGCGGCCTCGGACGTTTCCGGGGCGTGGCGGTCTTCGTCGACGGCGCGCTCCCGGGGCAGACGGTCCGGGCGCGGATCGCGGCGGTCCGCAAGCGGCTGGCGGAAGCGGAACTTGTGGAGGTCGTCGCGCCTTCCCCGGACGAGCGCGCGGCCCCCTGCCCCCATGCCGGGCGTTGCGGCGGCTGCCCGTGGCAGGCTCTGGACTACGGGCGGCAGCTTGTCTGGAAGGAGCGCATCGTGCGCGACGCGCTGGAGCGGGTGGCCAAGGTTCCCGAGCCGCCGCTCCTGCCCATCCTGCCTTCACCCCTCGCGTGGGGCTACCGCAACAAGATGGAATTTGCCTTCGGCCTGTCCGAGGACGGGGAGCGGGCCATCGGCCTGCGCGAGCGGGGCTCTCGCCGCATTGTGGAAGTGACGGGCTGCCTTTTGCAAACCCCGCTGACCATGCGCGTGCTGGCGGCGGCCCGCGTGCTCATGAACGGCCCCTTCCGGGATGTCGAAGGGCGTTTTCTGGTGGTCCGCGAGCCCCGGGCCGGAGGCTGTTTTGTGGAGCTTATCGCGGCCCCGGGCGTAGAGGCCGCCGTGGGCGAGCGTTTCGCCGCCGCCCTGCGCGAGGCGGCGGAGGGGGTGACGGGCGTGGCGCTTTCGGTGCGCGCCGCGGCGGGCGATGTGGCCTACGGCGAGCGCACGCTCTACGCGGACGGGCAGCTTGAGGAGCGCATCGGGCACATCCGCCTGCGTCTTGGACACAACGCCTTTTTTCAGGTGAACACGCCCGCCGCCGAACTGCTCTACGCGGAGGCGGAGCGTTTTGCCGCGCTGGACACGTTTGACGGGCCCGTGCTGTGGGACGTCTACGGCGGCGTCGGGTCCATCGGGCTCTACATGGCCCGTCATGCCGGGCGCGTCGTGGGCATCGAGGCCATGCCCGGCGCGGTGCGCTGCGCCCGCGCCAACGCCCGGGCCTTGGGCGTGGAAGGCTACCGGGTGGAGCAGGGCGACGCCAGATCAGTGCTCGGGCGGCTGGCGAAAGTCGGGCCCAAACCCGACGTGGTGGTCGTGGACCCGCCCCGTGCCGGGCTCGACGCCACGGTCGTCCGCCAGCTTACGGACGCCATCCCCGCCCGCCTCGTCTGCGTTTCCTGTAATCCGGCCACGCTCGCCCGTGATGTGGCTCGGCTGGCCCCGGCCTACCGTCTTGCGGCGGCGCGGCCCGTGGACCTTTTCCCCCAGACCCCCCACGTGGAGACGGCAGCCCTGCTGGAACGCGTCTGACCGGAGGGGCCGGACAAACGCCCCGAAGACGGCGGACGCCTTGCCGGGGCGCAGGCAATCGGGAGGTATGTATGAAGGTTATCGGCATCAGCGGCAGTGCCCGCAAGGACGGAAACACGGCGCTGATCATCCGGGCCGTGTTCGAGGAACTGGAGGCGGAGGGTATCCGCACGGAGCTCGTGCAGCTCGCGGGCAAGCCAATGGACGGCTGCCGCGCCTGCTACGGCTGCAAAGGCAAGGGGGCCTGTCTCTTCAAGGATGACTTTTTCAACGACTGTTTTGCCCGGATGGTGGAGGCGGACGGTATCATCCTCGGTTCTCCCGTCTACTCGGCGGACGTCTCCGCGCTCATGAAGGCCTTTCTGGAGCGGGCCGGGGTGGTCGTGGCGACGAATCCGGGGCTGCTGCGCCGCAAGGTGGGGGCTTCGGTCGCTGCCGTGCGCCGGGGAGGGGGCCTGACCGCCGTGGACACCATGAACCATTTCCTTCTGAATAAGGAAGTGCTCGTGGTCGGTTCGACCTACTGGAATATGGTCTACGGCCGGGACGCGGGCGAGGTGCTGCTCGACGAGGAGGGCATGGCCAACATGCGCAACCTCGGCCGCAACATGGCTTGGACGCTGAAGAGGCTGCGTTGAGATTGGGGAGGGGGGAAACTTTCTCAGAAGGGGGGAGTGCCCCCACGTTTCCCTTCCCCCTTCCCCAAACCTATCCCCCTTCCCTTCAAAGATTTTCGATGCGTGGGGAGGCGGCGCTCAAGGCGTTCGTTCCGGCGGGAAGCTCGGCTCTGCGTAGTGTAAAAGCAGATGATTATAAAGTGATATGGCTTATGGGGAAGGGGGGGCGCAAAAGCGCGGCTTATGCGGCTGCCTCCGCGCATGGAACGGAAAAAGATCGTCCGCAAGCGCTGTCCGGCTTGACGCAGGAAAGGCGATTCCCTATAGACTAACCCCTTTCCCCGTGCACGGCTGGACGCAGGATTTATGGAAGTCTCAAGACAGCCGCCCAAGACCTTTCTTCGTGTATGGCTGGACGTAGGGCGGGGCAAGGAGGAACCATGCTTGCGTATGTGCAGGGCCTGTCGTTGGGGCTGGCCTATGTCGCGCCCATCGGCGTGCAGAATCTCTTCGTCATCAACGCGGGGCTGGGCCAGAGCCGGGCGAGGGCCTACCGGACGGCGCTCATCGTCATTTTTTTCGACGTAACCCTCGCTCTGGCCGGTTTTTTCGGCGTGGGCGCGCTCATTGAGCACTCCGAGTTTCTGCGCCGGGTCGTGCTGCTGGTGGGGAGCCTTGTAGTGATGTACATGGGAGCCCGGCTCATGCTTTCCCGTAACGTCGCCAATCCCGCCGTCAACGCCGACATCCCGCTTTCCCGCATCATTTTCATGGCCTGCGTGGTTACGTGGTTCAACCCGCAGGCGCTCGTGGACGTCTCGCTTCTGCTCGGCTCCTTCCGCGCCGCCCTGCCGCCCGAAGATTCCCTGCGTTTCCTTTTGGGCGTGATTTCCGCGTCCTGCCTGTGGTTCCTCACCCTGACCACGGTTTCCTCCTTTTTCAAGAACCGCTTTACGCCGCGCCTCTTGCGGATGATCAATCTCGTCTGCGGGGCGGTCATTCTCTTTTACGGCGCGAAGCTCGGCTTGTCCTTCTTGCGGATGTAGCCTCTGCGGAACGGGCTATGACGGCGCGGGGAAAGGCAGGCGGCATTTTTCCCCCGTCTATGCGGCTGCTTTCAAGGATATTGGGGCAAGGGGCTTCCTGCATGGAAAAAGCCCTGTTCCGTGTGGGGAACAGGGCTTTTGTCGTTCGGGGAAGACGGGAGCGCCGACCGGGGGCTATTCCTCTTCGGCGGGGTGGGTTTCGTCTTCGAGGGCTTCGGCGCGGCGGATGATTTCCTCAAGCTGGATGTCCGCTCCGAGCACGCCCGTGATCTCGTCGTTTTCGTCGGTGATCACGGTGGAGACGGTGATGATGAGCTGCCCCGTGACCTGCGACTGATGCACGTTCATGATATGCAGCTTGCCCGTGTGGATGGGCTCCTGGAACCATTCGCGGTTGGAGTAGTCGAAGCCGAGGGGGAAGCCCTTGTAGTTGGCCTTGTCGTAGGGCTCGCTGATGGCGATGGCCTTGGAGTGGCCCTGCACGTCGGTGACGTAGACGTACTGGATGAACGAGTAGTCGTGCACGAAGGATTCAAGCAACGCGGTGAGCGCGGCGGTATCGGCGGCCTTCTGGCACTCGTGGGAGAGGCGTTCCACCAGATGGGAGGCCAGTTCCCCGGCGATGCGCTTCATCTGGTCGAATTCGCTGTCGAAGAGTTCCGGCATGAAGCGGCGGACGAGGTTCTTGATTTCCTTGTTGGAGAAGGAGGTGTTGCGGCCTTCCTCGTAGGCGTTCATGATCTTGGCGTGAATCTGGCCCACGGCGGGATGCTTCTTGGAAACCTGCCGTTCCGGGGGCAGGTTGAATTGCTGGTTGATCCAGTAGGCCACGCCCGCGCGCCCGGCCTTGTCGTTGATGATGATCGGCACGCTGCGGTTGAGGATTTTGGTCGTATCGAAGATGTTGTAGATTTCTTCGTTCTTGGCGAGGCCATCCACGTGGATGCCCGCGCTGGTGGCGTTGAAGTCCTTGCCCGCAAAGGGGTAGTTGTCGGGGATGCGGTAGTCGAGTTCCTTCTCGAAGTACTGGGCGATTTCCGTAATCACCGTGGGATCGGCGGCCTCGTCGTTGCCGGTGAGGGAAATGTAGTCGATGACCAGCGCCTCAAGCGGGGCGTTGCCCGTGCGCTCCCCGAAGCCCATCAGCGTGCCGTTGACGCCGCCGCAGCCGTAGAGCCATGCGGTTACGCCGTTGACGAGCACCTTATGGAAGTCGTTGTGGCCGTGCCATTCCAGCCACGAGCCGGGGACGCCCGCGTCGTCGGTGAAGGCGCGCACAATGCGCTGCACCGAACGCGGAAGCGCCGCGCCGGGGAAGGGCACGCCGTAACCCATCGTATCGCAAAGGCGGATTTTGATGGGCATGGAGGCTTCCTGCGAGAGTTCCATGAGCTTGCGCGCGAACGGCAGGCAGAAGCCGTAGATGTCGGCGCGGGTCACGTCCTCGAAGTGGCAGCGCGGCACGATGCCCCATTCGAGCGCCTTGGTGACGACCTTGAGATAGTCGTTCATGGCCTGTTCGCGCGTTTTGCCGAGCTTGAGGAAGATATGGTAGTCGGACATGCTGGTGAGCAGGCCCACTTCGTCGAATTCCATGTCATGGGCGATTTTGAGGTCGTCCATGTTGGCGCGTATCCAGCCCGTGACCCTCGGGAAGCGGTAGCCGCGTGCCCGGCACACTTCGATGGCTTTCCGGTCTTTGGGCGAATACATGAAGAATTCGGACGCCTGAATCAGGCCGCTTTTACCGCCGAGCTTGTGCAGCAGATCGAAGATGCGCGCGATCTGTTTGACCGTGTAGGGCGGGCGGGCCTGCTGGCCGTCGCGGAAGGTGGTGTCCGTGATGAACATGGGCTCGGCCGGGCGGGGGATGAGGAAGGTGTCGTCGAATTCGATGCGGCTGATATGCGTATACGGGAAAACGTCCCGGTACAGTTCGGGCTCGGCCGGATTGTCGAGCGTCAGGGGGCGGGAAGTGTGTTTGGGATACAGCAAGCTCATGATGCGGGTCCTCCTGAAGATAAGGTGCTCTCCGTAGGAAAACGGGAGTGCTTTTCGTAGGGAAAAAGGCGCAAAAAGGGCCTTTGGAAAGCCTTCTGCCCCATTTTTTGAGCATAGCGCATTTTCACGCGAAGCAAAAGAGAATTTTCAGGGCCGGACGGAAGCGGCCTTGTGAAAAAATATTTGTATTCTGGATTGATAGGGCGGATGCCGTGCCCGGCGCCCGGGGCGTGCGGGAGCCGTCCGATTCGGGGAGGCGGGAAGGTTTCCGCGCCGTGCCGGAAAGTCCCCGGAGGGATGTTGGGCGAGCGTGGGGAAGAGCGGAGGCGGGCCTTGTCAGAGGAGGGGACTACGAGGATGCGCCTGACGAGGGTGAGGAAGGCGAGACGCGCTGCCCCCGCGTCCGCCTGCGGGAAGGCCCTTTGCAGTCAGGTCATGCGCTCCGCAAGGATCGTCCCTCGCATCCGCTTGCGGGAAGGCCCCTTCCGCAAACGCGGGAAAGGCCCTTTTCCGCACAGGCGCTTCACGAGGGGGTAAAACCCTCCCGCGAGGGGAGAAAAGCCCTTTCCTGCGCCTCCATGATCTGGGGTTCCACTACGCCTCTCCCACGAGTGTGGGAAAGGCACGGTGGTGAGCTTATTATGCCGCATCCCATGTAAGCCTCTCCTGTGAGCGTGGGAAAGGCCGATGCAGAATACGTATCTTTTTCTGGTAGAGGGCCTCCCGCAAGTGGGGGAAAGGGGACGGATTCGGGGGGCGAGTTCTTCAACCGGGCCCTTCTCGCGAGTGCGGGAAAGGCTGACGGTGAGGTTAAAATCAGAGATGTCCATCAGGCCCCTCCCGTAAGCGCGGGAAAGGCGGCGCAGGGGGCGGCCCCGGCCTTGCTTCGGGCGGCGGCGCGGCGTACCGTGGGGCATCCGCGAGCAAGGGGGGAAGGATGGACGCTATCGGCATCATTGCGGAACAGCGCATTCGGGAAGCCTGCGAGCAGGGCCTGTTCGACAACCTGCCGGGTGCGGGAAAGCCTCTGGAACTGGAGGACGATTCCCACATCCCGGAAGATTTGCGCATGGCCTACAAGCTCTTGAAAAACGCGGGGTACGTCCCGGAGGAAGTGCAGGACCGCAAGGAGGCGCAGTCGCTTATGGAGGCGCTCGAAACCTGCACGGACGAACAGGAGAAGGTCCGCCAGATGAAAAAGCTCGACGTCGTGCTCGCCCGCATCCGGGCCCGCCGCCCCCGCGCCTCGATTCTCGGGGACAAGAGCCCGTATTATGGCCGGGTGGTCAGCCGCATCAGCGTGCGTAAGAAGGGATGATGTCCCGGGGCCTTTTCGGGCCGGGCGAGGGCGGTTCCATGCACCGTGAGAGGCGTGGACGCAAGGACGTGTCTGGAAAATAGCTGGAAAAAGCCCCGCGCGCCGGGAGAGGCGTGCTCTGAGAAGCCCTGCACGAACTGCCCACGGCGGCCCTCTGCGCTGGAAGAGGGCGGTTGGGGGCGCGGCCGCGCGTGGGTGAGGCCCCCGGGCTGGAAGCGCCACGTGGTTTCTCGTTCGGCCTGTCCCCTTGTGGGTGAGGCCCCGCGGGGCTGGAAGCCTTTGCGCCGGGCCTGAGCCTTTCCCGTGGCGCTATCCCGGAAACCTGCGCTGTGGCTGGGGCCGCGTGAGGGCGCGTGCGGATGCTCTCCCTGCTGGGCAGATACTTGTCACCGGGATCAAGGGGTGCGGGGGCGTGCGGATGTTCTCCTCTCGCCTTTTTGACCGGGGCAAGGTTACGAGGTTACGCGCGGTTGCTGGGGCTTTCCGTCCGCGTGGGGGAGGGGGCGGCGTCATCCCCCAATAAAAAGGGCGGCTTGCGGCTTGGCCCGCATGGACCGGGTGAAGGCCCGGTAGTCGGCCTTTCCCGGCCTCACTTCTTTTTTTCATCCTCGGGGCGCGCTTCGCTGTGGTCGAGCAGGGAGCTTACCAGCATTTCGTAAAGCCAGTGCGTATAGGTTTCCCCGCTCCAGCCGCGTTCCGGTACCAGCATCTGATAGACATCCCGGCTGGTCAGGCACCAGAATACGTCCAGCGCCATGCTGATGGTGATGTTTTCCTTGAGCCGCCGTTCCCGCAGCAGGAAACGGACGTGTTTTTCCTGATCGTCGCGGTGGCGGCAGCGCTGATCGTGCTGGATGCGCGCCAGTTCCGGCGTGAGCATCCCCGCGCCGCGCAGCAGATCATAGACAGGGCTTTGCGATTCGTGGACCTGAAGGACGAGCTGCGCGGTCAGCTTCAGGGCTTCGTGCACGTCGGCGGTTTCCAGCGAACGCTGGTAGATGTCGAAGGTCCGGTCCGTATGCACGGCCCGGTCCAGCAGCTCGGCCACGATGCCGTTTTTCGAGCGGAATACGGCGTACACCGTTTGCTTGGAAACGTTCGCTTCCTGCGCGATGGCCTCGATGGTTGTCTTGGCGAAGCCGCGTTCAAGGAAAAGCCGCTGTGCGGCTTCGAGGATGTTGACGCGCGTCTGGCTCGCCTGCCGTTCGCGTAGCGGCGAGGAGTACTTGCGCGCGGTGTGTTTTTCCATCTTGACAGCCACCCTTCGTGGAAGTATAGCACGTGAACGGTTAGAGCTTACTCTATCCAATTAAGTGTTGTCAAACCATGCGGGCATCCCGTGCAGACGGGGGGCTTGCATCGCTATTTGCGCGTCGGGATTCTCCCGCGCCGCACAACAGAGTGAGGTTATATGTTGAAGCATGAACGGCTGCCCTTTCGTTTTGGCGTGACCCTTTTCGCCTGCCTGATCGGGTCCCTGCCGCTTATGGGCTGCAAAGATGAAAACACGGCGGCCGGGCCGTCGGCGGCTCCCGCCGTCGAGGTGGCCGTGGACGTCGTGACGCCTCAGAAGGTGCTCTACACCACCGAGCTTGCCGGCCGCACGTCGGCGTTCCAGATTGCGGAAGTGCGTCCGCAGGTCAGCGGCATCATCCAGAAGCGCCTCTTTACGGAAGGCGCGGACGTGAAGGCCGGGGACACGCTCTATCAGATCGATCCCGCGACCTATAAGGCCGATCTCGACAGCGCCAAGGCCAACCTCGCCCGGGCGGAGGCCAACGTGGCCCCGGCCCGCCTCAAGATGCAGCGTTTCAAGGATTTGGTGAACATCAGCGCCGTGAGCAAGCAGGAATACGAGGACGCGGAAGCCGCCTACAAGCAGGCGCTCGCGGACGTGGGCGTGAACAAGGCGGCGGTGGAAAACGCCCGCATCCGCCTTGACTATACGAAAGTGACCTCGCCCATTTCCGGCCGCACGGGGCGTTCGCTGGTCACGCCCGGCGCGCTGGTGACGGCGAATCAGGCCAATCCCCTGACCACCGTGCAGCAGCTTGATCCCGTCTATGTGGACGTCACGCAGTCGAGCACCGAGGTCCTGCGCCTGAAGCGCGCCTTGGAAAGCGGCACGCTCCAGCGGGCCGACGAGGGCCACGCCGCCGTGCGCCTGCTGCTGGAGGACGGGAGCGAGTACGCCCACAGCGGTACGCTCCAGTTCACCGACGTCAGCGTGGACGAAAGCACCGGCATGGTGACCCTGCGCGCCATTTTCCCCAACCCCGAGCATGACCTCATGCCCGGCATGTACGTGCGCGCCATCCTCAAGGAAGGCGTGGACGAGCAGGCCATCCTCCTGCCGCAGCGCGCCCTTGTGCGCGACGCCAAGGGCAACGCCACCGCCTACGTGGTCAACGCCGAGAGCAAGGTGGAAGTGCGCCCGCTCAAGGTGGGCCGCACGCAGGGCAGCAACTGGGTGGTCCTCGACGGCCTTAAGGCCGGGGACAAGGTCATCGTGGAGGGTCTCCAGAAAATCCGTCCCGGCGCGCCTGTCCGCATCGCGGCAACCCCGGACGCGCAGGCCGCTCCTGCTTCCGAAAAGCGATAGGTGACATTACATGGCACGATTTTTCATCGATAGGCCCGTCTTTGCGTGGGTCATCGCCATCATCATCATGTTGGCGGGCGGCATTTCGATCATGAAGCTGCCCATTTCCCAATACCCGTCCATCGCGCCGCCGACCATCGGCATTGAGGCGCAGTATCCCGGCGCGTCCGCCCAGACCGTGCAGGACACGGTCACGCAGGTCATTGAGCAGAACATGAACGGCCTCGACCATCTGCTCTATATGTCCTCAAGCAGCGACTCCTCAGGGATAGTGGAGATCACCCTGACCTTCAGCGCGGACGCCAACCCGGACATCGCGCAGGTGCAGGTGCAGAACAAGTTGCAGCTCGCCATGCCCCTGCTGCCGCAGGAAGTGCAGCGGCAGGGCATCTCGGTCAGCAAGCGCGGCGCGAACTTCCTCAAGGTCTACGGCTTCGTCTCCGAAGACGACAGCATGGACAACGCCGACATCGCGGACTACGTGGCGACCAACCTCAAGGACCCGATCAGCCGTATCCCGGGCGTCGGCGAAGTCTCGCTCTTCGGCAGCCAGTACGGGATGCGCATCTGGCTTGATCCGCACAAGCTGCAAAGCTACAGCCTGATGCCGAGCGACGTCCTGCACGCCATCTCCGCCCAGAACGCGCAGATTTCCGCCGGGCAGCTCGGCGGCACCCCCGCCGTGCCCGGCCAGCAGATGAACCTCGCCATCGCGGTGCAGGAGCGTTTGCAGACGCCCGAGCAGTTCGGGAACATCATCCTGCGCACCAACCCGGACGGCTCGCTCATCCGGGTGAAGGACGTGGCCCGCGTGGAGCTCGGCAGCGAGAACTACAGCTTCATCAGCCGCTATAACGGGAAATCGTCCACGGGCGTGGCCGTGAAGCTCGCCACGGGCGCGAATGCTCTTGAAACCGCGAACAATATCGACGCCTACCTGAAAGATGCGGAGAGCTTTTTCCCGCCGGGCCTGAAGACGGTTTCTCCCTTCGACACCACCCCCTTCGTGGAGATTTCCATCCATGAGGTGGTAAAGACCCTCGGGGAAGCCGTGGTGCTGGTCTTTCTGGTCATGTACCTCTTCCTCCAGAACTTCCGCGCGACGCTCATCCCGACCATCGCCGTGCCCGTCGTGCTGCTCGGCACCTTCGGCGTGCTGGCGGCCTTCGGCTATTCCATCAACACGCTGACCATGTTCGCGGTGGTGCTCGCCATCGGGCTCCTTGTGGACGACGCCATCGTCGTCGTCGAAAACGTGGAGCGCGTCATGAGCGAGGACAAGCTCTCGCCCAAGGAAGCCACCCGCAAGTCGATGGATCAGATCACCGGCGCGCTGGTCGGCATCGCCATGGTGCTTTCCGCCGTCTTCGTGCCCATGGCCTTCTTCGGCGGCTCGGTGGGCGTCATCTACCGCCAGTTCTCCGTGACCATCGTTTCGGCCATGGTGCTTTCGGTCATCGTCGCCATCGTGCTCACCCCGGCCCTGTGCGCCACCATCCTGAAGCCCCTCGGCGGGGATCACGTGCACAGTCAGCACGGCTTCTTCGGCTGGTTCAACCGCTGGTTCGACGCCTCGACCCTGCGCTACCAGTCCGGCGTGAGTTACGTCATCCGCCGGGCGGGGCGCTTCATGTTCATCTACCTGCTGCTCATCGGCGGGCTGGCCTTCATGTTCAAGACCATGCCCACGGGCTTTTTGCCCGACGAGGATCAGGGGATGCTCTTCGCGCAGATACAGTTGCCCACCGGGGCCACGCAGCAGGAGACGGCCAAGGTGCTTGAGCAGGTCGAGCGCTACTTCCTTGAAGAGGAAAAGGAGTCCGTGGACAGCCTCATGGGGGTGCTCGGCTTCAGCTTCGCGGGCAACGGCCAGAACATGGGCATAGCCTTCGTGCGCCTGAAGGACTGGAACCAGCGTCAGGACCCGTCTCTGAAGGTGGACGCCGTATCCAGACGGGCGATGGCCGCGTTTTCGAAAATCCGCAACGCGCAGGTTTTCGCCTTTGCGCCGCCCGCCATCATGGAACTCGGCAACGCCACGGGTTTTGACTTCCAGTTGCAGGACAAGGCCGGGCTCGGGCATGAGGCCCTCATTCAGGCCCGCAACCAGCTCCTCGGCATGGCGGCCCAGAACAGGAACCTTGTGGCCGTGCGTCCCAACGGGCAGGAAGACCAGCCCCAGTTGCGCATCGACATAGACCGTGAAAAGGCCGGGGCGCTCAGCCTGAATCTGGCGGAAATCAACTCGGCCCTGTCCACGATCTGGGGCAGCTCCTACGCGGACGACTTCCTCGACAAGGGCCGCGTGAAGAAAGTCTACGTGCAGGGCGACGCGCCTTTCCGCATGGTGCCGGAAGACATGGAAAAATGGTTCTTCCGCAACCAGAAGGGCGAAATGGTTCCCTTCTCCTCCTTCGCCTCCGCGCACTGGGAATACGCCCCGGCGCGTCTGGAACGCTACAACGGCGTGCCGTCCGTGGAAATCCTCGGTATGCCCGCGCCGGGCGTCAGTTCCGGTACGGCCATGCTCGAAATGGAAAAGCTCGCCGGGCAGTTGCCGCAGGGCATAGGCTACGAATGGACCGGCCTGTCCTATCAGGAACGGATGTCGGGCTCCCAGGCCCCCGCGCTCTTCGCGTTGTCCATTCTGGTGGTCTTCCTCTGCCTTGCCGCACTCTACGAAAGCTGGTCTGTGCCTTTTGCGGTCATCCTCGTGGTGCCGCTCGGCGTGCTTGGCGCGCTCAGCGCGGCGAACCTGCGGATGCTCTCCAACGACGTCTATTTTCAGGTGGGCCTTCTGGCGACCATCGGCCTTTCCGCCAAGAACGCCATCCTGATCGTGGAATTCGCCAAGGAGCTGCACGACAACGGCAAGGACCTCATCGCGGCGACCATCGAGGCGGCACGTATGCGCCTGCGGCCCATTCTCATGACGTCGCTGGCCTTCCTGCTCGGCATCCTGCCCCTCGCCATCAGCACGGGCGCGGGCGCGGGCGGCCAGAACGCCATCGGCACGGGCGTCATGGGCGGCACCTTTGCGGCCACGGCCCTCGGGATTTTCTACATCCCGATCTTCTTTGTGGTCGTCACGCGGGTCTTCTCGTTCCGCTGGAAATGGAAGCCGTCGAGACGCCGCGGCAAGCCCAACATCGTTGAAACCATACCGGGAGAGCCCCTGAAATGATGTCCGCTGGAAAGTATATGGCGCTCGCGTTGGCGCTGCTGCTGCCGGGCTGCTCGCTGGCCCCGAACTACGTGCGCCCGGAGGCTCCGGTAGCGCAGGCGTGGCCTGATGATTTCATGCCCGCGGGAACGGTGCTGGCGCAGCCTTCCGAGGCCGTCGCCGCTGATATCGGCTGGAAGCAGTTCTTTACCGATCCGCACTTGCAGCACCTCATCGCGCTGGCGCTGGACAACAACCGCGATCTGCGCGTCTCGGCCCTGAACATTGAGCGCGCCCGTGGCCTCTACCAGATTCAGCGGGCCGACCTCATGCCGGGCATCGAGGCGACGGGCGAATCCTCCAACAAGGGCTTGCCCGCTGATCTCTCCAGCCGCGGAGAGCGCACCGTCTCCCGGCAGGATTCGGTCATGGTGGGCATGAGCAGCTACGAGCTGGACTTTTTCGGCCGTATTCAGAGCCTGAAGGATCAGGCCCTTGAAACCTATCTCGGCACGGAAGAGGCCTACCGCAGCGCGCACATCACCCTCGTGTCCGAGGTGGCGATGGCCTATCTTACGCTGGTGGCCGATCGGGAACGCCTGACCATCGCGCAGGATACCCTCAAGAGCCAAAGGGCCTCCTATGACATGATCAAACGTCGCTTCGACGTGGGCGTGTCCTCTGAGCTTGATCTGCGGCAGGCGCAGACGAGCGTGGACACGGCCCGCGTGGACATTGCCCGCTACACCGGGCAGGTGGCGCAGGATTTGACGGCGCTCGGCGTGCTCGTGGGGACCAAGGTGACCCCCGACATGCTGCCCGCCCAGTCCCTGTCCGATCTTCCCCTGTGGCCGGAATTGCCTGTGGGCCTGCCCTCGGACGTCCTCCTGCGGCGTCCCGACATCCTTCAGGCCGAGCACGCGCTCAAGGCGGCCAATGCCAACATCGGCGCGGCGCGGGCCAACTTCTTCCCGCGCATCACCCTCACGGCGGGCATCGGCACCGCGTCGAACGATCTTTCCAACCTCTTCGACGGCGGCACGGGCATGTGGAACTTCCTGCCGCAGATACGTCTTCCGCTCTTTGAGGGCGGCCGCAACGTCGCCAATCTGCGCGTTTCGGAAGCGGACAAGAAGATCGCCGTGGCCAATTACGAGAAGACCATCCAGAACGGCTTCCGGGAAGTGGCCGACGCGCTCATCCTGCGCATTTCGCTGGCCAATCAGCTTACGGCGCAGGAATCGCTCTTCAAGGCGACCTCGGAAACCTATCGTCTGTCCGGCGAGCGTTACAATCAGGGCATCGACAGCTATCTGGCCGTCCTCGATTCGCAGCGGGCGATGTACAGCTCGCAGCTTAACCTCGTGACCGTCCGTGAAAATCGCGAACAGAACCTTATCCAGCTTTACCGCGCTTTGGGCGGGGGCTGGAAAGAGTGAGGCGTGGTGAATGATAGGAGGGGGGAGGGAGAAGCTTTCTGAAGAAAGCTTCTCCCTCCCCCCTCCAAACCTCCCCCCTTCCTCTTCAAAGACTTCGACCTTATCGAATCCCTCTTCGTCGGGACTTCCGGCGTGAAGAGCCTTCCTTGTTTTCGGGGAAGGCTTTTTTTGTGGGAAAGCGGAATTATTGGGGCATGGGGCTTTTGGGAGGGGGGAAGTTCGGACGGGACATGTGAAGGCTCTGGCTATGCCGCATCGCCGCAACCTGCGTCGGAAAAGGCGAAGGCCGCCCGCCAGGGGCGGCCTTGCCGGGAGTGAACTGGGGGCTGGGGCACTGAAAGCCCGTGCCTAGGCGGGTACCTTCATGGCCTTTTCCTCGCGGTCCCAGACGCGGTGTTGCTTCATGGCCTCAAGGAATTGTTTCATGGTCTTTTGCGTGCTGTCTTCCGTGACGAGGCCCGCGTCCGCCGCATCGTCCGGCAGGCCCGCGGCCTGCAAAAGCTGCCGGGCGTGGCTGGGCAGGGCGATGGCCTTGAGGTGCCGGTAGGCTTGGCAAAGGTAGTGTTTGGCCTTGCCGTCCTGCATGAGCGTTTGCAGGCTTTCTTCGCCTTCCGGCACGGCTACCGCGTCCACGAGCACGGAAGGATTGCCTTCAATCGTGCCGTCCGCCTTGAGTTCCTTGCCTTGCTTGGTGCGGATCATGCCCATGCGCGGGGCGAAAAGCTGCGGATGCACGCCCTCGGCCCGCAGCGCCTTGCAGATGGTTTCCACCGAGGTGCCGCACACGCCGTCCGCGATGAGCAGGGCCACACGGCGCCCCTTGAGCGACTGCTCGCCCGAGGCGTAAAGGCTCAGGGCCGGGTCTTTGTCGAGGCCGCCCACGGCTTTGGGCAGTTCGCGGGAACACTGCTCCTCGGTGAGGGTGATGCCGAGCTGGTCGGCCACGGACTGGGCCAGTTCGGGATCAATGCGGGTCAGCAGGTCCACGACGCGCTCGCGGATGTAGGGGCGCATCACCTTGGAGAGTTCGAAGGCGAAGGCGTCGATGATGTGCTTCTGCTCGGGCTTGGTCTGGCTCAGCCAGAAGAGCCGGGGATGCGAGAAGTAGTCGGAGAAGGAGGCGCTGCGCTGGCGGACCTTCTGGCCCTCGACCATGCCGGGATAGGTGGAGAAGCCGCCGTTTTTCGCAGCCGGGGGGACTTCGCGGGGCCAGTTGCCGCTGATGGAGTTGGGCTCGTAGTTGGCCGGGGCGATGTCGATCTGCATCCGGTGGAAGCCGTCGCGCTGATGGTTGCGGATCGGCGTGATGGGCTTGTTGATCGGGATTTCGGTGAAATTGGCCCCACCCAGACGGTGGCGCTGCGTGTCCACGTAGGAGAAGACGCGGCCCTGCAGGAGCGGATCGTCCGAAAAGTCGATGCCGGGCACGATGTTGGCCGGGCAGAAGGCCACCTGTTCGGTTTCCGCAAAGAAGTTGTCGGGATTGCGGTTAAGGACCATCTTGCCGACGATTTCCACCGGCACGAGGGCCTCGGGGATGACTTTGGTGGCGTCGAGGATGTCGAAACCGAACTTGTGCTCGTCCTCTTCGGGGATGATCTGGAGGCCGAGCTCGAATTCCGGATAGTCGCCCGCCTCAATGCCCTGCCACAGGTCCTTGCGGTGGAAATCGGGGTCGCGTCCGGTCAGTTCCTGCGCCTCGTCCCAGATGAGCGAGGCGGTGCCGTAGATGGGCTTCCAGTGGAAGCGCACGAAGCGGCTTTTGCCTTTGGCGTTCACGAAGCGGTAGGTATGGATGCCGAAGCCCTCGATGGTGCGGTAGCTTCGCGGGATGCCCCGGTCGGACATGTGCCACATGACGTTGTGCAGGGTTTCCGGCTGGAGGGAGACGAAATCCCAAAAGGTATCGTGCGCGCTCTGGCCCTGCGGCACTTCGTTGTGCGGCTCGGGTTTGACCGCGTGGATCAGATCGGGGAATTTGATGGCGTCCTGAATGAAGAAGACCGGGGTATCGTTGCCCACGAGGTCGAAATTGCCCTCGCGCGTATAGATTTTCGTGGCGAAGCCGCGGATGTCGCGTACCGTGTCCGCCGACCCCCGGAAGCCCTGTACATTGGAAAAACGCACAAAGACCGGGGTTTTGACCTCGGGGTCCTGTAAAAAGTCGGCCTTGGTGTATTCGGCAAGGGATTTGTAGACCTGAAAATAGCCGTGCGCGCCCGACCCACGGGCGTGGACCACGCGCTCGGGGATTCTCTCCCGGTCGAAGTGGGCCATCTTGTCGTTAAAATGGATGTCTTCCAGCAGAGAGGGGCCGCGCGAACCGGCGGTAAGGGTATTCTGGTTGTCCGAGACCTTCACGCCCTGATCCGTCGTCATGCCCATCTTTTCGCCGTCGGCACGGAAGGGGTCCATCTGGTTGGTCTTGTCGGAAACGTTTTCAGGCGTCTTCTGGGTGCCGGGGGCCATGGGCTCGGCGCCGGGAGGGGTGGCTTCGGGCGTCGGCTTGATCATTTCGGGCGTGGCCGTGTCCTCATAATGCGGCTCGGCGGCTTTGCCGTCGGTAAAAAGCGCCTGCTGAGACGACGCTTTCCCTTTATGCGTTTTGTGCATGATAGCCTCCAATAATAGGGTGAATCGATGCACGATGGTAACGCCGGAAAGTCCCGGAAGTATCTTATTTTTCCCTTTAATTAGAGTGTATTGACGATTTGCGGTGGCTGGGCGGTGAGGCGTCCGGGAGCGGGGGACGGCTGGCGCCCCGCCGGGGCTGGGCGAAGGGAAAGGCACGCGGTCGGAAAAGAGCTTGTGCGTGTGAATCCGGCCATCGGAGGTGCGGCAATGATCCCACAGGTTCCCGCCATCGGTCGACTGAAGAAGCGGGCACGGGGAAGGGCATAACAAGGAAAGCCGCTTTTTCAGTTTTCCTCTGCCTGCGCAGGAGGCCAGAACGAGAAAAGGGAACCAACTTGCGTTGATTCCCTTGGGGTCATTCTCTTATGATGTGCTGGTCGGGATGAAAGGATTTGAACCTTCGACCCCTTGAACCCCATTCAAGTGCGCTCCCAGACTGCGCTACATCCCGGCACGCAGATGGAGATACCTTTCTCCGGTGGGTCTGTCAATCTTTTTTTCCGAAAGACCGCATTTTTTTCTTTTACGGCTCCGTGTTCAGAGAGCGTTATCAGAGGAGATTTTCTTTAATACAAGGGAATATGATTTGATTCTAATATATTAGAGATTGGCAGCATACCAGTCTCCGGCCAGCCGCAGGCCTTGCCGCACGTCATAGGCGGGCTGATAGCCGAGAAGCGTCTGGGCGCGGCTGATGTCCGCCAGCGAATGGCGCACATCGCCCGCCCGGAAATCGCGGTGAACGGGCTGGCTCCCAACGGCTTCCGGCTTATGGCGCACGACCTCGTCGCGGATGAGCAGGAAGAGTTCGTTCAAGGTCGTACGTTCTCCGAAGGCGACGTTGTAGACGAGGTTGCGCGCCGCGTCCTCCGCGCAGGAGGCGAGGATGTTGGCCTGCACCACGTTGTCGATATAGCAGAAGTCACGCGAGGTTTCACCGTCGCCGTTGATATGCACGGGCTTGCCTTGCAGGAGGGCGGCGAACCATTGAGGGATGACCGCCGCATACGCGCCGCAGGGGTCCTGACGTTGCCCGAAGACGTTGAAGTAGCGCAGGCCGATGGTCGTAAAGCCGTAGCTGCGGGCGAAGACGTCGGCGTAAAGCTCGTTGACGTATTTGGTGACGGCATACGGCGAGAGGGGCTTGCCGATGACGTCCTCCCGCTTGGGGAGCGTCTTTTCGTCGCCGTAGGTGGAGCTTGACGCCGCGTAGACGAAGCTTTTGACCTTGCCGTCGCGGGCGGCGACCAGCATGTTGAGGAAGCCGTCGATGTTGCAGCTGTTGGTCAGCAGCGGATCGTCGATGGAGCGGGGCACGGACCCGAGCGCCGCCTCGTGCAGCACGTGGTCCACGCCCTCGCAGGCCCGGAGGCAGGTTTCAGGATCGCGGATGTCCCCGCGGATGAAGCGAAAGTTTTCCCACTGGCCGGGCGTGGACAGTTTTTCCACCATGTCGAGGTTGTGCTGGTGCCCGGTCATGAAGTTGTCGAGCCCCACTACCCGCTGCCCGTGCGCCAGCAGCGTTTGCAGCAGATTGGACCCGATGAAGCCCGCTACGCCCGTGATGAGCCATGTGCGGGGATGCGTTTCGAGATGTTGAAGAAGCTGATGGTAACGGGACATGGACGGCTCCGCGAAAAAAGGTTCTGCAAGAAAGGGAAAGGAAAAGTGTAGCCGTCTCGCCATGCCCTGTAAAGGACGCCCCTTCGAGGCATTTTACGTTTGGGCGACGCCGTGATAGCCTCTCCGCTGGTTCCGGGATGCCCCGGATGCCTTTCTTTTGTCTGTCGTTTTTCACAGAGGCTGGTATGAGTACGCATCAAACGTTTTCCGCGGGAGAGAAGCCGCTTTCGGTGCTGGACGTCCTCGGCGCCAAGAATCGACGCAAGCTGGCGATGGTCACCGCCTACGACGCCTCCTCAGCCCGCATCGTGGACCGGGCCGGAGTCGACATGGTGCTCGTGGGCGACTCCCTCGGGATGGTCATGCTCGGGCGCGAGGATACCGTCTCGGTCACGCTGGACGAGATGATCCATCATAGCCGGGCGGTCATGCGGGGCGCGCGCCGCGCTCTTGTCGTGGCGGACATGCCCTTCATGACCTACGAGACGGGCGTCGAGGCCGCACTCCTCAACGCCGGACGCCTTGTCCGGGAAAGCGGCGTGCGCGCCGTCAAGCTGGAGGGGGCCTTCCTGCCGCAAATCCGGGCGCTGACCGAGGCGGGCATCCCCGTCATGGGGCATATCGGCCTGACGCCCCAGCGGGCCGCCCGGCTCGGCGGTTTCAAGGTGCAGGGCCGGAAGGCCGGGGCCGCCGCCATACTCCTCGACGAGGCTACGGCCCTTGAGGAGGCGGGTTGTTTTTCCATCGTGCTTGAAGCCATCCCCGCGCCCCTTGCCGAGGCGATCACGGCGCGGGTGTCCATCCCCACCATCGGTATCGGTGCGGGAGCGGCCTGCGACGGGCAGGTGCTCGTCCTGCATGACATGCTCGGGCTCTATGACGGCCTTGCCCCGCGTTTCGTCAAACGCTACGCCGAATTGGGCGCGCAGATGGAGCAGGCCGTGCGGGATTACGCCGAAGAGGTGCGCGGCGGGACGTTCCCGACGCCCGCCCACAGTTTCGGCATGGATGAGGAAGAGCGCGCCCGGCTGGAAGCCCGGCTGCGCGAAGCGTGATTTTTTATTCCAAGGGAAGAGACAATGCAGATCGTTCATACGCCGGAAGCCTTGCGTTCCGTCTGCGCCGAATGGCGGCGCGAGGGCCTCACGTCCGCGCTGGTGCCGACCATGGGCTACTATCATGCGGGGCACGCCAGCCTCATCGAATACGCCCGTTCCGCAGCAGATCGGGTGGTGGTCAGCCTTTTCGTAAACCCCACGCAGTTTGGCCCCAACGAGGACCTTGAAGCCTACCCGCGCGATTTCGAGCGCGACGCGGCGCTGGCCCGCGATTTGGGGGCTGATCTCCTCTACGCGCCTGCCCCGGAAAGCATGTACGCGCCGGATCACGCCGCATGGGTGGAAGTGCCCGCGCTGGCCGGGACCTTGTGCGGCGTGAGCCGTCCCATACACTTCCGGGGCGTGTGCACGGTGGTCATGAAGCTCTTTATGCTCACCCTGCCCACATTGGCTGTTTTTGGAGAAAAGGACTGGCAGCAGCTCGCCATCATCAAAAAGATGGTCACCGATCTTAATGTCCCCGTGCGCATTGAGGGCCGCCCCATCGTGCGCGAGGCGGACGGGCTGGCGCTCAGTTCCCGCAACGTCTACCTCACGCCGGAGGAACGCGCGCAGGCCCCGTCCTTGCGCCGTTCGTTGCTCATGGCCGCGGAACTGGCGGCGGGAGGCGAGCGGGACGCGGCCAAGATCGCGGAAGCCGTCCGCACCTTTTTGCGCGAACAGCTCCCTCTCGGTGAGGAAGACTACATTTCCATCGTTGATCCCGATACGCTGGCCGGAGTGGAGCGTATCGGGCAGGCCGCCCTGTGCGCTCTGGCCTACCGGGTGGGCAAGGCGCGGCTCATCGACAACATCCTGCTGCGTCCGTAAGGATAGAGAGGGGGCGGACGGCATCGCGGTTTTAGGAAGATCGGGGCCGCCCGCTGAGCCGTTCTGGTCGCTGCTGCCCCTCCTGTACAGGATGTTGGGGCGCACGCCCACGCGGGGACGCCGGAAAGAAAGATACGGGGTGCGATGCCCGGGGACGTTCCTTGCCCCCGCGTTTATATCACGTCATGGCGCTCCAAGCGACGCCCGCGCGGGCCGCCCCCTGAGGATTGGAGATACATCTTATGCTCTATGGGGGCCGCAACGTTCCTCGGGCCCGTCCCTTGAGGCGTTCCCCTCAATCACGGATCAGAACGGCGGAGTGAAAAAACGATGAATCCCTTGATATGGCAACGCAGGCTGCGGCCCTTGCTTCGGCCTTTGGGGGCCGCGTACCGGCGGCTCATGGCCGCGCGGCGGGCTCGCTGGGAGGCGGGGGATGCGGCTTTCCGGCCCGCCCGCCCCTGCGTGTCCGTGGGAAATATCGCCTGGGGCGGCACGGGCAAGACTCCCGTCGTGGACTGGCTCCTCGGCTGGAGTGAGGCGCGCGGCCTGAGGCCCGCCGTGCTGACTCGCGGTTATAAGGCCAGACCGCCCGTCCTGCCCTTGCGCGTTGCCCCCGGCTGCACGGTGGAGGAGGCCGGGGACGAGCCGCTCATGCTGGCGCTGGAGCATCCCGCCAGTGCCGTGCTCGTGGACCCGGACCGCCGCCGTTCGGGGCGCTGGGCGGAAGAGCGTCTTCACCCCGATCTTTTTGTGCTCGACGACGGCTTCCAGCACGTGAAGGTGCGGCGCGATCTCGATCTCGTCCTGCTGCGTCCCGACGATCTGCGGGAAGGGTGGAGCGAGGTCATCCCGGCCGGGGCATGGCGGGAAGGGCCGGAAGCGCTCACGCGGGCCGGGGCCTTCCTGATCAAGGCCGGGCCCGAGGAACTGGAAGCACTTCGCCCGGCCTGCGAAAAGAGGCTGGCCGCTTTTGGCCGTCCGCTCTTTTCCTTTTCGCTGCGGCCCGTGGAGCTGCGCCGCGTGGGAAGCGAGGAGCGCGCCGACGCCGAGGCCTTCGCGGGCGCGCCCTACGCGCTGATCAGCGGCGTGGGCGATCCCGCGCAGGTGGCCGCGACCGTAAGCCGGTACATGGGGCATCCTCCGGCCCGCGTCGTCACTTTTTCGGATCACTATGCCTATGGCCCGGCGGAGGCGGCGAAGCTGGAGGCGCTCGGCCTGCCCGTGATCTGCACGGCAAAGGACGCCGTGAAGCTGCGCGCTTTAGGGCTCTCCCGCGTCTGGTCCCTGCGCGTCGAGGCCGCCTTTGGACCGTCCCTGTGGACGGACGTGGCCTTTCCCGTCTGGTTCGAGCGGTGGGCCGTGGCGCACGGGCTCATTTCCGGTTGAGCCAGCTCCCTCCGGGCCGCCGATACGGGCCGCTGGTTTGGAAAGGCCGGCCCTGCCGCTTTCCGGCGCAATGGGAAAGGCGCGGGCGCTCACCCGGCTCGCCGGGCCAGCCTTTGCCCCAGCTCGAAGGCGTTGCGGCGGTCGATGGGGAATTGCCGTTCCCGATGGTGGGCCTTTTCCGCTTCCGAAAAGCATTCCACCTTGTATTTGGAATAGTCGCTGAATTGATACGTGTCGTTGGCGTAGAGCGTTTCAGGCTTGGAAAAGAGCCTTTCCAGAAAGTACTCCATAGGCCGGAAGGCGTCCGGGTACTTTTGGGCCAGCATGACTTCGTGCGGTACGTTCATGGTATAGATGAAGGCGGTGGGCATCCGGCGCGGCGCAAGTGAGGAGTAGTCGGCGTCATAGACGAGGCAGGGGAAGAACAGGCGCTCGAGGAACATCCTCAGCTTTCCGGTGATGCCGTGGAAGTAGACGGGCGAGCCGAAAATGAGGCCGTCCGCCTGCGCCAGCTTGTCGAGGAGGGGCGAGGCCTCATCCCGCAGGGCGCAGTGGCCGTAGCTCTTCCCGCCGAGGCGTTTGCATTCGAAACAGCTTACGCAGCCGTTGAAATTATAGCTGTAGAGGTGGATCAGCTCCGTTTCCACTCCGGGGAGGGCGGCCTGCGCCCCGGCGAGGGCTTCGCTGAGGAGGGTCGCGGTGTTGTTGGTTTTTCTCGGGCTTCCGTTGATGGCGTAGATGGTCATGGCTTGGCTCCTTGCGGGACTGCGGCCCGCGCTTTTGCTCCAGACTATGGGAAAAAGGCGGCGCGAAGGCAAGTACGCAGTTTTTTCTGAGCGCCCCGGACTCGTCAGGCATCTTGCCCCGGGCACGGAAAACGGGGTTTATCTTCGGCAAGGGGCGGCTATTCGGGGGCTCTCCTTCCGGGCGCGGAACCCGGGAGAGCGCTACCGCCACCCGCAAGGCGCGACTCGGCTTCTCCTTCCGGGCGCGGAACTCTGACATGGAGGAAAAGGTGACGACCAGAAGGAAAGGTGTGGGCTACGCCACGGAACTCCCCGCCGCCAATGTCTATACGGTGCCCTGTCCACTGCTGCGCGCGCTTTCCGTCATCGGCGGCAAGTGGAAACTGCCCATCCTCTGGCACCTCTGCGGCGGGGCCGTGCGCTACGGCGAACTCAAGCGCGGCGTGCGGGGCGTCACCCATATGATGTTGGCCCAGTGCCTGCGGGAACTGGAGGCCGACGGGCTCGTGTCCCGCCGCGACTATGGGGAACGGCCCCCGCGCGTCGAGTATTCCCTGACCGAGCGGGGGAGGGCTCTGCTCCCGGCCTTGCGCGAGCTTTACGCCTGGGGGGAGGGGCTTTTTGATGCTTCCCCGGCTGTTTCCCCGGTGGCTTCGCCCGAGGCCTCCCCGGAAACGTCCCCGTCCGTGCCGCCGGAAGCCTTCCCGAAGGCGGATGCGTCAAAGCCGGAATAGCCGCTTTTTCTCACGCATTGCCAGCGCTGCGCTTCTGGGTCATATTCAGCCATGCCCGGCAGAGGCGACGGCCCCGGTTGCGGGCGTCACGGCTTTTTGCGGCGTATTCCTTTCCATTCCCTTTTTCCGCAGAGCCCTCAACAAAAGGTTTTTCCATGAAAAAACGATCCCGTCGGCGCGGGTATTTCGGTGACGCCGCCCCCGAAGGGGCGGCCCCTGCCGCGCGCCGTTCCCATAAGGTTGCGCCCCGCGCCACCGCGCAGGCGTTCGTCAGCGTTCCCGGCGGTTTGCAGGCCGCCGAGGTGCTCGAAGTCATGAGCAAGGTGCGCCATCCCGTGCGACTTGACGATCTCGTCCGCTTTCTCGATCTGTCCCGCCGCGACAAGAAGCCGCTTGAGGCGCTGCTCGACGCCTTGCAGAGCGAAGGCCGGGTCATCCGGCTGCGCGGCGGCAAGTGGGTGGAGGCGTCGCAGGCGCAGGTGATCACGGGCGTCCTTTCCGTACAGCGTTCAGGAGCCGGTTTTGTCACGCCCGACGCCGTGGCCGAGGCGGGAGGAGAGCCGCAGGCGGTGGAAAAGGGCCGCCGCAAACGCGAGGGAGAGGTCCGCAGCCGTCCCGATATATTCATCCATCCCGCCTTCTTGGGGGATGCGTGGCACGGCGACCGCGTGGAGGTGGCCTTGCAGCCGGGCACACAGCGGCACGGCGCGATGCGTAATCCCGAAGGCCGCATCCTGCGCGTGCTGGAGCGCCGCCAGAAGGAGCTTGCCGTGCACGTCACGCGGCGCACGACGGCGCGGGGCGTCCTCTGCCGTCCCGCCGATCCCCGCCTTGACTTTTTGCTCGACACCGACGTCTCCGCCTTGCCGGAAGCCCCGCGGCCCGGGGAATTGCTGCTGGTCACGCCGCAGGAAAAGCTTGATGAGGGCCTGTGGAACGCCACGGCCCGGGTTTCACTCGGCCTTGAGGAGGACGCGGCGGTGCAGGAGCGCCTGACCAAGCTCAATCACGGCATCCCGCTGGACTTTCCGCCCAACGTGCTGGCCGAGGCCGCCGAGCTGGAGCGGCACGCGCAGGAAAGCCCCGATATGGGGGGCCTCCCGCCGCTTGAGGAGGCGAAGGGCGCGCCCTCGCCCGATGCCGTGTCCCATACCTCCACGGCCAAACGGCAGGATTTGCGAGGCGTCCCCTTCGTGACCATCGACGGCGAGGACGCACGCGATTTCGACGACGCCGTCTTTGTCCGGCCTCTTGCGGGCGCGCCGGAGGGCGTGGCGTGGGAACTCTGGGTCGCCATCGCGGACGTGAGCCATTTCGTCTTTTCCGGTTCGCGGCTGGACCGCGAAGCCCGGGAGCGCGGCAATTCCTACTATTTCCCCACCTCGGTGGAGCCCATGCTCCCGGAAGTGCTCTCAAACGGCCTGTGCAGCCTGCGGCCCGGCGAGGATCGGCTGGTCATGGCCGCGCGCATCGGTTTCGACAGCCGGGGCACGCCGCGCACGGCCGCCTTTTTCCCGGGCCTTATCCGTTCGCGGGGACGGCTGACCTACGAGGGCGTGCAGGAGGCGCTGGACCACGGCGGCGAGCTGCTGGAGCGCCATCCCTTCCTGCGGGACGCCGAAACGCTGGCCCGTTTGCTTTTGGAGCGGCGGCAGGCCCGGGGCAGCCTCGATTTCGATCTGCCCGAGGCGCAATTCATCGTGGATCGGGCCACCGGCGAAGTGAAGGACGTGGAGCGCCGGGTGCGGCTCTTCGCCCATCGCCTGATCGAGGAATTCATGCTGGCGGCCAACGAAGCCGTGGCCCGCTTCCTGACCGAGAAGGGTACGCCCTTCCCCTACCGCGTGCATCCCGCGCCCGACCCGGATCGGCTGTCCACGCTGTTCCGCACGTTGGCTTCCACCGATCTGGCGCGCAGCGACGTCCTGCACCTTAAAAAGGGGGAAACGCCGTCGCCGGGCCGGTTGCGGGCCATCATCAAGGAGGCGGAAGGCACGCCGCAGGAGTATCTTGTGGGGCGGCTCGTGTTGCGGTCCATGATGCAGGCCCGGTATTCGCCCGAGGCGGGCGAGCATTTCGGGCTGGCCTCGCCCTGCTACTGCCACTTCACCTCGCCCATCCGCCGTTATGCGGATTTGCTGGTCCACCGCGCCCTCGCCTTCACGCTCGGGGCTTCGCAGGGCCCGGTTCTGGCCGGGCACAAGCTTCTCGCAGCCACGGACCAGTGCAACGCCCGCGAACGCGCCGCCGCCGAAGCCGAGCGGGAAATCGGCCGCCGTCTCGGTTGCCTCCTGCTTCAGGAGCGCGTCGGAGAGGTTTTTTCCGGCGTCATTTCCGGGGTGACGGATTTTGGCTTTTTCGTGGAATTCGACAAGATGCCCGTGGAGGGCATGGTGCGCCTGACGAGTTTTCAGGACGACTGGTTTGAGTTCGACCCGGATCGGCAGGAACTTATCGGCGTGGGCACGGGGCGGCGCTTCCGGCTGGGGCAGGCGGTCAGCGTGCGCCTTGCCGACGTGCACCTCGGGCGGCTTGAGGTCAACCTTGAGCTGGAAGGGGCTACAGATACGGCGAGAAAATCCAGCTCGCGGCGTTCCGCAGGCGATAGGGGAGCGCGGGGTAGGTCGGCGGCACGCGCAGGGAGCGGCTTCGTACCTCGTCATAAAAGGCGGTCAGCTCGGCGGTCAGGCTGAGATCGAGCACTTCCATGACCAGCTCGAAGTTGAGGTTCAGGCTGCGCGGATCAAGGTTGGCCGAGCCGAGCAGGGTGTATTCGCCGTCGATGAGCAAAAGCTTGGTGTGCGCGAAGGGCGCGGGCTGGCGGTAGATATGAATGCCCCTGTCCGCCAGCATGGGCATCTGGTGGCGCATGGCCCAATCCACCAGCCGGTGGTTGTTCTCGTCCGGCAGGATGACGCT
Source organism: Candidatus Bilophila faecipullorum (assembly GCA_944326695.1). Lineage (GTDB taxonomy): Bacteria > Desulfobacterota > Desulfovibrionia > Desulfovibrionales > Desulfovibrionaceae > Bilophila > Bilophila faecipullorum. The sequence goes on along the minus strand of CALVEZ010000001.1, from coordinate 112,367 downwards.
GACCTCGACCCCGCGCAGCACGGCGCTGACGAGTTCCCCGTGCAGCCGGTGCGGTGGGAGGAAGTAGGGGCTCATGATGCGCACGGAACGCCGGGCCGTGGAAATCTGGGCGCAGACCAGATCGAGGATGGTGTCCTCCGGCGTGCCCGGGCCGTCCATGAGCAGGCGGCACAGGGAATCACCCTGTTTCGGAATGCTCCTGACCCTCGCGGAGGTGGCTTCGCCGCTCGAAAAGCTCCAGTCCATGAGGAAGGCGATTTCCAGTTGCTGGGCCACGGGCCCGGCGCAGCGGAAATGGATGTCCTGCACGCGATCCGGGCGCTGGAGCAGGGTGAAGTGGTGCTGGGAAATGTTCATGCCGCCCGTAAAGCCGATTTCCCCGTCGCAGACGAGCACCTTGCGGTGCGTGCGCAGGTTGATGGAGAGTTGCGGCGGGATGAGGCGCGGCGGCAGGAAGGAAGCCCGCCTGACCTTGGGGCCGAGGCGTTTTTTCCAGCTTGGCCAGAGGTGGAAGGAGCCTACGCCGTCCGTGAGCAGGCGCACGTCGCAACCGCGCTCTGCGGCCTCGCGCAGGGCGTCGACAAAGGCGAGCCCCGCCTCGTCGTAGCCGAAGATGAAGCTCGACAGATAGACCCGCTCCTTCGCCTTGTTGATGGCGTCGAGCATGGACGGATAGGCCGCCTCGCCGTTGTGCAGCACGGTCAGCCGGTTGCCTCCGGCCATGTGGCGGCCCGTGATGCTGAGGCCCGGCGTGGCCAGATAGTGCCATGCGCCGGGCATGTCCTCCTCTGCGGGCGCGCACTGCGGCGAGAGGCAGAGCGACTTGCCGTGCAGGTCGACGAGCCCGCCCATGACCTTGCGCGCGGCCCTTTCCATGAGCCGCCCGGCCTGGCTGTCGATGCGCGCGATGCCGAAGAGCCAGTACAGGGGCAAGCCTACCGGGGGCATGAGCAGGATGGCCGCGATCCAGCCGAGAGCGGCCCGCGAGTCCCGCTTGTGCAGGAGGGCGTGCCCCGCGCTGTAAAGCCCGAAGGCGTGCATGATCGCCACGAAGAGGACGATGATCACCGTATCCGGGACGATGACGAGAAAGGCGACCGTAAGCAGGGCGAGCAGGATGGATATGTAGAGCATGAGGGGGTGGGGCGGGAAGCGTTGGGCCTTCTCCCCGCACCCTGGCCCCGTGAGCCGCGCGGGAGAAGACGCGGCAGGCGTATCCTGCCTGTGTGCGCCGTCGCGGAACCGCCGCGTGCGGGAGCCTTTGCCTTGCGGCCCTTTCCGTGGCCCGGATCGGCGCCGTCATGAAAGAGGCCTGCTTCTGAGAGCCTTGAGAAAAGAGCGTGTTGCGTCGTCCGGTATTCCTGCCCTCAGCAGGCGCCGGACGGGAAGCCCCGGCAACAAACGCCGGGGCAAGACGGAAAAGGGAAGGGCCTTTGGGCGAAAGGCCCTCCCTTTCCCGAGCGTTGCCTTACGGCTGTGCCTGTTCTCTCCGGCGTAGCCTCAGCGACGCGAGGGGGCAGAAAAACTCCTTGCCCGGCAGAAGAGCGGCACCTGAAAAACACGATGGTTTCCGCTGTCTGCGGCCACGGCCTAGCGCACGACGAGCACGGGGATTTTGGCGAGAGTCAGCACCTTGTGGGTGACGCTGCCGAGAAGGAGCCCCTCGATTTCGCTGCGGCCGCGCGAGCCCATGATGATGAGATCGCACTTCATGTCCTCGGCGGTTTCGATGATGCCTTCGGCGGTGGAGGTGTGCAGCACGATCTTGTCCTGACAGGCGATGTTGGACTTGCGCAGGGTTTCAAGGACCGGCTGGGTGATCAGGGCGGCGTCGGTCTTGACGGCATCCTCGGCTTCCTTGCGGGCGTCGCCGCCGATGACATTGGGGATGGGGGGCAGGACCGTGGCGACGATGATTTCGCTCGTGGCACAGGAAAGCTCCACGGCGTTGGCGACCGCGTGCATGGAGTGTTCGGAACCGTCGACCGGCAGGAGGATGCGATTGTAAGCCATAGTTGCTCCTTGGTGACGCGCGAGCGTCTGTTTTGATAAGACCAAGAATATAGTACACGGCCCGCGCGCAAGAGACAAGGCTTCTATTACCGAAAGGCTCCTCTTGCGGCAGGGAGAGGAATATCCTGTGCCGCCGCCCTCTTGCGGCCCGCCAAAGACCGCCTCGCCGCCGTTCTCACGTTGACAAGGAGGGCCCGGCAGAGTACCTTTATCCATTCCATTTTTTATCTCTCACACTTACGGCCTCCGGTGCGTCCCCCCGGAGCCTCTTTGTCCTCAGGAGGGCACGATGTCCAAAATTTTGTGCAAGGGCCTGACCTTCGATGATGTATTGCTGGTGCCCGCCTATTCTGAAGTCACGCCGGACATGGTGGACGTGACCGCGTGGCTGACCCCGGCCATTTCCTTGAATATTCCTCTGGTTTCAGCGGCGATGGACACGGTGACCGAGTCGGCTATGGCCATTTCCATGGCCCGCGCGGGCGGCATCGGCATCGTGCACAAGAACATGAGCATCGAGCGCCAGAAGCTTGAGGTGGAAAAGGTCAAGAAGTCCGAAAGCGGCATGATCATCGATCCCATCACCGTGGAACCCGACGACACCGTGGAGCACGCCCTTGATCTCATGCACGCCTACCGCGTCTCCGGCCTGCCCGTGGTTCTCGAGAAAAAGCTCGTCGGCATCCTGACCAACCGCGACGTCCGTTTTGTAGATGATTTGGCCGGAACCCGCGTCCGCGACGTGATGACCAGCGAGAACCTCGTCACCGTGCCCACCGGGACCACCCTTGAGGAAGCCAAGCACCACCTGCACGCCCACCGCATCGAAAAGCTGCTTGTGGTCGACGAACAGGGACGGCTGGCCGGCCTTTTGACCATGAAGGACATCGACAAGGTCCAGAAATATCCCAACGCCTGCAAGGACAGCAAGGGCCGCCTGCGCGTGGGCGCGGCCATCGGCGTGGGGCCGGAAGGCGAAAAGCGCGCCGCCGCTCTCATCGCGGCGGGCGTGGACGTGCTCGTCCTTGATTCCGCGCACGGCCATTCCAAGAACATTCTCGACGCCGTGGCCGCCGTCAAGGGCGCGTTCCCGAACTGCCAGCTCATCGCGGGCAACGTGGCGACCTACGAGGGCGCACGGGCCATGCTCAAGGCGGGCGCGGACGCGGTCAAGGTCGGCATCGGCCCCGGCTCCATCTGCACCACCCGCGTGGTGGCGGGCGTCGGCGTGCCGCAGGTGACCGCGATCATGGAATGCTCCCGCGCCGCCCGCGAAATGGACCGCTGCTGCATTGGTGACGGCGGCATCAAATTCTCGGGCGATGTGGTCAAGGGCCTCTCCGCGGGCGCGAACAGCATCATGATCGGGAGCCTCCTCGCCGGCACCGAGGAAAGCCCGGGCGAGACCATCCTCTATCAGGGCCGCACCTACAAGATTTACCGCGGCATGGGTTCCATCGACGCCATGAAGGAAGGCAGCTCGGACCGCTACTTCCAGCAGAAGAGCAAGAAGCTGGTGCCCGAGGGCATCGTGGGGCGCGTGCCCTTCCGCGGCCCGGTGAGCGAGACCGTCTACCAGCTCGTCGGCGGCGTGCGCTCCGGCATGGGCTATTGCGGCGCGGCCAACCTGCGCGAGCTTTTCGAGAAGGCGCAGATGGTGGAGATTTCCGCCGCGGGCTTGCGCGAAAGCCACGTGCACGATGTCATCATCACCAAGGAAGCTCCCAACTACCGCGTGGACAACGCCTAGGACGTTTTCCCGGCGGCGGGCTTTCGTCGCCGGAAATACTCATTGACGCTGTAGACTCTCTACGACAACGCTGTTTCACGAAAAAAGGACACACGGATGCCCAGCAAAGTTGTTATCATAGACTACGGTTCCCAGGTCACTCAGCTCATCGCCCGCCGGGTGCGCGAAGCCGGGGTCTATTCGGAAATCCATCCCTGCGTGGTCACCGCCGACGAGGTGCGCGCCATGCAGCCTTCGGCCATCATCCTTTCGGGCGGCCCCGCCAGCGTGGGCGAAGCCGATTCCCCCGCGCTCGACAAGGGCTTTCTCGATCTCGGCGTCCCGGTTCTCGGCATCTGCTACGGGATGCAGCTTCTGGCCTTCAATCTCGGGGGGCAGCTTGAGCAGTCCGCCACCCGCGAGTACGGCCCGGCGGATTTGAAGTTTGTGCGTTCCTGCGCCCTGTGGGACGGGATCGATATTGTGAAGCCCACCCGCGTGTGGATGTCGCACGGCGACACCGTGAAGACGCCGCCTCCGGGCTTCCTCGTCACCGGCAGCACGGACAGCCTCGAAGTGGCGGCCATGGCCGACGAAGCCCGCAAAATCTACGCCGTGCAGTTCCACCCCGAAGTGCACCACACCGTGGACGGCGACGCCATGCTGCGCAACTTCCTGTTCAAGATCGCCAAGATCACGCCGGACTGGACCATGTCCTCCTTCGTGGAGCGCGTGGTCGAGGAAGTGCGCGAAACCGTGGGCGACGGCCATGTGGTCTGCGCCCTCTCCGGCGGCGTGGATTCCACGGTCGTGGCCGTGCTCCTGCACAAGGCCATCGGCAAGAACCTGCACTGCATCTTTGTGGACAACGGCGTCCTGCGTTCGGGCGAGGGCGACGAGGTGGTCAACTATCTGCGCGAGCACTTCGACCTCAACCTCAAGCTCGTCAACGCGCAGGATCGTTTCCTTGATCTGCTGGCGGGTGTGGAAGACCCCGAAAAGAAACGCAAGATCATCGGCCATACCTTCATCGACGTTTTCGATGAGGAAGCCCGGGCCATCGGCAATGTGGAATGGCTGGCGCAGGGCACCCTCTACCCGGACGTGATCGAGTCCGTGTCCCACAAGGGCCCGAGCGCGGTCATCAAGAGCCACCACAACGTGGGCGGCCTGCCGGAAAAGATGAACATGAAGCTCATCGAGCCCCTGCGCGAACTCTTCAAGGACGAAGTGCGTCAGGTGGGCGCTGAACTGGGGATGCCGGAATCCGTCATCTGGCGGCAGCCTTTCCCCGGCCCCGGCCTCGCCATCCGCGTCATTGGCGAAGTGACGCGGGAACGCCTCGACATCCTGCGCAAGGCCGACGTCATCGTACAGCACGAGCTGCGCGAGGCGGGCTGGTACCGCAAGATATGGCAGGGCTTCGCCGTGCTTCTGCCCCTGAAGACCGTAGGCGTCATGGGCGATGGCCGCACCTACGAGCACGTCATCGCCTTGCGCTGTGTGGACAGCGTGGACGCCATGACCGCCGACTGGGCGCGCCTGCCCTATGATCTGCTGGAACGGATTTCCCGGCGCATCATCAACGAAGTCAAGGGTGTCAACCGCGTGGTCTACGACGTGTCGTCGAAGCCGCCGAGCACCATTGAATGGGAATAGCGAGGAAAAGTCATGTTCGGGATTGGCGGTACTGAACTGCTGGTGATTCTTGTCGTGGCCCTGATTGTCCTTGGCCCCAAAAGCGTGCCGCAGATTGCCCGCACGCTCGGGAAGGCCATGGGCGAGTTCCGCAAGGTTTCCACGGAATTCCAGCGGACGCTGAACACGGAAATCGAGCTGGAAGAGCACGAGAAGCGCAAGCAGGAAGCGGAAAAGGAACTGTTCGGCACGCAAGAGAAGGCTGCGGCGGCCGCGAAGCCCGCCGAGCCCGCGCAGGCCGGGTCCACCCCCGCCGCTTCTCCCCGGCCGGAAACGGCTGATGCTTCCACAAAGGGTCAGGCATGACGGAACGTGAAGAGAAACCTTCCGCCGCACCGCTGAGCGCGGCGGAAGACGAAATCCTGCTGGATTCCCCGCTGGTGGAATCCGAGGAAGGGCCCGGGGTGGACGCTCCGGGCGTCGCGGGCCCGGAGGCGGAAAGCGCCTCCGGCCCGGAACCGGAATCGCCCGCCGCTTCGGACGAAGCGCTCCCGGCCCCCTCCCTTGAGGACGCCGTGGCCGAAAGTCCCGATGCGGCGGCCGCAGCCGATGCGGACGTGCCCGACGGCGCGTCGTCGCCGTGGCCCCGCGAGGCGGAAGAAGGCGGGGAGGCTACCCTTCCGGCCACCGCGGGCGGGGGAGAGCCCCCCGTTCCCGTCGAGCCCGGCGAGGCGGAGGAAAAGGAGCCGGAAGAAGAAAAGCCCATGACCCTGCTGGAGCACCTCGGGGAATTGCGGCGGCGTCTCGTGCGCGGCTTTCTGGCTATCCTGATCGGCTTTTTCGCCTGCTACGGCTTTGCCAAGGAGCTTTTCTACTACCTTTCCCTGCCGCTCCTGAAGGTGATGCCCGCCGACGCCAAGTTCATCTATACCGGCGTGGCCGAAGGCTTTTTCGTCGATCTGAAAGTCTCCTTCGTGGCCGGGCTCTTCGTGGCCTGTCCCTACCTTTTCTATCAGATATGGGCCTTCATCGCCCCCGGCCTCTATGAAGAGGAAAAGCGCTACGTCGTCCCTCTGGCCTTCACCTCGGCGCTCTTTTTCCTCGGCGGCGGCCTGTTCTGCTATTTTGTCGTCTTCCCCTTCGCCTTTACCTTCTTCATGAGTTATTCGACCGACAATATCGTAGCCATGTTGTCGATCAACGAGTATTTGAGTTTTGCACTCAAGATGCTCATTGCCTTTGGCCTCATCTTCGAGATGCCGCTGTTCAGCTTTTTCCTGGCGCGGCTGGGGATCATTTCTGCCCAGTGGATGCGCGACGTGCGCAAGTACGCTGTGCTGGCCGTCTTCATCATCGCGGCCATCCTGACCCCGCCGGACGTCTTTTCGCAACTGCTCATGGCCGCGCCCATGCTGGTGCTCTATGAAATCAGCATCTGGGTAGCGGCGGCGGTCGGCAAGAAAAAGACGAAGCCCGAAACGGCCAAGGCCGCGCAGGAGGAAGGCGCATGATCCGCGAAGGGCAGGTTTCCCGCACCACGGCGGAAACGGACATTGCGCTGACGCTGCGTCTTGAGGGCAGTGGGCGGACCGCCGTCGAGACGGGCTTCGGCCTGCTCGATCACATGCTGACGCTCACGGCTTTCTGGGCGGGCTTCGATCTTGCGCTGTCGTGCAAGGGTGATACGCATATCGACGCGCACCATTCGGCGGAGGACATCGCCCTCTGCCTCGGGCAGGCCTTGGCGCAGGCCGTGGGGGACCGCAAGGGCATCGCCCGCGTCGGTTTCGCCCGCGTACCCATGGACGAGGCGCTGGCCGAAGTGACGCTCGACATTTCGGGCCGTCCTTGGCTGGAGTGGCGGGGCGACGATCTGCTGCCCCCGGTGCTGGCTGGCGAGGAGCGCGACCTGTGGCGCGAATTCTACAAAAGTTTCGCCGCCGCCGCGCGTATGAACGTGCACGTGGCCTTTCTGTACGGCAGGAACGGGCACCATTTGCTGGAGTCCGCAGCCAAGGGGCTGGGCCTTGCATTGGCTCAGGCCGTTTCTCTCACAGGTAACGTGGTGCGCAGCACCAAAGGGAGTCTCGACTGATGCGCGGACTGACACGGCGTTCTTTCTGTCTCGCGATAGTGGCCTTCATTTCCCTTCTCGCCGCCTGCCAGAAGGCCCCGACCGTGGCCCCGGAACTGCCCGACGTCAAGGTCGGCGTGGTGGGCGTGGTGCAGCCTATGGGCACCACCGACCTCCTCGCGGGCTTCATCCCGGAAGATCGCGTTCTGGCCGGGCCGCAGGCGCTGGCCGCCTTCAACGAGGATTTGATGCGCGTGCTGAAGACGCAGACGCACCGTTCCTACGTCTTTATCCCCAAGGCGGCGGGCGTTGATCCCCGCGACCGCAACGGGGCTCTCGCGCACTGGACGAAGATCGGCAAGGAAACGGGGGTGGACCTGCTCATCGTGCCGCAGATTCTTGACTGGCGCGAGCGGGCCGGAAGCGGAGCGGGTGTGACCACCTCGGCCGCCCTGAACATGGATTTCTACCTCATCGACGTGCGCGAGCCCGAAGGTGCGCTCGTGGCGCGTTCCCATTTCAAGGAAAAGCAGGTGGGGCTTAGCGACAACCTGATGAATTTCGATACGTTCTTCAAGCGCGGCGCCAAGTGGGTAACCACGCAGGAACTCAGCCATGAGGCGATGGACAAGATGATTAAGGAGTTTGGCCTGTGATTCTTTTCCCCGCCGTTGACATCAAGGGAGGTCAGGCCGTGCGCCTCAAACGCGGCCGGGCTGAGGACTCCACGGTTTTTTTTGACGATCCCGTGGCCGCCGCGCGGCAATGGCAGGAGCAGGGGGCGAAATACCTGCATCTCGTCGATCTGGATGGTGCCTTTCAGGGTGTTTCCCCGAATACCGAGCTGGTGCGCCGTATCTGCGAGGCCCTGTCCATTCCGGTACAGCTCGGGGGCGGCATCCGCGACGAGGAAACCGCGCAACGCTGGCTCGACGCGGGCGTGACCCGGCTCATCATCGGGACGATGGCCCTTGAGGACCCGGCGCGCTTTGCTGCCTTGTGCCGGGCGCATCCCGGGCGTATCGGCGTTTCGCTCGACGCCGAAAATGGGCGTCTCAAAACGCGCGGCTGGGTGGGGGATACGCCCTATACGCTTGATGACGTTGTGCCCCGTCTGGCCGATGACGGCGCTGCCTTCCTTGTCTATACGGACATTGAGCGCGACGGGATGCAGACGGGCGTGAACGTCCCCGCCCTGACCCGTCTGGCGCGGACGAGCCCGGTTCCCGTCATCGCCGCCGGAGGCGTAGCCACACTGGACGATGTGAAGGCCCTTTATCCGCTGTCCGTCTCCGCCAATCTGGAAGGGGCCATCAGCGGGCGGGCCATTTACGAAGGCACGCTGGACCTGCGCGAGGCGATGGACTGGATTGCCGCCCAGAGCGGAAAAGACGTCTGAAGAACAGATCGGAGGCAGCCGGGCGGAGTCTGCAAAGTGCCACAAAAAGGGCTTGACTTCCCGGAGCGCTTTCGTTAAAAGCTTTCTCACGCATGGGGTTGTAGCTCAGTTGGGAGAGCGCTTGAATGGCATTCAAGAGGTCGTCAGTTCAATTCTGTCCAGCTCCACCAGATTTTAGAGGCTCTGCTGAAAAGCAGAGCCTCTTTTTGTATCGCGGTATCCTTCCCAAAATCGCCTCTTGGAGAGTGGCGGGCCTCTCCTCTCCCGGAGTCATCCAAAGCAGGAACCCTCTTTCGGCGCGTCACGGATACTCTCCACCTTTATATTTAAAAGCCACGAGACCCTTTCCCTGTTTCCAGTCCGCAGGAGCGGCTGCTCGGCGGCGGAGGGCTTCTGATGGCTTAACAAGCAGCCTTCTTCTCCTGATGTGTCCGAGATATATTCCGCCTGAAAAGGGAAGCCCTATTCCGGCCTAGGAGGACTCTGCCCGGGGCAAAGCCTCCGCGCCGCCCGTTCTTTACGGAGAGACAGCGCCTCCACATCCTCGCGGGCATAAAAAAGCTCTGTCACAGGAAATGATTGACAGTTTCTTTAGCACACCGGAATTACAAACGCTTTCAATACAGTTGGGGCAACAGGTTCGAGAATATGGAAGCTGTTATCTATATAGCTCTGAAATCACAAAGAAAATATACTAATGGAGTGCTCTGACAAAGCCTAAGAAAAAGGAACGTACCGCCTTGAGGCATTGCGCCTGAATCAGCGGAACGCGGAAAAAGAGGAGCGCAAGAGATTATGGAAACAAGAAAAAGGCCTTTCCGTCGGTGACGGAAAGGCCTTAAAATCTGGTGGAGCTGGACAGAATTGAACTGACGACCTCTTGAATGCCATTCAAGCGCTCTCCCAACTGAGCTACAACCCCTTGTGTGGAAAAGCTTCTAGCGGACCTTGCCGTCGAAGTCAATCCTTTTCCTCAAAAAAAATGTGAGGAATTCAGAAGACCCTGTTTTCGGTGCTTCTTCCGGTTTGGCAATGGGGCGTATCCTTCATCAAAGCGCGTTTCATCAGGGATTCTCGCAGTCGGGGAGCTTAAAGGTGGCGGTGTAGGTGCCTCCGTGAGCATTGATGGCCGTAATGGACTCCTCAGCTTCCAGATACTCCACGGTCCATTCGTCGCCATAGGAATACGGGGTTTCAAAGGCTTCCTTCTTGGCATCCTCCAAAGCTTGTAAGCAGCGATTGTTGCTGTCGAGCAGAGACAGGGAGAACTGCATGTTGAAGCGCGCCATGGCTTCCCCTACCACGGCTGCTGCGGCTTTATCCGACGCCTTCCGTTGCAGGTCGTAGTATCTGGGGATGGCGACGGTGGCCAGGATGCCCAGAATAATCAGCACGGAAATGATCTCGATAAGGGTAAATCCTCTTTCATGGCCCTCGGATAACATCATACAGTAACCTCCTTTATGGATTAAAGAAAAATCCCTTGCTTCCTTTTTTACAAAAAAGACAAGGAAAATATGCGTCTTTCTATAAAGCAGGCGTCCCATTTATAAATTAATTTATATAAACGAGACTTTTAGTATACATCTTTTCTTTATTTCAGTCGGGTTCAAATAGCAATAAAAGGAGAAAAAGGCAATCTATATATACGAATAATAATATATAATCCTATATATTAAGATAAGTAATGCTTCATTGATAATGGTATGGAATAAAGAAGAATGAACATTTTTTGAAGAATGAATCTATATGAACAAATACATATAGGATGATAACTGAAATTCACTCTTCATTTTTCCGCATTACTCCTTATTACGGTAAAATGATAAACAAGAAGATATCCCAAAAGAAAAAGTGAATATCATCTTGGTACGGATAAACAAGGCCGGAGAGCCCGGATTACCCCAGCCGGAAAAGAGGCATTATAGAGTTTTAGATAATAAAGGAATGGCTAGTACCCGTTGAGAAATGGCACGGGCGGAAAACGGCGCACGTTCTGAAAGGCAGGGCGTTCTTCTAAACGGGTGGGCAAGAAAGAGGGCTTGGTGTATAGCAGGGGCAGAGCAGAGCTTGCGAGGAAAATCATGCCCGTCGTCACGCGTTCTTCTTATGTGTCTCCCCTTTGGCTGCGGAACGGCCATCTTCAGACCATCTGGCCTGTGCTGTTCCGCAATCCGCCCTTGCCCGCATTGTGGCGCGAACGGCTGGAAACGCCCGACGGGGATTTTATTGATATTGATCACATAACTGCCTGTGCTGGCGTGCGTTCCCACCGCGTGGCCATCCTCTCGCATGGGCTGGAGGGGGACAGCCGGAGGCGGTATATGATCGGCATGGCCGAAGTGCTCACCCGGCGGGGCTGGGATGTCGTGGCCCGCAATTTCCGGGGCTGCTCAGGCGTCCCCAATCGGAAGCTCTCCCTTTATCACAGTGGCGAGACGGACGATCTCCACCTCGTCGTCGAATACTGCGGCGCTCTGGGCTATGCCACCATTGCCTTGGTGGGTTTCAGCATGGGCGGCAACCAGACCCTCAAATACCTCGGGGAGCGCCACCGCACGATCCCGTCGGAAGTCCGCGCGGCGGTAGCCATTTCCGTGCCCTGCGATCTGGAGGGGGCGGCGGAAGTCCTGTCCCGGCCTTCGCGTGCGCCCTACATGGCGTATTTTTTGCGCAGCCTGCGGCTCAAGATAGCGGGAAAACATGAACTTTTTCCGCATCGTGTGAACATCGACGGCCTTGAGCGCATCCGCACCTTCAAGGAATTTGATGACCGCTATACCGCGCCTCTGCACGGCTTTGCCTCGGCAGAGGACTACTGGCGACAAAGCGGTTGCCTGCGGCTCTTGCACCACATCGACGTGCCGTGCCTCCTGATCAACGCCACCGACGATCCTTTCCTTTCGCCGGGCTGCTACCCTTCCCGCATTGCGGAAAGCAACAAGGCGATAACGCTGGAAATGCCTTCATGGGGCGGGCACGTGGGCTTTGTGACGCCGGGACGCCCTTTCTATTGGTCGGAAAAGCGGGCGGCGGATTTTCTCGATCAGGCGTGTGGGGCGCGGACGGAAAGCGTCCATTAGAGCAGATGAACTTTGACTTTTTGCAAAAGTCAAAGTTGGCATTCTGCCAAAAAACGTCGTTTTGGGCAGAATCCACGCCATGTTGTGGCGGGTCACACCTGCGTGTGGACAGAGCCGTTTCACAATAAAACGGCCCCGGGCGTGCAAGCTCGGACGCGGGAAGGCGGCCCTTCGCTCGCGGAAATCCTTCAAGGCCGCGAGGAAAGCACTACTTACTCCACCGGACTCTTGAGCTTTTCTTGGCTCTTTCCTCTATCGTGAAAAGAACAAAAAGGCGCGGAACCTGCCCGGCAGGACGCGCCCTTTGTGCTATTTTGAGGGGATATTCGGCGGCGTTTCCACGGCTTCCCGCAGAAGGCGCAGAAAATCGCTGCGGGGGATAAGCTCGGCCCCGTAGCGCAGGATGTGCCGCGTCGCCATCTGGCAGTCGAGCAGGCGGCAATCTCTTTCCTCGAGCCATGCCATCAAGGCGACCAGAGCCGCTTTGGAAGCGTCGGAGCGGAGGTGGAACATGGATTCTCCGAAAAAGGCCCGTCCAAGGCCGACACCGTAGAGGCCCCCCACAAGTTCCGTTTCCCCCTGCGGGTTTTCCTCCCAGACCTCCACCGAATGTGCATGGCCCCGCTCGTGCAGACGGGCGTAGGCGTCGATCATTTCCGGCATGATCCACGTGCCGTCCTGATCCGGGCGCGCGACGGCGGCGCACGCTTCCATCACTCGCCGGAAAGCCCGGTCCACGCTCACCGTGAAGGCGTGCCGCCGCAGTTCCTTGCGGACGGTGCGCGGGATGCGGAAGCGTTCCGGGAAGATGACGCAACGCGGATCGGGCGACCACCAGAGTAGGGGTTGCCCCTCCCCGTACCACGGGAAAATGCCGTTCCGATAGGCCGCGAGCAGACGCGGCACCGAAAGATCACCTCCTACGGCAAGGAGGCCGTCCTCCTCTGCTTCTTCGGGATTGGGGAAGACGTCAGGAAAGGCGGGATGAAGCCTGTACAGCATCGCGTTTCTCCGGCGAGGCCCCGTATTGCGTCCGCAACGAAAAGGGGATAGGGCTTTTGGGGCCTGTAACGCCATCCCGTCAACCGTTGTGGGGAACGCTCCATGTTTTTGACCATCGCCCTTTTGTGTCTTGTAACCTTTATGGCCGGGCTCATCGACAGCATCGCCGGAGGCGGCGGTCTCCTGCGGCTTCCCGCGCTTCTCGTGGCGGGCGTCTCTCCGCAGGAGGCCCTCGGCACCAACAAATTTACCGGCTCCATCGGCACGGGCGCGGCCCTGCTCAATTTCGCGCGCAAGGGGCTTATCCCGTGGCGGCTCGCGTTGGTGGGCATCCCCTGCGCCCTGATCGGATCGGCGGTGGGAAGCCGCTGCATTCTCGCTTTTGACAGCGAAACAGCGGGAAAGATACTCATCGCCATGCTGCCCGTCGCGGCCATCATAACGCTGATCCCCCGCCGTTCCAAGCCGAGCAAGGAGTCCTTCTCCGCCCGCGACATCCACGTGCTCACGCCGCTCATCTGCTTTGCCGTGGGCTTTTACGACGGCTTTTTCGGGCCGGGCACCGGGACCTTCTTCATTATCGGCTTCAACGTCTGCCTGCGTATGAACCTCATTCAGGCGTCCGCGCTGACCAAGGCGTTCAACATGGCCTCCAACGTGGGCGGGCTGGTGGTCTTTCTTTTCCACGGCGACGTGCTGTTCCTCTACGCCATCCCCATGACCGTCGCGGACGTGCTCGGCAACCTCGTGGGAAGCCAGCTTGCCATCCGCACCGGGCCGGCCATCGTCCGCCGCTTCCTGATCCTTTCCCTTGTCATTCTGTTTTCTTCGCTTATCTGGAAATATTATCTGGCGTAGGCCCTGTGGGGAGGGGAGATGGGTTGAGTGGTGATGGGCGGGCGTGCGGGGGAGGAGGGAGGGGAGCAGGGAGGGGGGGAGGGGACCCCTTTCTGGAGAAAGGGGTCTTCTCCCCTCCCCACGCCCCACCCCTCATCTCCCAAAGACGTTCGACTGATGGGGAGGCCGCGCCACGGAAGATCGTTCCGCCGCAGGCTTGGGCGAGGATGTGAAAAGGCGTGAGAAGACGGAAAGTGGGGAAGGGCGCGGGAGAGAGGGGCTGTTTCCCGGGCCGGATGTCCGCCGCAGGGATGGGTTCAAGCCTTTATTCGAAAAGCCTTGGAAGGAGGGCGGCTTTGCCGTACCTTCTTTATCAGGGTAGCTGTTGATTTCCTCCTCTTTCGACGTCGTTTTTAAAAGGACGGGCATGAGCAAGATACGCGAGACCTACGTGTGCACGGAGTGCGGGGCCAAGTCTTCCTTGTGGCGGGGGCAGTGCCTTTCCTGCAAGGCGTGGAATACTCTTGAACTGGTGGCGGCCCCGGCGGAGGGAAGCCGTAAGCGCCCAGTGGGAAGCCTCGGGCCGGTGAAGGCCATCCCCTTGGCCCACGTGGAGGAACACGGGCATGAGCCGTTCGGGACCGGGCTTGACGCGCTCGACCGCGTGCTCGGGCGGGGGCTGGTGCCGGGCAGCGCCCTTCTCATGGGCGGCGAGCCGGGAATCGGCAAATCCACGCTGCTCCTCCAGATGGCGGGCGCGGTGGCCGCGTCGGGCAGGGTTGCGCTCTACGTGAGCGGCGAGGAATCGTTGCCGCAGATCAAGGATCGCGCCAACCGTCTGGGCGTGTTGCACGACAATCTTTTGGCCGTCTCCACATCTCGGGTCGAGGACGTGCTCCCCTTGCTGGAAGGGGACGCCGCGCCGGATTTGCTCATTGTCGACTCCGTACAGACGCTCACCTCGGAAAGCGCGGACGGTCTGCCCGGCAACGTCAGTCAGGTCCGGGCCGTAGCCACGGAGATTGTGGACGCCTGCAAGCGCGGCGTGACCACGGCGGTACTGGTGGGTCACGTCACCAAGGACGGGGCGCTCGCCGGGCCGCGTCTGCTTGAGCACATGGTCGACACGGTCATTTCGCTGGAAGGCGACCGCCGCCAGATGTTCCGCCTCCTGCGCGTCCTCAAGAACCGTTTCGGGCCCAATCAGGAGCTGCTCGTTTTTCAGATGGTCCGGCAGGGGCTGGAGGTGGTAGAAGACCCGGCCACGTATTTTTTGGGTGCCCGCGACGCGAGCCTCAGCGGGACCGCCGTGGTCATGGCCGTTGACGGCCAGAGGCCGCTGGCCGTCGAGGTGCAGGCGCTGGTCACGCGCAGCTATCTTTCTATCCCCCGCCGCACCGGGCTGGGGTTTGACGTCAACCGATTGCATCTTATCTTGGCAGTACTGGAGAAGCGTTTGCGGCTGAACTTCGGGCAGGTGGACATCTACGCGAAGGTCGGCGGCGGCATGAAGCTTCAGGAGCCGGGCATGGACCTTGCGCTTGTGGCCGCCATGCTGTCCTCGTTCTACGATGTGCCCCTTCCCGAGCGGGCCGTACTCTGGGGCGAGGTGGACCTCAACGGGCAAATCCGCCCGGTGGCCGCGCATGACATCCGCCTTTCGCAGGCCCGGCGGCTGGGCTACAAGCCCATCCTTTTCCCGGCGCAGGGCGAGGGCGGCGTGGCGACCGTGGTCGAATTGCAGGACCGCCTTTTCCGCCGCAAGGATTGAACCGGCGCTGTAGGGAACGGTTCCCCGAAACAGAGGCCGGGGCCGGGAAGGATTGAATCCACCCGTGGGGGAAGGGCTTTTCCGTCCTTGCACGTCTACGGGGAATGAAAGGCTACGCCATTGCCGAAACGCCCCACGAACCCCCTCTCGTTGTGGCGGGGGTCTGCTCGCAGGCTGGTTTCCCATGCTGGCGGTTATCCCGTTCCACCGGGGCGGCGTTATGGTGGGGGATAGGGGAAGCGCCCCGGCAGCTTCTCAGGAGCGGCAAAAAGAGCTTCCCGGCAGGCCGGAAAAGCCGCACCGAAGGCTTGCTTTGCCCTTGCGAACGCGCTATCAGGAATTATTCTTTATTCAAAAGGACGATTGTGCCATGAGTCAAAGCCCCGCTTTTCCCGCCTCCCCGGACGGCCAGCCGGACGTCACGCTGGATGTGAAACTTGAAGAGCCCAAAATGTATCAGGTTCTCCTCCATAATGACGATTACACGACCATGGAGTTCGTAGTAAACATCCTGATGACGGTCTTTCATAAGACGGCGGATCAGGCCACGAACATCATGCTGGCCGTGCATAAGCGCGGAAAGGGCATTGCCGGCGTCTATCCTTACGAAATCGCTGAAACGAAAGTCGATAAAACACATTTTCTCGCGAGAGAGGCAGGCTACCCCCTGCGTTGCACGCTTGAGGAGGTTGGCGCATGATAGGGAAGAACTTGCAGAAGGCTCTGGGCCTTGCCGTGGAGGAGCTCAAGCAGCGTCGGCACGAATACCTGACGCTGGAGCACATCCTTTACGGTATCGCCTCGGAACCTTCGGGAAAGAAACTCATAGAACGCTGTGGAGGGAGCGCCGCCGTACTGCGGCAGGCCCTCGATCATTTTTTCAAGACATACATGGAAAGCCTCGACGAGCCCACCAAGGACGTCTATCAGACGCTTGCGGTGCAGCGCGTGCTGGACAGCGCCCTCGCCCACGTTAAAAGCGCGGGGCGTGATGAGGCCGTAGGGGTCGAGGTGGGCGACGTGATCGCCGCCATCCTTGAGGAAGAAGAATACTCATGGGCCGCCTATTGTCTCAAAAAGCAGGGCATCACCCGCCTCTCCGTGCTGGAGAGCCTTTCCGATTCGCAGTCGGACGGGGATGAACAGGGCGGTGCTCAGGGCGGCGAGGGCGAGGGAAACGCCGAATCCATGCAGGACGCCCTTGCCCGTTACACGGTTGACCTGACGGCCCGTGCCCGCGAGGGCAAGCTCGATCCGCTGGTCGGGCGCGAGGTGGAGCTTTCACGCTCCATCGAGATTCTGGCCCGGCGGCGCAAGAACAACCCGCTCTATGTGGGCGATCCCGGCACGGGCAAGACGGCCATCGCCGAAGGGCTCGCCCTGCGCATCGTCAAGGGCGACGTGCCCCCGGAATTCAAGGACACGAGGATATTCTCCCTTGATCTCGGGGCTGTGCTCGCCGGGGCGCGCTATCGGGGCGATTTTGAAGGCCGCATCAAGGCCGTGGTCAAGGCCATCGAAAAGATACCGGGCGCGATCCTGTTCATCGACGAAATCCACACCATCGTGGGTGCCGGCTCGACCAGCGGCGGTTCGATGGACGCCTCGAACCTCCTGAAGCCTATCCTTGCCGAGGGCAAGCTGCGCTGCATCGGTTCGACTACCTACGACGAGTTCCGCAACCATTTCGAGAAGGATCGCGCGCTGGCCCGTCGGTTCCAGAAAGTGGACATCAAGGAGCCCTCGCTCGACGAGTGCGTGGACATCCTCAAGGGCTTGCAGCCGCACTACGAGAAGCACCACAACGTGCGCTACTCCGCCTCGTCCCTGCGGGCGGCGGTGGAATTGTCCGCCCGGCACGTGCAGGATCGCTTGCTGCCCGACAAGGCCATCGACGTGATGGATGAAACCGGGGCCGCCGTGCGCCTGCGTCCGGGCTTCAAGCCGGGCTCTTCGGTGTCCCGGCAGGACGTGGAGCGCGTGGTCGCGCGCATGGCGGGCATCCCTGCCCGTACGGTGTCCGGCAAGGAGCGCGACCGTCTGAAGACGCTCAAGGCTGATCTTGAGTCCGTGCTCTTCGGGCAGGACGAGGCCGTCGACATGGTGACCCGGGCCATCCTGCGTTCCCGCGCGGGCTTGGGCCGTTCGGATCGTCCCGCCGGTTCCTTCCTCTTCTACGGGCCCACCGGCGTCGGGAAGACGGAGCTTGCCAAGCAGCTTGCCGAGCGGCTCGGTGTGGCTTTCCTGCGCTTCGACATGAGCGAGTACATGGAAAAGCACGCCGTCTCGCGCCTCATCGGGGCCCCTCCGGGCTACGTAGGTTTCGATCAGGGCGGCCTGTTGACCGAGGCCGTGCGCAAGACGCCCTATGCCGTGGTGCTGATGGACGAAATCGAAAAGGCCCATCCCGACATCTACAACGTGCTCCTGCAGGTGATGGACTACGGCACCCTGACGGACAATACCGGGCGCAAGGCGGACTTCAAGAACGTCATCCTGATCCTGACCTCCAACGCCGGGGTGCGGGATATGGACGCCTCGCCCATGGGCTTTGTGGAGGCCGTAGCGGGCAAGGCGGCGCAAAGCGCGGCGCAGCGCGGCAGAAAGGCCGTGGAAGCGGCATTCAGCCCCGAATTCCGCAACCGTCTGGATGCGCTGGTTCCCTTCAACGCGCTCACGCCCGACCTCATGGGCCGCATTGTGGACAAGGGCATCGCTGAAATGGGCAAGGGGCTGGCGGACAAGCGCGTCAACCTGACCCTGACTCCCGACGCCCGCACATGGCTGGCCAAGGAAGGCTACGACGCCAAGCTCGGTGCGCGGCCCCTCCAGCGCCTGCTCAGGGAAGCCCTTGAGGACCCGCTGGCCGGGGAAGTCCTCTTCGGCCGCCTCGTCAAGGGCGGAAACGTCATCGTCGACAAGCCCGAAGAGGGCGGCGACAAGCTGACTCTGCGTTTTGAATAACAGCAACAAAGAAGCCCTTCTTCGGAAGGGCTTTTTTGTTCCTTGGGGAGCGGCTCGCGCCCCGGATGAAGGATTCCCCGGCCATCCTCAGATATGCGGAGGCGGCATCGCATCTTGCCGACGATCCCAGATACAGGGGGCGGCCTCCTCTCTGGATGGCTGGAGCAATCCGGCCCGGCAAGGGGGAACCCTCAATCATTGAAGATGGAAAGGCCCGCAAACATCTTGTGCAGCCTATGCGCCTCAAACGGAAGATATTCCGCAATCGTCAGCCCGACGACATCGCTGTTGCCGGTGATGCATTGCAGCACGTGGGAAAGCTCCTGCATGGTCATCCTTCCGCTGCCGCTGCCATCTCCCACCAGGTCCTTGTTTGCGAAATAGGTAGCGTGGAAAAGGTTCGCATCCAGCACGTCAATATCAAGATGTACCAGCATGTGGTCAAAGCGGCGCATAAACGCTTTGATTTCATCGTCGGATAGAAAGTCGTCCTTCTGGATTTTATACGCCACTCCCATATCCTGCAAAGACTTTTCCTGATAGTCGTGCAATCCTTGCAGGCCGACATACAGGACTTCATCAGCCTTGAAAGTTCCGTGTTTCATCAGATCGGAAAGCGACGCGTCCCCATGCCCCAAGAGTGACCCCAGCACCATGGCGTGCGCATTGGGGTATCCGTCCCGCGCGGTCGATACGTCGGGATGGGCATCTATCCAGATAATCCCCACATTGTCGTATTTGCCGTGCAGATAATCGAAGGACGCCTGCGATACGATGCAATTGCCGCCAATGGTAATGATTTTATCCGGCTTGGCGGCTTCAATGACTTCCGCCGCCCGCCTGATGCCGGCAATGACCTCATCCTTGGCGTAGAGGCCATCCGTTACCTCCCGCTCTTTTCCGTCCGGCTGGACCACTTCCACTTTCACCAAGGGCTGATTCTCATTGGCGGGAAGTATGTGCGCCAGCAGATGCGCACCGAAAGAATAGGTTTCCAATCCGCCGCTTACGTAATCCGGGTACAATACTCTGATTGTTTTCATAGGCTCTCCTCTAAAGGAAGTGGTTTTTTCCTCATGGGCTCTGCCCCTGTTCAATGCAGGGGCATTCCGGCTGAAAGAGGGCCTGTATCACCCGCTCTTGCTCTTCGCGGAAAAGGGGAACATCCGCCCTGCCGGGCGTTTTGACCGCGTGGATGCGGCCATCCCCTTTTCTTACTCCCTCCGGGAGGCTATTTCCCGTACTGCTCCATGAAGCGCCGCTCGGCGTCGGCGGAACCGATGAGGATGAGCACGGTATCCTCTTCGAGGGGGAAGGTCGGGTCCGGGGGTACGCTGAGCACGCCTCCGGTGTTCAGGGCGACCACGTTGCAGTCGGTCGTCTCGCGGATACGGCTCTGGATGAGGGAGCGCCCCACCAGCGCGGGCGGTGCGGGCACCCGGAAGATGTTCAGACCTTCGGTCAGAATGGTGACCCGCCCCGGGCTGAGGAGGTTGATGATGGTGCTCGCGGCCATTGAAGCGTGGGACATCACCAGATTCGCCCCGGCGTTGTAGAGCGAGGCCACGTTGCGGTCGAGTGTGGATCGGCTGAGGATTTGCACGTCGGGCCGCAGCTTCCGGCAGTAGATGGTCAGGTAGATGTTCAGGTCGTCGTTGTGCGTGGTGACGATGACCGAGGGCGTGTCCATGATGCCGGCGCGCTTGAGTATCGAGAGGTCGGCGGCGTTGCCGAGGATGTAGCGAGAATCGTCGGGCGGGACAAGGTGGGGGTTCTTTTCCACCAGCCGGAAGGGAAGGCCGCGCTTTTGCAGGGCATCCGCCGCCGCTTCGCCCACCTTGCCCCCGCCGAGGATCAGCACGGGAGCGGTGGGAAGGGCGGTTGCGGCCCGGGCGGTTTTGCGGTCGTAGGCGTCGAGCTGCGTGGCCGTCCCCGCAAGCAGGAGGATGGACAGATCGTCGATGCGGCTGTCCGGGCGCGCGGGGTGGTAGGAGTTGCCTTCCCAGAGCCCGGCCACGTTGAGCCCGAAACGCTCGCGGAAGGCGCACTCGCGCAGGGTCTGGCCCATGAATTCCGTATGGATGACCGGAGCCTCGGCAAGGCAGAGCGTGCCGAAGCGGGCGATGATGTTGGACTGGGCGCGCGTGCCGTAGACGCGGCGGGCGAGGCTGCGCCCGAGCATTTCGGGGAAAGAGTAGACCTGATCGCAGCCCGCCAGCATGAGGATGTTCATGGACTCCTGATTCTCCGCGCTGGCGGCAAGCAGGGTGGTGGGCGCGACTTCGCGCACGGTCGAGGCGATGTTGGTATTGCGCAGGTCGTCCTCAAGCGCGGCAATGAGCGCGGCCTTGTCCGTGCGCAGGTTCCGGTAGGTCTCCGCATCGTCGAAGGCCCCGGTCACCACGTCATAGCGGCTGTCGTAAAGTTCCAGCGCGTGCTGGCCGTCCGGCACGAGGATGGCGTAGGGGTACTGATGCTGTCGTAGCTTGCGCGCCACGCTCAGGGAGATGTCGTTGTCGCCCACGAGGATGGTATGCCCCCGCGTTTCGGGCGGGAGGGAGCGCGGCTTGCGGCGGTTGTTGTATTCCTCGATCCACGGCTGGTAGACGAAGCGGATGAAGGTGAAGGGCATGACGATCATGATGACGATGATGCCCGATATGAGCACGATGATCGAAAAGAGCTTGCCGATGTCGCTGGTGAAGGTGATGTCCCCGAAACCGAGCGTGGACATGACCGTGAGCGTCCAGTAAACACCTGTGATGTAGGAATAATCATGCCCTTCATAGGCCATGATCTGATGAAAGAGGATGCTGAACGCCGCCACGAGCAGGGACGTGAACAGCAGGAAGCCCCAGACGATGCGGCGGTTGCGGTTGGCCGTCGTGGTCTGGGCGAGGAGGGCCGGAAGGAGCGTAAACAGCAGTTTCATGATGGCGCTGTGGTCGATGTGGTTGAAGAAGGCCCCTGCCGGGAGAGGCGTTTGGGCCGTGAGGCTTCCGTTGAGAGATGCTTTTCAAGAGACAACGGGCCGGAGGGTGCGGCCTCGTCCGTGCATAGGTCCGGCGCTCGGCAGGGGACCCGCCCTGTTTTTTTTCAAGGAGCCGCCTTGCAAGGGAAAAGCCATCTCCACCGTGCGCCCTCTGTCCGTACCCTTTTGTCTCCGCTGCCTTGCCCTTGGAAAGAAGCGGCTTTCGCGGGCGGCGCTGGAACGGGGCTGGAGGAGGGCCTCACGATTGGCGGCCGTAACGGTCCTCAAGGCGCACGATGTCGTCTTCCCCCAGATAGGCCCCGGACTGGATTTCGATGATCACAAGCGGGATGATGCCCGGATTTTTCAGCCGATGGACGGTCCCGAGCGGGATGTAGGTCGACTGGTCCTCATGGTAGAGCCTGACCTCGTCCCCCACGGTGATTTCGGCGGTCCCGGCCACCACTACCCAGTGCTCGGCCCGGTGGTGATGCCTTTGCAGGGAAAGCTGGCCGCCCGGCTTGACGATGATGCGTTTCACCTGAAAACGGTCGCCCCGGGCCAGCGTTTCGTAACTGCCCCACGGACGGTAGACAAGGGGATGGTTCTCCGCTTCGCTCCGGCCCGCAGCCTTGAGCCGCTCCACGATGGTCTTGACGTCCTGCGCGCGGGACCGGTCGGCCACAAGCACGCTGTCGGCGGTTTCCACCACCACCAGATCGGCCACACCGAGGGCGGCCACCAGCCGATGAGAGGCGTGCAGGTAACAGTTTTGCGCTCCTTCCGTGACCACGTCGCCAAGACGCGCATTGCCGTCGCCGTCATGCGGGGCGGCCTCATAGAAGGCTTCCCATGAGCCGAGATCGCTCCACTCCGCCGTCAGCGGCACCACGGCGGCGCGATGCGTCTTTTCCATGACCGCGTAGTCGATGGAATCGGCGGGAGACGCGAGGAAGGCGGCGCTTTCCGGGCGGATGAAGTCGTGATCCGCGCTGCGGGCCTCCCACGCCGTGCGGCAGGCTTCGTGCATGGACGGAGCAAGCCGGGCCAGTTCCTCAAGATAGGCCGAAGCCCGGAACAGAAACATGCCGCTGTTCCACAGATAGCCCCCTTCGGCGAGCATGGCTTCGGCGCGGTCCTGCGCGGGCTTTTCGACGAAGCGGTCCACGGCGCAGCCGCCGCAGGGCAGAGCCTCCCCCTGCCGGATGTAGCCGAAGCCCGTTTCCGGGCCGGTGGGCGTGATGCCGAAGGTGACGATATGCCCCTTTTCGGCGCAGCGCCGGGCTACGGCCACGGCCTCGGCAAAGGCGGCTTGCGGTTGCAGGGCGTGGTCCGAGGGCAGGGCCAGCAGGAGCGGATCGTCGCCGTCCGCGAGGGCGGCAAAGGCGGCCAGCGCGATGGCGGGCGCGGTGTTGCGTCCCTGTGGCTCCAGCAGGATGCTCCCCACGATGCCCATTTGCTGAAGGGCGGCGGCCACGTAAAAGCGGTGCCCTTCGTTGCAGACCACGAGCGGCGCGGCGCTGTCCGGCAGATTGGCGGCGCGCGTGACTGTGTCCCCGAAAAGGGTGTGACCGCCCAGTTCCATGAACTGTTTGGGGTACAGCGAGCGGGAGAGGGGCCACAGGCGGGTGCCGCTGCCGCCGCAGAGGACGACGGGACGCAGTGTGGACATGGTGACTTCCTGTTATTTCACGGTGAATTGGTGAAAGACCAGACACGATTCGTCAAACGGCGGCAACAGCCGCGGAGAAGCGTCCGCCGGAGGTGAAAAACGCGATATCCAGCCCCATGCGCCGCGCTCGGAAGTGAAGGAACGCGGGCAGAGGATGTGGAAGCGCAGACCTTCCCCGGGCCGCCAGATCGGGGCGATGGCCACGGAGATGCTCCGTTTGCCGTAGGCAAGCCACGCGGCGTAGGCTTCCTGCGCCGTAGCGTGGGAGCCGAGGCTCAGGAGCACGCCTTTGGTCATGGACGGCGGCGGGGCGTAGACGATGGCCGGAAGTTCGATGGTCCGCGCGTCCGGCCCGGCATTGCCGCGCCAAGCCGGATTGTGGGCCGCCACCAGCTCCTGCGCGGAGGCCGAACCGTACACCGCTCGAGCGATATCAGCAAGGGAGGCCCCGGCGGGCACGGTGAAAACGCCGAGCGTTTCGGGCAGGGGGACGGCTGAGGACGCGTTGCCGCTGCCGGACCGGTCAGAAAGGGGCGGGGCGGCAAGGCGGGCCGGAGAGGGCGATGCGGCGTGGGCTTGCGTCGCGGGCGGGGCTATCCTTTGATCGGCGGACGGGGGTTGTGCCGCCTTTTCCGCATCCCCTGCGGGCCGGGCGGTGGAGGAAGGCTTCCCGTCCCGAGGCGTAGAGAGAGTGCCGACTACCGGGGATGCCGCGTCCGGCGTGGAGGGCGCGACGTCTCGTAGCGCCGGGGTCGTTGAGGCAGCCGAAGCCTCGGCACGGAGGGCGGAGGCTTCTTCCGTGGCCTGGGAGGACGGCCTCTGGAGCGGAGAGGCAGGCAAGGCGGCATCGGAGTGCGGCTGCCCCCCCTTTCCTTCCGGCGTGGGCGGGGCGGAGAACCAGCCGGGCAGGGCCGGAAGCGCGGCCTCCACGCGGGCGAGGAAGGCGTGTTGCGTGGCCTCGGGCACGCTCAGGAAGGCGAGGGCGAGAGCGAGGGCGGCCAGCGCGGTGGCCCAGCGTCCCCAGCGGAAGCCTCCACCGCTGCGCGCCGCCTGCGCCCGCACCATGCCCGCCGTAACGCGCCGCCTGTTGCTCACCAGCAGCGAGAGCAGCATTTGGTGGCCGAGGCGCATGAGCTGGCGGGGCCGCCCCTTGCTGACGCGGTGCAGGGCGATGAGGCTTGCGAGGGAGAAAAGCCGCTCGGCCGCCTGTCCGCCCGCCAGCCGCAGGCGGTGGCGGACGAGGCGGACGCTTTCGCGCATGGAAAGGGGTTTCAGGGAAAGGTATTCGTTGATCCGGTCCTTGAAGTTGGGCATCCCCTCGATGATCGGTGCCAGTTCCGGCTGTCCGAAAATGACGATTTGCAGCAGCTTTTCGGTGTTGGTTTCAAAGTTGAGCAGTTCGCGCAGGACTTCCAGCGCGGCGGGGGCCAGCTTTTGGCCTTCGTCGATGAAGAGGACCAGATTGCGGCCCTCGTTCAGCGCACGGTCGAAAACGCGGTTCTGGATGAGGCTCACGCAGTCGCGCCGGGCAGTCTCTTCGGGCGGGCGCTGGCCGGTCAGCAGCTCGCACAGATGGCGCACGAAGGCGTCGGCGTCCTCAAAGCCCGGATCGAGCAGCAGGAAGACGTCCATGCGCTCCTCGCCGCCGAGCGCGCGCAAAAGGCAGCGGCAGAGCGTGCTCTTGCCGGTGCCCACTTCCCCGAGCACGACGTTGAGCCCCCGGCGCAGGCGGATGGCGATTTCCAGCCGGTGCAGGCAGGCTTCATGGGTCGGCGTCCGATAGTAGGCGTCGGGATCGGGAGAATTGGAAAAAGGCTCCCGCGTAAGATTGAGCAGTTCCAGATAACTCATGGACGGTCCTTGCTGTGAGAAGGGCGGAGGCGGGAAAAGAGGGGCTTCGGCTCTTGGGCCGGAAACGCCGTCCCCGGGGGCCGCGCCCCGTCCCAAGGGGGCGGGCGTCGCGGCCTGCGTTGGCGGAGAAAGGGGCCCGGCCTAGCGCCTGTGCGCGATGCTTTCGCGGATACGGCTTTTGTCCTGCGCGTGCACGAGGGCGGCTTCCGGAGTGATGGCCCGCTGCGCGAGCAGCCGCTCGATATCGTCGTCCATCGTCTGCATCCCCGCGTTGCGGTTGGTCTGGAGCACGCTTGGAAGCTGGAAGGTCTTGTTTTCGCGGATCATGTTGCGGACGGAGGGGATGCCGAAAAGGATTTCCAGCGCGGGCACCCGGCCCTTGCCGTCGGCGCGCTTGAAGAGGGTCTGGGCGACGATGGCCTGTATGGATTCGGAAAGGCTCGTCCGCACCTGCGCCTGTTCCTGAGCGGGGAAGACCTCGATGATGCGGTCAAGCGTCTTTGAGGCCGAGATGGTGTGCAGGGTGGCGAAGACGAGATGGCCCGTCTCGGCGGCTTCGAGCGCGAGGGAAATGGTTTCCAGATCGCGCATTTCGCCCACGAGGATGATGTCCGGGTCCTCACGCAGGGCGGCGCGCAGGGCCGTGCCGAAGGTGCGCGAATCGCGCCCGATCTCGCGCTGGTTGACGAGGCAGCTTTTGGGCCGGTGCACAAATTCGATGGGGTCTTCGATGGTGATGATGTGATCATGGCGGTGCGTGTTGGCGTAATCCACGAGCGCGGCGAGGGTGGTGGACTTGCCGCTTCCGGTGGGCCCGGTGACGAGGACGAGCCCTTTGGGGAGGAGGGCCAGCTCCCGCAACATGGGCGGAAGCCCCAGTTCCTCCACGCTGTTGATGCGCTGCGGGATTTCGCGGAACACGGCGGCCACGCCCCGGTTTTGCCGGAAAAAGTTGGCGCGGTAGCGCGCGAGGCCGGGGATTTCATAGGCGAAATCCAGATCGCCGCTTTGTTCGAAAGCCTGCACCCGCTCCATGGGAACCATTTCACGCAGTACGGCCATGAGTTCTTCGCTGCTTACGGCGGGGGCGTCCACGCGGACCAGATCGCCGTAGATACGCAGGACGGGCGGACTGCCTGCGGAAAGGTGGAGGTCTGAGCCGAGATTTGTATGCAATAGGTGGAAAAGATTATCTATCGTGGACATATACGGCCTTTGGGCGGGTTTTTGTTGCCGGAACTTCCTGTTCTTGGTACATCTTGGCAGGCACAAGCTGCCTATGAAATACGCGACTCAGGGGATTCTGTCATCCATACGGAGGCGACTTCCGCCACTTGTGAAAGGCGGCGCGAGGCCGTCCGCAGCGTCCCGGCGCCGCGTGCGCGTTCCCCGGACGTCCCCGGATACGCCCAAAGGAAGGACCCGCGTGCATCAGATCATTCCCCCGGAACTCCTTCTGCCGCAATTCTTCATCCCCGCCGCCACCGTGCTGGGGCTCTTGCTCGGCAGTTTCTACAATGTCTGCATCCATCGCTACGTCACGGGCGAATCCATCCTTTTCCCGCCGTCCCATTGCCCGCACTGCCGTGGTCGGCTGCGTTTCTGGGAACTCGTGCCCGTGCTCAGCTACCTTTGGCTGCGCGGCCAGTGCGCCCGCTGCGGTCAGCCCATCCATATCCGCTATCCGCTGGTGGAGCTGCTTTCCGGCCTTGCCGCCGGGCTGCTGGCATGGCGCTACGGCCCTACGCCCGCTTTCGGCGTCTACCTTGCCTTTACGGGGCTGCTCATCGTGGCCTCCGGGATCGACATCGACTGCTTCATTCTGCCCGACCGGATCACGCTCGGCGGCGCGGCGCTGGCCGTTCCCGCCGCCATCTGGGGGCTTGGCATGGACTGGAGCGACGTCCTCCTTGGCGCGGCGCTCGGGGGCGGAACGTTTTTCGCCGTCCTCGTGGCCTTCCGGCGTCTGCGCGGTGTGGACGGCATGGGGCTGGGCGACGTCAAGCTGATGCTCCTGCTCGGCGCGCTGTGCGGACCCATCGGCCTGCCGCTGGTGACGCTCGTCGGGGGCGTTTCCGCCCTTGTCGCCTTCCTGTTCATCGCCCTGTTCTCTCCCCGTGAGGCCCCCTTGCGGGAAATGCCCATTCCTTTCGGCCCTTTCCTCAGCCTCGGCGCTTTCGTGCAGATTGTGGCCGGGCCGCAGATTCTCGACTGGTGGGTGGGCTTCATCGCGGGGTAGTCCAGCGTTCCAGCACCCTGCGCACGTAGGCGCGCGTCTCCGCGAAGGGAGGGATGCCGCCGTACTTGTCCACATTGGCGGGGCCCGCGTTGTAGGCCGCGAGCGCCAGTGCCGTATCGCCTCCGTAACGGTCCAGAAGGGAGCGGAAATAACGCACGCCGCCTTCCACGTTGGCCTCGGGATCAAAGGCGTCGCGCACGCCGAGATGCCGCTGCGTCTGGGGCATGAGCTGCATGAGGCCGCTGGCCCCGGCCTGTGACACGGCCTTTTCGTCTCCTCCCGATTCCGTGGCAATGATGGCCATGATCAGCCGGGCATCAACCCCGTGCAGAGCCGCGTAGCGTTCCGCGAGCCGCGACACGCCTTGGGGCCCTGCGGCCCGCATGAGCCGCCCCGCGCTGAAACGCCCGAAAAAGCGGTAGCGGGCGTCGCCGTCGGGCCTGTTGGTGAGGCGGATGGTGCCGTCCTCGTCGACATGGCGGTAAATGGCTACGGCCTGCGGTGCGGCGGGGGCCGGGGTACTGGGCCGGACGGGGGAAGGGACGCTCTTTTTGAGGGGCGGACGCGTTACCACGCGCAGCCGTGGGCTTTCGGCATGGCCCGGTATGGGCCAGCAGGCCAGCGCGAGGAGGAGGCAGGCGAGAAGCCGCCCGCCGGAGAATCCAAAGCTCTCGTCTTTCCTGAAAGTCTGTGGTAGCGTCATGTCCGTAGCGTAACGGCAGCGGGGCGGAAAAACAAGGGTCCGCCGCTCGCCTTCCCCTGTATCGCGCCTTGTCGCCGGAGAACGGGATCATGAAGAAACGCAGACGTTTTCCTTTCGTCTGGCTTGTCCTTCTCGCCGGGGCCGTGGCGTTGGAGATGGTTGTGGTCGAAGGCGCGCTGCGGGGGGATGCGCCCCTGTCGCGCGTGGCCGACGGCCTGCGCCGCACGCTCGCGGAAACGGGCGCTCCCGCCAATGCCGCCCCGCAGGACGTCTATATCTGGAAAGACTCGTCCGGAGTGACGCACATCGGGGAAAAGCCCCCGGCGTCGGCTCCCGGCAACATGCGCGAATTGCGCCTTTCCCCCCAGCCCCCGGCCACGCCTCCCGCCTCATCGCCCGCCGCGCCTTCGGCCCTTCCGCCGTCCTCGGAAGGGATGCTCGACACGCCAGCGCCCTCCGCGCCGTCCGAGGCCGATGCGCCGCCTGCGGCGTCGGGGCAAGGGGAGGCAACGCGGGCCGCGGGCGAACGGGAACGCCTCCTGCGGGAGCGGGAAGCCCTCGAAAAGCAGTTTTACCGTGCCCGGATCAAGGGAGACGGCTATGCCCAGATACGTTTCCGGCACTTGCTGGAAACCAACCGGCAGGCGCTTGAAAAACTCGGCCCGCAGGAATGAGGGCTTTGGAATGCGGAAAGGATTCACCCTGATTGAGATAGTCTCCGTGCTCGTCATTGCGGGCGTGCTGGCTTTTGCGGCGGTTTCCGTCTTCCGCAACGACGGCATGGCCGCCTATGCCGAACGGGACAGGCTGCTTTCCCATCTGATCTACGCCCGCGCGCAGGGTATGGCGATGGGCGGCGGGCAGTGCGTGGAGACTTCCGGCAAGGAGGTCTCTTTCCCGCTGGCCGGTACGGTATCGGGAAATACCCTCCCGGCGGGCCTGCTTGTCCCGTATTCCATGGCGAAGGACGTGACGGTGACGCCGTTCAAGGTGTGTTTCGATGCGGTCGGGAGCGCCTGCGAAGAGGGGGAGCTTGAAAATCGCGCCGGGACGGGCCTTCTCTATTGCAGCGGCGGCACAGACACGGACATGCGTTTCGGGGACGGCCTGAGCCTGCGGATCATCGCCGCGACGGGGTTTGTGCAATGAACAAGCGCGGCTTTACCTTGATAGAAAGCATCCTCACCATCGTGCTCATGGCCGTACTCGGCTTCATGGCGGCGCAGCTCCTGTCCACGTCTCTGCGCGGAAGCGCGGAAAGCGTGGCGCAGGTTGAAGCCCTGAGCGAGGCCGTGAGCGGCATGGAGGAATGCATCGCCTTTTTCAACACCGAGGCCATGCTCGACAAGACGCCGTCCCAACGGCTGGCGGAGGCGCAGGCTTTTGCCAAGGGGCGGGAAATGACCGCACAGGCGTGGACCGCCCCCGGCTGCGGGACGGCCAACGTACTGGTGACGGTGAAGCGTGGCGCCGTGGAGTTGTCCCGTGTTTTCTGACAACCGCGCCCGCCGGGGCTTTACCCTGCTTGAGGTGGTATGCACGCTGATCATTCTCGGCGTGCTCGGAGGGCTCGTCTTTTCGGGCTTCAGCTCGGCCTTGACGGGGTACGCGCAGATGCGGGCCTCCGCCGCCACGTACATGCAGGCGGAGCTTGCCCTCATCCGTCTTCGCAAGGAAGTGGCGGACGTTTTCGATGCCGTGCGTCTGGGCGGGGCCGAAGGCGCGGCGGAGGGAGCGGACCTTTCCTTCCGCAGGCCGGACGGAACCGCCGTACGGCTGTATATGGAAGGGAAAAATCTCATGTTGAAGGAAGGGGAGCGTTCCGGGCCGTTGCTTGGCGGAGTGACGACGGGAAAACAGCCCCTGTTCACAGCCCGTTACCCCGAGGGGTCGATTCTGCCCGATTTGATCACCGTGACCTTTACGCTCGACGCCCCGGCAGGCCCCAAACCCTACAGTCTGGCGATCAGCCCCCGCAACACGCCTCCGGCCAAAGGATGAAGGACATGCACGCATCGCAGCGAGGAAGCGTTTTGCTGACGGTCATTGCCGGAATCCTTATTCTGGCGATAGTCGGCGCGGCGGCGCTGTCCCTGATGACCAGTTCCGGAATGACCGTCGTGGACGGCAGGGAAACCGTGCAGGCCGCCTATCTTGCGGAGTCGGGAAAGGAAATCGTCCGGGCGCAGACGGCCTCACAAAGCGGTGGGGCCCTCATGCAGGCTGCGGTTTCGCTTACCGACTCGCAGGGGGAAAACGGCGGCAAGGGCTTGGCCGTGGACGGTACGGGCTTCGTCCGGGCGGCGCTCTATCCCTCGTGGTTCCGCTGGCACGACGGCACGTGGGATACGACATCCCTTGGCTGGTACGGCGGCGTGCCCGCGGGAAAGCGGGCGTGGCTAGCGATGTCCTCCGTCGGGGCCGTTCGCTATGAGGGGCAGGCCGGGAAAATTGATCTGGGCACGGCGACAGCGGACGTCTACTTCATCGGAAGAGTGGAGGGCACGCCTGTCTATAGTGCCTCCAGCCGGACGCTTCGCGTCAGGGCGAAAGAGGGCGACGATGATTTCCGCTACTTTCCGAAATCCGGCGGCCTCATCGGGCTTGTGGAGCAGAAAAAAGCAGAGGAGGACGATGAGAGGAAAGCCGTTACGACGAGCGTCTCCGATATCCGTTTTCTCTACGACACGCTGGAAAAGCAAGGGAATTCTTACGTCTTTTCCAATGTGACGCCCTTTCCCCAGACTGTCGGGCCGGAAACCATCACCGCCGCCCTGAAAGAACATGACATAGTGCTCGGCCAATATTTCCGCGTGGTCTGCGAGTCCGTCACGGCGTACGGGGCGCGTTCGGCCCTTGTCTGGCATACCAACGGGCGCAACTCCCTGCGCTATGCCGAGAACGGCGGCAGCGGCGAGGAAGGCGTTGCCGTGGGCGGGAATAAGGCCGAGGACCTGCTCGACATTTTCGGCGGCTCGAAGGATGAGGGGCTGGTGACGGGCGACAACATCATGGGCAACCTCCAAAGGGAGGGTGACAAGCTTACGTGGAATTTTAATGACAAAGGAGAAGGCAATATCCACGGAGCGAACAAGGACAAGATAGAAATCAATCATTTCCTGAAGCGAGGCGACAGCGGGGGCAATCAGGAATATTGGTGGGTTGCGCTGGCTTCGCCGTGGCTGGCCTACGAGAAGGGGAAAAGCGTCCCTCTCGAAAGCATGATGCAATATTCCTTCAAGCCGGATGATGAGGATGAAAATTATTTCAGCGGTATCCTGTGCCGTCTTGCCTTCGTCAACGCCTCGGGCGGACTGGGCGGCGAGGGCACGGTGCGGCAGGGATACGGAGCCAAAGGCATCGGCGTGGGCGTGATGCAGGGCGAAATCGTTTTCCAGCAGCATCAGAACGAGGACGTTGTGAAGGCGGCTTCCGTGAACCCCGCCTTGCTGCCCGGTTTCCGTTATGACGGGCATGGAAGCTTCGTCATCTCTCCCGAGGATCGCGAAGCCCTCTACGGCCGTGAAGGGTGGCGGGGGACACTGGGCATGGTGGAGGCGGAGTCGAACAAAACCGTTACCCGCCTGTTTCCCCTTCTTGTCGTATGGGCCTATGACGATACCCGAAACGGCGACGCGGCTGGCGGCTTGGAGACGTTGAAGCCGCTTGCCATCGCGGTGCTGCGCTATGCGCCCCATCTGGACATTCCCGACTACCTCTCCCTGACTGTGCGGGTGAAGGAGGAGGACGGGGAGAATCATCTGACCGTCTGGGTGGAGGAGAAAGATAAGGATTTGATCAAAAACGCCTCTGTCCCACAGTGGCCAACCGCTGGCCAGAAACCCACATCAGGCTGGGTTTATACATCGAAGGGTGTTTCACAAGGGACGGACGGCTCCCTTTCCACCGCCTTTGCCACGGGTGAAGCCTATCGGCGGGTGGGGATTTTCTCCGAAGTCTATCCCTTCGGCTCCCAGAACACGGAGTATGCGGACATTGTGCTGGGTAATTTTTTCTTCACCGGAACGGGGAGCGGCGGAAGCCTTTTCCCGGGCGGCCTGACTCCGGGCATCGTCAATTGATGAGATTTTTCCCTTTGCGGAAGGGAGAGCCTCATGCGGGAGGCCATGTCGGGGCTTTTCTTGGCGTTTTTCCCTTTACGCAAGGGAGAGCCAGCGGGAAAGGGACTCCCGCAGTGAGTTGAAGAGCATAAACTGAAGGCAGGGCCGACGTTGCGAGCCCCCGTTTTCACAGGAAACGGGGGCTTTTTGCGCGCAGGTGCTCCCGGGACGGGCAAGAACAAAACCGTTCGAGCTTCGGCCTTTGTTCAAGGGCCGCCTGCGGAAAGCCAATTTTTCCGATGGGTCAAGTGGAAAGGGACGGCCAAGGCGTCCCTCTGTCGGGATGCTTTTCTTTTACCCTGCGGAGAGCCGGAAAAGGCGGCTGTGCGCCGGATGATGGCATGGGAGGTATGCGTCATGGAGGTGACTGTCAGGAAGCTATGAAGGGCACGGAAAAAGGCGCGTCTAGAGCAGTTTCACTTTAAAATTGCTCTGCTGACGCGAAAGCGGCAGCCGCCACGTGGCAGTGTAGATTCTGGAGAAAAACGCGTTTTCTCCAGCATGACACCTTTAACATTTGTAAAATGTTAAAGTTCATCTGCTCTAGGCGTCGTAGAGGTGGCACCGTACTTGATGCCCGTCCGCCCTTTCGCGCAGCGGCGGGAGGTCGGTGCGGCAGCGGGGCATGACGTGCGGACAGCGGGGGTGGAAAGCGCAGCCCGCCGGAGGCGCGAAGGGGCTCGGCAGCTCGCCGGGCAGGAAGGCGCGCGCTTGGCGGCGGGCGGGATCGTGCGCGGGCGCGGCGGCGAGCAGGGCCTGTGTGTAGGGATGCGCGGCGGCGCGAAAGAGGGCGTCACGCGGGGCTTCCTCGACGATCCTCCCCAGATACATGACGGCCACGCGGTCGCTCATGTAGCCCACCACGGACAGATCATGCGAAATGAAAAGATAGGTCAGACCGAATTCCGCCTGCACGTCCTTGAGCAGGTTGAGGACCTGCGCCTGCACGGAGGCGTCGAGCGCGGATACGGCCTCGTCGCAGACCACAAGCTCGGGATGCGTCGCCAGCGCGCGGGCGATGGCGATGCGCTGGCGCTGCCCCCCGGAAAATTCGTGCGGGTAACGCTCGGCATGATCAGCTTGCAGGCCCACGCGCCGCAGCATGTCGCTGACGCGGGCGCGCCGCTCCTCCCAGCCCATGCCTGCCGTGAGCAGGGGTTCCCCGATGGAGGCCCCTACCCGGAGGCGCGGATTGAGCGAGGAGAAGGGGTCCTGGAAGACCATTTGCAGGCGGCGCGAATACCAGCGTGCGTCCCGCTTGCCGTCTTTGGCGAGGAGGGATTCGCCGTCAAAAAGGATGTCGCCCTGCGTGGGCGGCAGGAGGCGCACGGCCATGCGCGCCAGCGTGGATTTGCCGCAGCCGGATTCCCCCACCAGCCCGAGCGTTTCGCCGCGCCGCACGGTCAGGGATACGCCGTCGACCGCCCGCACCTCGCCGCGCACCCGCCCGAGCACGCCCTGACGGACGGTGAAGGAGCGGCTCACGTCACGGAACGCCAGGAGGGGGGAGGAGGATGGCATGTTTTCTCCAATGCGGCGGAACGAGTCCGGGAAGAGGGAAAAACGGCTGGAAATTCCAGCACTTTTTTGTTAGAACTACGGAAATTTTGTCCTCGGGAGACGAGGGCCGGCGGCAAGTGCCGCTGCTTTTTTGGCTTTTTCTGCTGGCGTTGTCTTACACTTCAACTTTTTACAAAGCAAGGACGGCTATGAAACGGATTGTCACCCTGTTGCTTGCCTGCTGTCTTTTTACGGCGGCCCCTCTGAACGGAACGGCGCGGGCGGAAGGCTTTGCCCTGTCCGACTTCGGCGCGCGAGGCACGGCTCTTGCCGGAGGCATGGTCGGTCGCGCGGACGACCCCTCCGCCGTGGCGTGGAACCCCGCCGGGATCACCCAATTGCCGGGGACGCAGATGATGGTCGGTATGACTTTCATCCAGCCCTCGGGCACGGTCGACACCGAAGGGGATATGGGTTCGCGTTCCACCGACGTGGACACGCACACGTGGGCCAATCCGCATCTCTATCTCACGCACCAGTTCAGCGACAGGCTCTGGGGCGGCGTGGGCCTTTTCTCCCGTTTCGGCCTCGGCAATTCCTATCCCAATAACTGGCCGGGACATCTCAATCTTGAGTACGTCAGCCTGAAGACCGTTTCTCTGAACCCGAACCTTGCCTTCAAGGTCACGGACAAGCTGTCCCTCGCGCTGGGCGTCGAATTCATGTACGCGACCATGTTCATGAAGAAGGACGCCGACCTCGGCGCCATGAGTCCCGTCTTTGCGGGGCAGTATAATCAGCAGAAGCTTTCCGCGTCCGGCATCAATCCCGGTTTCAACGTGGCTGCCCATTACACCTTCAATGACCAGTGGGCCGCCGGGCTGACCTACCGCAGCCGCGTCCGGCAGCGCGTGCACGGGCATGTGGAATTCGACGATAAGGGGATGATACCGGGCCACCGTCTGTCAAATTCCGACCTGCACGGCACGCTGAATCTCCCGGATGTCATTTCTCTCGGCGTGGTCTGGCGTCCCACGAAGGACCTCAGCCTTGAGGCCGGGACCGTCTACACCGTATGGAGCAACTACCGTTCCCTGAATATTTACGTCGACGATTATCCTGACAGCTACAGCCCCAAGAATTGGCGCGACACGTGGGGCTTCAACATCAGCGCCGAGTATAAGGCGCTCGACTGGCTGACTCTGCGCGGCGGCTACATCTACGAGACGAGCCCGATGAATGAGGGCACCTGCGACTACATGACCCCCAGCGACGGACGCCATCGCATCACCGCGGGCGTAGGCTTCAACTGGGATCGCTGGACCGTGGACCTTGCCTATGCCTATCTCATCATCAACGAACTGAACTATGATAAGTCAAGCGCCGACGGGGTACGCGATGGCCGCTCGCACGGCGGCGACAGCCATATCGCGGCCTTGTCCGTGGGCTACAAATTCTAGAAGCTGGCGGGCCTCCGGTTCCCTAGCTACAGCGGACCGAATAGCGCCCTATAAAATATATTTTATTAATGATATAAGTGTATTATTGAATTGACGCGACACGGTCCAGAGTCGGGCGGCCTTCCGCCCGCCGTGCGTGGCGCGAAACGCCGGGAAGACGTACCTTCCCGGCGTTTTGCATTGCGGAGCTCAGTCGGTGAAGCGGGGGATGCGGAAATGGCAGCCGCCCCGCCCGGTGCGCGCCGTAAAGTCCTGATGGTAGTCCTCGGCGGGGTAAAAGACGGAGGCGGCTACAAGCTGCGTCGCCACGGCGTAGCCCTGTTGCCTGAGTCGGGCGATGAGCTTTTCCGCCACGGCCTTCTGTGTGTCATTCTTATAAAAAATGGCGGACCGGTATTGCGTGCCCACATCCGGGCCTTGCCGATCAATTTGCGTGGGATCGTGGATTTCAAAGAACAGCTTGGCGAGTTCCTCGTAGGAAACCTTGGCCGGATCATACGTCACGCGCACGGCTTCGGCGTGGCCCGTGCGTCCCGTGCACACGTCCTCGTAGGTGGGGTTGGGCGTGCTTCCGCCGGTGTAGCCGGACTGGGCATCGCAGACGCCCGGCACGGACTGAAAGGCATCCTCCACGCCCCAGAAGCAGCCCCCGGCGAAGATCGCTTCCTCGGTGCACTTGCTCTCCTCGCTCTCCTCGCGCGGCCAGAAGTCGAGCGAGAGGGAATTGACGCAATGTCGGGTGTTTTTGGGGGTAAAACCTTCGCCTTCAAAAACGTGGCCCAAGTGACCGCCGCAGGCGGCGCAGAGGATTTCCGTACGCCTGCCGTCGGCGTCGGGACGGCGGCGCACGGCTCCGGGCACGGCGTCGTCGAAGGAAGGCCAGCCGCAGCCGGAGTCGAACTTGTCGCCGGAGCGGTACAGCGCGGCCCCGCAGCGGCGGCAGACATAGGTTCCGTCGGCCTTGTGGTTCCAGTAGCGGCCGCTGAAGGGCGCTTCCGTGGCCCCCGATTCAATAACGGCCTTTTCTTCGGGATTCAGGGCTTTCATAATGCCTCCTTGCGTTCTTGCCTTATATGATGCAGAGGTAGGGCCGGAGGCCCAAAAGACAATGATTTCCGCGCCTGAGCCGTGGCGCGGGCGAATGCCGAGCCTGCGGAGGCACGTATGTATCATGCCGTTCGGACCTTTGCCAAAGGCGTACCGTGGAACCTTTTTCTGCTCACGGTGGGCTGCGGCCTTTTCGCGCTCGGCGTGAAGGCCATTGCCATTCCCCACGAATTCATTTCCGGTGGAGTCTTCGGGACCGCGCTTCTCCTGCACTACACCACGGGCCTTTTCAGCCCTGCGGTGTGGAACGTGCTTTTGAATGTCCCCATCTTCCTTGCGGGCTGGCTCTTCGTGGGGCGGCGCTTTTTTTTCTACAGCCTGTATGGTCTGGCCGTGGTTTCGGTCGCCACGCAATATCTGCATGTCGCCATCCCCATAACCGATCCCATCCTTGCGGGCATTGCGGCGGGCTGCATCTGCGGGCTCGGGCTCGGCATCGTCCTGCATTCCCTCGGCTGCGACGGCGGCCTGACCATCATTTCCATCGCCTTGCATCAACGCTATGGCATCGCCATCGGCCAGTTCAGCCTCATTTACAACATCACACTCTTCGTGCTGGCCTTCTCCCTGTACAGCCCTGACAATGCCTTGTACTCCCTGATCATGATCTTCGTCTATTCCAAGGTCATGGATTCCGTCTCCACCATTTTCAACCAGCGCAAAATGGTGCTCGTCATTTCGCCGCGCCATGAGGCCATCCGGCAAGACATCCTCAATCAATTGCACCGGGGCACGACGCTTCTCTCGGCCTGCGGCGGCTTCACGGGCGAGCAGCGCCCCGTGCTGCTCACTGTGGTGCACAATTACCAGATCAAAATGCTTGAGGAAGTGATTTTCCGGCATGACGAGCACGCCTTCGTGATCATCGAAAACACCCTCAACGTCCTCGGCAAGGGCTTTTCCTGCGTCCGGCATTACGACTAGGGCCGGGAACACGCTTCCGCACGTCCGCATTTTTCAGGCGGATTGGAAAAAATCGTTTTCCCTGCCGGAGACGGGGCAACAGGCCGAAAAAGTGGGCCTTTATTGAGCGTTAGCACACCCTGGGCCGGAGAATGGGCCTTGCGCGGGTACGGCAAGCGCCGCATCCGTAAGGGGCCCTAAAAAGGGCGGAGAGGCGGGCTGCAAAAAGGCGGGAGAAGCCTCCTTCTTTCCGCACGCTTGGGGCTGTCCTTGTTGCATTTTGCATGGACCTCTTGCGTTTTGCAATGCAGGAGAGCACCGCGCTTTTTTTAACGCCTGAGAATAGCACGAGAAAAGTTTTGGCATGTCCCTTGAATGAAAAGAGGCGGTATGAAGCGGCCTTGTACGGGAGCGCCTCGGAGCGCGGACGGGCCGGGACTTGCGGTGGAGGATGGGGGGATTCGGGCATGGACGGATTCGCGGAGCTTATTGAGCGCAAACGGCAAGGCTCGCTGAAAATCTATCTGGGATACGCGGCGGGTGTGGGGAAAACCTACGCCATGCTTCAGGAAGGCTTGCGCCTCAAGGGGCAGGAAGTGGACGTGGTCATCGGCTATCTGGAGCAGCATGACCGCCCGGATACGCAGGCGCTGGCCGAAGGTCTCGAAAGCCTGCCCCGCCTTGTATGGCGGGTGGGGGACGCCGTCTTTCAGGAGATGGACGTCGACGCCATCATCGCCCGGGCCCCGCAGGTAGCGCTGGTCGACGAGCTGGCCCACACCAACGCCGACGGCTGCCGCCACGCCAAACGTTATGAGGATGTGCTCGAAATCCTTGAGCGGGGCATCAACGTCATCACCACCATCAACGTGCAGCATCTGGAATCTGTAGCCGCCCGCGTGGAAGAGGCGACCGGCATTGCCGTGCGCGAGCGCATCCCGGATACGGTCCTGCGGCGGGCGGATCAGGTCGTCAACGTGGATGTGACCAAGGAGGAACTGCGCGAGCGCCTGCGGCAGGGCAAGATTTACGCTCCGCAGCAGGCCGAGCGGGCCCTTTCCGCCTTTTTTACCTATGAAAACCTTTCGTTTCTGCGCGAACTCTGCCTGCGCGAGGCGTCCGGGGATCAGGTGCGCAAGATCGAAGCGCAGGAATTGCTTCGGCCCGCACTGGCGGGGTACGCGGTGGAGGCGGTCATGGTGGCCATCAGTTCCGCGCCCACGGATGCGGAGGCGCTCATCCGCCGGGGCGTGCGCATGGCCAATCAACTTGGTTCCCCCTGTTACGTGGTCTACGTCCGCCGCCCGCAGGAAAGCCCAACCCGCATCGACGCCGGGCTCCAGCGGCGCTTGCAGCATAATCTCCAGCTCGCCACCAGCCTCGGCGCGGAGGTGGTGCAGCTTGAGGGTGCGGACGTGGCGGAAACGCTGGTCAATTTCGCCAGCGAGCGCAACGTCCGGCACGCCATTTTCGGGAAATCGCGCCTCTCGCCCCTGCGCGAACGGCTGCGCGGCTCCTTCCTGCTGGATTTCCTCTACGAGGCCGTGGGCGTGGACGTGCACGTCGCCAACGTCACCCCGAAACACGTCGACGAGTGAGGCCCCTCATGATTGTCCTTCCTACGCTGCACAAGCGCATCCGCCGCTCCTTTTTGCGTCTGGTGCTGCTTTTCGGCGCGCTCGGCGTCCTGCTCGTCGTGGGCATCACCCTTGCCGGGCGCGTGCCGTCCGAACTCATCCGCATGAACTACGACTCAATCTCCTACGCCCAGCATTTGCGGCAGGCGATGGACGGCGTTTTCTTTCCGCATCTTTACCGCGAAAACGGCGTGGAAGGCTGGAAGAAGCGTTTCGACGCCATCCTTGAGCAGGTGTCCGGCAACATCACCGAGGCGTCCGAGCAGAAGGTGGTCGACGATTTGCGGGCGGCGTGGGAACAGTATGCCGGGCATCCGGACGATGCCTCCTATCGTATGCTGCACGCGCGCATCGACGAGCTGGTGCAGGTCAACGAACGCGGCATG
This sequence comes from Candidatus Bilophila faecipullorum, assembly GCA_944326695.1. Classification (GTDB taxonomy): domain Bacteria; phylum Desulfobacterota; class Desulfovibrionia; order Desulfovibrionales; family Desulfovibrionaceae; genus Bilophila; species Bilophila faecipullorum. The sequence goes on along the minus strand of CALVEZ010000001.1, from coordinate 73,307 downwards.
TTCGAGCGCCTCGCCCGGAACGCGCGCTTCCGCGATCTCATGATGCTGGCGACGGCGGCCATTTTCCTGTGCGGCACCCTCTGGGCCTTCCTCATGGCCGACAGCGTGGCCGAGCGGCTTTCGCATCCCCTGCGCCGGGTAGCCGAAATCTTCCGGGAAAGGCCGCCCCTTGGCCGTAAGCTGCACCTGCCCGATCCCCAGACGCTGGAAGTCCGCCTCCTCTTCGACGAGCTTTCCCGGCTGTGGGATCGCCTGGGCGAACTGGATGCCCTCAACGTGCACAAGCTCATCGCTGAAAAACGAAAACTGGAGATCATTCTTGAGTCGGTGGAGGACGGCGTGCTTGTCGTGGATACGGCGGGCGCGGTGGTGCTGGTCAGCCGCCGGATGCTCTCCCTCCTCGATCTGCCGCGCGGCAAGGTGCTCGCCATGCCGTGGAACGATCTGTCGACCACCTCCGGGAACTATATGGCCTTGCGCGAGGGCCTGCCCGCGGATTTGCCGGGCACGCGGGAAATCACCCTGCGCGTGGGCGGCGAGGAGCGCGTCTACGCGGCGCGGCGGCGGGAACTGCTCACCGGCAAGGGGGTGGTGACCGGGCAGGTCTTCCTTTTGAGCGACGTCACTGAGAAGCGGCGGCGCGACGTGCTGCGATCGGAGATGATGGACTGGATTTCGCACGAACTCAAGACGCCCATGCAGTCGCTGGGGCTGGCGGCGGACCTGATGGCCCGGCACGGCCAGCTTGACGAGGAAATGTCCATGCTGGTGGAGACTGTGGGGCAGGACGCCGCGCGCTTGCGCACCGTAGCCCGGCAGTTTATGGAGATCGCGCGCATGAGCCCCTCCGCCTTGCAGTTGGTGCTTGAAACCGTGGACCTGTGCGCCCGGGTGCGGGACTGGCTCATCCCCTTCCAGCTTGTGGCCCGCGAATCCGGGGAGCGGCTGGTGCTCGATCTGTCCGGTGAGGAGGTGCCCGTAAGCGTGGACGCCGAGCGTTTCGCGTGGGTGCTTTCAAACCTCGTTTCCAATGCCCTGCGCAGCGGCGAGGCGGGCTCCACCGTGCGCATCGCCGTAGGGGTGGAAGGGGACGACGCGGCCTTGCGCGTGGAGGACGACGGGCCGGGCATTCCCCCCGAGCTGGAGGCGCGGCTGTTCGAGCCCTTCTCGCATGGCCGGACCGCCGGGACGCGGGAGGGCCTTGTGGGGCTCGGGCTGGCGATCACCCGGGACATCGTTGAGGCGCACGGCGGCATGATCCGCTACGCGCGCCGCGAGGGGGGCGGCTCGGTGTTCACCGTCCTCCTGCCCTTGGCGGGGGCGGCAAAACGGGTTTCCTGAACGTCCGGCGTGAGGGCCGCGCCTTTTTCAGCGTTCCGGCGCGGGCGGGATGGGCGGCTCAGCCTCCATGAGCGTGCCGCCTGCCCAAGGCCGCTTGGTTCCGAAGGGACCAGCGACGGAAAAGGACAGAGAAGACGGCGCGTCCCCGGGATGGCTTTTTTCCCCTGCGGCGCGCTCCCGTGGAAAAAGGCGGTTTGGCTGCGGGAGTTTTCAGAGAGGTTGAGCCGAGGCAAACGGAAGGCGGCGGGTGAAGCGCGCGTTCCCGGGAGGTTGTTGTGGCGCAGACAGGATTGCGTGTGCTGGTGGTGGACGACGATCCGGGCATTGTCCGGACCCTCCTGCTCGGCCTTAAGGTCATGGGTTGTCAGGCGACGGGCGTGGAGAGCGGCGAGGCCGCTTTGAAGGCGCTGGCGGAAGCGCCCGCCGACGTGCTCTTGACGGACATGCGCATGGAAGGGATGTCGGGCGTGGAACTGGTGGAAGAGGCGCACAGACGCCACCCCGCCCTCGTCAGCGTGGTCATGACCGCCTTCGCCTCCTACGAAAACGCGGTTTCGGCCATCAAAGCGGGGGCGTACGACTACCTGCCGAAGCCCTTTACCAGCGAGCAGCTTGAGCATCTTGTCGGGAAGGTTTCCCAGCTTGTCGCCCTGCGCAAGGAAAACGCCAGCCTGCGGGCCGGGCAGGGCGACTGGTTCGACGGTTTGACTTCCCCGAAAAGCCAGCGCCTGCAAACCCTTGTGGAGAGGATCGCGCCGAGCGAGGCCACGGTCCTGCTGCGCGGGGAAACGGGCTCGGGCAAGACCGAGCTGGCCCGTTCCCTGCACCGCCGTTCGCCCCGCGCCGACAAGCCCTTTGTGGAAGTGACCTGTACGGCCATTGCGGAAAACCTTTTCGAGTCGGAAGTGTTCGGCCATGTGCGCGGCGCGTTCACCGGCGCGGTGCGGGACCGGCCCGGCAAATTCGAGATGGCGGACGGGGGCACGCTTTTTCTGGATGAAATAGGCGAGCTTTCCGCCACGGCGCAGGCCAAGTTGCTGCGCTTTCTTGAAGACCGGGTCATCGAGCGGGTGGGCGACAACAAGCCGCTGCGCCTCGACGTACGCATCCTCGCGGCCACCAACCGCGATCTGGCCGCCATGATGAAGGACGGTTCGTTTCGGGAGGATTTGTATTACCGCCTCAACGTCTTCGAGTGCGTGATCCCGCCGCTGCGGGAACGCCCCGAGGACATCGCGCCTCTGGCGGCGAAGCTCCTGCGCGCGGCTTCGGCCAAATACGGGCCGCCGCCCACCCTGTCCAAGGCCGTGCAGGGCGTGTTGCTCGGCTATGCGTGGCCGGGCAACGTGCGGGAACTGCGGAACGTGATGGAACGGCTGGCGCTGCTGGCCGCCGGGCGGGAGGCGACGCCCGAAGACTTGCCCCCGGCCCTTGCGGGCGGCCCGGCGGAAGCGGACGCGGAAGACGGCGGGCGTATCCTCACCCTGCGGGAAGTGGAGGCCCGGCACATCCGACACGTCCTTTCGCTGGGCGTGAGCATGGAGCGGGCGGCGGAACTGCTGGGCATCAATACGGTGACGCTCTGGCGCAAGCGCAAGGAACTCGGGGCCTAGCCCCGCACGGCGGTCTGATCGCAGGGTCCCGGCAGGCGGGCGGGCCGGGTGCGGGGACGCGCCAAGGCGAAAAGGGCCGAGGCGCAAAGATCACAGGGGAGGGAGACGCAGGGGGGAAGATGCGGCGAAGGGCCTATCTCCCGGCGAACCGGGACCGCGATGTACGGCCCGCGTGGAAGGGCTCAGGCACGCCGAGGCTGTGGCCGTGGGCGGCGTCCTCCTTGGGAGGCGGCAGGCGTACACCGTGAGTGCGCTTGTCCGCTTTGCTTGCCGGGCACGGCGCGCGGAGGGGGCCACCGGCAGGCCCGGCGGCGATAAGCCACTTTTCTTTTTGGGTGAATGCCCGTAGAAAAAGCCTCTCTTCCGGCTTTCCGGCCTGACGGCGGGGGAAAACATCCGGGAGGGAAGGGAGCCGCCCTATGGCCTTTCATGTGGGGGACAGCGTGCTGGATGTGCACTACGGCCACGGCATGGTCTGTTCCGTCATCCGCAATCCCGATGAAACTTATCCCGTCATCTGCCGTTTCTGGCAGCATGACCGCCCGGTGGAAGTTTCCTACACGCGGGACGGCTTTAATGACGTATCCGACGCCACGCCTTCGCTGATGCACGCCAAGAGCCCGGCGGCGCAACCATCTCGCCTCTCCGCCGAGGATTACGACGCCGAATACCGGGAACTGTTCGGCCCGGATCGGACCTGATCGGGCAGGGGCCGCGCCTGCGTGCGGATCGGGCGTTTCCCCTGGCTTTCTGGCGGCCTGCGGTGGCGGGAAAGCGCGTGCCACAACCTCCCTTCGGGGAGGTTTTTTATGTCCTCATTATCGAGAGCGGCTTCATCATTCTAAGTCTGCAACGTGTCTGGATGAAAGGACATGTGGCCTTTCCGCATCCGCAAGAACCATTTTAGAAATAGAAATAATTCCTATTACTATTGACTTTAGTTCTAATATGTTCAAAAATCCCCAAGCAGAAGCATTGATACGTCCAAGTCTTACGGACCTGAAACCTGAGAGGGGAAAATGAGGACACGTTCCGCTTTATTGGCAGCTACTTGCGTTTTGGCGGTTTCAGTGGCCGCGGGCGGTTTTCTGAATGAAAGCATCGGAGCTGATAAGGGGATGCCTCCGAACCATCCGCAGTTGGAAAAGTTTTCCAAAGTTTCCGGCATAGTGATGGACAAGTGCATGGCTTGTCACTCAAGGAACTACGACCTGCCGTTCTACGCCAAGATTCCGGGCATCAAGGAAATCATCGAGAAGGATTTCAAGGATGGCCTGCGGGCGATGGACCTCAACCTTGAGCTGGTCGAAGCGGCCAAGGACAAGCCCATCGGGGAGGCCACCCTCGCCAAGATGGAATGGGTCATCACCAACGAGACCATGCCGCCCGCCAAGTTTACGGCGGTGCATTGGGGCAGTCGCGTTTCCTCGGATGATCGGGCTGCCATCCTCGACTGGGTCAAGGCCTCCCGCGCCGCCCATTATGCTACGGACCTCGCCGCGCCGCAGCGCGCCAACGAACCGCTCCAGCCTTTGCCGGACGCTCTCCCCGTCAATGCCGCAAAGGTGGCGCTCGGGGAAAAACTGTACAACGACAAGCGGATATCCGGTGACAACACCGTATCGTGCGCAACCTGCCATGATTTTCAGAAGGCGGGGACGGACAACCAGCGTTTTGCGGAAGGCATCCGGGGACAGTTTGGGGACATCAATGCCCCTACCGTCTTCAACGCCGCGTTCAACGTCCGGCAGTTCTGGAATGGCCGGGCCGCGGACCTTCAGGAACAGGCGGGCGGGCCGCCGCTCAACCCCATCGAAATGGGCAGCAAGAACTGGGACGACGTCTGCGCCAAGTTCGCGCAGGACGCCGAGCTGACCGTCGCCTTCACCGCCGTCTATCCCGACGGCTGGAGCGGCAAGAACATCACCGACGCCATCGCCGAATACGAAAAGACGCTCATCACCCCGAACAGCCGTTTCGACAAGTGGCTGAAGGGCGACGACGCGGCCCTCACGGACAAGGAGGTGGAAGGCTATCAGCGCTTCAAGATGTACCGCTGCTCAAGCTGCCACGTGGGCAAGTCGGTGGGTGGCCAATCCTTTGAGTACATGGACCTCAAGAAGGACTACTTCGCGGATCGCGGCCAGCCGCTGGGGTCGGACGAGGGGCTGAAGGGCTTTACGGGCAAGGAAGAGGACCTGCGCCGCTTCAAGGTCCCCAACCTGCGTAATATCGAGCTGACCGCTCCCTACATGCACGACGGCACCGTGGCTACGCTCGACGAAGCCGTGCGCATCATGGGCGTCTACCTTTCCGGCATGGACGTTCCCAAGGGCGACCGCGATCTCATCGTCGCCTTCCTGCGCACCCTGACCGGCGAATGGCAGGGCAAGCCCCTTGCCGGAGAAGCCGTCAAGCAATAAGGATTGATCTCTTGGTAATGAAAGGGGGCCTCCGGGCTCCCTTTTGTTGTTTTGCACGCCTTGCGACAAAGAAAAAATAAAGCTTTTGTTCATTCATAACAGGTTATTTTGGGAAGGGGCCGTTTGGGATAGATAAGCCGCGCGGCGCTTTTCCCACTCTCGGGGCGCATGGCGTACAAAGAGGTCGGAGAATGTTTTATAGCGTCAGGCTTTTTCGCGTTTTCATGGCTCAACCGGCGCGTTTGGCCGTGGTTTTTTCGGGTTTGCGTTTCTTCCCAATGGATGCCGATGCACGGCGCTTTCTTGGAATGGGTACTTCTTTCCATCTTTCTAAACGAGACATAAATCTGTATACAAGAGGTCCAAAGTCTATTAGAGTCCACGGATACATTTATTTGGAGGTGAATCAATGATTAGTGACGCCGAACTCCTCAAGTTGGTGATGGACAGATATCCTGAACAGCCCACTTCTTTTGTCATCGACCAGTTTGCGGCGCTCAAGGCCGGACTCATTCAGGCGAACAACAAGCTTGCCATGATGGGGATGGAGGAGCTTGCCGCCGAGCAGAGCCTCGCCGCTGACGAGAACGCGCCGGAAGCCGAAGCGCCCGCGCCGAAGAAGAAATACACGAAGCGCAGCCTTGTTGTGAAACCCGAGGAAGCCATCGGGGAAGATCAGGTCCTGTGCTGCCTGTGCGGGCGTGCTTTCCAGAACCTTACGGCGAAACATCTGCTTTCCCACGACATGACCGTCGAGGAATACAAGAAGCTGTGCGGCTACACGCCTGACCAGAAGCTCATTTCCCACAATTTGCTGGAACGGCTTCAGGAAAACGTGCAGAAGGCGCAGCGTTCCCGCGAACAGAAGATGTCGGGTGAGCATCTGAAATAAAGGGCGGTCTTTCCCGTACCGCCGACGCGGAAGAGGGTCGCTGCAGTCTGGACCCGCGCCCGCGTCGTATGCTATCAGGGCGGGGGACGGGGTTGTCCGTTCCCCGCTTTTGGAGCGTCCGCGCCTTGATGCCCGGGCCTCCCTCATGTTGTAGCCGGATCGCGTGCCATGCCGGAACTGTTGAGCCCTCAGGACGCCTACGCGCTGTTTCGCAGCAGCGGCGCGTTTTTGGTGGATGTCCGCACGGAAAAGGAATTCCTCAAAAAGGCCATCCCCGGCTGTCCGCTGCTGCCCCTTGAAACCTTGCCGGATGCCCTTGGGCCGCGTTTTGCGGGCAGGCCCGTCATTTTTTTCTGCCGTTCTGGAAGGCGCACCCGCGAAAAGGCCGACGTGCTGCAAAAAAGCGCGCCGGGCCGCGCCTTTCAGATGGAAGGCGGCATCCTCGCGTGGGAGAAGGCGGGCTTTCCCGTCTGGAGCCTGCGCGAGCTTCTTCCCTGCTATGCCGCGGCTCCCCGTTACCTTGAGGGCCGTTTGGGATAGAACCGTTTCACTTTGAAACCGCTCTGACCACACGCAGGTGCGGCCCGCCACAACGTAGCGTGGATTCTGCCAAAAACGACGCTTTGTGGCAGAAGGCCAGCTTTGACTTTTGTAAACAGTCAACGTTCATCTGCTCTAGACGCCCGCTGCCTCGTATGCTGATGGAAAGGCCGCCGGAATCCTTACGGATTGCCGGCGGCTTTCTTGTCCTGTCAGGTGATGTTGAGGCCGGGGACTGAGGCGGCCTTATGCGGAGGCTTGGCCTGTTCCCTCGTCTCAATCCGGCCCGCAGCGTTTTCTCTTCGCATATCTCCCGTGGCGAGCCCTTGCATTGTGCCTGCGGCGCAGCCTTGCCCGGCATGTTTCCGCAGGGAAAGGCGGGCTCAGGCCGTCACGATGCCTTCCTTCGCCGCCCAGAGGTTGATGTCCTCCCGGCGGATGGCCGCCGCCATCATGCCCGGGAACAAATCCGGGGTGCAGGCAAAGGAGGGCACGCCGAGGGCCGCGAGCTTGGCGGCCAGTTCCTTGTCGTAGAAGGGCGCGCCTTCGTTGCTCAGGGCGAGGAGGGCGATGACCTGCACTCCCGACTGCACCAGATCGCTGGCGCGCTGGAGGAGGTTTTTCTCCACGCCGCCCTCGTACAGATCGGAGATCAGCACCATGATGGTGTTGCGGGGATCGCGGATGAGCGACTGGCAGTAGCCCACCGCGCGGTTGATGTCCGTCCCGCCGCCAAGCTGGACGCCGAAAAGCACGTCCACGGGATCGTCCAGCTCTTCGGTCAGGTCCACCACGGACGTGTCGAAGACTACGAGATGGGTTTTCACGGCGGGCAGCGAGGCCATGACCGCCCCGAAGATGCTTGAATAGACCACGGACGCGGCCATTGAGCCGCTCTGGTCGATGCACAGGATGATTTCGCGCTGCATACGCTGCGACTTGCGGCCATAGCCGATCAGCGTTTCCGGCACGATGGTGCGGTAGTCCTGCTGCCAGTGGCGCAGGTTGGCCCGGATGGTGCGGTTCCAGTCGATTTCGGCGTAGCGGGGGCGGCGGTTGCGCACGGCCCGGTTCAGCGCGCCCGTAACCGCCGTGCGCATGGGCTCCTCAAGCTGCTTCATGAGCGCTTCCACCACCTTGCGGACCACCAGCCGGGCGGTCTCGCGGGTTTTTTCCGGGATGATCCCGCGCAGGGACATCAGGGTGGAAACGAGGTTCACGTCGGGTTGCACGTTTTCGAGCATTTCGGGCTGGAGCAACATGCTTTGCAGGTTGAGCCGCTCGAAGGCGTCCTTTTGCATCACCTGCACCACGGAGGAGGGGAAGTATTTGCGGATGTCCCCCAGCCAGCGGGCCACGCGCGGTGAGGACGCCCCGCTGCCGCCGCGCAGACTGTGGCGGCTTCCCGTTTCGTAGAGCGCCGCGAGTGCCGCGTCTATCTGCTGATCTTCCATGCTCAGCCCGGCGGAGCCGCAGCAGTCCTGCGCCTCTTCCCCGAGTACCAGCCGCCAGCGCCGCAGGCGTTCGGCGTCCTTGGTCGATTCCATAGGCGTTTCCTTGCCGTCCGTTGTCATCGGGAAGCCTCCTCCGCCAGCCCGAGCACCCGCCGGAGCAGGGGCAGCGGCCTGGCCGCCCGGATGGGGTCCCATGTCGTTTCGCCGGGGATGGGCGCCGCGCCCTCAGTCCGGCGGCGCGCCCGTTCCGCGAGCTGGCGACGTTCCGGCGCGGAAAAGGCCGTAAAGGTGCGCCGCAGCATGGGGACGATCCGCGTGAAATGCGTTTCGGTCAGGCCGTCCAGCCACTGGGCGAGCAGGTTCCACAGGATGTCGTCGTGCAGCAGCACCAGCGAACTCTGATTGAGAAAGCCCTCGATCCACGCGGAGGCGTCGGCGGGGGCGGCTGCGGCCGAGAGCGCGAGGCTCATCCGTTCGGCCACCTCCCCGGCGGACAGCTTCTGCTCGTCGAAGAGCAGGCGCGTCGCCAGCCCGCACAGGAGGGGATGGGTGGAGCCGCCGCTCAGGGAGAGGCCGCGCAGGGCAGCCAGCCAGCCTTCTGCGAGTTCCGCGTCGTCGATCAGGCGCACGGCGTTGTGCGCGGCGATGACGCGATCCCGCAGGGCGGCGGCGCTTTCATCATTGAGACTTGTGCATGCGCCGGACAGACCGATGGAGGCGCGGGGGACAAGGCCCCGCAAAACCCGGCCCACCATGCCCGCGTCGGTCCCGCGCACGTTGCCGTAACGGAAGGTGGCCGCGAGCGGCGGCAGGGCGGCGAGGAGCTGCGTCACGTCGCTGGCGGTGGCGGCCTCTTCCTCCAGCCTGTGCGTCACAGGTTCCACGGCTTCCGGCAGATCGGCCAAAAGCAGGGTGTCGACGAGTTCGGCCAGCTCAAGGAGTTGCGCTTCCTGTGAGAGGGCTACGGCCTTGGCCGCCGCCGCTTCCCGCACGCTTCCCCCCCAGCGGCTGGCGGTGATCACCGAGAGCGCGAGTTCGGGCGTCCACTGCGTCTGCCAATATTCATGGAAGGTACCGCGCGCGTTGCCTGAGGCATTCGCCGGGACGCCCCATTCGATGTCGAGCAGGCGCAGGCGGTGAAGAAGATGGCTGCGCGCCAGATCATTGGGCTGGCGCAAGTCGAGATCGATGGTTTTTTGCGCGGCTTCCGGCTTGAGGCGCAAACTTTTCTGCTGCCGTTCCAAATCCCGTTGCAGGGGCAGGGTGGGCGCGGAGGCGGGCACGGACCCGAGACTGTCGCCCACGATGAGCTCGCGCTCGATAAGGCGCAGGGGCGCTTCGTCGCCCATGCAGACTACGGTTTTCAGGGCTTCATAGAGTTCCGGGAGGCCGGGCCGGGGGAGATCGCGCAGGGCGGCCAGCGAAGTGGCGAGCCGGGCCGCTTCGATGATGTGGGCGGACGAGCAGTCCATATCCTGCTCGCGGAAGAGCCGGGCGGCGCGGCTGAGCCAGCCCACGGCGCGCTCGCCATTCCCGGCGCGCCAAAGGTGCTCGTACCATGCCGGGGAGGTCACGCCCGCGCCGTAGCCGCTGCTGCGGCTGAGGTGGTGATAGGTCCACGGCGTCCATGTGGCCGCCACCTTCATTTTGGGCAGGCCCTTCAGGAGGGCGTTGTCCTCTTTGGCGGACCCGGCGTCGAAGGCGGGCACATGCCACGCCCCGCAGACCACGGCGATACGTTGGAAGCCGTCCTTTTTGGCCTGACGCAGGCACTTGCGCATGTGGGCTTCCCGCAGCGCCTCCCGATGTTTTTCGGCTTCGCCCCAGCCGTCCCGGGGCGCTTCGGCGCGCAGGGTGGTCATGGCCTCGCGGATGGCCGCGAAAAGCTCCAGCCCGTCGCTGCGCTCTTCGACCATATGATTCCACCACGCCTCGCCGTCGCCGTAGCCCGCGGCCCGGCCGAGCCAGTCCAGCGGATCGTGCACGTCGGGGAGGACGGGCGCTTCGTCGCAGGGCTCGGCATGGTCCGGCAGGACGTGTTCCTCGGGAGCGGCCTCTGGCGTGTTCTTCGCCGTCTCTATGCTTTCCTCTACGCTGGCCCCGGCTGCGGGTGGGGTTGAGGCTGCGGTTTCGGAAGAACCTTCCGCAGGTCCGGCCCCTTGGGAACGCGGCGTTTCCCCCGCTTCTCCGGCAGCCCCACGTTCCTCGGCAGCCTCCGCTTGCGCCGCCGCTTCAGCCTCCTGCGCGGCCAGAGCCTCGGCCTTGTCCAGCGCCAATTGATGAGCGAGGGGCAAATCCATGAAACGGACGGGCAGGGAGCGGCCAAGGCCGTAGCGCAGGGCCTGCCATTCCGGGGAGAAAAGGGCGAAGGGGTAGAAGGAGGCGTAGTGCGGCTCTTCCGGCGCGTAGACGAGCAGGGCGACCGGAGGCTTCAGCGCCTCGTCGAGCAGGAAGGGCAAGACGGCTTCTCCGTCCGGCGGGCCTTCCACCAGCAAACAATCCGGCTGCAAATCTTCCAGCGCGCGCAGGAGACTGCGGGCGCAGCCCGGCCCGTGGTGGCGGATACCGAAAAGGTGAACGGACTGATCGGACATGGCGAGGCCCTTTGTAAACGGTGAGGGGAGGGAGGCTCTCTGGAAGGCGCCTTCTTCTTCTTCTTCTTCTTCTTCTTCTTCTTCTCTTAGAGCAGGTTCAAAATGAAACGGCTCTGGCCACACGCAGGTGTGGCCCGCCACAATGTGGCGTGGATTCTGCCAAAAACGATGTTTTTTGGCAGAATGCCAACTTTGACTTTTGTAAACAGTCAAAGTTCATTTGCTCTAAAGACGTTCGCAGACCCTGCGGCTTTCCCGGCACCTTGCGCGGCTGAACGCCGCCGGACCTTTCCGGCAAGGGACGACGAGACGCCTTTTTGAGTCCACGGCATGGCCGCATGGAAGCGCGGTTTTTCGGGACCGCCCTTCCGTGCGGCGTTTTGCCGGACGCCTTCCCTTATTCCACGTCGCGGCAGGCCCGGTAGAGGTCCTTCCACTCGCCGCGTTCCTTCATGACGGTTTCAAGGTATTCGCGCCAGACGATGTCGTCCTGCACCGGGTCCTTGACCACGGCCCCCACGAGGCTGGACGCGATGTCCCGGGCGTGCAGCTCGCCGTCACCGAAGTGCGCGGCCAGAGCCATGCCGCTGTTGATGACGGAAATGGCCTCCGCCGTGCTCAGGGTGCCGGTGGGGGATTTCAGCTTGGTCTTGCCGTCTTCGGTCTTGCCGTTGCGCAGTTCGCGGAAAATCTGCACCACGCGGCGGACTTCCTTGAGTGCCGGGGGCTCGGCGGGCAGTTCGAGCGCCCGGCCCATTTCCGCCACGCGCTTGGAGACGATGCGCACCTCTTCCTCTTCGGTGGCGGGCACGGGCAGGATGACCGTATTGAAACGCCGCTTCAGCGCGGAGGAAAGCTCGTTGACGCCCTTGTCGCGGTTGTTGGCCGTGGCGATGACGTTGAAGCCGCGCACGGCCTGCACTTCCTCGTTGAGTTCGGGGATGGGGAGGGTCTTTTCCGACAGGATGGTGATGAGGGTATCCTGCACGTCGGCGGGGATGCGGGTAAGCTCTTCCACGCGCGCGATGCGGCCTTGCGCCATCGCCCGCATGAGGGGGCTTGCCACGAGCGCCGCGCGCGACGGGCCCTTGGCGAGCAGTTCCGCGTAGTTCCAGCCGTAGCGCATCTGCTCTTCGCTGGTGCCCGCCGTACCCTGAATGATCCGCGTGGAGTCACCGCTGATGGCCGCCGCCAGATGCTCCGACACCCACGACTTGGCCGTGCCGGGCACGCCGTAGAGCAGGAGCGCGCGGTCGGTGGCCAGCGTAGCCACGGCGGTTTCGATGATCCGGCGGTTGCCGATGTATTTGGGGCTGACCGTGAAGCCGTTGGGCAGTTCGCCCCCCATCAGGTAGGTGCACACGGCCCACGGGGAAAGCTCCCAGTTGCTCGGGCGCTGGCGGGTATCGGTCTTTTTGAGTTCTTCCAGTTCCTCGGCGAACTGCTCCTCGGCGTGACGGCGCAGCTTGGCGCTTGCGGTGGCGGTATCCGTGCTCATGAGGCGTTTTCTCCGGCAAAGTAGAGGTAAAGGGTCTTGCGGGCGGCAAGGGAGGCCGACAGGTTTGCGTGGATTTGCGAGCAGCAGGGCAGCCCGGCCTCGTCACGGGGCCAGTCCTCCAGCACCGTGTCCAGCACCGGGAAGGGCAACAGTCCGGCGGTCGCTTCGGCGATTTTCGCCAGCGCGTAGGGCCCGCCGGAATAGGCCATCTTCTCGTCGTCGGTGAGATGTCTGGCCCAGAAATGGAGGCACTTGATCAGATGGCGGCTTCCCTCTTCGGAAAAGACCGCGTCCTCGTCCCAGCGTAGGGAGCTCATATGCGAGAACATGATCAGGCGTTTGTCATTGTTGTGGGCGAACTTGTCCGGCGAATCCGTGGGGCCGGGATAGGGGAAGCGCTCCAGCATGGCGGCCTCGCGCTCGGCTTGGGGCAGGATGCCGATGAGTTCCGCGGCTTCGAGCCTCGTTTCGCCGATCATGGCGTCCATGCCGCCCTGAAAGACGACGTCAAGGTAGGCGCGGGCCCAGACGGCATGGCGTTCGCGCAGGATGCCCTCCCACCAGATGCGCAGCAGGGCGTAGCTCCAGTCGCCTTTTTGCGCCCACTTGAAGAGGGCGGCGGGTGTCAGGCCGGTGTGGGCTTCCCACCATGACAGCGGCGTGCCCTTGGCAAGCTGATGGAGCCACCAGCCGCGCTGCCCGAGCTTTTCGTACGGCGGCTTTTTTTCCTCGACCATGTCCTTTTTCCATTCGGGATCGAAGGCCTGCGGCGGGTTGACTTCCGGCAGGTCCGGGCCGGAGAGCGCGGCGGCCACGCGGTCGAGCAGCCCCCCTTTCCTGGGCTCGGGAAGGACGATGCAGGCGGCGAGGCGCTCGCCCATACGCCGGGCATAGGCGCTTTCCGGCAAGAGGGAGAGGAGGGTGGCGGCGATCTGACGGACTTCCTTGCTGCGGTCCGTGGCGAGCAGGCTTTCGAGGAGGGCTTCGTCCTCAAGGCTGAGGTTTTCCCGGAGGCATTCGGCGAAGGCGGCGCGTTCCTTGGCGTCCGCCGTCTCCCGCGCCTCCTCGAAAAGGGCGCGCGCCTTGGCCGCATCCTTGCGGCGCATGGCGCTCATGTAGGTCCGGCGCTGGATCGGGCTGCCGTGATCCCAGCTTTCCGGGTCGAGTTCGCCTCCGGCGTCCGTGGCGAAGAGGTTCCACGCGGGATTTTGCAGGCCGAGCCAGCGCCCGCGCTCGCCCGCGACGGCGGCGATGGATTCGCGCAGGGCCGGGACGCGGCGTCCGAGGGCCAGAGCGGGCGGCAGCAGCGCGGGCGGCAGTATCCTGTCGGCTTTTTGCATGAGGCGCAGGGCTTCGCGGCAGGGCCTTTCGGCGCCTTCAGCGAAGAGGCGGCGCAGGATGCCGATCATGGCGGCCTTATCCACGGCTTGGCGCGTTTCCTCCGGGCAGGGGGCCGGGATGAGCCTTTCGGTGCGGGGCGGCGTATAGCCCGCGTCCCCGCAGACGGCCTGAACGCCCGCGGCGCGCAGGAGGCGCAGTGCGTCGGCGTTGCCCTCGCCGCCGGGGAGGGCGTGCAGGAGCCGCCCGATCTCGCTGTCGTCGGGCGGAAAGGCGGGCGGCCGCTTGTCCGTGCCGAGCAGGGCCTGAGCCCCGAGTGTTTGCAGGGTCGTCATCCTCGACCTCCTTCCAGCCACAGGGGTGCGCCGGACGCGCCGGGCAGCCATGCGCTCAGCGGGCGGAAACAAGCGCCGTCCCATTCGCCCCACAGACTCAGCGGATGGCCGCCCGCGAGAGCGAGCAGCTGCCAGCCATCGTCGTCTTCCACAAAGAGGGGAAGGCAGCTTCCGTCGTCGCTTTGCAGCCGCCATGCCTCGCCTTCGCGACAGGGCGAGGCGTCGCTGATCATCATGGGAAGGGGCCATTGCCACGGCTGGGCCGCCACGCGTCCGGCCACGGCTTCCAGCGCCTCGGCCAGCGTGACGGAGGGAACGGGCGCGGTCCCGTCGGCAGCAGGGGCTTCCAGAGCTACGGCGCGCAGGGGCGATGCGCCGGGGTAAAAGGCCAGCGCCAGCCTGACGACGCTGCCGGGCACATAGCTGTGCTCGAAACGTTTTTCGCGGTGGGAGAAGTCGAGCAGCAGGGCCGGGCGCGCACTTTCAAGGTTGTAGAGCCACACGCGCCGCCGCCACAGCCGATCTTCCTCGTCGTAGCCGACGCCGAGCACCAGCCAGCGGCCCTCGGCGCGCTCGCCTTCGGCAAGCACCTCCTCCTTGTCGGGAACCAGTCCGAGGGCGGCGCGCACGTCGGCGCCTTCGGGGAGAGGCAAGGCGTCAAGGCGGCGGAAGGCGTCGATCAGAAGCTGCATCCGCCCGAATCCGGCCAGCAGCAGGGCGGGCCAGTCCGGACGCGTACCGACCACGCCGGAAAGGGCGCGCAGCCGCGCGGCCATGCCCGGCACCTGCGCGTCCACCATGCGCGCGGCCATGTCCTCCGCCCAGCGGGAGGAAGCGCCGGAAAGCTGGCCGAATCCGTGGCGCACGAGATCGCACATCCAGCGTTCCAGATCGTCGAGCCCGGCGGCCATACGCTTGAGGCGGGACGCTTCGCGCCTGGCGGAGGCGGCGGGATCGGGCGTCTGGCCGGAACTTTTCTTTTCCTGCCGGGCGGCATTGCGTCCGCGCGCGGCCAGCCATTCCTTGACCCATTCCGGGGCTTCGTGCTGCGTAAAGGCGCTTTCATGCTGGAGGCGCAGAAGCAGCAGGGCCAGCGCGTGCTTGCAGGGAAATTTGCGGCTGGGGCAGGTGCATTTGAAGGCCGGGCCGGACAGGTCGACCTCCACCTGATAGGGCTTGGCCCCGCTGCCCTTGCATTCACCCCACAGCGCGGCGTCGTCACAGCCGAGTGCGGGCCATTTGCCCGGCGCGACGAGGCCGTGCGCCGCCTTGACGGAGGATACGTCCGGGGCCAGAGCCAGCACGGAGTCGAAAGTCATGTCCATCGCAGTTCCTGATTTGTTGCCGGGCGGTCCGCCTGCCTTCGACGAAGGGGAACGCGCCGCGGCGTTGCTGCCGTTCACAGGAAAGAACGGGCTTTAGTCGTTTCCTGACATATCCCGGGTCTTAGAGCAAGGGGTGGCCCCGTTCTTGAGCATGGAGGACTGCAGGCAAGGAGCGGGGCCGGAACGCTTGCCCTGCGCGCAAGAGAAAAGGCCGTACTCGACAGGAAAGGCGGGTGCGGGCTTTTCCCTCCCGGCGGCTCAAAAAGGACGCGCGCGGGAGGGAAGGGGAGACGCGGCGGTGAGGGAAAGCCCTTCCGCTCCTTGGCGAGGGCGGCGGGGAAGGGAGAAAGGCCGCGCGTCGGACGGGGCGGAGGGTCAGTGGAGGAAGCCGGACGGGACGGCAAAAGGCCGGGAGGCAGGCTCCCCCCGGCCTTTTCAGCGGATCAGCCCGCGTTCAGGGAAACGCGCAGGGCGGCATAGCGGGAGGACAGCGCGTCCACGATGACGTCGCCGCACGGTGAGCCGAGCAGGTCCGCGCCGAGCGCGAAGGCGCAGATCGCCAGCTCGGGCGCGTTCAGGGTGCCGAAGCCCGAGAATTTCACGCCCACCGAAGGCGGCAGGGCGGCTTTCATGATGGCGATATGCTCCAGCGAGGGCGCGCCCGCCCGTCCCGTCGAAGTTTTGGCGTAGTCCGCGCTCGCCTCAGCCGCGCAGAGGCAGGCGGCGCGGATTTCCTCGGGGGTGAGGAGGGAGGTTTCCAGAATGGCCTTGACCTCCATCGCGCGCCCTTGCACGGCCCGGACCACGGCCCGGATGTCGGCGGTATAGTCGGCGTAGCGTTTTTCCTTGAGCAGGCCGATGTTGGTCACCATGTCCACCGCGCAGGGCTTCCCGTCCAGACGTTCCACCACGTCCATGACTTCCCGGACCTTGCTTTCCGTGGAGATGGAGCCGAGAGGGAAGGCCGCCGAGATGCCCGCGGCGATACCGCTCCCGTCGAGAAGCTCGGCCACCAGCGGCGACCAGTAGGGGTTGGTGAACACGGCCCGGAAGCCGTAGGAGCGGGCCACGGCGCAGGCTTTTTCCATGTCCGCCCGCGTTGCGTCCGGGGCGAGGACGGTATGGTCGATGCGTGCCGCCGCGTCGCGGGCGTCCAGAGCGATGCCGTCAAGCTGCATGGGAACCTCCGCCCTTAAAGGGAAACGATGAAGCCGCCGTCGATGAAGATGACCTGCCCGGTCACAAAGTCCGCGCCGGGGGAGGCGAGGAAGGCCGCGACCGAGGCGACCTCGGAGGGCTTGCCCCAGCGCTTGGCGGGCGTGTGGCGCATGATGTAGCCGTTGAGTTCCTTGTCCTCCATAAGCGGGATGTTCATGTCCGTAGCGATGAAGCCGGGGGCGATGCCGTTGACCTGAATGTTGTCCGCCGCCCATTCCGTGGCCAGCGCGCGGGTGAACTGGCGCACCGCGCCCTTGGTGCTGGCGTAGGGGGAAACGGTGGGGCGGGCGATTTCGGACATCAGCGAGCAGAGGTTGATGACCTTGCCGCCGCGTTCGCGCAACAGGGGATAGGCGGCCCGCGAGACGCGGAAAACGCTGGTCAGGTTGGTGTCGAGCATCCGCTGCCAGACCTCGTCGCTCATGCCGGCCACGGGCTCGCGGAGGTTGATGCCCGCGTTGTTGACCAGAATCTGAAGGCCGCCAGCCGCCGCGATGGTCCGCATGGCCTCTTCAATTTGTTTCTTATTGGTCACATCAAAGACGAGGGAACGGACGGCGACGCCCGTATGTCGTGCGGCAAGGTCCGCCGCTGCCTTTTCCACGACGTCGGCGTTGATGTCAGACAGAAAAACATCGGCTCCCTGCTGGGCCAGCGCGTCGGCGATGGCAAGGCCGATGCCGCGCCCGGACCCGGTAACGAGGGCCGTTTTACCTTTGAGCGAAAACATGATGCGTCCTTTGGTTACAATGTTTCCGAAAAGTAACGTTGTGTGTCGCAAGGTCACGCCGCTCGCCGCGATGGGGGCGGCTGGCCGCGTGTGCCGGGACAGGCCGGGGAAAGGCCCGCCGTTCAGGGTGCGGCGTTGAGGAGCGTACGGGTAAAGGCGAGGCCGCGCCGGGCCTTTTCCTCGGGATCGGGGCCGGGCACGGCCTCAATGCCGAGAAAGCCTGCGTAGCCCACGGCCTTGAGGCAGGCGACGACGTCTTGCAGGTTCAGGCAGCCCATGCCCGGCACGGCACGGGTGTTGTCCACGAAATGCACGTGGCGGATCAGCGTTCCGGCCCGGCAGATCGCGCCGCAGACGGACGGCTCCTCAATGTTCATGTGGAAAAGATCGAGGAGCAGCCCCAGATTGGACGGCGAGCCCGCCAGCGTGCACAGCTCGATGGCCTGATCGGTCGTGAGGATGGAGTCGATTTCGTACCGGCAGATGGGTTCAAGGAGCACGTCGACGCCCATCGTTTGCGCCAGTTCGCAGTAGGCGGCCAGCCCTTCCGCCATGTGGCGGAGGCTCTCGCCCGGACGCTTGCCGTGCCGTCCGCGCAGGAAACCCACGTTGGGCATGGCTCCCAGTTGCGCGGCCATCTCCAGATGGGGGCGCGAACGTTCCAGCAGTTCGGCCCGCCTCGACGGATCGTTCAGAAAGAGGCCGTCGGCCATGATGTCCCCGGCGGCGGCCAGCATGGTGGCGCGCAGGCCGCAGCCGTCCAGTATCTTGCGGGCGGCTTCGGCGTCTGCGTCGCGCGGGTTGGGGAAAAAGAGGTCCACGCCTTCGTAGCCCATGGCGGCGAGCAGGCGGCAATGGTCCTCAAAATGGCCCGCAAACATGATTTGCGGCATGGCCGACGGCGTCGTAGCCACGGATATGCTGACTCGCATAGGTTTTTCCTTTTGCGCCGGGCCTTGCGGACGCAGCCTTTTCGCGGTCGTGTCCTCGTGGGGGGGCGGCGTGTTTCGTGTCTGTGATGTGCGATTCCCCGGCGGTGCCCCGAAGAGGGCTGCCGAAGGTCCCGAAGACGCCGCAGAGGACGAGCCGGGAGCCGCTGCCTCCTGCGGCCTGTTCGCACTCTTCCGCATATTCTCATTCTTTCTGTGGGGTTAGTGGAAAACCACTTTCCCGCCCGAGTACGGGCAACCCTCCGAAAGAATGAGCCTTTTCTTGTTTGGTACGTACAGGCCCTAGTCCGCTGCGGGGCCGGTGAGGACCACCTTCATGGACCGGGTCTTGTCGCTGGCCGCGAGGATGGCTTCCTCGGCCTGCTCCAGCGGGTAGACCGCCGTCACGAGCGGCGTGAGGTCGAGGCGGCCCGAGGCCACGAGACGGGCCGCAAGGGGGAATTCCTGATAGGCCCGCAGCGAGCCGCAGACCGTGACTTCCTTGCGGATGACCATCGTATTGACGGGATAGGCGACCTCCTCTTCCGACAGGAAGCCCACATGCACGACGGTTCCGCCCGGCGCGACGCTGCGCAGGCAGGAGTTCATGCCGCCGACGGCCCCGGACGCCTCGAAACAGACGTCACAGCCGTTTTCGAGCCCGGCCAGCGCCCCGGCGTCCGTGGCGGAAAGGAGGAGGTCCGCGCCGAGCTTGCCGGCCACGGACAGGGGGAAGCGCTCCATGTCGCTGACGCAGACCGAGGCCGCGCCGTTCAGCCGGGCGACCGCCGCGATGAGGCAGCCCACGGGCCCGGCCCCGCTCACGAAAACGCGCTTGCCGAGGAGGTTCCCGGCGCGGGACGCGGCGTGCAGGGCGATGGCGAGCGGCTCGACGCAGGCGGCCAGCGTCAGGGGGACGGCGTCGTCGATGACCACGCATTGCCGCGCCTGCACCAGCGGGTATTCGGCCATGACGCCCTGCACGTGCGGGGTGCGGGCCGCCGAGCCGTAGTAGCGCAGGGAGGGGCAGAGGTTCTGCCGCCCGGAACGGCACCACTCGCAGGTCCCGCACTCGTCGGAGGGGTTGACGATGACTTTCTGGCCGGGGAGCAGGCCGTCCGTGCCCGGGCCCACGGCGTCCACAACGCCGCTGATTTCATGGCCGAGGATCATGGGCTCGCGCACCACGGCGTTACCCACGCGGCCAATATGGTAATAGTGGAGATCGCTGCCGCAGATGCCCACGCCGCCCATGCGCAGGCGGACATGCCCCGGCGCGGGTTCCGGCAGAGGGCGCTCTTCGATGCGCAGGTCCTTGGGGCCGTAGAGCACACATGCTTTCATGACGAATGTCCTTGAAGGCCCGCCCCGCCGGGGGGTGCGGGGCGGGCGGGGGTAGGGGGATTTCAGCGATGCCGGTTCCATGCCTCGATGAGCCGCAGGAAGCGGGCGCGCATGGAGGCGACGGCCTCGGCGTCGGAAAGCTCGCCCGCGAACCAGCGGCGGGCGGGCTCCAGAAAGATGCTCCTGCCGATGGCGAAGCCGAGGGCGCGGGACGAGGCGGGCGTGTGCGCGAAGCTGTCCATGAGCGCCTCTTCCGAAGCGTTGTAGCCGAGGAGGAGGATGCCGCGGCAGTATGGATCGTAGGCTTCAATGAGCCGCTCCAGCGCGTCCCACGTGGCGCGTTGGGCGGGGGGCAGGATTTTCCAGTAATCCGGGTAGACGCCCAGCTCGTAGCAACGGCGCATCCAGTCGAGCAGAAGCGCGTCGGCCTGCTCGGGGGATGCCGCCCGCTCGACGATGATTTCGAGGAGCAGATCGTGTCCGCTGCCCCTCGCCCCCGCAAAGAGGCGGCGCAACTGACGTTCGTTTTCCTGCGTGACGGCCTCGCCGTCCTCCGGGGTGGGGCGGAAAAGGCATTTCACCACATGGTTTTCCGGCCACGTCTGGAGCGTCGTCCCCACGTCCGCGCCGCCCTCGAAGGCCAGCGGGCTGCAACCGGTCTTTTCGATGGAGCGGCCCACCCAGAAGGGATGGCGGTTGCTCTCGAAGAGGACGTCGCGGCCATAGATGTCGTCCACAAGGATGCCGAGGTCCATGCTCTGCGCGGCTTCGTCCTCGGCCGCTTCGGTCACCGCCCGGAACGCCAGCTTCTTGAAGGCGGCGATGTCCTGGGGGCCCTTGCCCGTTTCCGCGGCGAGGGCGGCGAAGGGCTCGCGGTGGTCAAAGGCGAAGACGGCCAGCTTGCGCCACTTGTTGCGGCGGTTGGTGGCCCAGTGGATTTGTTCGAGCATGGCGTCTTCGCGCAGCCATTTGTGCTCGCTGCCGTGCTTGAGGAAATATTGCAGCTCCGCCCAGCTCGGATAGGCGCAGGAGCAGCCGAGGCGGGATACTGCGAACGCGCCCGCGGCGTTGGCGTAGCGCGAGCAGGTGGCGGCGTCCTCGCCGCGCAGCCAGCCGCGCAGGAAACCGGACATGAAGCCGTCGCCCGCGCCGATGGAGTTGTAGACCTTCACCGGAAAGCCGGGGTAGACCACGTCGTCCGTGAAGTCGTCCGGGATGTCGCCGGGCAGCACGGCGCAGCCGCGTTCCCCGAGCTTGAAGACGAGGGTTGCCGCCGTGAGCTTGCGCACCTCGCGCAGCGCGGCGATGGCCTCGGTCTTGCCGCCCGCGATGAAGAACTCCTCCTCCGTGCCAACGATGAGATCGAAGTAGGGGAGCACCTTGCGGAATTCGGCGGTGACGGCTTCGGACGCCTCGGCCCAGCGGCTCGATCCCGCGTCGTGTCCTTGCAGGCCCCAGAGGTTGGGCCGGAAGTCGATGTCGAGGATGCACTTCAGGCCGAGCCTTTGCGCCGTTTCAAGAACTTTATGCGTGGCGGCGCGCACGCCCTCGCGGGAGAGGTGGGTGCCGGTGACGAGCACGGCCTCGGCCTTGGCGAGATAGGCGGGATCGATGTCTTCCGGGAGCAGGCCCATATCGGCGCACTTTTCGCGGTACTGGATCAGGGGGAAGTCGTTGTCGCCGCGGATGCTCAGAAGGACCATGGCGGTGAGGCGGTCCGGGTCGGTCTTGACGGCGCTCACGTCCACGCCTTCGCTGGCAAGCTGCCATTTCAGGTAACGGCCGTTGTCTTCCTTGCCCACGCCCGTGATCGCCCCCACGCGCAGGCCGAGGCGGGACGTGCCGATGGCGATGTTCATGGGGCTGCCGCCCACGGATTTGGTGAAGGTCATGGCCCGTTCGAGCGGAACCCCGAATTCCACGCTGTACAGGTCCACGCAGGAGCGGCCGATACAGATCAGATCAAATGGTTTTGGCATGTTGCAATCTCCCGGAATGCCTGATTATCCGGTAAAAGGGTCCTGCCGCGTCCGCCTCGGCGCAAAAGCCGCGCCGAGGGCGTTGCGGCCCGTGTATGTGGCCCGGCGAAGCCGGGGAACAGGCGTCAGTATTGTCCCGTAAGGCGCGGAAGCCACAGGACGAGGTCGGGCACGAGGATCAGTACGAGGATGAAGCTGATGATGAGCAGCATGTAGGGCAGCGCGCCCCGCGCCACCCGCTCGAAACTGATCCCCGACAGGTTTTGGGCGATGAAGAGGTTGACCCCGAGGGGCGGGGAGAGCAGGGCCACTTCGTTGGTGATGACCCAGAAGATGCCGAAGAAGACCGGATCGATGCCCACGCGCGTGATCAGGGGCAGGAAGATGGGCGCGAGGATGACGATGGTCGCGAGCGTTTCCATGAACATGCCGAGGAAAAGCAGCAGCAGGCCGATGAGCAGCAGGATGACGAAGGGGTTGTCCGTCAGGTTCATCATGGCGGCGGCGAGTTGGTGCGGGATGCGCTGCATGGTCAGGATGCGCCCGAAGAGCGTGGACACGCCGAGCACGATGATGATCGTGCCCGCCGACACGTTGGTCAGCTTGATGGCGTCCCATATCTGGGGGATGCGCAGCTCGCGGGTGATGCAGGCCCCGACGAAGAGGGCGTAGAAGACCGCGACCACAGAGGCTTCCACCGGCGTGCAGATGCCCGCGTAGATGCTGCCGAGGATGATCACCGGAGCCATGAGCGAGAAGAAGTTGCGCCGGAAGAGGGGCCAGAAGCGGGCCTCGGCGTCGCCCTCCGCCGCGCCCGTGAAGCCGGAACGCCGGGCCAGCAGATAGGCCATACCCATCATCAGGAGCCCGAGCAGGAAGCCCGGCACGAAGCCCGCCGTGAAGAGGGCCGAGATCGAGGTGCTGGCGATGATCCCGTAGATGATCATGGGGTTGCTCGGCGGAATGAGGATGCCGAGGGTGCCGCCCGTGGCGCAGACGCCCGCCGCGTATTCCGGCGAATAGCCGCGCCGGACCATCGTCGGGATCATGATGCTGCCCATGGCGGCCACCGTGCCGGGGCCGGAGCCGATCATGGCCGCGAAGAAAAGGCAGCCGAGGATGGTGGTGATGCCGAGGCCGCCGCGTATCCGGCCCACGAAAAGGGAGGCGATGTCCACGATCTGCCGGGCCATGCCGCCTTTTTCCATGAGCGCGCCCGCAAAGATGAAGCCGACCACGGCCAGCAGCGGGAACATGTCCATGACCTTGAGCATGTCGAGGGCGACGATGCGCATGGGGATGTTGGTGAGCAGGAGCGCGACCGTGGAGGCCACGCCCAGCGAGACGAAAATGGGGCAGCCGATGACGAGGCAGGCGGCCATGATGATCCACAGGGTTGTATCGGCGGACATGCTAGACCTCCTTTATGTCGTTGGCCTCGTCGCCCAGAACGGACAGACGGCCCCGGAAGTGCCGCGCCCAGCGCTGGAGGATGCGGAAGCTCTGGAGCAGGAAGGCCGCGGGGACGGCCACATAGACGTAGCGCAGATCGAGCAGCATGCTGCCCGAGACCATCGGCCGGGCCGCCATGCTGTGGAGCAGGAGGACGCCCTGATAGATCACCGTGGCGTTGAAGGCGAGCCAGCACAGATCGGCCAGCATGAGCAGGCCCACCCGTACGGACGAGGGCAGACGCCGGGTGTGCGCGGTCACGCGGATGTGCGCGCCCTTGCAGGCCACGAGGCTGGCCGCGAAATAGACCATGTAGAGGAAGGAAAAGCGGCACAGCTCCTCGGAGGCGGTGAGCCCGTGGCCGAACAGGAAACGCACGACCACTTGCGCCATGAGCATGATCATGATGCCGACGAGGAGCGCCCCGCACAACGCATCCTCAAAATGAGCGTCGAGCCAGTGCAGCGTTTTTTTCATCGAAGTCTCCGGCGGCGGCCCGCGTGGGGCGGGCCGCCCGTTGATGCCTTAGCGGGGGAGTTCGCGTCCAAGCGTCTTCATGAACGCCTCGACGATTTCCATGTTCTTGATCTGGGGGTAGAACTCGGGCCAGATACCGACGGCGCGCTTCATCCATTCGTCCTCGTCCGCGGGCACGCCGCAGAAGACCATGCCCTTTTCCTTGAGGAAGGCGCGGGAGGCCGTTTCCTGCTTGTCGAGCAGATCGCGCATTTCCACGGTCGTTTCGCGTCCGGCTTCGATGATGGCCTTCTGCACGTCTTCGGGCAGGGAGCGCAGCCATTCGGCGCTGACCACCACGGGGCCGGTCCACAGCTTGTAGTGGGGTTCGGTGATGTACTTCTGGACTTCATAGAAGCGGTTGGTGGCGATGGAGACGAGGGGGTTGTCCTGCCCATCCACGACCTTCTGCTGCAGGGCGTTGAAGGTTTCGTCCATGGCCATCGGGACCGGGGCGGTGCCCCACGCGCGGTACACGCCGATCATGATCGGGTTGTTGGGCGTGCGGATTTTGACGGGCGCGAGGTCTTTCAGCGTGGTGACGGGCTGCTTGCTGTTGGTGATGAAGCGGAAGCCCTGCGAATGCCACGCGATGGCCACGGTGCCGCTTTCGGCTTCCATGCGCTTGTTGATGAGGTCCCAGTTCTGTTCGACGCAATCGTCGAATTCCTTTACGTTCTTGAAGATGTAGGGCAGGTCGAAGGCGCCGAGGGAGGGCGCGAAGATGGAGGCGTTGTTGACCGCCAGCACCGTCATCTGGAGGATGCCCTGCTGCACGTCCTGAAAGCTGCGCTCTTCGCTGCCGATCTGCCCGGCGGGGAATTCCTGAATCTCCACGCGATCCGCGCCGAGCTTCTGGGCGAGCTTGTCCTGCATTTTGGTGACGAGGGCATGGTAGGGGTCCATGTCCGTGGGGGTGTTGCTGTGGGCGAAGCGGATGACGATCTTGTCGGCGGCGTCGGCGGTGACGGGCGCGGAGACCATCCACGCACAGCACAGCGCGAGCATGAGGGTGACGAAACCTTTACGCATACCGGACTCCTCTGTTGTTGCGGTTAAGAAGATCACACTCTGCCTTGCAAAGCCTGATCCTGAAGGAACATGAGGTGGGTCGAGAACGGTCAAAGAGCAGGAGAACTCGTCAAGGATGATTTGATCCTATTCCTCATCGCCTTATTTGTGTCAATCTGTTTTCAAAAAATGTACAAAAAAAGACATCCACGAAAGAGGCGTTTTTCGTGAATGTCTTCATTTTTATTTTTATATCAATATGATATTCGGATTATGCTTCTTTGCGTAAATCGTACGTGAAAAGTTATGTTTGTCATTCTTTTGACATCTAACAGCCGATAAGCTCGACGCCCGCCTGCTGCGCCAGTTCCTCCAGACGCGGCGGCATGGGATCATTCGTAAAGAGTACGTCCACGCGTTTCATGGGCGCGACCCGCACCACGGCCTTGCGCGCGAACTTGGAACGGCTGGCGGCGAGAAGGACCTTGTTGGCGTTGCGCATCATGGACTGGGCCACGCTGACGTCGGCGGTGTGGTAGTCGAGGAGGTAGCCGTCCGCCTCGCTGATGCCGCCCACGCTGGTGATCACGTAGTCGCACTGGAATCCGTTGACGAACTCGATGGTACTTTCCCCGACCAGCCCGTTGCTGCTCTTGCGCATGTAGCCGGAGGCCAGCACAACCTCGAAGTCGGTTTTCTTGTTCAGGGTTAGGGCGGCCACCACGTTGTTGGTGATGACCATCAGTCCCGAGCGTTCGAGCAGCGCGCAGGCGATGACCTCGACCGTGGTCCCGAGGGTCAGGAATATCGAGCTGTTGTCCGGGACATAAGCGGCGATGGTCCGGGCGATGCGTTCCTTTTCCTTGAAGTCCTCCACCTGTCGGGCGTCGTAGGCGCTGTTCAGGATGGTGGTGCGGCAGCTCGCGCCGCCGGGCCTGCGTTCGAGCATCCCGGTGCGGTCCAGTTCCGTGATGTCGCGGCGGATGGTCTGGGACGAGACGCCGAGCTCCTCGGCCAGCGAATCAATGGACACGTAGCCTTGCCGCATGACGGCGTAGAGAATGGCCTGGTGGCGGTTTTCCTGTTTCATGAATCGAACCTTGGAGAGAGGGGGAGGGGACGCAGCGTGGTCCATGCCGGGTCGTCGGCAAGGCGGTCGGGGCGTTCCAGAAGCAGCGCCTCGGGCTTGCCGTAGCCGTAGAGCGCGGCCACGGAGAACAGGCCCGCTTCCCGCGCGCCGCGCAGGTCGAGCACGGAGTCCCCGCACATGACGCCTTCGGCGGGAGCGAAGCCGTGGCGGTTCATGAGCAGGCGCAGCATGTCCCTTTTGGAGAGCGGCGTCCCCGGCAGGGAATCGGCGGACACGATGTCGTCGAAGAGGTCGAGCCCCTTGATGGCGAGCAGGCGGCGCGAGATGGCCTCGGGCTTGTTGGTGGCCACGTAGAGTCGCCCCCCGAGGTCGCGCAGGCGTTCAAGCAGAGGGATGATGCCCGGAAAGACGGTGCTCTGCGCGTAATCGCAGGCGGCGTAGCGTCCCCGGTAGATGCCGATAAGACGGTGCAGTTCCTCTTTCGGCGCGTCGGGGCAGACGCCGTGCACGATGTCCTCCAGCGGCGGCCCGATGATGTCGCGGGAAAGGGGAGGCGTCGGATAGCCGTTTTCGCGCAGCACGGCGGCCAGCAGGCCGAGGATGTCCGGCGCGGTGTCGACCAGCGTTCCGTCGAGGTCGAAGACGAAACGGGAACGGGAAAAAGGCTCCTGATCCGCGGGAAAAATCATAGGCGGGCTCCTTGAAGAAAAAAGACGTGCTTTTCTTGCAGATTGCGCCTTGCTTGGCAAGGGGGCGGAGCCGCGCCTTTCCCGCGAGGTTTTGGGGAAGGGCTGCGCCCCAGACATTCAGGGTTCCCGTGATGTGGGCCATCTCAAGGGCATCAACCACAGGCCGCCTCCGCGCCCCCGTCTCTTTCTCTCTCTCTCTCTCTCTCTCTCTCTCTCTCTTGTTACATGGCGTTACCCGCCGCCCGCAAGCTCGCCTCACACATCCGTAGTTCCCTCCGTAGGGAGCTTGTTTTGCGTGCCGTATGGGACCGTAGCCCGCTGTTTCTGCTGGTTTCCGGCTGGAAAAGGGACGCTTCCTCCGCCATATCCCACACCTGCCGGGGTAGGCCGCCGTGTCGAAAGCGGATGCTTTGTCCGCTACGTCCCACATTTTCCCATTCCATTTTTTGACGGGTAGATGAGCGGACACTTCGTCCGTCACGTTCCACGCGCCCGCAGTTCCCGCCCCGCCATTGGCGGCCCGGACGGGATGGGGAGGTCCGCTCCGTCCTTTTTTCCTCAGGAGGACGAAGGGCTGAGGCGGTGTTTCTTGAGCTTGGCGTAGAGCGTGGAACGTTTGATGCGCAGGCGATCCATCACGCCCCCCTTGCCGTAGATGTTGCCGGAGGCGGCATTGAGGACGTGTTCGAGATAACGCCGTTCCAGCTCTTCCAGCGTGGGGAAGCCGTCGATGACGAGGCGGGAGCGCGCGTCCGCCGCCGGGCCGTTGCCGGGGCGCTTGCCGAGGGGCGTGTACTCGTTGAGGATCACCGCGCGTTCGATGACGTTTTTGAGCTCCCGGATGTTGCCGGGCCACGCGTAGTTGCGCAGGTTTTCCATTTCGTCGCGGTTCAGACGGAGCATGGGGCGGTTATAGCGGCGGCTGAAATGCTCCATGAAACTGTGCGCCATGAGCAGGATGTCCTCCCGGCGCTCCCGGAGCGGCGGCAGGCGCAGGGGCACCACGGAAATGCGGTAGAGAAGGTCTTCCCGGAACGTCCCCTTTTCCGTTTCTTCCCACAGGTTCTTGTTGGTGGCCGCGATGAGCCGGAAGCGCGAGCGGATTTCCCGGGTTCCGCCCACGCGCATGAATTGCCGCTCCTGAAGGACGCGCAGGAGCTTGACCTGAATGCCCAGCGGGATGTCCCCCACCTCGTCGATGAAGAGCGTGCCCTCGTCAGCCATTTCAAAAAAGCCGATTTTCTGATGGGCGGCCCCGGTGAAGGCCCCGCGTTCGTAGCCGAAGAATTCGCTCTCGAAAAGGCTTTCCGGCGTGCTGGCGGGGTGTACGGCGATGAAGGGCCCGCAGCGGCGGCTCATCTGATGAATCTGCCGGGCCATGACCTCCTTGCCCACACCCGTCTCGCCCAGAATGAGCACGGGCGCGTCGGTGACGCTGACGTGACGCACCTGTTCGAGCAGGGGGCCGAGCCCGCCGCCGAAGACGGGCGCGATGTTGCGATCTTCCTGAAGGGCGACGGACTGGAAGCGTTCCTTCTGATGGCGGGACTCCTCGTCGCGCACGCGCTTGAGGCGCAGGGCCGAGCGCACTTCCGAGGCGAAGAGGCAGGACAGCAGGCGCAGTTCCCGTTCGTCCAGATGCGCGAAGGCCCCATCCGTGAAGGTGCTGTCCAGATAGAGCAGCCACGGGTAGGGCTCTCCGATGTCGAGGGGCAGGCACAGGCCGTTTCTGCCCCGGCGTCGGCAGCCGGGGGGCGAGTCGAAGACCCGGCGCTCCAGCCACGTCATGCAGGAGCGCATGGCCTCGCTTTCCAGTTCCATGCGCGTCAGGTTGACCGAGGCCACGCAGGTCAGCTGCCCCTGTCCGTCCGAGCGGAAGAGGGCCGCACGCTCGGATTTCATTTCCATCTGGGCGATGGCCGCGAGGCGGAAGAGGGCGTTCTCCTGCCGGGTTTCCGTGGTCAGGGCGTTGAAGGCCCGGTTGCACCGCTCCATGAGGCAGGGCCCGGCATCGGCTGTGTGGGGCCCGGCGGCGAGCCGATCCCGGATGTCGCAGGTGAGCAGGTGCACGGCCTTCTGATAGGGCAGGGCGGCGTCGATCTCGCAGCCCGCGTAGGCGGCCACCTCCTTGCGCAGCTTCCGGGCTTCGGCACGCTGTCCCTCGCGTTCCAGCGTGGTGGCCAGCTCGTGCGCGGTGAGCGCCATTTCCCGGCGGTCGCCGGTTCCGGCCAGCACGGAGCGGCTTTCGCGCAAGAGGGCGGCTTCGCGTTCCCGCTCGCCCTGATCGCGCAGCCGCAGGGCGGCCACGCGCAGGGCCGCGCCCCGCAACTGGCGGTTGGGGCCCTCAAGGAGCCTTTCCAGCGTCTTTTCGAGATGATAGCGCGGGACGGCGGGAAGCCCTCCTGTTCAAAGGCATAGAGCATGTCGAGGTTGAGCGGGTCTTCAAAGGGGGCATGGGGCAGGTTGCGCCGCAGCGCCCGGCCCGCGTGGTAGGCCAGCAGCGCGTGCGCCTGACGCAGGCGGCCATGCAGATAGTGGTAGAGGGCGATGCCCCGCACGGTGCTCACGGAGGTCTTGTTGTTTTCGCGGGCGGGGACCGCCATGAAGAGGCAGTCCAGATTGAGGAGGGCGGCGTCCATATCCCCGAGGCGCAGCATGACGAAGGCCAGATGCAGCATCCAGAACATGGACAACATGCTGTCCCCGTCGAGCGCGGCGGTGCGGCGGCACGACTCGTTGATGCCGAGGGCGATGTGATATTGCTGGAGGTAAAAGGCCGACTGGCTCGCGCAGGAGGCCAGCAACACGGCGAAGCGGCGGTATTTCCAGCCGTAGGTGTCTTCTTTCTGTTCGTAGCAGCGCAAAACCTGCCCGAACTCGCCGCGCACGTAATGCAGAAGGCCCTTGAAGAGGGGAAGGCGGCCCTGCATGTCCTTGTCGTCGAAGTCTTCGAGATCGCCGAGTTCCTCTATGGCGCGGGCCGCCTCG
The DNA here is from genome assembly GCA_944326695.1 of Candidatus Bilophila faecipullorum. Lineage (GTDB taxonomy): Bacteria > Desulfobacterota > Desulfovibrionia > Desulfovibrionales > Desulfovibrionaceae > Bilophila > Bilophila faecipullorum. The sequence continues at coordinate 44,008 of CALVEZ010000001.1, read as the reverse complement.
CGGGGCGGTTTCTCGTCGGAAAAGAGGCGCAGGTAGAAGCTGAAGATGGTCACCAGCAGCCGGAAACGTTCGTTGCCGCAGGCGGACGTGACCGCATGGGCGGAGGCGGAAAGCCGGGCGGCCATTTGTAGCTGTCGGGGAAGGAAAAGGCAGATGCTCTGCGCCACAAGGACCAGCTCGGCGTAATGCGAGCTGTGCTGCGCGGCCTCGGCCCGGTGGCTTTCCTCCCAGCGCAGCAGATAGCCGATGACGCATTCGAGGCAGAAAAGGCTTTCCGGCGTGGGGCGCTTGAGTTCGGGGTCGAGGCGGCGCAGGGCGTACTCGCAATCGTCAAGCGTGGCGTCCGCCAGCAGGTAGCCGAGGCAGTGGATCAGGCGTTCGGTGGGGACCTTGACGCGCAGGGTGGCGGAGAGTTCCCGCAGGAGGGCGTCGGAAACGTCGAGGCAGAGCCACGCGCCGTCGTCGCGGCGGGCGGCAAGGCCCTGTTCCTCCAGATGCAGGAGGGCGCGGCGGACGGCGTCCGCCGTTTCTCCCGTGAGGAGCGTGAGCCGCCTTTCGGAGAGCGGGGAAGCCGAGAGGTGGAGCGAAAGGGTCAGCGCCGCATACAGGGTGTCGGTGGTGGGGATGTCCGCCTGTCCGGTCAGCATGGCAAACCTCCGTCCGCAAGAGCGGCTTGTCCGGTTTTTGGGATTTGGCGATCCCATATTTGGGAAAAGAGTATAACTGGCGTGGTCTAGTGTCAATATCATATTGAAAATGAGGTAGTTTCAGGAAACTATGCCGTTGGCATCCGCTTTGCTTTTTTCTTTTCGGGAAGGGCACCCCGTACGCCTGCGCGATAAAGGCGGTGACGCTGGTCGCGCTGTGGATCGAAGGGAGCCTCGCCTGCGCGAAAGGCGTACCAGCGATATCTGCCTGTCTCTGGAAGGGACCCGGCGGACTCAGGAAAAGGCCGTCCGGCCACGTGCCGCGCCGAAGGGAAGCCCCCTGCGCGTGCGGCAAAGGGTGGTACGAGTTTGCCCCCGCCCGATGGCAGCCCGCCAGCTTGCGCACAAGGACTTGCGCCAGCCCCCGCGCCCCGGCGTCCGATACGGGAGCCCGGCGTCTGGGGAAAGGGAGCCTTCCACGGTGTCTTGCGGACAGAAAAGAAGACCGTTCACCATCCGGGTTTTGCCGCGGGCCCGCCGCCCGTGCGAAACGAAACCGGCGCGTTTCCCGCGAAGCGCGCAGCCAGCGAGCGAACTATGGAAAAGTCGTTTCTTCCCTATCTGATGGCGTTCATGTGGATGTCGTTCCTCTTGCTTGTCGGCGTCTGGCTCCGGGCGAAAGTGCGCTTTTTCCAGACCTATCTCGTCCCTGCCGGGATCATCGCCGGGACCGTCGGCTTTGCGCTGATCAATCTGGGCCTTATCGGGTATCCTTCTCCTGAGGGCTGGGTCACGCTGCAGGGCGGCGATTTCGGGATGGTTTCCTTCCACCTCTTCAGTTTCGGCTTCGGGATCATCGGCCTCGGCTGCTTCAGCAGACACACCAAGGGCCGCAGCCTGACCCTGATTAAGGGCGCTCTGTGGATAGACCTGCTTTTCTGGATGTTCTACGGCCTGCAAGCCACCGTGGGCTTCGGCGTGACCGAACTCTACGCGCGGCTGACGGGTTCGGACATCACCACGGCCACGGGCTTTCTGGCCGGTTTCGGCTTTGCCTTCGGTCCGGGGCAGGCGCTTTCGGTGGGCATGTCGTGGCAGAACGACTATGGGCTTGCGGACTGCATCTCAATGGCGCTGGCCTATGCTGCGGCGGGCTTCATGGTCGCCAACTTCGTGGGCGTGCCGCTGGCCAACTGGGGCCTGCGCAAGGGCTACGCCACCCACGGCGCGAAGGAGCTTTCGCCGGACTTCCTTTCCGGCCTGCGCACGCCGGACAAGCAGGTTTCCGCCTGCCACCTGACCACGCATAACGGCAACGTGGACACCTTCGCCCTGCATTTCGCCGTGGCCTGCACGGTCTACGGGCTCGGCTGGATCGTCTGCTACGTACTCAAGTATTATATCCTCCCGCCTGACTATCAGGCGGCCTCCTTCGGTTTCATTTATCTTTACGCGTTGTTCGCGGGCATGATCGTCCGCCTCGTGATCAACCACGGCGGGGCCGCCCATTTTTACAGCGACGACGTGCAGAATCGCATTCTCGGAACCACCATCGATTACATGATCATGTCGGCCCTCATGGCCGTCAGTGCGGCCACGGTGATGAAGTATTTCGTCCCCTTCGTGCTGGTCATCGTCGCCTGTACGCTGATTACCCTCTTCGGCGTCCTCTGGCTTGGCCGCCGGGTGGGAAGTTTCGGGCTTGAGCGGCTGCTCGTGGTCTTCGGGCTGATCACCGGTACGGCCGCCAGCGGGCTGGCGCTCCTGCGCATCGTGGACAGCGACTTCCGCACGCCCGCAGCCGCCGAGGTGGGGCTCAACAACGTTTACGCGCTCATCCCCATGTTTCCCTTCCTCCTCGTCACCGTAACCATGCCCAGCGGCTTCGGGCTCACGGGCATGTTTGTCCTGCATGTGTCCATGATCCTGATCTGCGGAACCGCGCTTTTCGTGGGGCATCGCCTCAAGATTTGGGGGCCGCGGCAGTTCTAGGCAGGGCCGTTACAAGGTACATGTTCGGTTGAGAGCATGAAGATAATCGTAACCGGTCCGCACGTTATTTTTATAATATATTCAATATATTAAAGAGTGATAACAATACGCCCCGGCCCGGAAGGGGAAGCGCCGCGCTTTTCGGGAAAACGGCCTTCCTCTGCCGGGAACGGGCAGGCGGCTTGGTGTCGACGCGTGCACCGGGGAGTCCCCGGCGAGGCCCGGCAAGGGACGCCCCCTTTCTCCTGTTGGGGTGGTGCGGCCTGTGGGAGCGGTGCGGAAGGATTCGGACTCGGGGTACCCGCCACAGGGGGCGGTATCCTTCAAAAGAGGGAGTAGGGGCATGTACGAAGACTTGAAGGGCAAAACGGCGCTGGTGGCTGGCGCGGCGCGGCGGCGGGGGCTTGGTTTCGCCATTGCCCGCGCGCTCGCGCGGCAGGGGGCGGCGGTTTGCCTTGCGGATCGGGACGCCGAAGTCCTTGAGCGGGCCCGTGAGCTTGAGGCTGAGGGCGCTGTGGCCTGCGGCGTGGTGGCGGACATCCGCTCGGACGGGGCGACGGAAACGCTGCGGGCGACGTTTGCGGCGCGCCATCCCCGGCTGGATATCCTGATCCTCTGCGTGGGCCGTATGCACGGGCAGGGCAGGGTGGCCGAGCTTTCCCCCGAGGCGTGGCAGGAAACGCAGGAAGTCAATCTTTTTGGTGCGTTTCGGATGCTCCACGCGTTCCTTCCCCTGATGCGGGACAAGGGGGGCTCGGTGATCGCTCTGGCCTCGGGTGCGGGCAAGCGGCCTTTGCCGGGCTTCAGCGGCTATTCCGTCAGCAAGGCGGGCCTGATCATGCTCCTGAAATGCGTGGCCGTAGAGTACGCGGCGTGCGGCGTGCGCGCCAACGCCATCTGTCCCGGTCCGGTGGAGAGCGACATGGTCGAGGAGCGCATTGCGGCGGAGGCGGCCAGCGCCGGGGTGCCGCCGGACGAGCGGCGGGCCGCCCTGTGCCGGGGCATCCCGCTCGGGCGCATGGCCACGGCGGACGACATCGCGGCGGCGGCGCTCTTTCTGGCCTCCGACGCTTCCGCCTACATCACCGGGCAGGCCCTCAACCTGTCGGGCGGCATGATTACCGAACTGTAAGGCGCTGCCGCCGCGCGGCGCCGGGAGGCTGTATGGACGACAAACCCTTGATGCTCAAGAACACGGACGCGCCCCGCATCCGGGAGATCGACGGCTTCGCCTTTCCCGAAGGGGTCCGGGTGCTCATCAACTTCACCGTGGACTTCGACGCGATGATCTTCCGGAAATTCCTCGGTGAGCCGCGCCTGTGGTGCGCGCAGGGGGAATTCGGAGGCCGCGCGGGAATGGGGCGGCTGCTCGATCTGTTCCGTGACTTCGATATCCCGACCACCCTTTTCCTGCCGGGCCGGACGGGGCTCCTCTATCCCGAGGTAGTGCGCCGCGCCGCACGGGAAGGGCACGAAGTGGCCAACCACATGTGGGATCACCACATCCCCTCCACGTTTGAGGAGGAGCGCGAACATCTCGCCCACACGGACGATCTCATCCGCACGCTGACCGGCCGCTATCCCGTGGGCACGCGCAGCGAGCACAATCTGGCCGCGCTGGAAGGGCATGACTATAAATACGTTTCCTACACGCCGCAGGGGGATTTCCCCTTTTACGTCTATCTGGAATCCGTGGGGCGCTGGGTGCTCAACCTGCCCATCCAGTTCAGCCACGACGACGCCATGTTCTTTTATTTCGGCTGGTACGGCAGCCGCAACGAGCAGCAGCGCATTGAGCCGCCCTCGGCCTTTTTCAACGGCTTGCTCGACGCCTACGCCGTGGCCCGCGAGACGAGCGGCTACATGAACATCGTCATTCATCCCAACCTTTCCGGCCGCCTCTGTCGCATCGGGATGCTGCGGCGCTTTTTCGAGCGCACGCTGGCGGACGGGGATGTCCGCTACGTCACTTCGGAATGGCTGGCGGACTACATTCTCGAACGTTTTCCCGTCACGGACGGGCAAGCCGCGCCGTTTTCGGCCTAGCGGGGAGGACGCCATGCCTTGGAAGAAAGATTACACCTTTTCGGACGAGACTTCCCCCGTCGGCGTGACGTGGCCGCAGGGCAAGGCCGCCGTGACGCTGGTGATCGATTACAGCGTGCCGGCCGGACCCGAGGGCATCGACGAGGCGGCCATCGCCTATGCCGCCTCCATCTGGGGCAACGCCGTACAGGGCGACTGGCTCATCGACGCGCTGGACGCCTGCGGCCTCAAGGCGACCTTCGCCGTGCCGCTGGTCATGGCCCGGGCCTTTCCGGGAAGCGTGCGCCGGGCCTTCGAGCACGGGCACGAGATCGCGGCGGGCTCCTACGCCAAGGAGGACGTAACCCGGCTGTCCCCCGCCGAGGAGAAGGAACGCATGGAGCGCACCTTCTCCGAACTGGCCGATCTCACGGGGGCGCGGCCCGAGGGCTGGTATGCCCTTCCCCGTACGCACGACGACTGGCCGGGCGGATCGCTTTCCCCGGCCACACTCGACCTGCTGGCCGGGAGCGGCTGCGGCTATTTCGGCAACAGCATGGCCGACGACATCCCCCATTACTGCGTGCTTGACGAGGAAGGGCCGCGCACCCTGCTGGCGCTTCCCTACTATTACGCGCACGACGCCCAGTTTTTCGTCTTTTTCCCCGGTATCGGGCGGGGAAGCGGGCTTCTGCGCACGCGGGCCCTGTGGGAGAACTGGTCGGCGGAGCTTGAGGGCGCGGCGGCCTACGGGCGGCAGGCGACGCTCGTCATGCAGCCCTACCTCATGCAGTCCGGGCCCGCGCGCAAGGTTCTGGCTGATCTGGCGGCGCTCCTCAAAGAAGGGCTTTACTGGACGGCCACGGCTTCCGGCTGCGCCGCCTACTGGCGGGACGCGTACCCCGCCGAAAGGACGCTCCATCTCGAAAAGGCCGTGTGGCCCGAGTAAGGCACAGGTTTTGCAATAAAATTAAGTGGGCCCCCCGCCCTTCCTCCATCCCCCACTGAAGAGGCCCGCTTCCCTCCACAGGAAGCGGGCCTCTTGCCGTCCCGGGGGGGGCGTCAGGCCGGGGAATCGAGCAGGTAGCCGCCGTCCACGACGATGGTCTGTCCGGTCACGTAGGAGGAGGCGTCCGAAGCCAGCCAGATGAGCGTACCCATGAGTTCCTCGGGGTTCCCCATGCGGCGCATGGGCGTGGCGTCAACGGCCCGCTGCGCCTTGGGCCGATAGGTGCCGTCCGGGTTGAAGAGCATCTGGGCCGGGTTGTTGTTGGGGAAGAAGCCCGGGGCCACGGCGTTGACACGCAGCCGGGGGTTGAAATCCCGGGCCACATGCGCGGCCAGCGACTGGGTGAAGCTGCTTACCCCGGCCTTGGCCGCGCCGTAGGCGACATGCCCCCTGACGGCGGTGAAGGCGCTGATGGAGCTGAAGTTGATGATCGAGCCGCCCTCGGAGTTGTGCAGCATGGTGGCTCCGTAGGCGAGGCAGGGCCAGAAGCAGCCGCCGAAGAGATTGAGGACCACCGTGTCGAACTGGGGCTGGAGGCCGAGATCGAAAAGGTTGCCGCCGTCCGCGTAGTAGGCTCCCTTGACGTTGCCGCCCGCCGTATTGATGACCACGTCGATCCGGTCGAAGTCTCTGACGACCTCCTCGGCGTGCCGGGCGATGGCTTCCTGGTTGAACGAATCGACCCGGTAGGTTTTGACGGCGCGGGCCGCTTCCCCCATGTCGGCAAGCAGGGCGTCGAGCCGTTCCTTGCTGTTGTTGTAGCAGGCGGCGACGCTCGCGCCCGCGCCGAGCATGGCCCGGACCGCCGCGCCGCCCAAGGCTCCGGAAGCGCCCGTGATGACCGCGTTTTTTCCTTTCAGGCTGAAGAGGTTGGTGATGTCCATCGTTCCCTCCCGTATAGGGTTTGAAGTGCGCCCGCGCCGGGGCGGGCGGGAATCATGAGCAAACAAGCAAGAAACGTTCCCGGTGAGGCAGGAAAAACGTCATCGGGAAAACGGCTGCCCGCCGCCGTGTCTCCGTTTTTTCCCAAATACGGGACGGCTTTTTCGGAAAACGGGAAGGGGCGGCGGAAACGGCAGGGACTGCGACGCGGACGTGGGCGGAAAGGGTCTATGTGCAGAGCGGGGCAGGGATGATCAGGCGGCGTGGGTTTCGGCGGAGGGAAACCCCTGCTGCCAGCCGGAGGAGAGCGGACAGGCGGGAGAAGCCTGTTTGTGCAGGGCCCCGGCAGGCGTGCGGGGATGCCTGCCGGGGAGGGCCGACGTGCGGCCTCGTATCAGGAGCGGCCCCTGCGCCATCCGGGGACGTTTCAGTGGAGTGGCTGTCCGGCGGCCTTGCGCGCGGCGAGGGAGGCGAGGAAGGCGAGGAAGGCGTGGATGACCGCTATGCAGTCGGGAGCTTCAAGGCCGAAAAATGGAATACCCGCCGATAGACGGGAAAAGCAGGTTCTCCAGACCGGAAAGAATATTCTTCTGGTGGCCTTCCGTTCAGGCCGTGTATTTTTGCTGAACCAGCACGGGCCACGGCCTCGAAAGTATGGGCCATGTCCGCTGCATCTGCGGCAGTGGTGGCTTTAATTTCCCTCTTGTAGGCGGAGGGAGCAACGCCCTGTGCAGCCAGCCCCCGCGCCTTTTCAGGCCTTATTCTGGCTTCGGCAGGGCCGGCTTCCGGGTACTTGCCAAGGGCAAGCGTTTTCCGTTTGCCGTTGAAACGGGAAAAGAGTCGCCAGAGTTTTCCTCCGACAGGCGAGACATGAGTGTACAGCCCGTCACCATCAGGGAGCTTTTGAACCTTGCCGGAAGGTTTCAGGCTCTTGAGTTTGCTATCCGTGAGTTTCATGGCTCTGCTGGTATCCTTTCATTGCTGGTTTTTCTGGTATGGAGGGATACCAGCGAAAACACCAGCAAAAAGGGCGGATGTACACGGACTCCAGCGAACGCGTATGAACATGTAAACAGGATAAAAGTAAAGCCCGCTAAGGTTTTATGAACCTTAACGGGCTTTACCGAACTTCGATGTGGTGCCGAGGGCGGGAGAAAAAATGATTCTCCACAATTCACTGAAAATACAAGCGTTCTTATCAATAAGGTGTTAGCTGTGTAACAGTTTGTTGAAAGACTCTTTCCGGTCTTCCTCTTTTCGTCAAGCGTTATTTGAAATGTCAATATAGAGTATACACCAAACTGACAAAATAGGTTGACACTTTTTACGTCAGAATAGAGTTCGCTTTAGTGTTTCTTGACACTTCTTTTTGAAAGTCATAGAGTCTATCTTGACACTTTGAAAGTTTGACGGAAAAGAGGGAGGGAAAGAAAATGGACATAGGCTATATCAGAGTCAGCGGGTTTGACCAGAACACGGCACGACAGGAATCAACCTTTGAGGGGTTGAACCTCAACAAGGTGTTTGAGGACAAGGCCAGTGGGAAGGATGTACACCGCCCCGCCTTGGAGCGTTGCCTTGAAGTGCTGAGGGACGGTGACACCCTTCATGTCCACAGCATAGACCGCCTTGCGCGGAACATGCAGGACTTGCTTTCCCTTCTTTCAGACCTCACGGGGCGGGGCGTGTCTGTGAAGTTCCACAAGGAAAATTTGACCTTCACCCCCGACAAGGAAAACCCTTTCCAACGCCTACAGCTTCAACTTATCGGCTCAGTAGCGGAGTTTGAACGCGCCATGATTCGAGAGAGGCAGAGGGAAGGAATCGCTATTGCCAAGGCCGCAGGGAAGTACAAAGGCCGCAAGCCTAGCCTCACCCCTGAACAGGCGGCGGAAGTGCGCAAGCGTGTTGAAGAGAACGGCGAAAAGGTGGCGCGGTTGGCGCGTGAGTATGGCGTATCAAGGCAGACGGTCTATGAGCATTTGAAGAAGCACACAGGCGGCGCGGGCATCGCAATGGTAGTTGAAAAAAATAGTTGACTTTTTTAAGACTCCAACTACCCTAAAAACAAGAGGGACGGCAAGCGAGCCAACGCCTACCGTCCCGATGTGGGGCACGTCCCCCCGTAAATCGTGTTGATTTACAAGTCTAGCGCCCCGGTTAGGATGCACCTCCTACCGGGGCAACTGCGTTTTAGAGGTTCAACAAGATGTGAACCACCACAGCCGCTATGACGTCAGCCAGCGCAAGCGCCGCAACGTCCCGCAGGAAGTGCCGCATGGGGTAGCCTCCTTTACGGGAGAACATGCCCCACACCCCGCACACTACACACCCGCCCCCTCATGGCAAGGCCGTCCCGCTTCACCGTCTCCCCCGCCACCATCACCACACTATCATGCCACCAGCACAACACCACGAGCGACACGAGAAGGGGCAAGGGCGGATTTGGTGTATAGGAAGAAGCGGTCAACGTCTTCCCTCCTCCTTTTCTTTGCTCCTGCCACCAGTGAGGCAGCCCCGGCAGGGGGGGAAATGCGGATCGTCATGATAACGTATGCCCCTTCACATTTTTTCAATAAAATCAGTCCTACCAATTGAGCATGGAGGGAAAGGGAGACAGGGAGGCGGAGGGGTGAGGATTGTCAAGGAAAGCCCCGAAGAGTCTCTTTGACAGCTTGGGAAAGGGGGGATTACTAGGATACCCTTTCCCCATCCTAGACGCGGCCACACCACGCCGCCTCTCCTCCCCGTCTCTGCAAAGAGGAAACCGAACCGACACACCGCATGACCCTCAAAGAGGAACCGAACCGACAGGGCGGCAGCACGGAAACGTCGAAACGTGGCAAGACGCCCGGTTTGAGCGGGGGGTGCGTTTTCCTCCTCCTCTTCCTCCTTCTCTTCTCCTTTTCTCCCCCCCCCCCTTTACCTGCTGTCGGTGTCCCTGTTGTTGGTCGCAGGGGTGGCGGCGGACGCGACGGCATCCTCCGGTTCAACGAATTCATAGTATCGCTTTAGCGTTCGCCATACGGAGGTGTCTGACAGGTGATACTTCAAGGCCAGCGTTTCGACAATCTTTCTTTCGGTCATGTCAGGATGTTCTTTGCCATGCTGTCCCGTTCGAGGCAGAGGTCCCGGTTTCGCTTGTCCGTCTCGAGGTAGGCGGCGCGGGGGATGTAAAGTTTCGTCCCGCCTGCGTAGGTAATGAGGTTTTGCGCGGCTTGCTTTCCGAGAACTTCTTCAAAGTGTCGAACAGCCCTTCGTCCTTTTTCATTCTTGCCAAGCGGGATGTCTAGGAGTGTACCGCCTTTCAGTTGAATCAAAGACCAGACGGCTTTTTCATCTCCGAGAACGGCCAGCAGGGTTTTAAGAGAGCGGCGTCCTCTGCCACCTGTGCGCCGTTCCCCGCGCTTCTTTTTCAGACCCCGTGCCAGTTCGTCGGCAAGGTGGCGGTCTGTCGGGGAAGGTAGGGGGGCAGACGTCATCATCATCTTTTCCGCTGCGGGGGCTACTGCTGCTAACGCTACTAACGCTACTGACGCTTCTGGCGCTGCTGGCTCTTCTTTTTCCTTTTTTCCATAGGGGCGGCGATGCGCTTTTCCGTAGAGCCTGAAAGGATACGGTAGGGGTCTTGCTCCACCAGAGGAGGAAAAAGGAACATAGCGCCCTTCCACGCCACCGCCGCAGTCGTTGTTGCTGTGAGGGGGAACATCGTTACGCGAATGCATAGCCGTGCTCCTTCTTCCAGCGGGCAAGGAAAGCAAGCCCACGTTGTGCGTTTTCTTCAAGCTGTTCAGGGGTAGGGGGTGCAGCAACTACCGCCGCCGTCTCCCCCTCCTTTGGCGGCTGTGGATGTGCCCATGAGTAGGCTTTTTCAGGGGCGTTTATGGTCTGCCCCTTACCGTGGGTCATGTTTTTCTTTTCAGACGTCCAATCGTTCATCCTGTGGGCTGTTTTAGGGTATGTTTGAAGTGCCGCCCCTCTTGCTGCAACGGCATTCCTCAGCCATGCCGTGATGAAACGCCATGCGTTGCGTAAAGGTTTCTCGGGTGACGTATGGTTCCTAGCCCATTCCCTAGCCCGGTCGATCTCCTTTGAAACGTCAATGGTTGGGTAGTCCCGTTGCAGGGCTTCCAAGAGGTCGAGAGGGATGTCTTGGAGGTGGAGGCCGCCTTCGCCGTCACCGTCGTCAACCGCGAGGGGAGAGCAGGGCCGCGACCACGACGCGGTGGATGGAAGGCGCGGCGAGGAAGGGGGCGTATACTGTACGTACTCTTTCCTGTCGCGGGCGTCCGTGGCGTTGAGGGGGTGCGGTGGTGGCGGCGGAAGGGATGCGACAATATCGTACCCCTTTCCCTGCCTTCCTCCTTTTCCTCTCTTGCCTTTCTCTCGACCATCACCACCGCAAGGAAAAGATATGATCTCTTCTCTTCTTTTCTTATTCTCTTGTATTTGATCTTGATCTATTTCCCCGGAACGTATGGATACGGTATCCGCTACCCTATCCATACCGTCTAACAGGTGGGGATTCTTGGCTATCAGGGCTGCCCTGATTTTCTCGGATTCAACGCTCCCGAACAGGGCACGAAGGGACATGACCAGCTTGGGGGAGGTCGTGCATTGGTGCTTGATGAAGTTGATCACGAGGATGGAGAGCCCGCCGCGACTGCCAGCATCACCGTCAAGGGCAATCTTGCCGTCCTGCTGCTCAAGGGTGTTCAGGTAGTCCTTGACCTCCTCCTCAGTCATGCCCGTTTCAAAGGCGATGCGGCGGGCGGTCGTGTTCAGGACTCCAAGGTTGTTCGTGTGGGGAGACGTGAACAGGTAGATGTACAAAAGCTTCCGGGCGGGCGGCATGGATTCGATGTAGGGATCAGTCCAGAACGTCCGGCGTATGGTGCGGAAGGTTGCCGTAGACCCCCCTCCGCCGGATGAAGCGGGGGCGGGGCTGGCGTACTGTGTGGCAGTGGTGGCGGTAGGGGATGTGGTCGTGATGGTGGGAGTGGCGGCGGTCATCATTGCAACACCCCCTCCCCGCACGCCCACAGGCCGTACATGACGGCGGGGAGTGACAGCAACGCGCCAAGGGTCAACGTTGCGGCGGCATGCGTGAGCAGAGAAAGAAGACGGTAACGGAGCCTTAGCCAACGTGACGAATGAAGAAAACGGAAAAGATCGATCATGGGGGGCCTCGAAGATTTGGGGGATTCAGGGATTGAGAGGCACGGCCCTATATGTCCGGGGATGCGTTGTAGTGGTGATACGGGGGATTGAGCGGCGGCTGTGGTTCTCTCCTGTGTTGAAAGTGTTTAAAAATTTCCAAACGATTCCAATTACGGTGATTCACCGCATAGGCAAAAGAAAAGGCGGAACAACGCTCCCCGGCTCTTCGAAAGCCGCCTGAGTCTCACGAACATCAGGACGTTGTTTCCGCCAATATGTAACCACGTCCACAGGATGCACCTGTAGCGCGTTGGTGGCTGCTGAAACAAGAAACCGTTCTTTCCTTCCCGCTTGGGGCGGGGGGAGGCGTCGGTCACGCCTTCGAAGATTAGGGGATTCGAAAATCGGGGAAAGGCCGGGAAATGTCAAGGGGGGAGGGTATCACGTCAATCATGATACCCTATCACCACTCCTCCCACGCCTCCTTCTCCCTCTCCAGCCACAGGGGGAAAATAGCCTGTTTCAGGGCCGTTTGAAGACCGGCCCGTCGCATCATGTTTTCCAAAAAAGGCCCATGTATGCCCCTTAAAAAGCCCATTGCAGGGGAGTCCTTACCGTGGGTCATGTTTTTGTGTTCAGGGTAAAAATATGCTCGTGCACCGCAGGGATTTTGACGGGAAAAAGAGGAGGAGGAAGTGGTGGTGATGGGACGCCTTGCGTTGTGGTGGTGGTCGTGCATCCCGTGGAATCGGTATAGTCACCGCTCAGCCCCAAATTGGTCTCAGTGGTGCGTCGGGGGTGTATTCAACGGGCTGAAAGTTCAAGGCGTTGTCGTGGTGGCGGCGGTGTGGATGGTCGTGCGTCCCTTGGAGTCGGTATATTCATCGGAGTAAAAATTTACCGCGTTGAATTTGTCAGATTCCAGTAAGTTGCGAATGTCCCGTACATGGACCGTTTTTTGTCTTGTGCGTCGGTGTAATAACTACTCACTTGAAACTTAAAGTCAGCGGTGAAACCTTAGATTCCAGCAGGTTAGGAATGCCCCCCGTACTCTCGGTGTAGTGTGTGCCAACCCGCTGAAAGTTCAGCGCGTTGTCATGGTGATGTATTCAACCAGCGCAACATTGCGCTCGTTGTGTCGTGGCGGCGGGGATGACCTCACCTAGAAACCGTCCCGGCTCATGATGTACATGGGGCGCTCTTCACCTTTTGCGTCCATGTAATGAACCAATCCAAAATTGGATTGGCTGAAATCGTCAGATTCCAGCAAGTTGCGAATGTCCCTCATAACATGAAAATGTTCCTTCCCAAACGCCTCCGCCACTTGAAGGCTGGGTGTGACGGCGGGGAGGATGTCGCGCGTCACTCACTCACTCACTCACTCACTCACCTTTGGATTATCATCAGGATTGCTGAGGGTAATCTTTTCGTCTTCATCAAGGTAGCGGGGACTCAGGTACGGGGATGGTCGGGAGGGGTGAATGACACGTGCAGCCCTTCCGCTTCCCTTTCTCCTTTCACGACGGTTTAGAATCGATTCATCACAGAAAATCAGAATATGTTGCCAATCAGTAACAAAAAATAGAGACGCCGGGGAGGAAGGCAGGGCAAGGAAACAGACCCCCCTTGTGTTTTCACAGGAGGGGGTATCTATTTCCTCGCTCAGCTCTCCAGCCAGCGTCTCTATATGGATCGGGAAAAAAGGGAGGAGGAGATGACGCCATGACGTAGTGGTCGTCGTCATCAAACCATTGATGTTAACGCGGTTGCTGTTGGCATCTCACCACGTCGATCTTGTGCTGTTTCCATGCCTTCCGCACGTCGAACCCGTACAACAGGCCACCATGCCCATTATCCTTGAACAGAGGATGCGTGAAATCGTATGGATGAAATGGGCGTTCCATGACGTCATGAAGGAAGTTCTGCATTGCCATTCTAGCGGAAAAGGCATTAACGAGAGTGACGGTAATAGGGTCAATGCCGTCAAAGATGTAATAGGTGTCGGTAGTGGCGTCGTCGGTAGCAGTGGTGATTGTGGACTCCCCCCGGTTCTGGTCCGCGTCATCGTCATCATCAGCGCCACCATCTGGAATCAAGACGCCACTACCATACCCGTCCTTGCGTTCAAGATATTGATACTTCGCAGTCTGAGGCAGGCAAAGAAGACGATAGGTAGGGAAGACCTCGACAACATCGGTTTCAGGGGTAACAACGCCCTCATTTTTGAGGATGTGCAGGGTGTGCGTAGGAACCTTTGCGGCATACATGATTTTCATCAAAGCCTTTAAAGACAACCCGTAACCGAAACGCTTCACAGCTTCCGATAGGGTTATGTAGCCGTGGGGAATGAGAAGACGCCAATCACTGTATCCCCCTTCATTCAAGGGAGCGTCAATAACCGGGATGCTCTTTCTCTTGCAGCGGCTTACAACGACCATACCCTTGACGCCTTCAATGACGGAATTGTTGGACATGATGGAATACCCCTTTTGAATGTGTTGTAGATGATGAAGACCTTTGACGCTGTTATATGGATTGAACATTCCCCCAATTCGTTGTGTTCAAAAATGAAAGAGCCCATTAACGTCTGTACAGATACGTCAATGGGCTCTTTCATTGGACAAAGGGCATGTTCTGTCCAGCAATGTACGTTAAGAATGATGATTATGACCTATGATAAATGGCTGTCTATCAAGTGTCCATCGTCTGTGTAAGTTTTTAAGATTGTCTTATGTTCACATAACCACCATAAATATAAGATGCTTTATGTCGATATAAGGTCACTTAAATATCTTACGTCATCCATGCTTCTTTTTACTTGAAAGGCAGGTCTTGATTAAGAAGTGCTATAATCAAGGAAGCGTAAGACGATGTAAAGAAGATTGAAAATAATCTTAAAAAGACTTAAAAAGTTTTTAAAGACTCTTTAAGGAAGTTGAAAGGGAAGAAAAGAAAGGTGGGAAAAGACCCCCCTACCCCCCACGCAAGTTTGCATGGTGGTAAGGACACATGCACAGGCCAATACAAAACTGTATTCACCCCGTGCATGTGGAACCCCCCTATCCGTGAAGAGGACAGGGAGGCGTCTTTTCTGCAAAAGACCCCCCAAAGAAAGCACGAAAGAAAAGAAAATGGTTGGATGAGGTAGACGCCCTCCCTTGTTTTAAGGGGGGGCTCTCTCCGTAGGTGGAACCTAATTCCAACCTACTTTTGATATTGAAGAACTGAGAAAGCGACAACTTGAAAGTTCAAGCCGTCTCTCTTTCCGAAGGTGGGACCTAATTCCAATATTGCGTAACTATTGAACTATCCCATTTCGGGAGAATTGAAGGGAAAACCCCGTCTCTCTCCGTAGGTGCACGGTAATTCCAACTAGGTTTGATTATTGAATTATCCAGTCTGAAGCGATTGGAAGGAAAAGCTGCGTCCTCTTCCGTAGGTGCAACCTAATTCTAACCCACTTTTGATATTGGATAAAGAAGGCTATCCCGTACATTGTACGGGGCAGAGGCAAGGCAGGGGTAGAGGCGTTTGTCAAAGGGTGGGCTGTACAAACTTTAAAAGGACAGCGGCAGAGGGAGAAGGGGGGTCTCCGGTGGCGACTCCCTTTCCCCCTTCCCGTTTTCCCTTCAAAAAAACCGGACCCACGACCGTATTTTCCCTTTGAACGGGAAAAGATGACCTTGGGTAAGGCTTCCCGCAGCAATGCCGTTTTCAAGGCGTGTTCATGGGCTTTTTTCAGAGAAGATGACATGGGGTAAGGGGTCCCCATGAAACACCCTCTGAAAGGCGGCTATTCCTTGCCGTGGCTGGAAGGAGAAGACGCAAAGGAGGCAAGGCTTTCCTTGACGGCCTGTTCAAGCCCTCCTTTCTCCATCCCTTCACACAAGGCCCGGAACAGCACGGGCATGGAATAGCCCATACCTTCCGCGTCCCGTCCGTAGCTGTCGGCAATGCTGGTGCCCGCGTGCCCTTGGAGGGCGTCCGTCAGTTTTCCGTCTATCCCCGCATCCCGCATGGTGCGTTTGAATGTATGCCGGAAGGAATGGAACGTCTTTTGCGGCGTATAGACTCCGATGCTGCTGGTGTACCGCCGCCACCACTTCGAGAAAGGCGCGGTCAGGGTGTCTGTTTTTGAGGTGAGGGTAGGGAAGAGCTTACCCCCGTCACCGCCGCCGCGTCTTTCCCCTTCATGGATGGTTGGTAGAAATCCCTTCTCCAGCAAGAAAGGATGTACAGGCACCTTGCGCCGGGAAGTCTTGTTTTTGATGCGGCGGCCTGTGGCACTGTCCGCATGGATGAAAATGTAGGTGATCCCCGCTTCTTCCCGGATGTCTGCAACATCCAGTTGCCCTATTTCCTCAAGCCGCGCACCCGTGAAGATGCCCAAGAGAACAAGGCGTTGATAGTCCCGGCGCTCCTCTGGAGTAAGGCGTTTGGTGATTCCGTTGGAAGCCGGGCCTTGTTCCTGCTGAAAAAGGGGAGAACGGAGAATGCCCCGGATGTCGTCCATATCATAAGGGATGCGGGAAGGCCCCGCCTTGTCTGTATCGTGCTGCGTGAAGTCAACAGCCCGTATCTGGTGCGCCGGATTCGTTTCAATGAAGCCGTTGTCAACGGCATGGCTCAAGACGGCCTTGATTGCCGTCAGCGCCTTGTCATTGATGGTCTTTGGTGAAAGCGTTCTGGGGTATGGTTCTCCCGTCTTTCCGCTTTCAAGGCGTTTGATGACCTTGAGGATAGGAAGCCCTTGGAGTTCTTTGGGAACACGGGAAGGGCACTTGAGGAGGGTATCTTTGAACACGCGGACATGCCGCGCCTTGATGCTTTGGACGGGCAAGTCCCCGTTGATTTCCATGAAGCGGCGTACAGAGGCCCCAAAGTCCTGCGCTGTCTTGGGGGCGGGCTTGCGTTCGGCAAGGTAGCGTTCCCAGACCTCCGAGAAAAGGGGGTTGTCGTCATGCGGAGAATCGGGGGACACCCTATTCCCCTCAGAACTGTTGAGGGCAATGGGGAGGGTGCGCACCTCCACCGCCAGCGGTGTTTCTACCCATTCCCCGGAGAGTCTCTTGAGAATGGCCTCTTGCGCCTTGCTTTCCGTCCGCATGATGGCAAGGGCAAGCTGATAGTAGGCGGGGCTTTCCTTGGCAATGCGCAGGTGTTCCCGCTCTATCAGGGCGTCCACAAGAGGATGCACGGGGTAGGTTTCACCTTTGGCTATGAAGAAAGGCGCGTCATGGGTGAAGCGTTCGGCATAGGCGCGTTTGGCGTCCGTTTCCTCAGCCGTCAGCCCTACAGGACGGATAACGGGAGGCGCGGCGGGAGGCGCGTAGGTGATGCCCTGCCTTTCGGAAAGTTCCCGTATCAGGTCTTCTCTTTCCTGCGCCTGTTGGCGTTCCCGTTCAATGGTTTCAGGAGACTTGGGGGCAACGCGTGCCGCCTCGTCGTCCGCAAGGACATGGTGCAGGTAGAGGAGGGAAAGCCGCTCAATCTCAAGAGGTGGGAGGAGAAGGTTTTCAGCGGAGGGTGACGGCATAACGGCGGATTGCCCTTGATTCACCACTGCTTGGCTACGGCGCGCTTCCGCAAACTGCTGGTCAATCTTCACTCGTTCAAGATTCCCTTTGCGCTTGGCTTCGCGGGGGGCTTTGGTCTTGAGGCTGTAGGTGATCTCTTTCTTGGGGGCGTAGTAGTCCAACAGGTCGGAGGGAACCCGGACCCGGATGTAGTAAACAGCCCCGCGCCGCACGATGTTAGAGGATAAAGACAAGGCGTCCATGCCCCTCTGTGTAACACCTTTGTGTAACACTTGGAACAAGAACGCCTAAAAAGAAAAGCGGTTACTGTAAAAGCAACCGCTTATATTCTCATGGTGCCGAGGGCGGGACTCGAACCCGCACAGGAATTCCCACTACCACCTCAAGATAGCGTGTCTACCAATTCCACCACCTCGGCGCGAAAAGAGGTATATGCAAAAGCGAATCGGCTTGCAAGCTTTTTTTTGCCTTCTACGCGCAAAAAAATTTTGTTCGGGATCAATTTTTATTCTAACCTCTGAAGAATCAATCTTTTTTATTTTTCCACGCCTCTCAGGGCGACAATGCGCGGCGGCGTGAACCATCCTTTCGGCTTTTACGGCAGCGGGCCGGGGTACTCCGGGGCTTGCCAGACAGCACGCGGGCGTGCCAAGGAAAGGCCATGCCGAGAATGAGGTCGTAACCCATGAACATATCTTTTGAGTACTATAAGGTGTTTTACCACGTGGCGCGATTGGGCGGCATCACGCTGGCGGCCAAGGCCCTTTTCCTTTCCCAGCCAGCCGTGAGCAAGTCGGTACGTCAACTGGAGTCCCTGCTCGGGTGCGAGCTTTTTTTCCGCAGGCACAAGGGCATGGACCTCACCCCCGAAGGGGAGGTTCTTTATCAGCACGTGGCGCAGGCCTGCCAGCAGCTTGCCATCGGGGAAAAGAAAATACAGGCCATGCTTGATCTGGAAGGGGGAAGCATCAATATCGGCTCTTCCGATATGCTCATGCACGCCTTTTTGTTGCCCTATCTGGAACGCTTCCATAAGGCGCACCCCAAAATCCGCATCACCACCGTCACTTTGAGTACGCATGAAACCCTCGCCGCCCTGCGAGCCCAGAAGATCGATGTGGGCGTGCTTTTCTCCCCTGTCTCGAAGAGCGATGACGTGGAACTGCGGCAGGTCTGCACGGTTCAGGATATGTTCATCGCGGGCAAACCCTTCCGCCATCTGGAAGGACGGGTTCTTCCGTTGGCCGAGATCGTGAAGATGCCCATCGTCTGCCCGAGGAAGGACACCAGTTCTCGCCAGTATCTGGACGCTTTTTTTCACGCTCATGGCCTTGTCTTGGCTCCCGAGTTCGAGCTGGCAACAACGGTTCTCATCGTGCCTTTCGTCGAGCGCGGGCTCGGGGTGGGCATCACCGTGCGCCGTTTTGCCGAGGAGAGCCTCAAGGAGGGAACGGTATTTGAACTGCGGGCTTCCGAGCCCTTCCCCCCGCGCACGGTTTCCGTGGCGACCCGAAAGAAAGGGCTCCTTTCTTCTGCGGGGCGGGAATTTCTACGCTGCCTGACCGATACCCCTCCTGAGCCTCCCCACGTCTGAGGCAGGTCGGCTGGTTCAGTCATCGTTAACTAAAAATTATAGTATTCATGACCATATTTCATTTTACGCATGGCTGACCGGGGCGTAGGACGGGCCTTGTGAGGGCTTGGTCAAAAGGACACCCGACAGGAAAGCTCACTATGCTGTGCCTGTTTTCCGACGATGAGGAAGCGGTTATGAAAAGAGGTTATGTGTTTATCGCGCTGGCCACGCTTTTTTTCAGCACAATGGAAATCGCGCTGAAGGTGGTGGCCGGACAGTTCAATCCCGTACAGCTCAACTTGACGCGCTTTTGTATCGGCGGCCTCGTGCTGATTCCCTTTGCCCGCCGGATGCTGCACAGGCGCGGCGTCCGGCTGGAGGCATCCGCCCTGTGCCGTTTTGCCCTGCTTGCTTTTTTAGGCATTGTGGTCAGCATGACCCTTTACCAGCTCGCTGTAGAGAATACCAACGCGTCCGTAGTCGCGGTGCTTTTCAGCTGCAATCCGGTTTTTGTGCTGGTCTTTGCGGCGCTTATCCTGCGGACGCGGATACGGGGCCACCATACGTTGGCGTTGGTTTTGGAATGTCTGGGCATCCTTATCCTCATCAATCCCTTCAATACCCACATCGGGATAATGGGCATCTTCTTCACCCTTCTTTCCACGGCCACATTCGCCCTTTATACCGTATTGGGCACGAAGCTGTGCGCCCGCTATTCCGGAGTGGTGGTCACCTGTTGCAGTTTTCTTTTTGCCAGTGCGGAAATGGCGCTCCTCGTCGCCCTGAGTCGTCTCCCGGCCATTGCGGACGTGCTCGGAAGGATGGGCCTCGGCCTTTTCGCGGATATCCCTCTCTTCAGCGGCTATACGCCCGTCAGCTTGGTCATGATGCTTTATATCTGCGTGGGTGTTACCGGTGCGGGTTTCGCCTTTTATTTCATGGCAATGGAAGCCACTTCTCCCATTACGGCCTCACTGGTCTTTTTCTTCAAGCCTGCGCTGGCCCCGCTTTTGGCGTTCCTTTTCCTGCACGAGGCCATCCCCTTCAACATGGTTGTGGGCATCCTGCTTATTTTGGCGGGATCGCTGGTTTCCTTGATTCCCGCCCTGTCTACGGTCCCCATGCTTATGGCAGGCCGTGCATGGGCATGGAAGCGCAGCCGGGCGTGACGTTTCGGTTCTTGCTCTTGCGTGGAAGACGCCCAAAGGAAAAGGTTCTTTTGGGTGTTTTTTGTGGACTGTTAAATGACTGAAAGGCCCTCTCATCCCTCCTTTGTATGGTGATCTCTTCCGGCTTTTGGGGACAGCACATTGATGGTGCGTCCTGAAAAGGGAGAAATGATGTTCTTTTTGCCCTAAAAAAGCGGACGTTCCTAGAGAAATCGTTGTTTCTCCAGAAGGGGGCCCTTGGTCGAGGCGTTTATCGGAAAAAGGGGGATTCATCACGCTGGCCGCTGCTTGTCATCGGGGAAGGAACGGTGGCCGCCTGTACGTAGGGGGAATGGAAAAAAGCGGAATCGGTGAGAAGCGAAAGGGACTTTCTCGATATGCCTGAGGGAGCCTATCAGAAACATTTTATGAGGCTAAGGACACGAGGGGCTGTAAAGGAACAGAGGAGAGGAGGGCACATCGAGTTTCAAATGTATCCATAGGCAATAAAACGCATGGCAAATAAAAGACACATTGAAATCAATGTATTATCGTGACCACGGAGAGGTTTGGACCGGGGAGTTTTCGTTTTATTTTGCCTTCATCTTTGCTATATTGGCAAGAATGACAAAGGGGAACAGAAGCGTTTTTGTATCCCCATGCGAAGCCGTCCACCATACAAGGGAAGATGATACCATGTGGAAATATTATGCGTTACTTTCCGCCGTGTTCGCGTCTCTGACCGCCCTGTTTTCGAAAATGGGAGTGAAAGATATTGATTCCAATCTGGCGACGGCTTTGCGGGTGAGCTTTATTCTCGTGCTGGTGTGGGGAATTGCCTTCATATCCGGGGCTGTGCGCGAGATACGCGACATTGCCCCGCGTACGTTGCTGTTCCTGTTTCTCTCCGCCGTCGCCACGGGACTTTCATGGCTGTTTTATTTCAAGGCGTTGCAGCTTGGCGACGTTTCCAAAGTCGCCCCCATCGACAAGCTCAGCGTGCCTCTCACCATACTGCTTTCGATTCTGCTGCTCGGGGAAAGCCTTAGTTTCAAAGTCGTTCTCGGCGGGGCGCTGATCACGGCCGGTTCTCTCGTCCTCCTGCTGTAGCGAAAATGTGCCGTGCTCTGAGTTCAAAATTGATATCTCCCGTTCTTTCTCGGACGACACGGGACGCAAAAAGGCCCTCAAACCGTTGGTCTTACAGCGATAAGGAAGTATTACAAGAAAACTAACTTAACGGCTGACAAACAGGATGCAATGAAAACAGCGTATGCCACAAAAAAAGTATACGCGTTTTCTCTTTTCTGTTACGCAGTAGAACACCATTTTTGAGGGCATGAGTATAAAATACTGTTTAAGTGATTTTCATGCTCTGAAAGCAGCATAAATCAACAGAATTTTTCCCTCTACTGCGTAACATTAATATTTATTATCCTAATTTTTTGAATATAGTAATTCATACAACTTTTCTGCAATCTCTTTGGGTGTCATAAATGCTGTATTCATTGCCATCTTTCCTGCCAGAGACGGACTAAAATTTTGTACTTCTTGTTTTGTAATATTGTGCCATATTGGCAGAATTAATTTCCCACTATTTGATTCTCTTTGAAAAAGACCTTCTAATTCATAGTTTGTCCAGTATTTACCAATATAACTACGTGACAATATGACGACACCAAATTTTGATTTTTTTAATCCTTTATCAATCTCTGTACGAATACTATCTCCCCATTTAATAGATATAGCATCATACCAGACTTTGAGATTAAAATCGTTTTGCAATAACTGAACAAATTCGTCTGCAAAACTTTCCTTATCTTCTGTAGCATGTGAAACCAAAACATCATATTCCTCTATAGAATTACTTTCAGATATGTGCGGTTCTTCTACAGAAGCTGTTTCCTGTATTTTGATTTGCTTAGTTAGTTCTGCTATTTGTCGTTCATACGCTGTAAAAATATTTTGTTGCTGTTTAGCTGACTTTTTCGTTTGTGCAATTTCTTCCTTCTGCAATTTATCAACGGCGACAATCCTCTTTTTTCTCTTATCTGCTAATTTTTGATTGATACTTGCTTTATCAGAAACTATTCTGGAAATATCCTTTTGATAATTTTCAATCTGCCGCATTTTTGATTGGTATGTACTTGATAATGTGCTTTTTGTAATACTACGTTGTACCTCTCCAATTTTCTTTGTTTTTTCAGCTTCTTTTTTTACTAAGTCCGCCATTTTCTTCTCTAAGTCTGCAATATCTTTATCAATTTGATTAACAGTACGTTGTGCTTGTTCAATACTCATAATATACCATCTTAAACTATCAGGTTCAAGGGCTTTTCGGATTTTATCGGATGTCTTGAGGCTTCCAAGTGGCGGAGAGGGTGGAATTCAGGTTTAACCACACTAACTCATTAAACTTTATACCTGCATGGCTGTGTTCGTTGCACAGACCGTATCCATGAAACGGAGGCTTGGCAAGCCTTCCCAACAGCACTGCGAGCTCAAAAAAAACTTCTGAGGAACATGAAGAGGAACACCCGAATACATCGGGTGCTCCTCGTTTTTCGTTTAATCCGATTCCTCACGGATGACTTCGAGTATACAGGCAGGGATTCCTCATTCAGACGTTTTCGATCCAGCGTTACCCTGCCATTCTGGGGAATCACCCGAAACGTGTATTTTCCCGTGTTGATCCATTCTCCCCTCACCGTATGGGAAAGCTGGTAGGCGACTTTCAAACGGGATTCCAGTTCTCCTATCTCCTCTTCAATGGCTTTTTTCTGTGTTTTCAGATTGATAAGCTGTGCGAGCGCAGCCTCCCATTCTGGATGCAAGGAGCCTTTGAAGTGCGGGCAATCCTCCTTCCAGAAACACGACGGACAAGGGGAGCAAGGGGGGAGATATTTTCGGATTTGAGCAGGCGGTGTAGACAACATTCCAGCAGGTAAAGGTGTGTCGGGGAGAATGTCTGTCGCTCCTGGCAAAACCATGTGCTCGAATTTTCGATTGACTGAAATCAGAGGGGAAATATGGCAACACGGCTTCCGGCTATCAAGGTGACGCGAAAGAGCGGCAAAGAATGCTTTCAAGGGATGGAAGGGGAGCGCACCCTCAAGGATTTTTGGGCCTGGGCCTTTTCAGATTTGGTCAGCAATACGGAGCGCGGCAAGCTGGCGGAATACATCGTCGCGACGGCAATGGGTTGTGACGAGGGAACCAGTCCCACATGGGGAAGCTTTGATCTCCTTTCGCCTGAAGGCATCAAAATCGAGGTCAAGACATCGGCCTACATCCAGTCATGGGAACAAAAAGGTTTTTCCCAGATAGGGTTCAGCATTGCCGAAAGCCTGTACTGGGATGGCGTTGCCTATGCCAAGGAGAAAAAGCGCCAGGCGGATGTTTACGTGTTTTGCGTGCTCAAGCATAAGGAACAGGATACCATCAATCCGCTCGATTTGGAGCAATGGGATTTCTATCCCGTCTCCACAGCTATCCTGAATGAGACTGTGAAAGGGCAAAAAACGATTTGCCTGGCACGGGTTGCCGAGTTATGCGGCAGAGGGCCATGCACATACCAGATGCTGAGAAAAGCTGTGGTTGAGGTGTGGCAGGGTGGGGCGCACGGCACACAACTGCAAAACGAAAGTCCCTACAGCAAAATAGTGTGAATTGTACCGAAAATAATGAATATTCCCTTATCTAAAATTCCCATTATGCCTTTGCGGGAAGTTGTTCTGTTTCCCAGAGGGAGCATAGCACTTCTTGTTGGCCGTGAATTTACCATCAGGGCAATAGGACGCGCGGTCAGCTATCATAGCCGAAAAATTTTCATGGTGACTCAACGTAATCCCGTTGCATGGGATATCCGTTCGCGAAGTGAACTTTTTGAAATTGGTGCTGTCGCCAAGATATTGGAAGTGGTAGAGGGGTCTCAACCCGATACTCTAAGAGTCCTGTTGGAAGGGCTCTATCGTGCCAGATTCATTCCTTATGGAGGCTGTGATCTCAAGCACGTTTCAAGAAAAGTCACGTCGCTTGCAGATGTGTATCCCTGTGAAGAACATTCTCATCCTGTATCAGAACAACCTATCAGCGAATTTTTATCGGCATTGAATGCCTATATAGTCAAATTAGAGAAACCAGCCCCAAAAGTTATAGAAAGGATTATAAATAGGGAAATTACTTTATCGCCACCGTCGCCGACGGCGAAAAGCGGTCACTGGAGAGGACCCTCCAAGGGTTCCGCGGGTTCCTGTACTGTCTGGAAGGCGCGCGCGGGAAAAGGGCATCGTTTACGGATCGGGCGCATGGAAAAAAGGCGACATCAAGGAAAGCCCAGTTCTGAATGAGGCATACGAAATGGGGCGGCACGCATAAGTTCCGGTATGCCGATTCTGTGTGGCGTCCGGGTTACGGCTGGACGGCGGCTGAATGGAGAATCTCCCTTATCCTTCATACGATAAGAATACCCACTCGGATTGACTGAGGGGGTGTTCTTATATGGAGGTTGGTTCCCCCGGCGGCTGCCCGGAGGAATGGGCGAGTGTGCTGCCGGGGGAACCCCAAACCGCACCGGGCGGGGAAGGGGGATCATCCTTTGCCCGGTGCGTTGGGGACGGGGAAATTACAGGGAACCGTAGACGAGCCGGTTGCCCACCAGGGTTGCCAGAATCGGGATGTCCCTGATGCGTTCGGGCGCGATTTCAAGCGGGTTCTCGCCGAGGATGACCATATCAGCGAGCTTGCCGGGCTCGAGGTTGCCCTTCATGCGTTCCTCATGGAACTGGTAGGCGCCCCATATGGTGACGCTTTTCAGGGCATCCAGCACAGAGACGGTCTGATCCTCGCCGAGCACCTTGCCGCTGCCGGTGAGGCGGTTGACCGCCGACCAGACGGAGAGCAGCGGATCCATAGGCGTGACGGAGGTGTCGTTGTGGGAAGTGAAGGGGATGCCGCGTTTCAGGGCGCTCCGCAGCGGATCGATCCGGGATGCGCGGGCTTTCCCGAGGAAGATGTCCCGATGGCGGTCGCCCCAGTAATAGGTGTGTACGGTGAAGAAGGATGGAACCACGCCGAGCCGTTTGATGCGGTCGAGCTGATCCTCGCGGACGGTCTGGCAATGGATGATGATGTGCCGCGCGTTGGCCCGGGGGTACGCCTTTTGCGCTTCCTCAAAGGCGTTGAGGATGTCTTCGATGCCCGCGTCGCCGTTGCCGTGGATGGCGACCTGCCAGCCCTCTTCGTGGTAGCGGGTAACGATGTTGACGAGTTCACGGGGATTGTAGATGGGGTATCCGCGCCATGACCCGTCGGAGATGGCGTCCGGCAGCGAATGGTAGGGATTGCTCAGATAGCCGGTGTACCCTTGGAGGCTCCCGTCCTGAAACAGTTTCACAGCGCCCATGCTGAGCAGGCCGTCCTTGGTCAGGGGCGTGCCGCATTGCACGGTGGGGGCCAGCGAGAAGTCGAACCAGCCGTGCTTGGGCAGAAGCTGGACGCGGTTTTTGAGCATCCCCCGTTTGTGGGCGGTCATGTAGTTTTTCCACATGGCCGTGGTGACGCCGCCGTCGTGGGCGGTCGTCACGCCCTTGGCGACATAGTCGTCGGTAGCCCGTTCCACCGCGCCGAGCCATTTTTCCTCGGTCATCTGCGGGGAGGCCGCCAGGACCATCTCCATTGCGGCGGGTTCCTCCACCAATCCGGTGAGGCGGCCGTTGCCGTCATGCCGGAACACGCCGCCCGACGGATTCAGGGTTTCATCCGTGATCCCGGCTGCTTCAAACGCCTTGCTGTTGCACAGGGCCAGATGCCCGGAGATGTGGCGCAGGAACAGCGGGTGATCCGGGGCCATCGCGTCCAGTTCGGCAAGCGTGAAATGCCGCTCTTCGGCAACGGCGGTATCGTCATACCCCGCGCAGAGCAGCCATTCCCCGGCGGGCATACCCGAAAGGGCTTCGCGTACCTTGCGGCGGATGTCGCTGTGCGTCCTCACGTCCCCGATGGGATGGGAATTCACGTCGAGATAGTATTTGTTGTACATGCCCGCGCGCATGAAATGGCTGTGGCAGTCGTAGAAGCCCGGCATCATGAACCGTCCGCCGAGATCGACGATATGAGTTTCGGGGCCCTGGAACGGGGCCACTTCGGCTTCCGAGCCCACGGCAAGGATGGTTTCGCCGGATACGGCAAGGCAGGAAACGATGGAGCAGCGGGAATCCATCGTCAGGATGGTGCCGTTCCGGTAGATGTGAGTCGCTTGTTGCATGGCTGGCCTCATAAGGGGTGCGGGATCAGGCGGCGCTGGCGGCGCGGTACTTCTTCCATTCCTTCCAGAGCAGGTTGAACAGGATGAAGAGGCTGATGGCGAGGAACGCCGCGCAGACCGGACGGGTGAAGAATACGGAGAAATCCTGATTGGAGATGCTGAGCGCCCTGCGGAAGTTGGTTTCGATGATTCCGGAGAGGATCATGGCGAGGAGCAGGGGGGCGAGCGGGAAGCGCGCCTTGGTCATGATGTAGCCGAGCAACCCGAAACCGGCCATGACGGCGAGGTCGAAGTTGGAGTTGTTCAGGGCGTAGCCGCCCACCACGCACAGGGTGGTGACGAGGGGCATGAGGATGCCGCCGGGAATGAGCACGACCTTGGCGAACAGGCGCACCGCGTAGTAGCCCAGAAGCAGCATGAAGACGTTGGAAACGAACAGGGCGATGAAAATGCTGTAGACGAGCGTGCCCTGTTCCTGGAACAGCAGCGGACCGGGAGTCATGCCCTGGATCATAAGCGCGCCGAGCATGATCGCCGTGACCACGTCGCCGGGCACGCCGAGGGTCAGCAAGGGGATGAGCGCGCCGCCGGTGACGGCGTTGTTGGCGGATTCCGTGGCCGCGATGCCTTCAATGGAGCCCTTGCCGAAAAGTTCGGGATGCTTTGAATGGCGCTTGGTTTCGCTGTAGGCCGCGAATGAGGCCGTGCCCGAGCCCGTGGCCGGGACGATGCCGATGAACGTGCCGATGATCGAGCCGCGGAGCAGGGCGGCCCGGTTTGTCCAGATTTCGGAAAGGGGCATGCGCTTGCGCGAGATTTCGGCAGTGGAGAGCTTGCGGCCCATGAACACGTCTTCAACCGTGATCAGCACCTGCGACAGGGCGTACAGGCCGACGAGCGCCGGGACGAGGGATACGCCGTTGATGAGGTTGGGCGAGTCGAAGGTCATGCGCAGGTTGCCGGAAAGCGGGTCCATGCCGATCATGGAGATGAGCATGCCGAGCAGCGCCGCGATGCAGCCCTTAAGTAGCGCGCCTTCGGACAGCGTCGCTACAATGGTCAGGCCGAAGATGCCGAGGGAGAAATATTCCGGGGCGCTGAAGTCGAGGGCGAAGTGTGCGAGCTGGGGGGCGACCGTGGCCAGCACAAGGCAGGAGAAGATGCCGCCGATGAAGGAGGCGATGGTGGTCATTTCGAGCGCCTTGAGCGATTCCCCGCGGGCGGTGAACTGCGGCCCTTCGAGCATGGTCGCGGCGGCGGCCGCCGTGCCCGGAGTGCCGACGAGGATGGCGGTGATGCTGCCCGCGTAGATTGCGCCGCAGTACATGCCGAGCAGGGAGGAAAAGGCGATGACGGCGGGGAAGCCGAAGGTCAAGGGAATGAGCAGGGCCACGCCCATGACGGCGGTGAGGCCTGGCAGCGCGCCGAAGACGATGCCGAGCGCCACGCCGATGAAGTTGGCGATGAGGGCTTCCAGACTACAGGCCGAACTGAAGGCTGTCATGAACATATCGAACATGGAGTACCGCCTTTTTAGGGAAGAGGGACTTTGAAGAAGATGGCGAACACGGCATACAGGAAGGCTGATATCCCGGCGGAAATAAGAGAGATGTAGAAGGGATTGCGGTATCCGGTCAGCACCTGCGCCCCAGAGAGGAAAACCAGCGTGGAGATGACGAAGCCCGTGCCTTCGGGCCACTCGGCGTCGTAGGCGTATTCCCCGAGGAAAATGAACCCGATGACATAGATGAGAATCCACGCGGCCATCAGTCCGATTTTGACGGCGAGCTTCCTTTCAGGCCAGCAGGCTGCGCTTTCATCCCTGCCCAAGACGGCCCTTGCCACGAGGACAAGCGAGAGCAGGGCCAAGGCGATCGTGACGCCCATCGGGAACGAACCCGCCGAGAAGAAGTCGAGCGCTGCGGGTTCCGGGATCAAGTGTATCTGGTATCCCATGACGCAGCAGAAGGCGAGCAGCGCCAAGCCGATAAAGAAATCCGTCTTATTTTTCATGAAGCGACCCCTCGTCGTGAAAAGGAAGGGCGGGGCGCACCCGCGCTCCGCCCCGGTATTCGTTAGTCAAGCGACTTGCGCCCGGCCAGCACTTCGTCGGCGAGGTCCGAGGACGACTGGATAAGCTCTCCGAATTCCTTGGCGGGGAGATACCCGGTATCAAGGCCGATTTTGTTGAATTTTTCGATGACTTCGGGGTCCTTCATGGCCTTTTCGATGAGGGGTTCGAGCGCGGCGATGCGATCGTCCTTGACCTTGCTGGACACGACGAGGCCGTGCCACGCGCCGAGATCGATCCACTTCTCGTCCGCGGGGGTCATCTTGTCGGCGTACAGCTCGCGGAAGGTTGGCGTATTGGGTAGATCGGCGCGGCGTTCCTTGCGGGAGATGGCGATGACGTTGAAGTCGCCGGAGTTGGCATAGGGCAGGATGTTGGCCGGGACCTGGAAACCGGCGGTGATGTGCTTGCCGAGCAGGGCGGTGCTCACTTCATGGCCGCTGGTATAGGCGGTATGGCGGATCTTGAAATCGCCGTGGAAGCGGTCGGTCAGCTTGGTCATATACAGACGCTGCGTGGAGATGGAGCCTGTGGTCCCGTAGACGGTCCCGTCGGGGTCCTTTTCGGCGGTCTGGAGGAACTTTTCCCACGTGTCGATGCCGGAGCTCTTGTTGGTGCTCAGCACGCATTCCATGCTGGCGATGTGGGCGACGGGCTTGATGTTCTTGAGGGTATACCCCACGTTGGTGAGCTTGGGGGTGGTAGCGAGGGCGCTGAAGCCGGGGAAGGCGAGGGTATAGCCGTCTGGACGGGCGCGGAGCATTTCATTGATGCCGATGGCCTGTGCGCCGCCGGGCTTGTTCACGACGTTGATGGTGATGTTGTAGTTCTGCTGGAAGTAGTCGGCGAGGATGCGCGCCGCGATGTCGACGCCGCCTCCGGGGCCGAAGGGCACGATGATGTTGATGGGCTTGTCGTAGGGGTATTCCGCCCGGGCATCCGTGTTGCCGCCGATAAACAGGGAACAGGCGATGAGCAACGAGGCGATGATGCTTTTCTTCATGGCAACTCCATCCTTCTGATTGTGTGGGGGACATGGGCAGGGGACTGCCCCTTCCAGCGCGCCGACGGCATTGTGCCGAAAGGCTCTTGAGAGACATTATATCAAAAAATATGCCAGCCCATTTGAAGGGAAATCGCCGTTTATTGGTATATGGAAAGGGAAAAAGGCGGCATTGGCTGTAACAAAAATGTTACATCATACCATATTTGTTAATTTTTGTATCAATATTGTTACTCGGAATGTTCCGCATTTGTTTCCGCAAGCCCTTGAAGCTTGCGCCACAACGTCATCCGGCTGATGCCGAGAAGGTGGGCGGCCTTGCCCATATCCCCTTCGCACCGGGCGACGGCTTGCCGGATGAACCGGGCCTCTTCCCGCGCCATGTGGCTCCTGAGGGTAAGAGGCGGCAAATCCTCGGGCTCTTGGGGGAGGCTCGGCGTTATGGGGGACTCCTCCAGAGGCGGATCTTCCCATAGGGACAAAAGCAATTGTTCCCAGTCCGTCACTTCGGCCATGTGGTTGGCTACGATCGCCATGCGTTCCATGAGGCTGAGCAGTTCGCGGATGTTGCCGGGCCACGGATGGCGCAGCAGGGGCCGCTCAAGCTGGGAGACGAGCAGGCTTTCCGCCGGAGGCTCGTCGAGATGTTCCCTCAGATGGGAAACGGCGAGATCCACAATATCCTCAAGCCTCTCCCTGAGCGGTGGGAGGCGCAAAGAGAGCACGTTGAGGCGGTAAAAAAGGTCCGCCCGGAACCGTTCCTTTGCCACAAGCTGGCGGAGATCCTGATGCGTGGCGCACAGGATGCGTACGTCGAGGGGGATCACCTGCGTCCCGCCCACGCGTACCAATTCCCGTTCCTGAAGCACGCGCAGCAGCCGCCCCTGAAGGGTAAGCGGCAAGTCCCCGATTTCGTCGAGGAACAGGGTTCCGGTGTGGGCCAGCTCGAACATGCCCGCCTTGCCCTGCCGCCTCGCGCCGGTAAACGCGCCTTCCTCATAGCCGAAAAGCTCGCTTTCCAGCAGCCCTTCGGGGATGGCGGCACAGTTCACGGCCACGAACGGCCTGTCTTTGCGCAGGCTGGCGGCGTGGATGCTTTGGGCGAACAGTTCCTTGCCCGTGCCGGATTCCCCGCAGATGAGCAGGTTGGCGTCCGTGGAGGCGTAGAGTACGCCAAGCTCTTTGAGATGCCGCACGTGCGGGGAGCGGGTACGGATGTCCCCAAACGAGTAGCGCGTGGTAAAACCTTTTGATTTTAGTTTGTTGCGGAGCTTTGCCTCCGCTTTGTAGATGCGCCGGGCGTCGGATATGGAGCAGACCGTCCCCACGTTCTGCCCTTGGAAAAGGATGGGCACGCGGTTGATGACGAGGGTGGTACCCCGGATGTCGTGGACGCGCCCATGTTCCGCCTTGTCGCCCGCCAGCCTGCCGGGAGAGAAGACGCCGGGCATAACGGTCCGGATGTGCTCTCCGAGGGCTTCTTTTTTCGTGCAGTTGAGGAGGGATTCCGCCGAGGGGGTGATGAGGTTCACTTTGCCCTGTGCGTTGTACACCACGATGCCCTCATCGATAGCGTCGAGGATGGCTCCGAAGCGCGCGGTGCGCTGGCGTTCGGACCGACGGGCGCGGGCGACGTTGACCGCCTCAAGGAGCGTCCGCTTGGCGGATATTTCGCCGTCGATGATCTCAAGCGTGGGGAACCCCGCTGCAGTGGCCCATTGGCATACGAGCGTCCCGCGTGCGACGAAGAGCTCCACGTCGGCGGGATTCAGCTGGATGAGCCGGAGGTGCATCTCGTTTTTGGAGCCGTAAAGGTGTTCCTTGATTCTCATGCCAAGGGCTTTTTCCACGCTGGAGAGACCGGGCAGCGGGGTGGAGTACCGAAAGAACGCGACGTTCCGGACATGCCCCGCATAGGGCTGGAGCGCCTGCAGGAGATCCCATGCGGAGAAGTCGATGGGCACGACGGGTATGGAGGAATTCTGTTTGACGACGTCCACGGTGACGCCGCGGCTGAGGACGACGTCGCAGGTATCCGGGGAGAGGCGTTTCGCCGCTTCGATGGCCTCGTCGAAGGCCATATCCATGAATTTGATGCGGCAGCGCAGATTTTTGGCGACTTGTCTGAAAATCCGGGCATCGAGGCCCTTGTAGGGCGCGATGAGGGTCATTTGAAATTCGTACTGCGGGAACATCTCTTTTCCCTGTGCGCCCTGCCTCGTTCCCCGGCGCCGGGATGTGAGGGGTAGGAACGCTTTTTGCTTATGGACGGGTGGCATCCGGGCCTGAGCCCGGTTTACAACATTCAACACAAAGGAACCTGTTATGCGATTCAAGACACTGTTTGCAGTATGCGCGCTTTTCGGCAGCCTGTTTCAGTCGTCGCCCTCCCTGTCCCAAACCCTTCGTACGGCATGGCTTGGCGAGCACGAGGCGTTTTTGACATGGTACGCAAAGGAAAAAGGCTGGGACAAGGAAGCCGGATTGGACATCATCATGCTCCGGTTCGATTCCGGCAAGAGCCTCATCGAAAACGTCAGGGCCTACGATTGGGCCATCGCCGGTTGCGGGGCGGTTCCAGCCATGCAGGCCACCATGAGCGATCAGGTGGAAGTGATTGCCATCGCCAACGACGAATCTTCGGCCAACATGATCCTGACCCGCCCCGACAGCCCGATCCTTGCGGAAAAGGGATTCAATCCCGATTTCCCGAATGTCTTCGGGACGCCCGAATCCGTCAAGGGCAAGCTCATCCTGTGCCCCAAAAAAACATCGGCCCGCTATCTGCTCGACAAATGGCTCGCCGCGCTCGGGCTTGAGGAGAAGGACGTCAAGATCGAGGAACTGGAACCGACACCCGCCCTCGGCGCGTTCAAGAACGGGTACGGCGATATCCTCGCCGTCTGGTCGCCGTTCATCCGCGAAGCCGAAACGTTCGGGTTCAAAGTTGCGGCGCATTCGCAGGATTGCGGTGCAACACAGCCCGTGCTCCTTGTCGCGGATCGTGCGTTCACGGAAAAGAATCCGGACGCCGTACGTGCGTTTTTAAGGGTTTACCTGCGCGTTGTGGACGAGATCAAGGCGCAGGGCCCGGAAGCACTGGCTCCAGCCTATGTCCGCTTCGCGGAGGCGTGGATGGGCAAAAAATTTTCCGAGGCCGACGCCGTTGCCGAACTGCGGGAGCATCCCGTTTTTTCTCTGGAAGAGCAGCTTGCCCTGTTCGGGGAAGGTGGGGAAAGCCCGCTGAAGGCATGGCTGGCCGAGATCGCGGCCTTTTCCGAGAAGATGAATCCCGACACGGCGCATCGGCACGCCACGCCCGAGGCCGTCTCGGACCGCTTCCTCAAGGGGCTCAAGTAATCCTCCGAAGACATGGGAAGAAGGCTTTTGCGGCGTTTCCGCAGAGGGCTTTGGGATGCGGCGATTCCGTTTCACCCGGCTTTCCGGCATTTTTACCCGGAACCGGGTGAAACGGCAACAGAAACGCAATGCGGACAGCCTCTTTCCCGTTACACAAGCGTGAAAACGCCTCCCACCCGGGTTCAGGGGCGGGAGGTGTTTTCATGTGTGGGGCTCAATGGAAAAATTTTTCCCGTACTCGGCTCACCATGTTGACCACCTACTCCCACGGAACGACGATAGCGCGTGAACCAGTGCGTCAGGGCGGAACCGAGCTTCACAGTGGCATGGTTCACGGCGTTTACTCTTTCCTGTAAATCAGGAAAAAGCAGAGTCGATGTGTACTTTTCCTTCGGAGTGTTCGCCCATCTGGAAGTAACGAACTTCTCCAGTCTGAGTTCATCCCACAAATGAGGATGGACAGGCACCTTGCGGATACCGGCTGAACTCTTGACGTGCTTCACATACCCGGAGCCCCCGCTTTCCTCATTGATGGAGAAGCACAGCACTCCATCCTCCTTCACGATGTCGGAAAGGTGGAGCTGACAAATCTCTTCCAGCCGCATTCCTGAATACAGCGCAACCAATGGAGCCCAGAAGCGTGACGATACGCCTTCCGTTGCCTGAACGTACTTTCCCATGTCCCCGAAAAGGGCTTTCAGCTCATCTTGTGTGAACGATTCACGTTTCACGCCTTTTCGTCTGATGTCCTTGTCGGAGAGAACCTTAGGGAACCCTGAGTTCACGTATTTGGCCTGTACAGCTCCGCGATACTCCAGCTCGCACCAGTTGACGAAACTCCGCACGTTTGTCTGTCGGACTTCCATCGTCTTCACGCTTAAAAGCCGTTCGATCTGCCCGGAGCGGCCCATATCGGCAAGCTGGAGCCAGCCCTTGCCCGCATACTGCCTCTGCCCGCAAAGGCGGCAGGGCAGGTGTTTCAGCGTATCGAAGTAGCTTCGGATGTGCTCGCGGGAAAGCTCATCCACGCAGATATCCCGACCGTGCTCCAGCTCTCTCACGATTTC
The DNA here is from genome assembly GCA_944326695.1 of Candidatus Bilophila faecipullorum. Lineage (GTDB taxonomy): Bacteria > Desulfobacterota > Desulfovibrionia > Desulfovibrionales > Desulfovibrionaceae > Bilophila > Bilophila faecipullorum. The sequence goes on along the minus strand of CALVEZ010000001.1, from coordinate 10,266 downwards.
CACGAACTGGCGAACCTGAGGAGGAATGTCCTTGGCGCTTGCGGCTGACCATGTGAGCGTCTTGGCTTTGACGTAGGCATCAAAAGCGTCCCTGAGACTGGGGAGTTCCTTTTTCCCTTCCAGTCTGATCCTGCGGCGTGTTTTTTCAGCTGACCTGGTAAGGATATTGCTTCCTTGTCTGACGGCAGGGGCTTTGTCCTGTATGGGGTTTTTGCGGACAGGAGCAGCCTTTTCAGAAAACATTTTGACGGAAAGCGTTCCCTTTTGTTCCCTCAGAAAAGAGGGAAGCAAGAGGGTCAGGGAAGCTGGGGACAGGTCTCTTTTCAGTGTGGAATCGAACAGGAATGTACCCACAGATTTGATGTTTTCTTTTGTAATACCAAATTGCTGTGAGATATTATCCTGCACGGAATGTATCCGTTCTTCGACCAGGTCTTCGGACAGGGCAAAAAAGTGTTGGGCAACGAGCGAGAGCCGCAGCGCTTTGGAGCGTGCGGTTCGACTGTCCAGACCATTCAGAGAACGCCTGATCTCACATTTTCCAATCAATGATTGCAGATGGTTGGGAACAAGAATGCGGAAATAGAGAATACCGCGATGGAGAGTGAGGTGTGAGCTGGGACGTGGGTGAGAAACCCTGTGAGAGGATGGCATGTCGAGCTCCAAACTGTATCCCTGAAATGTATCCACAGGGAATAAAGCTCATGCCAAATAAAAAACGCACTGAATCCAGCGCGTTAACATAAAATGGCGGAGAGGGTGGGATTGTATTTTTGATGCAATATTTTGATTTTACATATATAAAAATATTATTATAAAAAGTTTCTCCGGTTTGCTCTCCGGTGGTGAATGAGAAAAGGGTAAGGGACTTGACAGGGTAAGCCATTGACTTACAATCTGCTTATGAAAGACACACCCATGACCGTAATCGAAACGCAATCCTTTTTGCGGACGGCAAAGGCCCTTGTTTCGGACGAGGAACGGATGGATATTATCGCATACCTTGCGGAAAATCCGACTGCCGGTGACATCATGGAAGGGACGGGTGGCGTCAGAAAAATTCGATGGGCACGAAGAGGCGGAGGCAAGAGTGGGGGATTTCGCGTTATCTACTATTACTACTCTGAGCTAATCCCGCTGTTTGCTCTCGCCATGTTCGAGAAAAGCGCAAAGGCTAACCTGAGCGCCGCTGAAAAGAACGAAATGAAAAAGTTGACCGCGATCCTTTCGCAATACGGGAGGAATAAATAATGAGCACTGAAGCACAGACCATTCTTGCAGGACTCCGGCAGGCTGTTGACATTCTGGAAGGTTCTGCCCCGGAAACCGAGTATGTGAAGCACCGTTTTGATCCCGTGCAGGCCCCGGAAACAATCGACGTGCGAAGCATTCGCCAGCGTATGGGGCTTTCACAGGCCGTCTTTGCGTCGGCATTCGGGCTTTCGCTGTATACCCTCCGCAATTGGGAACAGGGCAAGCGCCAGCCAGATCCGGCGGCACGAGCCTATTTGAGAGTCATTGAGGTCGCCCCGGATGTTGTCCGGCAGGCGTTGTCCATGTAACGCTTACTTGTTCCAGTCCTTTTCCCGCAATGTTTCCGTTTGGAGGTACACGGAAACAAGCTCCATGCACTCCTGAAAATCTTTGTTTTCTTTGGCAAGACGGTCAATAGACTGCCAGTCGGCATCAACGCGACGTTGCGCAGGGAGGAACATTTCACTTTCAGAAGGGTTTTCGGGATCCAGAAGGATGACTCCGATGCCATGTAAGGAAGAAAGCATGCGTAGTTCTTGTTCCACCCGTTCATCAGCAATGGCTGTCACTACAAGGTACCCCTCGTGCGCCCATGAAGAGTTGCTGACAGCCTGAAAAAAGCACTTCCGCACATTACCGAGGGTGAGCGTTTTCTTGACTTCAAACGACCATAATCTGACACTGGTACTGCCGTTGATTTTGGCGCAATGGCGAATGTGCTTGCCCCATCTTCTATCAACAGGCTCCATAGCGACGATGTCGGGGTGCAACCACTGATTTCCACCAGCGCCCCGTGTATTCCCCGAACAGTTTTCCCGGATGCGCATAGAGTAAAGATGCAGTTCCGAAGAAAGATAGCTGATAAGCAAAGGGTAGAGTTCCTGTTCCAGCAGTGAAGGTTCATCTGACCGTTCAGAGTTTGTTTCCGGTGCGTTGCCGGGCTGCTCCTGCAGGACCTCTTGAAGGGGAATGCAATAACGGCGTGGTTTTGGACGATCCTGCCATGTGAGTGCCGGGTTTGCCCGTTTAAGGGCATCTTTTTGCGAGCCGATTTCAGCGATAATTTGGGATAGAAACGCCTTGTCGTCAGCAAAACGGGGATTGTTCCGTTTGTTGGCGTAATCAGAGGCGTACTTGGTGACCAGAAATAGAGCTATTTGGCGGGCCGTAAAAAATTGTCCTTGATTTTCTTTAAGGAAACGAATGATTTTTTGGACCTGTGATAGCGTACCCATTGTAGAGCCCCCTTGTGTGGCTATGAGCGGATAATTCTAGACGCCCAAAAGAAGGCTGTCCAGTGTTCGAAGCTTGGACAGCCCTTTCCTTTTGAGAGTGTCTCTTTTATTCTCACTCCAAACAGCAATCAGGAGTCGTCATGGCACGAGGCAGGAAAAAGGCGGAAACGCAGGATACGGGAGCGCAGCTTGGGATTGAGGCGGAACTTTTTAAGGCCGCAGACAAGCTGCGTGGCAATATGGAGCCCTCGGATTACAAGCATGTGGCTCTCGGGTTGATTTTCCTCAAGTACATTTCCGATGCGTTCGAGTTGAAGCACACCGAAATTCTGGCCTCGGAATATCCTGAAGATGCGGAAGATCGGGATGTGTACACAGCCGAAAACATATTTTGGGTTCCGCAGGAGGCCCGGTGGTCGTACCTCAAGGACAATGCCAAGCTTCCGACCATCGGTACGCTCATAGACGATGCCATGCGCGCGATTGAGAAGGACAATGAGTCACTCAAGGGCGTTTTGCCGAAGGATTATGCACGGCCTGCACTCAACAAGATCATGCTTGGTGAGCTTATCGACCTTTTTTCTAATATCAATCTTAATGGGAACGGGGACAGCTCCAAGGACGTGTTGGGGCGTGTGTACGAATACTTTCTTGGGCAGTTTGCCGGAGCGGAAGGCAAACGGGGTGGGGAGTTCTACACGCCCCGTTCCGTTGTGCGTGTGCTGGTGGAGATGCTCGAACCCTATTCCGGGCGGGTCTATGATCCCTGCTGCGGTTCCGGCGGCATGTTTGTTCAGTCGGAAACATTCATGCGTGAGCACGGCGGACGCCTTGGCGACATCGCAGTGTACGGGCAGGAGTCGAACTACACTACATGGCGTCTTGCCAAGATGAATCTTGCCGTGCGTGGCATTGATTCCGACATCAGGTGGAACAATGACGGGAGTTTCCACAAGGATGAACTGCGCGACGAGCGGTTTGACTTCATTCTTGCCAATCCGCCGTTCAACGTGTCGGACTGGGGCGGGGACAAGCTTCGGGAAGACGGGCGTTGGAAATACGGTATCCCACCGGTAGGGAATGCCAACTTCGCGTGGCTTCAGCATATCATCCATCATCTGGCCCCCAATGGTACGGCGGGCGTGGTGCTTGCCAACGGCTCGATGTCGTCCACGCAGTCGGGAGAAGGCGATATCCGTAAGGCAATGGTGGAAGGCGACATTGTGGATTGCATGATCGCGCTTCCGGGCCAGCTTTTCTATTCGACGCAGATCCCGGCCTGCCTGTGGTTCCTTGCAAAGAATAAGCATCCCGTGACGAAGGCCGGAACATGGCGAGATCGTCGGGGGGAAGTATTGTTCATTGATGCCCGTAAACTGGGCGTGATGGTGGATCGCACCCGTCGGGAACTGACGGATGCGGACATCAGAAAGATTGCGGATACCTATCATGCGTGGCGTGGCGAATCTGATGCTGGGGCCTATGAGGATGTGCAGGGCTTCTGCAAATCCGCAACGCTGGAAGAAATCCGGGCACAGGGTCACATTCTCACGCCTGGTCGCTACGTCGGAGCGGAGGAACAGGAAGAGGATAACGAACCCTTTGCCGAGAAGATGGCCCGCCTCACTGCGGAATTGAAGGAGCAGATGGAAGAAGGGGCGAGGTTGGATAGGGAAATTTTGAAGAATTTAAGAGAATTGAATATATGATGAATCCACAGTGGCCAACATACATGCTTGAAGATTGCATGGAAGCTATCATTGATTACCGTGGCAAAACCCCAAAAAAAACAACTTTCGGTATTCCACTTATTACTGCAAAAATTATAAAAAAAGGTACAATATTACCAGTAGAAGAATATATTTCTCCCGATGATTATAATGAATGGATGCGGAGAGGGTTGCCTAAACAAGGGGACGTCGTTTTAACAACAGAAGCACCATTAGGGGAAGTTGCGCAGTTACAAAATTCAAAAGTTGCTTTGGCGCAAAGAGTTGTTACATTGCGTGGAAAAAATGGTTTTTTAGATAACACTTTTTTAAAATATTTATTATTAGACAATTCAGTCCAAAACCTATTAAAAAGTAAATCAACAGGAACAACAGTAACAGGTATAAAACAGAGGGAATTACGGAAAATAAAACTTTCATTTCCTCCTTTTTCTGAGCAACAAGCTATTGCCCATATCCTCGGTACACTGGACGATAAGATAAAACTTAACCGTCGCCAAAACGCTACACTTGAAGCAATGGCACAGGCGACTTTCAAAGATTGGTTTGTGGATTTTGGGCCGGTACGCGCCAAGATGGAAGGCCGCCAGCTAGAATGTATGAGCCGTGAGATTGCGGATTTGTTCCCTGATCGTCTAGATGGTGAAGGTAAACCGGAAGGGTGGGGATGGAAGCCTTTATCATGTTTTTTTGAATTACTCGGAGGAGGTACTCCCAAAACTTCTGTTGATGAATACTGGAATGGTGAAATTCCTTGGTTTTCTGTTGTGGATACCCCATCTGGCTCGGACTTATTTGTTGTTAAGACGCAGAAGAATATTACAAAATATGGATTTGAAAATTCCTCTGTCAAGATAGTTCCTCAAAATTGTACTATCATTACAGCTCGAGGTACGGTAGGCAAATTGGCACTTACTGGTGTACCAATGACAATAAATCAGTCTTGCTATGCAGCAAAAGCTAGTAAATATATAGGTAATTTTTTTATTTATTTTTTACTGAGAAAATCAATATCCCATCTCGAAAGTAATGCACATGGGTCAGTTTTTAGTACGATTACCCGTAGTACATTCGAAACAATTTATTCTGACTATCCTACCGAATCATTATGTATAGCCTTTGAAGAGTCAGCTTTTCCATTGATGGAAAAGGTTAAAAAAAATGTACTAGAAGTAAATACACTTACCTCTCTTCGTGACACTCTTCTCCCTAAGCTCATTTCAGGAGAAATGCGTGTCCCGGATGCTGAAAAGATGGTTGCTGACATTGTGTAATCTTTTCCTGTAAGGAGCAGTCATGGCCTTTCTCTCCGAAGCTGATATTGAATCCGCCTTGCTTTCATACTTCGCAGACCTTGGTTATGCGGTGGAAAGTGAAGAGAATATCGGGCCGGACGGGAAACGCCCGGAACGGGAAAGCTTCGATACGGTCATTCTGCGCGGACGGCTTGAAAAGGCCATAGGTAGGCTCAATCCCGAACTGCCTGCGGAGGCTAGAGCCGACGCCATCCGAACGTTGACACAATGCGAACTGCCCAATCTGCTTGAGGAGAACCGGCGCATCCATAAGCTCCTCGTGGAAGGCGTGGATGTGGAATATTTCGGAGAGGATGGCGTGCTCACCTCCGGCAAGGTGCGCATTCTTGATTTTGACGATCCCGATGCCAACGACTGGATGGTCGACAACCAGTTTACTGTTGTCGCGGGGCGCATCAATCGCAGGCCGGATGTCGTCGTGTTTGTCAACGGCTTGCCGTTGGCCGTTGTCGAGTTAAAGGCTCCCGGTGACGAAAACGCCACTCTGTCGGCGGCGTTCAATCAGTTGCAGACGTATAAGCAACAAATCCCCGCGCTGTTTCATACCAATGCCGTTCTCCTTACCTCCGATGGCATGATGGCCCGCATTGGCTCTTTATCGGCGGACGAGGAACGCTTCATGCCGTGGCGCACGATTGATGGCCTATCCGTGGCTCCCAAGGGAACGCCTGAACTTTCCGTGTTGACGGAAGGCGTTTTTGAACGGCGGCGTTTTCTGGATATTATCCGGTATTGTACGGTTTTTCTGGAGAAAGACGGACTCATCAAAATTCTGGCGGGGTATCATCAGTTCCATGCCGTTCGCCATGCCGTGGATTGTACGGTAAAGGCGTCTCTGCCGCAGGGCGATAAGCGCGCCGGGGTCATCTGGCATACGCAGGGCTCGGGAAAGAGTCTGCTCATGGCTTTTTATGCCGGGCGGCTCGTCCTGCATCCCGCCATGCAGAATCCCACGCTTGTGGTTCTTACCGACCGCAACGATCTTGATGATCAACTCTTTTCCACATTCTCCACGTGCCGTGAGCTGATCCGGCAGACGCCTGTACAGGCGGAGAGTCGCGAAGACCTCCAGCGGCTCCTTAGCCGCGATTCGGGGGGCGTCATTTTCACTACGATTCAGAAGTTTTCCCCGGGAAAGGGCGACGAGTATCCTGTGCTGACATCGCGGCGCAATGTGGTCGTCATTGTCGATGAAGCGCACCGGAGCCAGTATGGTTTGAAGGCTAAGGTAAAGAAAGACACCGGCGAAATTTCATATGGGTTTGCCAAATATCTTCGTGACGCGTTGCCCGGAGCCTCCTTTATCGGGTTTACCGGAACGCCTATCGAGGCCGACGATGTAAATACGCCTCGTATTTTTGGCGATTACATCGATATCTACGATATCAGCCGTGCCGTGGAAGACGGCGCGACCGTCCCCCTCTATTATGAAAGCCGCCTTGCCCGCATTGAGCTTGATGAAAATGAACGTCCTCATCTGGACGAAGCCGTAGACGCGGAATTTGAGGATGAGGACGAGATTCAGCAGGAAGCCCTTAAACGCAAGTGGTCGGGGATCGAGGCGCTGGTGGGGAGCGAGAAACGGCTGAAGCTCATTGCTGAAGACATCGTAAAACATTTTGAGGCAAGGACAGCTACTTTGGAAGGAAAGGGCATGATCGTCTGCATGAGCCGCCGTATTTGTGTGGCTCTGTACGGTGCCCTCGTAGCATTGCGCCCTGAATGGCACAGTAAGGATGATGATAAAGGCGCGCTCAAGATCGTTATGACCGGTTCCGCAAGTGATCCCCAGGAGTGGCAGCAGCACATCGGAACCAAGGGAAGACGCGACCTTCTCGCCAAGCGGACACGGGATGCGAATGATCCGCTCAAGCTGGTGATCGTGCGGGATATGTGGTTGACGGGATTTGATGCCCCTTGCATGCACACAATGTACATCGACAAGCCGATGCGTGGGCACGGGCTTATGCAAGCCATAGCCCGCGTCAACAGAGTATTTCGGGACAAACCTGCCGGGCTGGTGGTGGACTATATTGGTATCGCCCAGAATCTTAAAAATGCGTTGAGCCAATATTCTTCTGCAGATCGTGAGAAGACCGGTATTGATGAGGTACAGGCTGTCGCTGTCCTGTTGGAGAAGCTCGACGTGGTGCGCGCCATGTATCATGGATTTGACTACATGACGCCGCTTGGAGGCACTCCGCATGAACGCATGGTCATGATGGCGGAAGCGATTGAATGGATTCTGGATATGCAGCAAAAGGATGCTGCGAAGGAAACGACGCCTGAAGGCAAGAAGAAGGCTCACCGGCGTTATCAGGATGCCGTGCTTGCCCTTTCCAAGGCGTATGCGCTGGCGGGGGCGAGCGACGAGGCCGCACGGGTTCGGGAAGAGGTGGCGTTTTTTCAGGCCATCAATACCGCGTTGGTCAAGAGCCGCACCGGTTCGGGCAAAAGCAGGGAAGAGCGCGACTTCGCTATCCAGCAGATCGTCAGCCGCGCCGTTGTCTCAACCGAAATCGTGGATATCCTCAAGGCGGTGGGAATAACGAGCCCTGACATTTCCATTCTTTCCGACGAATTTTTGGAGGAAGTCCGTCAACTGCGCCAGAAAAATTTGGCTCTGGAGTCGTTGCGAAAGCTTCTGAATGATGGCATCCGCTCCAGAAGCCAAAACAACATTGTCCAGACGCGGGCTTTTTCCGAACGGCTGGAAGACTCGATAGCGCGGTACCACTCCAATGCGTTGACTGCCGCTGAAGTCATACAAGAACTTATTGAACTTGCAGTCGATATCAGAAAGGCCAGAGAACAGGGGGAGGAGTCTGGACTGACGGAAGACGAGATCGCGTTTTATGATGCTCTGGCGGAAAATAAAAGTGCCGTACAGGTTATGGGGAACGATAGTCTTAAGGTAATAGCCCACGAACTTTTGATAAGCCTGAAGGCCAATGTTTCCGTGGATTGGGCGCATCGAGAATCAGCACGGGCGCGCCTGCGCGTATTGGTCAAGAGAATATTGCGGAGGTATGGTTACCCCCCGGATTTACAGGATAGTGCTGTGCAGACGGTATTGCAGCAGGCGGAAGCGCTTTGTGGAGAATGGGTAGCTTAATTTCAGTAACCTATCTTGTACAGAGAATTTTTCACTACTTATAATGAGTAAGGGAAAGTATGGCACAACTTCTGCCTATACAGGCAACACGCAAGAACGGCAAAGAATGCTTTCAAGGGATGGACGGTGAACATAGCCTTCAGGATTTTTGGGCGTGGGCCTTTTCGGATTTGGTCAGTAATACGGAACGCGGCAAGCTGGCGGAATATTTCGTGGCTAAGGCGATGGGGTGCGGTACCCAAATCAGCCAGACGTGGGAAAGCTACGACCTTCTGTCGCCTGAAGGGATCAAAATAGAAGTCAAAACATCCGCTTATATTCAGTCATGGCAACAAAAAGGCTTCTCAACAATTTCTTTTGGTATAGCTGAAACGCAGTTTTGGGATGGCGTCGGTTATGTGGGGAAAGAGAAGCGTCATGCAGACGTTTATGTCTTTTGTGTGCTGAAACATAAGGATCAAGAAACAATCAATCCTCTTGACTTGGCGCAGTGGGATTTTTACCCAGTAGCGACGCAGAGATTGAACAGCTCTTTTGGCAAGCAAAAAACTGTTACCCTTGGCTCCCTGATTTCACATTGTAAAGTACCGCCTCGTCCTTTTTCAGAGCTGAAAGATGCAATAGAAAAAGAATACAATCTATAACTGTTACGGTTAGTTGGCGCTTTTCTTCGGACGGCCCGTCTGCTTCTTTGGAGGCTGTGGGCCGTTTTTCATTTCTTTTTCAATCCGTTGCATAATTTCGGAAGCCTCAAGGGAAAAGACTGCCGCAATCTGGACAAGGGCATTGATGGAAAGTTTCGTGTGGGCATGTTCAATGAAAGAAACATACGTTTCCGAAAGTCCAGCAAGACCAGCAAGTTGACCTTGAGTCAGTCCTTTTTTTTCACGTTCTTCCCTGACGATTTTGGCAATAGCCCATGCGAGTGAGGAGTTTTTTTCCATTCTCTAGGACTAGCCGATTGCTTGCATAAAAATATTAACTAGACTAAATGTTTCATCCGGTACTCATAGAACATTTCTTGAGGAGGGAACGAATATGGAATGTGCTCGTCATCCGGGTAGACAGGCTGTAGCAACTTGTAATCTTTGTGGTAAAGGGCTGTGCTCCGAATGTGCGGAGAGGTTCGCGCCGCCGTTGTGTGAGGCGTGCCTGCTCTCGCACAACAGAAATGTAGCCGTTAGGCTTGCCGTTGAACTTGGTATTACCCTGCTTATCGCAATCGGGATTGCGGCTCTGATTGCAAGTGGAGAGAGCGGCACATGGACAGGCGGTTTTTCTCTAGGAATCCTTGTTGCTTGTACTTATTGGGGATGGCAGTTTGTTGATGGGCCCGCAACACCTTTTGCGTATACGTCAGGTGGCGCGTACGCTTTTTGTGCGGCACTGAAAATTCTTTTTGCAGTCTGTTTAGGAGTACTTGTAACGCCTTGGCAGATTTTTAAGCGGATCAGGGAGATTCTCCGAATCAGGAAACTTGAAAAGGGCATACGAGAAGGCTCTGTCTAAAAAAAGAGCCGCCTGATTTGGGCGGCTCCCTTTTTGTATGGAAGAAAACCTCCCGCTAGGCGGGAGGTTCTTAAAAGCTTAAAGCTTTGCCTATGTTATAAAAACTC